>NZ_OBMO01000023.1:0-5519 GCF_900217905.1 Alloalcanivorax xenomutans
CCTGTGGCGGCAGCGACGGCTCCGACATGCCTGGCAACGACGCCAACGACGCCCAGCGGCAAAGCCTCCTCTATGCCTACCCCGATGACGGGCAGAGCGAGGTGGCGATCCCCGCTCCGGTGGTATTGCGGTTCTCCAGCGACATCGAGCTGGCCGCCGCCGAAAACAATATCAAACTGCGCCTTGGGGGCGCCGATGGGGACATCGTCCCCGTCACCTACAGCAAAGTGGAAGCCGACGGCCGCAGCATTCTGCTGACACCCACGGAAAAACTGCAACCGCTCACCGACTACACCGTGACCCTGCGCGGCGTGCAACTGAGCGTGGGCAAGGCACCGAACCGGGATATCCACTTCACCACTCGCGCGCTGCAACGTGGCCCGAAATCCCTGGTGGTGGCCGACGACGACTTCACCCTCACCCGCGCCATCCCCAGCGGTGACGTCGAAGAACCGGTGATGGACTTTTCTACTTTCCGTTTCCAGTTCACTCAGCCCATCGACCCCACCAGCGCCCGCTACGGCCTCAACCCGGGCGACGGGACCACGCCGGCGGACACCGTGGCCCTGGTGGACGGCAGCGGCGAGCTGGTGGAAGCCCGCCTGCTCACCGAAGGGCCCTACATGACCCTGGACCCCGCGCCCGAGCACCTCACTCCGGGAGAGACCTACACCCTCACCCTGGGCGAGGGCCTGGCCAGCACCTTCGGCAATGCATTTGGTGGCCACGAACTCACCGTCACCCCGCAAGACTCATCACCGCGCGGCGAGCCGGCCATCCTGGTACAGCGCATCACCGACTCGGAAAACCGCACCCGCACCTCCCCGCTCACCGGCAAACCGGTGAACGAAGTGCCGGTGAACGCCACCCTGCTCGGCCAGGACAACGTCACCCAGGCCAGCGGCGACGTGCGCGCGGAGCTGGGCGACGTCACCGTCTATACGGATGTCACCCCGGTGCGCATCCCCGCTGATACCATCCTCAGCGGCACCAGCCTGGACGTGCTGATCGGCGGCGAAGTGCCCGCCGGCTTTGCATCCGGCGAAGTGAAAATGCACTTCCTCAGCGACGCCACCGGCTACCTGGTGCCCAACCCGTACGACACCCACAACCGTGCCGACGCTCTACGCATCGTGCGGCTGTTCATGGATGTGGCCATCACCACCGATGAAGCCCGCGCCAACGGCGGCTTCACTCAGGACATGCTGCACATCGAACTGATCGGCGTGGGCGAAGTGGACCCGCGGGAAGGCGTGCTGAAAATCGACGCGGTCAGCGTGGTGGAGCCGGACGTGCTCGGCCAGGAATTCGCCCACGGCATGCTCAGCTTCCAACTGGAGTCCTATAAGGATCAGCTCAACGCCCCCGCGCCGGTGCCGGACACCACGCCGTTGGAGTTTCAGAGCTGGACCTTGGGAATAGATGGGCAGACCGGGTTGGACAAGACCGCCATGTTCAAACCCACCGACCCGATCGTGTTGAACTTCACCCGCCCGCTGGACCGCCAATCCGTAACCGGCAAAGTGCACCTCTATAAGAATGAAGGCGGTGTACAAACCGAGGTGGACAGCAAGGTCACCGTGGACGGCGCGGCGATCGTGATCAAACCGGTTGACCCGCTGGAGCACCCTACCGAGACCGGGCCTTCTCTGTCCTACCAGGTGAGTCTTGATCCGGGGATTATGGATTTGCGGGGGGAGCCTTGGGTTGGGAGTTTTGATGAGGGGTTTGAGTTGGGGATGCAGGTGGAAGAAGCACGAATATGGAAATACAGAGGCTTCCCGCCTCCTGCTGGTATCTACGATACAGGCGAGGATAAATCTGTTCCAAAAAAGTCGGCCTTCGTGATGGGCGTATACCCAGGCTATCCATGCCCTTTAAATACAGTCACACGTAATCTCACTCCAAACATCGGACAAACCATGACCTCAGGTCGTTGTCGCGGCGGCATGCAACCACATCCCAATGATTCCCTAGGTAATCTATCTCCCTTACCGGCTGACGATGTCCTCCCAGTACCAAATATGCCAGCCAATCGGCCAATTGTCGTAGTATTTTCTAAGCCTATAGATCGCGGCAGCCTATTTGATATAAGCGGCAATGCCGTCAACTTTACAGTATATGAAGTTGACCCACAGAGCCCAGACAACATGACGGCATCAGTTCCTGGGACAGTGACCTTGAACCAGGATACCTTAGAATTCACACCAGATATGCCCTGGCAAGAAGGCAAAGTTTATGCGTACCGTATCAAATCCAACGGCGACATGACTTCTTCTATAGCACAGTGCGATGCAAATCAATCGGGATCTAGTATCTGCGACCAGGATGGACTACCACTAAACACCCAGCTGTTAAGTGAGGTATCTACACATGATACTACACGGACACTACCCGGTAGTAAGCCCCCAGTTTATACAGATCACTATATTTGGCAGGAAGAAGCTCCCGATCTGATAGGGGGAGGACCGGATCTCGTGCAATACTTCGTCGGAGTACCGCCTTCAAAAAATGTCTTGCAGCTTCTTAGATTACCTCAGGGAGTAGATAGAAACCTGAACTTGATTAACGAGAGCAGCGATAACATGGAGACAATAGTAACCGGCCTTGCAACTCCCAACGTAGAATTCAGGCAGTACGCTCATGACGAAACGAATCACATCACGTGGCAGCCCGACAGCTCAACTTTAGACTTGGTTGACCCTGTCCATAACCCGGAAAATCCAACACCACTAGATCCTGGTGGTTTGATGCCACCACCGAATAGCGCCAAGATACTTTCATCGTTCTACGGCTATCGAAAAATTTCTCAGATCATTGACATTGACCCTATTTATCTGTCTCAAGGTCTAGGGCAATCCGCCAATACTGCTGGTGCAAATATTGGATGCGGATGGACTGAAAAACACCTATTTGAAGACCAAACCGATTGTGATCTCTATGGTGAAGGCTTCTTCGGAAAAACTTGCTCTTACGCCATCCCCGCCGAATGCCCACAAGATAAATTCACATATCTCCACGGCGTACTTTTTGCAGAGGTAACTGATAATGTGGAAGAAAACGGTGAAATCAAGGTTCTGATTTATCCGGGACATATAGTTACGTCCTCGTTTCGTGTTTTCGCGAAAAGCGTCCTCGGAGGAGGAGGAGAGATAGTCGACAGCGGATACCAAGTAATGCGTATGCGCTATCCCCAAGGACAGCAGTTTATACAAGGCAGCATTCTTGCCGGAAGTGATGGTAACCCGGCTCTATATACTTCTGTAAGTCTATATATGGATGCTCCCTATTTGGTGACAGATTTGGTAGAAAGGAAGCGATGGATGAGCGAGATGAACCACAACCTTTATAGTTACCCTGTGCAAATGCAGCTTTCTGGAGGCATCCAATTTCTCTCTGATGGTCGAATGGTGGTGGAACAGTACAATGAAAATGCGCTCACGATTCACCAACGGGCCAATCAGCCTATCACCAAGGTGGATTTCCTCGTCCCCGAAAGAGGTTCCTTTCTTCGATACGTTTCAGAGCCGATCAAATAGACACCTCTTGTACTGAACTTCTTTATCAATGAGCACTAAACATGCTCTCTCCAGGGGGAGCATGTTCCCCTTGGCGAACAGACCTTCTACTTCGGGATTCATCGGGTTCATTGTTTCGACCTTTGCCCTCTTTATATTCTTTTTGACGATGAGTAAACTTTTTCGCTCATCCAGGCCATCCCGGCTAACGGTTTCCTTCCTAGGCCCACAGAGGGGAGGCCCCAAGATATCTTAAGCTGATGACACGAAGGCCCAGGGTAACGTCATTCTATGGCGCCCCATAAAAAAGGGCAGCCTTCAAGGCTGCCCTATAACCCCTTTAGGGAAAACCCAAAGGGCTTCCAATTAAAATACACAACCTCGATTCACTAGGTGGTCTGGCCCAACTGTGTTAAAAGTTGCATTAGACGAGCTACCATTAGGTGCAAAACCAAAGTTATTGAGCCCGGTAACTTCAACAGCATTGGGGACCTGAACTGTATTACCTACACCGTCACAGACTTGATTGCTGAAGCCTCCGGAATCAGAGACATTGTAGACGATCCCACCAGCTATCATTGTAAGCATCCCACCGCCAGTGTTTGCCGCAACGGAGCCGCCTGCACCGGTATCAATGGTCCCTAAAGCGGGAGTGCTTCCTGTCCACGGAAAGTTACCAAGAAAGAGCCCTGGACAATTGGCTTGGCCTGCCACAGGACCTGCAGCAACTACTTCAATGTCGCCCGCGCAGTTCACTTTTGTAGTCAGGGTGAGCCAACAGCTCGTTGTTGGCTGTCCAGGCACCGTCAGCTCGGTTTCCCCCTTAAACGTACACATTGCATACGGGGGCGGCATAGCGCTCGCACTACCCGCTGCTGCCAAAGCCACTGCGCCAGCCAAAGCCAGCATACTCGTTTTCAAGATTTTGGTACTCATGGCCAAGTCCTCCTTTTTTGGTTAGCCGTGTATCATTTGTTTTTTCCTATCTGGACAGGTCGACTGCCTCCCTGGCCTGTCCCCTTCAGCCGACGGCGGGATGCCGTTGACTGCCCCCGAGGGTTGTTCACCCTTCGGCACGGACCAGATAAATAGATTCACAACATCAAAACAATAGATTACCTGTCCCCTTAAGCACTTTTTCTTTTTTAAAAAACACAAACCCAGTAACCATGCGGCTTACAGAAAATGTACCTGGAACCTTTTTTGGATAAGAGACGGTGTCGCTCTCGCAAGAACGATGTCTTTTTTGAGAGAAAAACTAAGAAAATAAAATGGGGACAGAAATAAAATGAGGGAAAAGGAAACACTTCTGAGGAAACGTCTACCGTTTCGGGTGGCAAAGGTGGTTTTCCGTGTTGAGAAGAGAAATCAACGATGGGATTGCAGCTTCCCATAAGAGGGCTACGAAGCGGCTGTGGGAGCCAGCCTTGCTGGCGAAGGTTTTGGTTGGAGGGATAAAGAATTCGCCTGCAGGCAGGCTCCCACAGGGGGTGTGAATGCAGGGTGGTCCTAGTCGAACACCGCCTCCATGGTCTCTACTTCATAAACGCGATCGATCCAGTCTTCCATCTGCTCTCGGCTAGCACCGTTCAGCCTGGTTTCAATCTCCGCCGACACTTCACCGAAGCGGCGCCGTAATTGGCGCAGCAGGATGTTTCGGGCTTCCGTGGTGGAGCCTTGTTCGAGGCCCTTTTCGAGGCCTTGTGAAAGGCCTTGTTTGAGCCCCTGCTTAATTCCCTCCTGCCTGCCTTCCGCCAGCCCTTCACGCCGAAACTGGGCTTTCCACACCCTCACTCTGTCTTCCAACATGCTATGTGCCTCTCTTAAAGTATGAATCTCCTGCCAGGGCACCTGCGAGTCCAGGCGTGGCCCCCGCCGACGTAACCATTCCAGAACGCCTTGCTGCAGGTATTGTTGCTCTGGATCCTTCAACCAGTCCACCAAACGCGCAATGACGCGCAGCATGTCTCTTGATGTTGCCCCATTTTCAAGCGCGAACAC
>NZ_OBMO01000023.1:5616-65394 GCF_900217905.1 Alloalcanivorax xenomutans
TGCAGGTATTGTTGCTCTGGATCCTTCAACCAGTCCACCAAACGCGCAATGACGCGCAGCATGTCTCTTGATGTTGCCCCATTTTCAAGCGCGAACACCGCGGCAACCAGGTTTCTTTCTCTCAGATTACCCTTGTCTGCATAAAACCCCTGGTCAACCAGGAAAAAACGCTGCCTGGGCAGATAGGGGTGCAATGCTTCCGGTGACTCCTGGATCAGATCATTAAGATCCGTGGCGGCACGCCAGCGCCGTCGACCGTTGTACAACACAATGGGCAGAACCGCGGGCAGGCGCCCATCCACTTCCAGTTCCCCTCGCCGAATCAGATCCTGATACAACAGTCCAAGGTATGTCTGAATCCGGACGGGCATGTAACGGTCTTCCTTGGATTGAAACTCCAGCATCAGATAGATGTACAGCCACTCCCTCTTCCAGCGTACCCGCCATAAGGCGTCGTTATGCCGGGCACGCAAGTCGTCGCTGACATAGCCATCACTGACTTTCTCAAGAGAGACAAAATCAAGCTCCCGCACCCAGCTCCCCTCCATGAACCCCAGCAATAGGTCCCGCACCATCTCTGCGTGTGCGAATAAAAACTTGTAGCTAGTATCGTGATCTGTCATATCCCCTCCCCTGGCAGGACAACACTATGACAGTGAGAAACAGGCGCGGTCTGTCAGCCGAAACGGAAAGACCTGTCAGTGGAAAAAGACAGTGAGTGTAAGAAAGGTTCGCGTCATTCGAATCAGGTCTTTCCTGGCGTGCCGATTCGCTGCCGAGGCAGCTTCCCACAGGGGGGACTACGAAGCCGCTGTGGGAGCTAGCCTTGCTGGAGAAGGGTTCTCTTGGAGAGGAGAAAAGAATTCGCCTGCAGGCAGGCTCCCACAGGGGTATGAATACAGGGTGGTGCTAGTCGAAAACCGCTTCCACTGTCTCCACTTCGTAAACGCGGTCGATCCAATCTTCCAGCTGTTCCCGGCTGGCGCTGTTCAGCCTGATTTCGATCTCCGTCGGCACTTCACCGAAGCGGCGCCGTAGCTGGCGCAGCAGGATGTTTCGGGCTTCGGTGGTGGAGCCTTCCTGACGACCTTCCTGACGACCTTTTTGCAGCCCTTGCTTTCGGCCTTTCTTCATGCCGGCCTCGAGGCCTTCACGCCAAAACTGAGCCTTCCATTCCCGTACTCTGTCCTCAAGCATACTGTGTGCCTCCCTTAAATTATGGACCGCTTGCCAGGGCACCTGGGAGTCCAGGCTTGGCCCACGGCGACGTAACCATTCCAGAATACCTTGCTCCAGGTATTGTTGCTCTGGATCCTTCAACCAGTCCACCAAACGCGCAATGACGCGCAGCATGTCTCTTGATGTTGCCCCATTTTCAAGCGCGAACACCGCGGCAACCAGGTTTCTTTTACGCGGAGCTCTTTTCCTACATCCGCACTGCTTCGGCTGACAACAACTTCCGTGCTGGCTGACAGATACCGCCCGCTACACAGTTCATATTACTCAGCTCCTCTGCCCCCCCCCAATCCACGAGGGCTCCGGCATGCCCAATCTTATCAACAGATGATATACTCTATGCGACATGATCCCGCCATGGCGACTTTGCTTGATCTGGATGGATCGGTTCTCGACCAGGAGCGCGGGTACTGGATCAAAATCAAGGCCTGGGCCGTAAAGCCTTCGCCTGAGGTACCGCACGGCATTCGCTACTCGTTAACACTCCATGAGCCATATGGAAGACGAATATTGGGCTATGACAACGCTCATGCCGTGAGACCTACCCGAGGCTTCAAGTATGCGGGACGTATTCTGGCTCACGACCACAGACATCAGCATGCCAAGGATAAAGGCACGATTTATGAGTTCACGGATGCCGCGCAGCTTTTAAGTGATTTTTTCGACGATGTGGATCGAATGTTAGTGGAGATACAACGATGATGAAGACCATGGTTATCGGCATTCTTCCCCAGGAACAGATCCGCTCTCGTGCCCTGGCCATCGCCAGGGGCGACTACAAGCCCGCTCGGGGGGAACCCAGAATTTGGTTTACTTCCATGCGCTCCCTCGCCGAGGTTCTGAGTGACGACAATCGCGCACTGCTCAAGGTGATAATGGAAACCCGACCAGCCTCTATCTCCACCTTGGCGGAAACCACGGGCCGAAGGGTGAGTAATTTGTCCCGTACCCTGAAAACGCTGTCCCATTACGGCATCGTGGACCTGAAACGGGAACAGAATCGGGTGCGGCCTATCGCCAAAGCAGCCCGCTTCCGTATCATCGCGGCCTGATCGATTTCCTTTGAAGCGCTATTCGGACGATTTTGCCTGGCGCGTCGATTCGCTGCCGAGGCGGCTTCCCACAGGGGCTACGAAGCCGCTGTGGGAGCCAGCCTTGCTGGCGAAGGTTTTCTTGGGGAGAATAAAACAATTCGCCTGCAGGCAGGCTCCTACAGGGGAAATAAATCTCGGGTGGGTGCTAGTCGAACACCGGCTCCATGAGCCTCGAAGACGTACTCCAAAGGGGAAAAAACGCTCAAACCAGAGGCCGATTGGTTTGGGGCCAATATGGAGGCAGGGAAGGCCCTGGCTGAGCGTGCATAAACAACAGCAAAAACCAACAAGTTCATCCACGATGGGAAACACAAGGCTTCCGATCGACACGGATCACTATCGCTCATCCAGCCAGGACAGACAACCTTTTACCGATTAAAAACATCAATAAAAAGAGCGACTTACGCTCTTATCCAAAGCCCGAATTGAAGGGGGCCACCACGGTTATTTCTTCCTGGGCCGGCCACGCCCACGGAAGTGAAGACGCTCCCCGGTGAGCTTTTCCAGCTTGTCGGCGTAGGCCCGGCTACCGATGTATTGATTGCGCTTCACCGCGGTTTCGATACGCTCCCGTTCGCGCTCCTCGCAGCCCATCGACAACAGTTCCCTGAAGGCGTCCCGGCGGCTGTTGATGTCCGGTCCCAGATGCAGGAAACCTTCGTTGAAATCGATCAATCCAGGGTGGTCGCCACGCATCCTAGCCCCATGACTGCTCCAGCGGTAACGCCCCGCCGACCTGCTCAGTCCCTCCATCACCGGCAACAGCTCCATGTAACGCAGATCCGCCAACAGCCACTGCCCGGGCTCCACCAAGGCGCTGCGGAAGCGTCCATGCCAAAGCGCGCCATCCCGGCCATGGCGGTGGTTGAAGTCCTGACTGTAGCGGCGCTGCACATACTGAACGCAGCAGCTGAGGTCATCCGCCCTGCGCATGGGGCGCAGCAGCAAATGGGCGGCACCGGGCAACAGGCACCAACCATGCACCCGCACCTGGAAGCGGGCCTTGGCCACTTGCAGAAGACGCAGGTACTCCTGGTAATCCTGGTCCTCGACGAATACCGGTTCCCGGTTATGACTTTCCTCAAAGACGTGATGAGCTTCCCCCACCACCAGAGTTCGTTTCTTCCTTGACATGCCCCTGCTCCATAGTCGCCTTTGGCCCTATCGGAAATCATTGTGTTTTCAGGTGGCTGCGCTGACTTCCTCATGCCGGTATGGCGCTGACAGGAAATTGCGTTCTTGTATTATTTTTATACAATTCGATTTATAACAAATAATTATCCTAGCGTCGATCACTTCCGGGGCCGCTCTGCGTCTTTTCAAGGCTTTCGCCCTTCACTTCGATTTCCCGCAATTCGCTTCGAGCCCGTTTTTGCGATAGTGCCAATCCACGGCGCTTTTTTTATTTTTATTACAGGAAATGGAATAAGATCTGGCCCAAAACCGCCCTTCCGCTCATAAGGATAAAAGCGAAGTCAGCTCTTTCTTAAAATGGGTATAGGGGAATCTTTGGACAACACCCCGGGCATCGCCCTCCGCAGGGTGCGTGGCTTCGTGGCAGGAGATGCCGGATCGAGTCCGTCATGACGTTTCTCAGAGGCCGCGAAGGCGCTCAGTTCCCAAGCCGATAGATACCCGGTTCGTCCATGATCACCCGCCCATTGGCTGTAAGTTCGGCCAGGTGCTGCGAAATGGTGCGAGTCTCGGCGTCCGTGACCCAGGCGGCGTTGAACCCGGCAGGATAGAGAAGCCGCTGCTCCACCAACTGCCCCAACGTTCTTGGGGATTCGCTCAACAGATCCAGCAGCCGCTGCTCGCGCTGATCGATCTTGGCGGCGAAGGCGGCCAGGTCGTTGAGGAAATGCTCCCGGTCGGTATAGACGCCCCGATGATGCGAGGTGACCCAGACTTTGGCGGGAATATCCGGCAGCCGCGCCAGGGTGCGGCGGAAGTCGCCCAGGTTCGAACAGGCGTCCCCATAGTAAGGGCCGAACCCGGTCAGATCGATATCACCGATAAAGGCCACACCCTCGGGTTCCACCAGTAGCACACAGTGGCCCGCGGTATGCCCGGGCATGTGGAAGGCCCGAACCGTGGAACCGCCAAGTTCCCAGCACGCGCCGTCCTGGTACCCCTGTGCATCGGGCCGGGGCGCGTAGAAAAAGTCCCGTTGGAACTTCTTCAGTGTCTGCTCGATACGCTCCTCCGATGTCATACCGAAGGCGGCCACCAGGCCCTCCCAGCTGCGCGCCGATGGCAAGTCGGCCTCATGCACATGAACCTCGGCTTCGGGCAAACGGTGCAGCCCCGCCATATGGTCTTCATGCACATGCCCCATCACCACCAGCTCGGTGGCGTCGAACTCCGCGCCGATATAGTTCGAGACAATCGGAGTGTCGAACGCCGCGCGAGTATCGGTTCCACGAACAAGCACCTGGTTACCATCGGGATACTTACCGCTTTTTTCACCAAACAGGACGGAAACACGGCCGAAATCAGCACGTTGGACCGTTATATTGGAAGCCTTATTGTTCTTGCCTGAATTCATTTTATTAACCTTCTTGAAAGAATGTCATGCAATACCAGTAGACACTCTATAGCAGTGCGCAACGCAAAGGCATATTTACACCGTTGATTGTCGGCGTCAGGCGTTCTCCGGCGCGCCTGCTTCCTCCTTCAGCCACTGCCAGAACACTTGCACGGCCCGGTCATGCCGGCGCCCGGGCGCGGTGGCGATGTGATAATGGCCGGGAATCGCCCAGGTGCCGGGAAAGGCCACGGCGAGCCGCCCGCTTTCCAGAAACGGGGTCACCAGGGGACGAACACCAAGGGCGACACCGAGGCCACGGGCGGCGGCTTCATACAAAACCTGCAAGCTGTCGAAACGAAGCCGTTCCTGGCCGGACCAGGACGGTTGTCCCGCCCAGTGGAACCAGTCGCGCCACTGGTTGGCGGGATACACCGCTTCAAGCAGGCGGTGACGAGGCAAATCCTCAATCCGCGCGGGCGGCGGCAGATCGTAGGCCAGCCGTTCGGCGCAGACCACCTCGGCGGTGACCGCCATCAACGGCTCCGAGACCAGATGGCGCCATTGCCCGTCACCGAAGAGAATCCCCACATCCGCGGCACCGCCCAGCAGATCAATGTCACCGGAACGGGTTTGCAGGATCAGTTCGATGCCCGGTTCACGCGCCTGAAAGCGATGCAGGCGGGGCAACAGCCAACTGATGGCAAGAGACTGGGAAATCCCCACCCGCAACGGACGGTGCGCGGGATCCGGGGCCATCCATTCGGTGGCGGCGCGCAGGGCCTGATAGCCGGGCTCCAGGCGCAGAAGATAACGGCGGCCGGCGGCGGTGAGTTGCGGAGAGGGCCCGGAGCGGTCAAACAATTGCACGCCGATGTGTTCTTCCAGGGCCTGGATGCGGCGTGAAAATGCCGACGGGCTCAACCCCAGCTTCTCCGCCGCGTCGCGAAACCCTCCGGTGCGCGCGGCGACGATAAACGCTTCGATTGCCCCCCAGGGTGGCGAGCGCCGGTTCACATTCGCATCTCCTCGGATCAGAGGTCACCAGTAAAGCACGTTTGCCTGATCGACGCGTGCCCGGCCCTCCAGTACCTCAAGATAGACCTGCTCCACCGCTTCCGGCCCATGGGACGACTGGATTTCCAGCCATCGTGCCGCGTGCCGGTAAAAGCGCGCGGAGTGATCCCGCACCGTCTCGGCCAGACGTTCCGCTCCCCAGGCACGCCGCCGGGCGAGAATATGGTCCGGCGCGAAAAACAAGGTTGGCGGCGGGCCCGGTAACCCCGGTTCCCGTTCACGCAGGTTCGTCGAAGCCGCGTCCCAGTGCGTAAAGCCTACCCGGCAACTGTGACGAAGAGCATCACCGAGATGGCGATGCACCGCCGCCCTGCTGCTCTGGTTGCCGGAGATGTCCACATACACCGACGGCCGACGCCGGACCGTATCCAGATCGGAATAACACAGCACCGTGTCGTAGAGTCCGGTGCTTTCCACGAAGGACCGATTGGCCGGCGCGGTAAGCCCGATCACCTCGCCGGCGGGGCGGTCCGCTCCGGTCAGCATGAAACCCAATCCCAGGGCGGTTTTGCTTGAGGCACTGGAGATCAGGATCTGTTCGGCACCGAAAGCCCGCTGCTGCTGTAGCCAGTCAGCCAGAAAAAACGACAGACTGAACAAGGGCCGCAATACCAAATGGGGGTTTTCCCGATCCGTTTCCGGCTCGGTCACGCGGGTGTATTCGTTATAGGTGGATGGCAGCTCGCGGCGATGTCCAGCGCCGTCCAAAAACCGCCGGGCGGTCACTTTTTCCGGTGCCAGGCGCAGGTGGCTGCTCATTGGGAAGTAGCCGTAAATCCGCTCTCCCTCTGCGATCTCCTCATGCCGGGAGGCAATGACACGCCCGTAGCCCCACACCGGCACCGAACCCCAACCATCCGCCTGCGGGAAGAAGTCCCAGTAACGGCCGCTGTCTCCCAAACGCGCGTAGGTGATGTTGTTGGCGGTGAGCGCGAATTTCTCCGCCGCCACCTCTATTTCGCCCTTTGGCAAAGGGGGTAATTGCTTACCCCATTGCCAGCGGAAGGTACGCGGATCGTCGCGCCGCACGAAAAAACTGCCGGGAGCAATTTTTAACGTTGCATGGCGACGGCCCGAAGGGTGACCGCCATGGACGGCGGTCATAACAAAATGTGCCGTGTCACTATTGTTCATAATCATGCTCTCCCTCTGGAAGGCTCATCCTAGGCGGCACGATTTCTCCGGGTCGATTGCGTTAAGCGCAATCCGCGTTGCAACAAATATGGCGATATAAATTCAGAGACTTCTACGAAGCCGCTGTAGGCGCTTGCCTGCAAGCGAATTGGCCGCCAGGTCCGAAGCGGTTCGCTTGCAGGCAAGCGCCTACAGCGGATTCGTGGCCCAGCGGAGGGAAACGAATGACGTACCGGATAGCGGCGCATTGTTCGTTCAGTTCGAACACTGCTGTCGAGAAAGGAGACATGATCCCGGGAAGGCGGGTGGTTAACCTCAACAAGGACGGTGACCTCCCCTCCCTTTTGATTCGAGGATTCGCCGCATCGCATACGCAGCTAAATCCAGTAAAGGAGATAACGGATATGACCGCGCAGACTCTGCAAAACAAAGTGGCCGTGATCGGCGCCGGCGCCAAGAACCTGGGTGGCCTGATCAGCCGCAAGATGGCGGAAGGCGGAGCCAAGGTGGTGGTGCACTATCACAGCGACGGCTCCAAGGCGGACGCCGAAGCCACGGTACAGGCGATCAAGAATGCCGGCGGTGAGGCTCTGGCGGTACAGGGCGACCTGAGCAAACCGGATCAGGTCACCGCCTTGTTCGATCAGGCCATATCCCACTTCGGCGGCGTGGACATCGCCGTAAACACGGTGGGCAAAGTATTGCGCAAGCCGATCCTGGAAACGTCGGAAGACGAGTACGACTCGATGTTCGACATCAATTCCAAAGCGGCTTATTTCTTTATCAAGGAAGCGGGCCGGACCCTCAACGACAACGGCAAGATCATCACCATCGTCACCGCCTTGCTGGGGGCCTTCACCGACGGCTATTCCACCTATGCCGGCGGTAAAGCGCCGGTGGACCACTTCACCAGGGCCGCCGCCAAGGAGTTCGGTTCCCGTGGCATCTCCGTCACCGCCATCGCCCCGGGCCCCATGGACACGCCCTTCTTCTATCCCCAGGAGACCCCGGAACGGGTGGAGTTTCATAAATCCCAGGCAATGAACGGGGACCTGACAAAAATCGAGGACATCGAACCCATCGTCCGCTTCCTCGCCACCGAAGGCTGGTGGATCACCGGCCAAACCATTTTCGCCAACGGCGGCTACACCACGCGCTGAGCATGGTCCGTCGGCGCTAGCCGCTGTGGGAGCCAGCCTGCTGGCGAATGTGGCCTCTGATTGGGGTATTCCCTTTCAGGCAAGCTCCTACAGCGGCTTCATAGTCCGCCGTCCTCGGGATGCTAATTTGGGGAAATCATCATGCGTACGCTTATTTTCATCGCCGCTGGGCTGCTGTTGCTGGGGATGTTGCAGTTATTCAGCCGTCCCCACTGGCGTGGCCGCGCGGCCCTGGGGTTCATCGTGGTGTGGCTGCTGGTCAGTGCCGTCAACCTGAGCCAGGGGCTGCGCGCCGGATACGCTCTCGGTGAAGAATTGCTGGTGCACCTGTTTCTTTTCGGCATTCCCGCCCTCGCCGCGCTTTGGGCCTGGCGGCAGCAAAGCACCTCGGAAAAATGAGCCAGAGCCCTTGAGCACCGCCATCTGGCGGCACATCATCACGCCGGATCAGCGGAATACTTCGCCGATGGTCAGACTATCGAACAAGCGATCGATCCATTGGTCCAGTTCGTCCAGGCGCGCCGCGTTCAGTTGCGCTTCGATGTGGGGAGGGACATGGCCGAAACGGCGCTGCAGCTGACGTTGCAGGATGGACCGGGCGACATCGGTGGCGCCCTTTTCGACGCCCTGTTGCCATTGCCGTGCCACGCCCTGGGACAGGCCCGCTTGTCGATATTGCTGTTGTGATTCTTTTATTGTTTCCACCAGCATGGTGTTTACCTCTTGCCAGTTTCGTCCGCGCCTCACGGCGTTTGACATTCCATGATCCGACTTCGAGTCTAACAGATGTCAGGCTCCCGGCCAGAGCCTGTTCACACTATTTCCATCCCGCCGTGTGAACAGGCCCTAGTCCCTAATCCACCAACGGTAATCCCGCGGCGCGCCACTCCAGGATGCCCGCTTGATAACGGCGCACCTGGAAGCCCCGTTCACGCAGCAGACGGGCGGCGTCATGGGAGAACGCGCAGTAGACCCCACGGCAATAGGCAACGATTTCCCGGTCCCGCGGCAGCGCCGACAGCATACTCTCCAACTCCGCCACCGGTGCGTTCAGGGCGCCCGGCAGATGTCCGGCCTGATACTCCGCGTTGGGGCGCACGTCCAGCAAGGTCACCGCCCCCTCCTCCAGGGCCCGCTGTAATTCAGCGCGAGTCATCGGCTCGAGGGCTTCGCCGGCATCATCGTCGGCGAACAGCCGCCCCATAAGGCGTTCCATTTCAGCCAGATGGGTTTCCGCCACCTCTTGCAGCAGAGTCAGCAGCCTCAGAATGCGCTCATCGGTGAGCCGATAGACCATTTGCCGGCCGTCCCGGCGGGCGGTGACCAACCCGGCTCGGCGCAGATGCTGGAGATGCTGCGAGGCATTGGCGATGGACAGGCCGCTGGCCCCCGCCAACTCCTCCACCGGCGCTTCCTTCTGCGCCAGATGCTCCAGCAGCGCCAGCCGATGGCCATTACCCAAAGCGCGGCCCAGTTGGGAGAGCACATCAAACAGTTCCTGGCGGGACACAGGCATGCACGGACCTCAAATAATCAATAAATCAATTGAATAAACCTTATCCAAGGTGGTGTTTTATCGCAATCTCCGCCGTCGCTCCCTGTAGGAGGTTCCCATGGTGGCCCTGCAACGCGAATGGGACTTCTGGTGTTGGGTATTCGCCAGCAGGCTGTGGGAACCACAGCCTGCTGGCGAATCGGGCTGGCCTTGTAGCTGGCCGTTCAGCGGCGGCGGCGTGCCTTGCGGCGGCGGGGGGTTCGAGACAACGAGCCCTTGGGGCGGCCGGGCCCCCGGCGGGCCATACGGACACCGGTGGCTTTTTCCACCTGGTCGATGAAGCGGTCATCACCGGTAAGCTGGCTGCGGTAAATAGCGTTATGGATATGGCACCATTCGGCGTCCCCCATCTCCCGGGTCAGAAGCCGGCGGTAGAGCTTTTGCCTCTCTGTTTCATCGCTGTGCAGAGCCAGATAATCCGGATGATTATCCAGCGGATAACCGGCCATGAATCCCATACGGATGACATGGCTGGACCAGTCGTAATGATCAATATGCTCCACCCCCGCCATACTCAAGGGCAGAGTTTCGATATAACGCATGCTGGACAACGACCACGGGCCCCATTGCACCGGACTGGAGCGATAACGCCCATCCCAAAGCCGGCCATTACGCTTGGCGATGCGATTGTGCCGGCGCACCGTTCTTACCGACAGCGACTTCATGAATTCGCTAATGCGCTGGGGATCGCCCATGGGATCAAGCAGCAGATTGACCTGATCGCTCAACAGGCACCATGCATAAATCCTCACACCCAGTTTGGTGCGCAGATCCTGAACATCCAGCAAGTATTTATGAAATTCTTCCACCTCCCGGAATATCCGCTCACCGGTTCGGGCTCGCTGCATGATATGACAGGGGAAGTCTGGAAGAATAAAACGCCTCTTCCGTGGCATAGCCATGCTCTCTGCACAGTCTTTAATTATGTTTCGATAATTTTACACTTCACCCTAAAAATACCAACCCGAAATCGGCACCATGGTACGGATTTTATCTGTCCCCTTTTGTTTTGCCGCGACAGCCTACCTGAAAAAAGGCGACGGACCTTGTTTTTCCGTATAAAAATGCACCCCCGACATAGCGGAAGACACTATTGAAAATAATATGAGCAACGCTCTTTGAAGAGGCCGTTAAAACCTGACGGACAAGTTTTATGCACAAAAAAAACGGCACCCTTGGATGCCGCAAGAGAGCCAATGTTGGCTTGGAAGGCAGAAATCGTCGTTACTCTTTGTCGTTATCCTTTTAACGGCGATGCTCTGAGCAGGGCTTCACGTATGGTCGCGGCCTCGCCATCCGGCACACCGCGCCCCATGAACAGCCGGTAGCATTCGCGGCGATCTTCTTCGTCGTTGCCCATGCGCAGGTAGCCCAGGTAGGGATCCAGCAAGGCACTGGGTTCGATGCCCATGCGCGCCCGGAAACTGCTCCAGGAGTAATTCCAGGGCATATCACATTCACCGGCCCGTACCGGCAGGAACTCCATGTAGCGCATGCACGCCAGCGGCCAGTACCCCGGGGCCACCTGACACAGCTGAAAGCGCTGTTCCCAACGACGGCTGGCGGTGCTCGGAGCCGGCATACGGCGCGGCTCCACCTGAAACAAGCTTAGTGACTGCATGAATTCGGTGGCGTCGTCGCTACTGCGAAACGGGCCGGTGAGAATGCTGGCGCTCACGGGCAACAGGCACCAGGCATAAATCGGCACTTCAAAACGCAATTTGAGTTCGTACAGGTTGGCGAGATAGCGGCGGCAATCGAGGTTATCGCGGAACACGCTGCGCATGGCGTCTCCGCATTGCTCGAAGTAATTGAAATATCCGTTTATAACGGGACGCTGGGTCCGGGGCATGGCTCCTCCTGAGCACTTTTTTCTTCCATCGTGCCTGACATTGAACACCAGTCAAGCGGTTGTTGTCGTGGCTTGGCGCCGAAATTGTGAATCGGTTCCCAGGGTACTGAGTTCGCCGCCAGGGCAGCTCCCACAACGCGTCTGGGCTGGCTCCGGATCATACTACCAAGCCGCTGTGGGAGCCGCCCTGGCGGCGAACGACGTGGGCGCGCATCCCACGGCCGTGTACGCGCCTACTCCTGCTCCGCCTCCAGCTGCTCCTCATCCGCGCGCCACAGGCGGTAACGCAGCTCGAACCCTTCCGGCAGGTACACCACCACCGGCAGACGGCTGTTGTAGGGTAGCACGAAGCCGTCACCGTTGACGCCTACAAAGGCGTCACGGCGCGTATCGTCGCCACAGCCCATCAGCGTGGACGCCGGCCCGCTGACATCGCTCAGCCGCCAATAGGAATAGCCCCAGCCATCCAGAGTCCGTTGTTCCAGCTTGCCGTGGAACCATGTGTGGTTGCAGTCCACCGACTGAATTTTGCCGGGCATCAGCTCCACTTGCATGCGTGCCGGATTCTCCGTTTCGGGCAGGCGGATCACCCAGCGCTGGTAACCTTCCTCCGCTTGCGGATAAGGCGCCACCTTCTCCAGCGGAAGCGGCTCCGACTCGGCAGCCAGGGCCGGCAAGGCAACGGTGAGCAGCACGCCGCCCAGCAGGGCATTAATCCTTGAATTCATTCTTCAGCCTCCATTCACTATGCGGTCGTGCCATTGGACACGCCCTTTAAACTACCCGTTCTCGAACTTTCGCTCCAAACCACTTTTGCGAATTTGCGTGATGGTCAGGGCGGGATCTCCTGTGATCGGCAATCCACGCAAAGGTTGCATCGAAAAACGCTGAAAAGCGGTCAAATACGGTAAAACAGGTAACCGTTCATCTACTTTTACAGTCCTTTTATGGTGTTTCCGCTTCGCCTCACGCCACAATCGGGGTGTTGGCATTAACCATGGAGGTTCTGGCCATGATGATGATTCAGTTGAATCCGGCGATTCCCCTGAATACCCCCAGGGGCGAGGGACTGGCCCACGTACTGATCGACTATGGGCCGGAACACGAGCTCTACTGGACCGTGTTTCTCTCCGAAACCGGAGACGTCTATACCTTTTCCAACGGTGAGGTGCGCGCGTCAAAAAACGTCAAACTGGGTCGTTTAAAGCCCGAACGGCCCAAGACCAACGGCCACGCGCAAAACCTCATTACCTGACACGGGAATCGATCCTGAGCTGGCTTCGCGGCACCGGCAGTCAGCACTGACCCGTCTCGGGGACAAACAATGCCTGAAGCCCGAGATCCGATCCGGGCTTCGGGAAACGGGCTTTATCGTATTTTTTCCACCTCTCCTTTCAGAGCCCCACCCCACGAAGTCTCTGTAGGAGCTTACCCTGCAAGCGAATATCACCATGCCAAGGCCGATTCGCCAGCAGGGCTGGCTCCTACAGACGCTTAGCAGTTCGTTCCAGCCCCGGTTGGCAGCCGAGACAAAAATCGCCGTCATCACGGTTGTGAACACATGTTTACTTAAAAATCAATGGTGCATGGCGGGCAGGAACAATGGCCGACCCCTTACTTTACGGGCATTCCAGCGCTAATTCCTTCTCCTTATGCTTCGTGTCCCCTTTTTCAGAGTACAGCGCTGGTCAGGGTATACGTTTTGTGTCCCCATATTGGTTCGAGCAAAGTAAACTTTTGGGCTATTTTTGTTTCTTTTTTCCTTGGACCTTAGCGCCAAAAGAGCGTTACAACACACTTACATAAAAATCATAACCATTTGTTTTTATTGATTTTTTATATTCCTTCAAGTGTCTTGAAGAGTCTCTTTTCAATGACAAATTCTGGACACAGTGACTTCTGTCCTACCCTACCCCTTGTACGCCGCTCCACCCCTTTACTCTCCCGAATCCGAGGGCGGCACTACATAAAAAAAACGCCAAGAAGATCACATAAGAAATTGGAGGATTGTCACCAATGTCATCACGCTCCCGCCTGAGAAACGGACTTCGCGCCGGCGCACTGTTGCTTGCCCCCGCGATAGCTTCCGCGAACATGGGTAACCTGGCCACCACCTACGGCGTCATGCCCAGCGATGTCGCCACCGTCCAGGCCCTCTCCATGTTCAACACCCAGGTCTCCACCGCCTTCTACAATCCCGCTTATCTGGCCCGCGACACCCGCGGTGAAATGACCGCCGGCCTGCTCCACGCCGACCCCAATCTCAAGGCGGACAGCCAGAACCACGGTACCTACAAGGTCCAGGACGATCCCGCCCAGCAGATCCTGCTCGGCCTGCGCACCGATCTGTCCGACATCACCGAACTGGGCCAACCCATCGTGCTTGGTCTGCTGATCGGCTCCGAGAAGTACTCCCAGGAATTGATGGCGTTCAACTCCAGCACCGCCCCCTATGGGCAATACTTCAGCCACGGCCGCGAGCCGCTGTTTCTGTCCCTGGGCGTCGGCACCAACATCTGGCGCGGCCTCGCCATCGGCTTCGGCACCCGCATCACCCTGCACTCCGACGCCAAGCTCTATGCCTGGAGCAACCTGGCTGGCGACACCCAGTACGAACAACTGGACGTCACCGCCAAGCCGGTACTGCGGCCCATCCTCAGCATGAGCCTGGACTGGAAGGAGACTTTCTGCCCCGACGCCGAGTGCTGGTACAACGGCGTGGAAACCGCCTTTGCCTTCCGTGGCTACTCCTATGCCCGTGTCAGCGTTGACGCCAACATGGTCATCCCGGAAACCATTCCGGAACCCGGCCTGTTCATCAACCTGAGCACCATCGACTCCTACCAGCCCAACACCTATGTGTTCGGCACCCAGGTGAAAAAAGGCAAGTGGCGCACCGGCGTGGCCCTGGAATTCCAGGAGTGGTCCAAGCTGGAGGAGAAACTGACCTCGGGCCACGATGACATCAAGGATGTCGGCGACCTTCAGTTCCGGGACACCTTTATCCCCCGTGTCGGCGTCGAATACGAGTTTGAGCCCGGTATCGGCTTCTCCGGCGGTATCGCCTATCAGGAGTCGCCGCTGGAAACCGGCGTCAATAAGGAGATCAACTACCTGGATGCGCGCCGCACCATCTATGGCATCGGCTTCCACGCCACCGCCGATCGTGTCTACGGCTTCAAGCACCCGGTGCGCTTCGATCTGGCCTACCAGTATCACGATATCGGCGAGCGCAGCTTCCACCTGTACTCCGATCAGACCGGTAACGACGACCTGGTCAAGACCGACGGCGACGTCAACGTCTTCGCCGCCTCCATCAGCATGCAGTTCTAAGGAGTAGTCATGATTACGTTGACCCTGAAGCGGGGGGCCCTGCTGATCTCCTCCGCATTGATTCTCAGCGCCTGTGGCGGTGGTGGCGGCAGCGACATGCCGGGCCCCGACGCCGGTGAAAGCAAACGTCAGAGCCTGCTCTACGCCTACCCCGACAACGGCCAGACCGAAGTGCCGACGCCGGCCCCGGTGGTACTGCGTTTCTCCAGCGCCGTCACCGTGGACGCCGCCGAGGCAGCCATTACCCTGCACGAAGGCGACGCCAGCGGCCCAACCCTGGCCGCGACGTTCTCCACCGTGGACGGCGAACCCCGCGGCCTGGTACTGACCCCGGACGACAAACTCAAACCGCTCACCGACTACACCGTGGTGATCAAGAACCTGAAACTGGAAAAAGGCACCGCCGCCAATCAGGTGCTGGGCTTCACCACCCGGCCGATGCATGAGGGCCCGCGTTCCCTGGTGGTCAGCAGCGACGACTTCGTCATCGAGCGGCGCATCCCCGACGGCGGTAGCAGCGAACCGGTGATGGACTTCTCCACCTTCCGCTTCCAGTTCAGCCAGCCCATCGACCCTGCCACCGTGCACTACGGCAACGCACCGGCCAGCAGCACCGCGCCGGCGGACAACGTGGGCCTGTACGACAGCCAGGGTAATCTGGTGGACGCGGTGCTGGTGGTCAACGACCGCTACATGACCGTGGACCCGAACCCGCAATCCGACGATCCCGAAGACAAGTATTTCTCCTACCTGACGCCGGGAGAAACCTACACCCTGCGCCTGGGCGACGGCATCACCAGCGTCTATGGCGAGACCTTCGGCGGCGACGAAATCGCCTTTACGCCGAAGGACTCCTCTCCGCGCGGTGAACCGGCGGTGCTGGTGCAACGCATCACCGACTCCGCCAACCGCACCAACCTGTCACCGCTGACCGGCAAGCCGATTAACGAGGTGCCGGTGAACGGCGTACTGCTGGGCGAAGACGCCAACATCACCCAGGCCAGCAACAACGCGGTCATGGCGGAACTGGCGGACGTCACCCAGTACCCGGATGTCACCCCGATCCGTCTGCCGCGCAATACCGTGCTCGACGGCAGCAGCATCGATGTACTGATCGGCGGCCACGTACCGGCGGGCTTCTCCTCCGGCCAGGTGGAAATGCGCATGCTCAGCGACGCCACCGGGTACCTAGTGCCCAACCCCTATAACAGCAACCGCAGCGACGCCCTGCGCATCGTGCACCTGTTCATGGACGTGGCCATCGCCACCGAAGACCCGCGCACCAACGGCGCCTTCACCCAGGACATTCTGCACATCGAACTGATCGGCACCGCCGCCGTGGACACCACCGAAGGCGTGCTCAACATCGACGCCGTCAGCGTGGTGGAACCGAATGTGCTTGGCCAGGAATACGGCTACGGCTTGCTCAGCTTCCAGCTGCAGTCTTACAAAGACCAGCAAAATCCGCCGGTGGATGCGGTGGCTGAGATGGAAGATAACCAGCCGCCGGTTCTGCAGAGCTGGACGTTGGGTGAGTACACCGATGAAAATGGCGTCGTTCATGATAAATCCCAGCTCTATATGCCTGGCGATCCTATCATTCTGAACTTCAGCGAAAAACTGGATCTTCAGAATATCGGTGGGGAGAGATTTGTATTCTATGAGAATGGCATAGAACAAGAAATCAGCTACTACGCTGATGGGACCTCTATCGTCATTAAACCCAAAAATAACCTGAAGAATCCTAGACCCGAGCAGGACTATGTCTATAGCCTTACAATTCCCACAGGAATCACCGATCTTGCGGGCAATCCGCTACAGCCCTCGCAAATAAACGATATTACCCTCCCTCTGGTTGTCACGGAAAGAGAAGCCATCTCCGGAGAAAATGGAGCCCCCCCTCCTACAACCGGCCCTATCCCGGTAGAGCACCGCTCACCAATCGTCCTGTCGACGTATCCCGGCTTTCCGTGTGCCATTGATGAAACGACCCGGGACTTGGACAACGACATACAAGGCCGTTGCGAAGGCGCATTCCCAGGGTGGGATCAAGGCTCACAATATGACCAGAAAGAAGCAGACGACCTGCTGCCAGTCCCGAAGCTCTCCGCAAACAAACCAATCGTCGTTCAGTTTTCAAGAGAAATTGACCCGATGAGCATCAAACTCGGCAGCAGCTTCCTTGTCAGCGAATTTGATGAGAATGGCAATTCCACACCTGTGGAGGGGGCCTATTCTCTCAGCGGCAAAGTTTTGAAGTTCACGCCGGCGACACCCTGGGTAGAAGGCAAGTTATATAGTTATACCCTTAAGTCCAATGGCGACAGCTATTCCAACACCGCGACATGCGATGGCAGCCAGGCAATTTGCGATCTCGACGGCTACCCGATACAAACGGATTACTTTGCCGACATCGATTTCGAACCCGTCTATGCCGCCGGCCCTCCTGGAACCCCTCTTCCTGATAGCTCAGAAAGAGAATGGAATTTCCTCACCGAGCGAAAGCCCTATGACGCAGGTGGTCCGGACATCGTTCTATACTTTAAGGGCGATACGACGAATAGCAACGTGCTTCAGATCCTGGCGAATTCGCCATCCTATGATGTCAACGCAAACTTCGTGCACGAAAAAAACGAACAAATCACTGACGGCTCAGGAGCATTCTATACAAGCCCTGCTACTGACCTCTACCAATACTACGCCGAAGAAAAAGGGGCTGACGATCAACCCTTGGATCCCAACGCGGATCCCCTGCTCGACCCGAATGGCGTTTTACCTCCCCCCAACAGCGCCAAGGTATTTTCCTTGGATACAAGGGGCGTTGAACCGGATTCTACAAAGGTACCTCCAGCCCCTGTCGTAAACGGAGCCAGTGTTGGGTGTGGCTATAAAGAGGCCATTGCATGGGACCCCGCAGTTCCCTTCGCGGTATATGGTATTCCCTATGAATGCCCCAAACAGAAGTTCACCTATCTTACCGGCGCCCTTACCGCTGAGGTCACTGGAGAGTACGTGGAAGGCCGCGGCATCAAGGTCCTGATCTGGCCCAGCCAGTTCATGTCAACCTCTATTCCGGTTCGTTTCCATCTCACCGGTGGACCAATCTTTGGCTCCAGCAAAAGCGGCGCACAAATGCTAAGAATGCGCTATTCAAAAGGTCAGTCAGGAGTCCGCTCTCAACCAATTGAAGGCTGGATCAAGGACGAAGGCAACGGTACCCCAATATTAACCACCTCGGTGGATCTCTATATGGACGGTATCGAACTGGGCCACAATCTTCCTTACCTGGACCCAACCCATAGCTTTATGAGCTACCCCGCCACAATGGACCTTTCAGGGGAAATCCAGTTCCTTGATGATGGGAGAATGATGATTTCTCAGTTTAACACGAACGATGTCGATATCGATATCGTGATGCATCAGCACGATGGCGTAAGCGCCGGCAGCCTTCCTCTAAGAATCCCAGCGTACGGCAGCCGCCTTCAGTATATATCCGCTCCAATCAAATAAACCTTCGTTGAGCCCCGCGTTCCTGCGGGGCTTCCTTTCATATTTTACTACCTATTGAATCATAGTGCTTTTAACGGCCTCCTTTTAATCTGAAAAATCTCTGTATTTAATCACCAATACGCCTCGCAAATTTCTCAGTTAACGAAGTCGTCTCTCACGGAACCACATCACTCTGAACCGCCCTGGGTTTTGAGGAGGCTCTAGCATCTGAGAGAATGGAGCCATGACCAAATCCAATAAGTTTTCCCCTGAAGTTCGAGTGCGTGCGGTTCGCCTGGTGCAGGAACACCGTGGTGAGTACCCATCCCTGTGGGCGGCTGTGGAGTCCATCGCGCCGAAGATTGGTTGCGTACCGCAGACCTTGCTGGAATGGGTCAAGCGTGCCGAGATTGATGCCGGAGACCGGCCGGGTACGACCACGGCCGAGGCCCAGCGCCTCAAGGAGTTGGAGCGCGAGAACAAGGAATTACGGCGCACCAATGACATCCTTCGAACGGCCAGCGCTTTTTTCGCCCAAGCGGAGCTCGACCGCAAACTGAAGTCCTGAACGCCTACATCGATCAGCACCGGGATACCTATGGGGTCGAGCCGATCTGCAGAGTGCTGCGGGTTGCCCCATCGGCCTACTGGCGCCATGCGGTCCGGCAGCGCCATCCGGAACGGCGTAGCGACCGGGCCAAGCGCGATGAACGGTTGATTCCGGAGATCGAACGAATCTGGAATGCCAACCTGAGGGTGTATGGCGCCGATAAGGTCTGGAAGCAGATGAACCGGGAAGCCATTCCCGTGGCGCGCTGTACGGTGGAACGGCTCATGCGTCGCCTGGGCCTGCGCGGCGCACGCCGAGGCAAGACGGTGCGCACCACCGTTGCGGATCGGTCGGTGCCGTGTCCGCTGGATCGGGTCAACCGCCAGTTCACCGCGGATCGCCCCAATTAGCTCTGGGTCTCGGACTGCACCTATGTCTCGACCTGGCAAGGCTGGTTGTATGTGGCCTTTGTTATCGACGTGTTCGCCCGGTGTATCGTGGGCTGGCGCGTCAGCCGCACCATGACCACCGACTTCGTGCTCGACGCCCTGGAGCAAGCCCTTTACGCCCGTCAGCCGGGCGATTCGGAGAACTTGATTCACCACTCCGACAGAGGCTCGCAGTACGTTTCCGTGCGCTACACCGAACGCCTGGGCGAAGCCGGCATTGATCCGTCGGTAGGCAGCAAGGGCGGCAGCTACGATAACGCCCTGGCCGAGACCATCAACGGTTTGTTCAAAGCGGAAGTGATCCATCGGTGTGGCCCCTGGAAGTCCATGGAATCCGTGGAGCTGGCCACGCTGGAGTGGGTGTCCTGGTTCAACCATCAGCGACTGATGGGGCCACTGGGATATATCCCGCCGGCGGAAGCTGAGGCAAACTACTACAGGCAACTCGACAGTCAGGGCGCTATCGTAGCCTGACTTAAACCAAACAGCCTCCTCAAAACCCAGGGCGGTTCACCTTCCTGTGAAATTCCCTATATAGAGTCGCTTTCATTGAGAAACGGCTGGCAAGTATCAAGCAACCATAGAGCATTACATATACACCAGAAACAGAAAACCCCGACCAAGTGTGGCCGGGGTTTTTACTGGGATCCGTAACAACACCTAATTTACCATGGCGCCATCACAAAACCATTAGAAGAGAGAAGTTCTCTTCATTAGCTTTACGGCAGCAGGTCTACGTCCTGGGTCGGGAAGTTCTGACCCGTCAGAGTACCGTTTACGGTGCAGTTAGAGCCGACGTTGGTATTAAAGGAGAACTGAGAAGCCGCAGCGTTCAATGCCACACTACCATTGTTGAATACTGCATCCACGGAATTACCGCTGGAGCTACCACAGTACTGCTTGCCAAACAAAGTAGTATAAACAATTACCCCGTCGAAGGTGACCGCAGTATCTTCACCCGCTGCAGCAGCGGTAGTCGTAGTAGCAGTCCACGGGAATTCAAGCTCCACTGCGCTACAGCCGAAGCCACCGCTGACGGAACCACTAGTCACGTCAACAGTCACGGCCCCACCACCAGAAGTTACATTACCAGTCAGGCTCAGGGTACACGTAATTGACGGCAAGCCAGTTTGATTAAGAACCGTAGAACCTACAAAGGTGAAGGGGTTGGAGCCAACTTGGGAGATGCTGGCCGCTTGAGCACTGGCAGCCCCCATCAGAGCCGCACCGCCGATCGCCATGATCAAAGCTTTCTTCATATTCTTCATGATCAATTCCTCTTAATTCCATATTTTGGGTTGGTGGCAAGTCGTTACTGCTTCCTTGGCTTGCCGTGGCCGGTACTGGTCGTTGTGTTGTCCCCCGTACCGACTGACTATGAGGTTACAACGGTGCACAGTTGTGTCTTAAGTTGATCTTTCAAAATTCGCCATTTATCGTTCAGTTACATTTTAAAGGCGCTCTTAAATCAAGCACTTAGCCTCAGTTACCTGTCCCCCTTTTGCTTCCCTGGAAGGACCAAAAGGGCCAAGGTCCGGGCAAAAAAGATACATTTATGCCGTAAAGGTTTACTTATTCCCGAAACACCAAAATCTCTTTAACTTGCTGTTTTTTATGAAAATCTGAAACAAGGTTCCGAAACACGAGCCCCAAAAAGCGTGCGCGAAGCGTTGGCATTTTACGAACGGAGGATGGAAAAGACGTGCCCCCGCTCATCGAGCGGGGGAAGCGCTGAAAAGCTCAGGATTTCCGGCTTCGAGGGCGGGTCCGGTTACGTGATGTAACCGTCTTGGATGCCTTGCTGATGGCGGATTGGGTGAACATATCATCACCGATGGGCTGGCTGCGGCGCAGCGCCAGTTCGATATGGCGCCACTCCTGCTCGCTCTGACCTTGCCGCATCAGCAGGCGGTAGCTTTCCCGCCGTTCTTCATCGGTACGGCCAAGCGCCAGGTAATCAGCGTGGGGATCGAGGCAATAAGGTTCCGCCCTGCCCATGCGTTCCCGGTAGCTGGACCAGCGGTAGCTGCCCACGTGGACCGCTTCACCGAGCATCACCGCTTGCAGTTCGATGCCGCGTACGGCGGCAAGAAACCAGTAGCCGGTTTGTACCGGAGAGGAGCGGTAACGCCCTTCCCACAGGCTGCCGTTTTGCTGACGACGCCGATTGCGGTGGCGTGTGGTGCGCAGGGAGAGTGCCTTCATGAATTCCGGCAGAGCCTCCGGATCAGACCCCGGGTCGAGCAACAGATGCACCTGGTTGCTGAGCAGACACCAGGCGTAGATACGCACGCCCAGTTCCTCTCTCAGTTCGCGCATGTCGCGCAGGTATTTGCGGAAATCCCCATCGGTGTGGAATACCGTTTGCCCACGGAATCCCTGCTGCATGACGTGATGTGGATACCCTGGAAGAATCAACCGCCCGCTCCGTGGCATGGTCGTCCCCTTTTTCGCTGTTATTTTTTTCCGAGGCCGGCGGATTTTAACCCGCCGGTGCAGTCATTCACTTTGAAACGACCGATTGATTTTGTCCAGGGTTTCTGTCCCCTTTTTTGTAACCACCGTCCATGGCGGTTACCCTACGGGCCGTTACTAAAGTAACGTCAAAAATCGTTCCTGACGATTTGTTTGTAACCGCCGTCCATGGCGGTTTACCTTGCGGGCCGTTGCCAAGGCAACGTCAAAAATGGTTCCCGACGATTTTTTGTAACAGGCCGTCCATGGCGGTTATCCTTCGAATCGGCGATATCAACCCGCCATCATGGCAATTCGCTTAATATCTCCGACGCCATTTTGTAAGAACGCAAACGAGCGTCGTGGTCGAATATGCCGGAGGTAATGATGACTTCATCCACTTGGGTTTTGTCGAGAAACTCCCGCAGCCCTTCGGTGACCGTGGTTTTATCGCCGACCATGGAACAACGCAGCGCCTGCTCCACGCCGGCCCGTTCCAGCGGCGACCAGAATTCATCCATGTTTTCCAGCGGCGGCGGCAGCGGCCCCGGGCGGCCGCGGCGCAGGTTGGTGAACTGCTGCTGCACCGAGGTAAACAGCCGCTGAGCTTCACGGTTGTCGTCCGCGCCGTAGACGCCGATACCCGCCGCGGCGTAGGGCTTGTCCAGGTAGCGTGACGGCTCGAAGCGGTCGCGGTAGATCGCCAGAGCATCGTGCAGCGCTTCCGGCGCGAAGTGGGAGGCGAACGCGAATGGCAGGCCGAGCCGGGCCGCCAATTGCGCGCTGAACAAACTGGAACCCAGCAGCCACACCGGTACCTTGGTGCCCACGCCCGGGATCGCCTTGACCCGCTGTTCCGGGTCCGGGTCATCCAGATAGGCCATCAGTTCCTGCACGTCCTGGGGGAATTCCATGGCGCTGGATTGCAGGTCGCGACGCAAGGCGCGGGCGGTTTCCATGTCGGTGCCCGGTGCCCGCCCCAGTCCCAGGTCGATGCGGCCGGGGTGCAGGGACGCGAGGGTGCCGAACTGCTCCGCCACCACCAGCGGCGCGTGGTTGGGCAACATGATACCGCCGGAACCGACCCGGATGCGTTGAGTGCCAACGGCGATGTGGGCGATCACCACGGCGGTGGCGGAGCTGGCCACGCCGGGCATGTTGTGATGCTCCGCCACCCAATAGCGGGTGTAGCCCCACTGCTCGGCGTGGCGGGCCAGATCCAGGGAATGGCGAAACGATTGGGTGGGATCCCCGCCACGCAGGATGGGACAGAGATCCAGAACGGAATAGGCCGTCATATAAACTCCCGAACGAACAAACGATGGGCAAAGAGATGGGGCAGTTGACGGTAAAAGTCAAAGGAAAGCCAGGTACGGCGGGCGCCTGGCATAGGAATGGGCAAGGATCGGCGGCTAAATTACAAGAGGCCCGGGCACAGAGCTGCTCGCCATGTTCGCCAGCAACCTAGCTCCCACAGTTTGTGCTACCAAGCCACCGAGGGAAGCTGGCCTGCAAGCGAATGGGCTCTTGGTCAACGGATTCGCTTGCAGCGGCCCGCCGCCCGGACAAGCTCTCACGGACCGGGCCAGATCCCACAGCGACTTCGTAGCGCGGGATCAGGCGCCATTGAGCAGGCGTTTCAGGATCTGGTCCTTGAGGTGCAGTCGATGGCGTTTCAGCGCTTCCATTTCTTCGTCGCCGATGGGACTTTCGCGCAGCTCCAGGCCACGGATCCGCTTATCGAGTTTATCGTGTTCCTGAATTTGGGAGCGGAACCCCGGATCGCTGCGGGCCAGCTCGTCGATCCGGGCGTGGTGTTCGGGAAATTCGTGGTGAATGCTGTGTATCTCGCCAAGCATGTCGATCCCTCATCAACGGGCGGTCGCAAGGACGGGCAGGTCTCTCCAACGCTAACCCAGGGCCCGGGTACTGTCGAGGGGTCTAGGGCCTGTTCACACTATGTCCACCGCGCCTGTTGCGGCTAAAACGCCACCACACTGCGTTACTCGTCGTTCATTTGGAATGACCAAACCGCGCGCCCTCCGCCTCGCTGGAGGCAAAAAGGGGATCCAGCAGGCGCGATGAAAATAGTGTGAACAGGCCCTAGAAGCCCCGCGCGGTCTTGATCATTTCATAGGCTTTGCTGATTTCCGCGGTTTTTTCCGTGGCCATGCGGATCATTTCCTCCGGCACGCCGCGGGCCGCCAGCTTATCCGGGTGATGCTGGCTCATCAGCTTGCGGTAGGCCCGTTTGATTTCCTGATTGGAGGCGGAAGGTTCCACCCCCAGCACGCCGTAGGCCTCATTGATGGAGGGGCGGCTGGCGCCGGGCTGGCCGCTCCCGGCACCACCAGCGCCGCCGCCGGCTCCGGCGAAGCGGGCCTGGGCCAACAGCATGTTGAGGATCTGACGAAACTGGTCCGGCGGCACCCCAAGCCCGTTGGCCACCCGGATCAGAATCCGTTCTTCCTCCGGTTTCAGTTCTCCGTCCGCCAGACAGGTCTGGAGCAGGATTTCCAGGAACACCAGCACCAGATGGCGGCGGTGACGAATGCGCTGCCGGAACTCCACCACGGTGGCGTCCAGGGGAAAGTCCGGCGCCTTGCCCCGGTTGAAGCAGTCGATGGCGTGACGGCGCTGTTCCGGATTCAGTTGCATGCGCGCCATCACCGCCTCGGCGTGCTGGATCTCGGTGCGGCTGACCTGGCCATCGGCCTTGGCCAGATGCCCCATGATCGAGAACACCGCCGACATCAGCGCATCCTGCACCTCTTCCTTCTCACCGGGCCGGTACGGCCGGAATGGGTTGAACGACTGCACCCGTTCCACGCCGCGATCCAGGAAGTGTCCGATCAACACTCCCACCGCCAGACCGATGGGGCCGCCCACCAGCATACCGAGCAGACCGACAATGATCTTGCCACCCCAACTTCTCATAAAGACTCGCTTGCTCCTGTCCTTAGTTGTGCCCGCGGGTTAAACCGGCAGCCAGCCTAGGCTGTCCCGGGTGTGCCCCAGGGGCCGGTATTCGGCGCTGACCCAACCCTGATAACCAATCTGGTCCAACCGCGCGAACAACTCCGCCAGCGGCATTTCGCCGCTGCCCGGCTGATGGCGGCCGGGGGCATCGGCGAACTGTACATGCCCTATATGGGGCCGCAGGCGGGAAAGGGAAGCCGCCACCGCCTCGCCCATCACCCAGGCGTGGTAAAGATCGTACTGCAAACGCAGATTGGGCCGGTCCGCCGCCGTGATCGCGGCCAGCGCCTGGTCGCTGGTGGCAAGAAAGAAACCCGGCATGTCCACCCGGGTGTTGATCGGCTCCACGGTCACTTCCCTGCCCTGCTCCGCCAGTTGATCAGCGGCGTAACGCAGATTGTGGACCAGCGTTTCGAAGCAGTGTTCCGGATCGGCGTCCGGGGAAGGGATGCCGGCCAGACAATTGACCCGTGGACAGTCCAACGCTTCGGTATAAGCCAGGGCCCGCGCCACGCCGTCGCGGAATTCCGCTTCCCGGCCGGGCAAGGCGGCCAGCCCGCGGTCGCCAGCATCCCAATCCCCGGCCGGCAGATTGAACAGCACCTGCCGCAGATCGTGCGCGCGCAGACACTCCGCCAACACCTTCGCGGGCCATTCATAGGGGAACAGACACTCCACGCCCTTGAAGCCGGCCCGGGCGGCGGCACCGTAGCGCTCCATAAAGGGGTATTCAGTGAATAGCAGGGTCAGATTGGCGGCGAAACGGGGCATGCGGGAATTCCCAGACCAAAGCGCCGCCACATGTTACCCGATCCCTCCCGCCCCACAAACAAAACGCGGCCCGAGGGCATCCCCCGAGCCGCGCTGTTTTTCGCTGTTACTTATTAACTATTAACTCTTCACTGCTTTTTCAGCTGCTTTTCGCCTGCCCCCGGCTACGCAGCCACATCAGCACCGCCAGTACGATCGCCGCGGCCTGAGCCAATGCCCCCTGAATAGTGGGGAAGAAGCCCAGCCATTCAATGGTGGGCAACGGCAGATAGCGGGCGTTCAGGATGCCGGCTTCCTGCAGCGCGGCCACGCCCTTGCCGAGCAGGATCACCGACAGCACCAGCAGGATCAGACTGGTGGCCTTGAAGAACAGCCCCAGCGGCAGCTTCATGCCGATGCGGAAGATCAACACACAGACCACGGCCAGGGCCACCACGGCGGCACCGAAACCATAGAACAGGTAGGACTGGGTCGCCGCGGTCACCTGGGTCCACAGCGCCTGGTAGAACAGGATGGTTTCGAACATCTCGCGGTACACGGAGATGAACGACACCACCGCCAGGGCCCATACCGTGCCGCCATCCAGAGCACTGTCGACTTTGTTCTTGATGTAACCCAGCCACTTCTGGCTCTGGCTGTTGTTGTGCATCCAGAAACCGACGTAGAACAGAATCACGGCGGCGGCGATACCGGCCACGCCCTCGGTGATTTCCCGGGTGGCGCCACTCAGGTTGATCAGAGTGGAAGCCACGTACCAGGTGGCGATACCGGCCGCCAGAGCCAGAATCCAGCCGTAATGAATGTAGCGGGTGGCGGTCTTGGCGTCGGCCTTGCGGGTGAAGGTCAGCAAAGCGGCGATGATCAGCAGCGCCTCCAGACCTTCCCGGAACAGGATGAAGAAACTGGCGGAGAAGGTAGCGGCGGCGCTCAGGCCGTCACCACTGAGGATGTCCTCCGCTTCCTGCAGACCGGCGCGGGCCTGGGCCACCCGATCACTGACTTCCGCTTCCGGCAGGCCACGCTCGATGCCTTCGCGCACGGCCATGAAGCGGCGTTCGATGCCGCGCATGATGGCCGGATCCACGGCGGAGAGCTGCTGCTCGATCATCTCGAAGCCGTCCAGATAGGCGGACAGCGCGGCGGCACGGGCGGCGCCGGTATCGCCGGCGGCGTAGGCCTGCTCGGCTTCCGACAGCTTGCCGTCACTGATCTCGATGAAGCGGTTCTGGCTGAACAACGCCTTGGGTTCGGTGCGCAGGTAACCGGCGGCGTCATAGGCCTGGTCACCGAGTTGATTGCGCACGTCTTCCGGCGCCTTGGCGATCACCGCGTCCAGGGTCAGCGCGGTTTTCAACTCCTGCTCGTTATTAATGGCGGTCTTGCCGCTGGCGGCCATGTCCGGGGTCACCGCCATGCTGCCGACATAGAAGGCCAGCGCCCAACGGTCGGCTTCACTCAGGGTCTCTTCATAGGCGGCCATGCCGGTGCCTTCCACACCGCCGGTGATGGTGGTGTACAGCCCCAGCAGAGAACGGCCTTCATAGCGGGCCAGCTCATGGAAATCGGTGGGCGCCGGCTCCAGCGCGGCACCGGCGGGGCCATCACCACGCCCTTCCTGGCCGTGACACAGGGCACAGGTGCTTTGATAAACTTCCGCGGCCCGCGCCATATCCGGCGCCGCCTTGGGCATCACCGGGATGCCGTAGACGTCCACCAGAGTACCGCGTATGGACTGGGCCAGGGCTTTCACATCGGCCTCCGGCGCCTTGTCGGCCACCGCCTGTTGCAAGGCGGCGGCCTGCTCCAGCAGGGTGTCCCGACCCGCCACGTCGTCGAGTTGACCGATCCCTTCATGCAGCAGACGGGAGAACTCTTCCATCTCCACGTATTCTTCGTCGCTGACGATGGCGCCGTCCTGCACCGCATTGATGTAGTCGGCGCCGACGTATTCCACCAATTGCACCAAAGCGGTCTGGGAGGCGGCCTGAGCCAGGGATGACAGCAAAAACAGTACAACGAAAGCGCCCAGCCAGCGCTGAAGGGTTCTGGTCATGAGATAAGGAGCCCGAAAGAAAGCAGAATTATTCTCATTTATGGTCGCGCTCCGATGCGCAAAAGTCAAAGTGTTCTTCTCTGGTTTGCGATCTTTACTTTGGCTTATCCCACGGTGAAGGCTAGAATCTTGCTGATGTGCGCCTGGGGACGGCCGGATTCCTTTTGCCATTGGTTGAACGCGGCCTGGGCGGCGGCCTGATCGCGCTGGCTGACCGGCGGCTTGTCGATGATGCGATGGGACTTGAGCACGGCGATGACATCGTTGGTGGGGTACCAGGTATCGCGGCCGACCATGCGCAGAAAGGCGGCGCCGGAATTACCACCGAGCTGTTTGCCGCGCTTCTTCAGCAACTGCCACATGCCGACGGTGTCCTCCTCGGGCCAGCCGGCCAGCCAGCGCCCTACTCCGCCGTATTCCTTGCGCAGGTCCAGCACCAGTTGCGCGTTATGGCGAATCGCTTTCATCTTGCCCCAGTGCCGGATCAGGCGGGTGTCCTGCATGCGCTCTTCCAGCATGGTGTCGGGCATCAGCACCAGTTTCTCCGGATCGAAACCGAAGAACGCCTGTTCGAACGCTGGCCACTTGGCGTCCACCAGACTGTGCGTAAGACCGGCCCGGAACACACGACGGGTCATGGCGGAGAAGTAAAAGGCATCGTCAGGTTTACGCAATTGCGCCGGCGTCTTCACTTCCGGCAGCGCCGCCTCCACCGCTTTGAGGCCGCCCTTGCGGTTGACCGCCAGGGCCATCAGTTCCTCGAACTTGATCATGGTATTGCTTCTCCTCTATTGGGGCCGCCCCTTCATATACAGCATTTCCGCGCCCATGTAGAATCGGTTCCCATTCTTCTGTTTCGCGGATCAGGGCGAGAGATCTCCATGAGCGGTTATCCTTTCAGGATCGGTAAGTCGGACAAACTCAAAGGTGTTTGCTATGACATTCGCGGTCCGGTGTTGCGTGAGGCGCATCGGCTCGAGGATGAAGGCCACCGGGTGATCAAACTGAATATCGGCAACCCCGCGCCGTTCAGTTTCGAGGCACCGGAAGAACTGCTCCAGGATGTGATCCATAATCTGCCCGACGCCACCGGCTATTGCCACTCCAAGGGCCTGTTCCCGGCCCGCAAGGCGGTGATGCAGTACAGCCAGACCAAAGGCATTCAGGACGTCTCGGTGGACGACATCATTATCGGTAATGGGGTCTCCGAGCTGATCGTGATGGCCATGCAGGCCCTGCTCAATAACGGCGACGAGGTACTGCTGCCGGCGCCGGACTATCCGCTGTGGACCGCCGCGGTGCGCCTCTCCGGCGGCAACCCGGTGCATTACCTGTGCGACGAAAAGCAGGACTGGCACCCGGCCCTGGACGATCTGCGCTCGAAAATCACCGACCGCACCCGTGCCCTGGTGATCATCAATCCGAACAATCCCACCGGTGCCAACTACGACCGCGCCCTGCTGGAAGACATGCTGCAGATCGCCCGCGAACACAACCTGATCGTGTTCGCCGACGAGATCTACGACAAGATCCTCTACGACGAAGAGAAACACACTTCCATCGCTTCCCTGGCGGACGACCTGCTGTTCATTACCTTCAACGGCCTGTCCAAGAATTACCGCGCCGCCGGCTTCCGCTCCGGCTGGATGATCATCTCCGGCGCCAAGCATCTGGCGGAGAGCTACATCGAGGGTCTGGAGATGCTGGCCAGCATGCGCCTGTGCGCCAATGTGCCCAGCCAGAACGCGATCCAGGCGGCGCTGGGCGGATACCAGAGCATCGATGATCTGGTGGCGCCGGGCGGGCGGCTGTGCCGGCAGCGGGATATTGCCTGGGAAATGCTCAGTGCCATTCCCGGGGTCAGTTGCGTCAAGCCCAAATCCGCCCTGTATCTGTTCCCGCGGCTGGATCCGAAAGTGTTCCCGTTCCAGGATGACGAGGCCTTTGCCCTGGATCTGCTGCGCGAGGAACACGTCCTGATCGTTCAAGGCACGGCCTTCAACTGGCCGGACCCGGACCACTTCCGGGTGGTGTTCCTGCCCCGGGTGGACGACCTGGAGGATTCCATCGGCCGCATCGCCCGTTATCTGGATCGCATTCGCAAGAAGTAGACGGCAACGTCGAATCGCGGCTCGTGAGCCGCCGTGGGACATCCATGGTCCACGGACCGCGATCTTAGTCAGGCCGCCGATAACGATAATGCAGCACTTTCAATGCCGGCTCCGCGGCTTCATCGAAGCCCGGCGCTCCCGGCAGTACCGCCTCCAGAACGGCGCCCGGCAATCGTTCCTCCACCCGCGCCTCGATCCAGTCCCGTCCCAGCCAGGGCGCGTTCAGACACACCAGCAGTTCCGCCTCCGGCGCCAGCAGCTTGGACAGCCGCTCCAGTACCTTGGGGTAGTCCTTCTCCACCATGAAGCTGCCGCGCTGGGCGCTGGGCGGGTCCACCACGATCAGGTCATAGCGGCCCAGGCTATGCAGTTTTTTCCAACTACGGAAGATATTGTGCGGCAGATAGTGCACCCGGGCGTCGGCGAAGCCGTTGGCGACCTGATTCTCCCGCCCCAGGGCCAGCGCCGGCGCGGACAGATCGATGTTCACCACCGATTCGGCGCCGCCGGCCAGCGCCGCCAGTGAGAAGGCGCAGGTGAAACTGAACAGATTCAGCACTTTCTTGCCCGCCGCCCGCTCCCGCAGCCAGCTTCGCCCGGGCGCCATATCGGCGAAGAACCCCAGATTCTGGCCCCGTTCGAAATCCAATCGGTAACGCAGGCCCCCTTCATGGGCCCAGTGCGGTTCCGGCACGGCGCCGATGATCACCCGGGTCAGCGCTGGCCGACGATGACGATGCTGAAACACCAGGGTGTCACAATCCAGTTCCGGCAGAACCGCCCGCAGCCGCTGTTCCAGCGCATCCAGAGTGGCGGCGTCGTAGTCGTCGAACAGGGTCGCCATCAACACTGGCGGGAAGCGGTCGAGAGTCAAGCCCTCCCAGCCGGGCAGGGTTTTGCCGCGGCCATGAAAGAGGCGGTGCCGGTGGTCCTTCGGGGGAACCAAATAGGGATCGAGCTGGTCAATGGAAAAGGAGTGGGTCATAGCCTGGGCATTCGCAGTCACGCCGGGAAAAGCGGGAGTATTCCGCTGCCGGACCTTGAAGGCAACCGCCCTGCCCCCATTTTCCATTGAAGTTTGCTCGATGTGGGGGCCCTCCACGTCGGGTACGCTGGTGTCCGGGCATCGGACCCATCAGGGCCAACAACATCAGTCAGTGGAGAAACATACCGATGATGCGCATTGCGCTTTTCCTGCTCACTAACCTGGCGGTGATCGTGGTCGCCAGCATTACTTTGAGCCTGTTGGGGGTGAATTCCTACCTGGCACAAAGTGGCACCGGGTTGGATCTGACCAATTTGCTGATTTTCAGTGCTGTCTTTGGCTTCGCCGGCTCGCTCATTTCCCTGCTCATTTCCAAGCCGATGGCGAAATGGTCCGCCAAGGTGCAAGTGATCGAGCAGCCCAGCAACGAAGCCGAGCGCTGGCTGCTGGCCACCGTCGATGAGCTGTCCCGGAAAGCGGGTATCAAGATGCCGGAAGTGGGTATCTTTCCCGCTCAGCAATCCAACGCCTTCGCCACCGGCTGGAACAAGAACGCTGCTTTGGTGGCGGTATCCCAGGGACTGTTGCAACGCTTCCGTCCCGAGGAAGCCCGCGCCGTGCTGGCCCACGAGATCGGCCACGTGGCCAATGGCGACATGATCACCCTCAGCCTGATCCAGGGCGTGGTCAACACCTTCGTCATCTTCGCCGCCCGGGTGGTGGGCTACGTGATCGACAGCTTCCTGCGCCGCGACGGCCAGGGCGGCCTGGGCTTCGGCTACTACATCGTGGTGTTCGTGGCGGAAATCATCTTCGGGATCGCCGCCAGCGTCATCGTCATGTGGTTCTCCCGCTTCCGTGAGTACCGCGCCGATGCCTCCGGTGCCCAGTTGGCGGACCGCCGCGACATGATTGCCGCTCTGCAACGGCTGAAAGCGGAATCCGAGGTGCCGAACCAGATGCCCGACAGCCTGGTGGCGTTCGGTATCAACAGCGGCGTGCGCCGGGGACTCTCCGCCCTGTTCCGCTCGCACCCGCCGCTGGATGATCGGATCCAGGCGCTGAGCGACAAGCGCTACGGTTAGGGCCACCTACCCCACAGAGAAGACTACGGAGTCTCCGTGGGAGCTTGCCTGCAAGCGAATAGTCCCAAACGCCAAGGCCTATTCGCCAGCAGGGCTAGCTCCCACAGCGGCTTCGTAGCGACCTCCGGGTTCCTGTTCCAGGGCCAATCCCCCCCTCCTTTTCCACTTCCCCGCCTGCCCCGCTCCGTGTAGGGTGACGCTTATATAACTACTAACATGCCCAGGCACCCCGGCCTCACCGCCCCCGGGTGACCGTTGGCCGCTGTCTTTGAGTCGACATTCATTGGAACCCGGTTTTCGTTTGCTGCCCCGGGATCACCCGGATCGGGCCCTGCGCCTGCGCCGCCTGCTGATGGCGGTGTATTCCTATTTGCTGATGTGGGGCGGGCTGGCGATCGGCACCCGACTGGGCGCGGTGGCGCCGGATCTGCCCCATCTTCCTTTATTACTGATACTGCTGGCGATCAACGCGGTGTTTTTCGTGATGATCCGCAGCGGCTACAGCGAGCGTTTCAAGGACCCCAGCCTGACCGTGGCGCAAATGCTGGTGGGCATCGCCGTGATCACGCTGATTCTGCACTATGCACGGGAGCTGCGCGGCGCCCTGCTGTGCCTGTACCTGATGCTGATGACCTTCGGTGTCTTCTCGATTCACCGGCGCCGGCAGATCGCCATGGCGCTGGTGGCGCAAAGCGCCTTCACCTTGCTACTGATTTACGAGTGGCTGCTGCTGCCGGGTCAACGGCAGTTCACCCTGATGTTCAGTCATTGGGGTATTCTGGCGCTCACCCTGACCTGGTTCGTTTCCATGGGCGGCCACATTCAGAGCCTGCAACAGCGTTTCCGCACCCAGCGCGAATCACTGCTGCAAGCCCATGACCGGCTCGCGCGCATCGCCGTGCGCGACGAGCTCACCGGCCTGTATAACCGCCGCCACTTTCTCGAACGGTTTGATGAAGAACTGAGCCGGATCAGCCGGGAGCCAGCACCGATGTATCTGGCACTGGTGGATCTGGACCATTTCAAGCCGGTCAACGATACCTACGGGCATCAGGCCGGCGACGCGGTGCTACAGCGCTTCGCCAACGTCGCCAGCCACTGTCTGCGACGCACCGATGTGCTGGCTCGTTATGGTGGCGAGGAATTCGCCATTCTGTTTCCACGCAGCCACCATGAGGCCTGCCTGGCGGCCATCACCCGATTACGCGAACGGTTCGCCGAGGCGCGCTACGCCTTCGCACCGGACCTGCGGGTGACCCTCTCCTGCGGCCTCGCCGCCTACCAACCCGGCGACACCGCCCGCACCTTGCTGGAACGGGCCGACCAGGCCCTGTACCGGGCCAAGTCCGAAGGCCGCAACAGGGTCAGCGGGTAAGCACGATGCACGCTCCTTCGCTGCCAAGCGAAGCGCCGCCCTGACAGCTTCCCGCCGAGAGACTTCCCGCATGATTGGTGACGCTACCGTGGGAAGCTGGCTTGCAAGCGAATAATGCCCCGCCATGGCGCTTCCATCCGTGGCGCAAACCGGTATCCTTGCCCGCATGTGGAGGAATCTATGAGCGATGTCAGCAACCCGAGTCTCAAGCAAACCATCGAAGGGCATTTCGCCAGTGAAGGCGAGGACGCCCCTACCTGGGTGGAAATTCATGGCCTGACCTGCGCCCTGGCGGTGGGGCCCTACGGGGGCCCGGAGGATTTCAACACCGCCCTGGAAAGCGAGCTGCCCGAGCCGGTGCTGGATGCCTTGGTGTCGCTGCGCGGCCGTCTGCTGACCGGCCTGTACAATGGTGAACGCACCACCCTGCCGTGCCTGCTGGATCCCTATCGGGAAGAGGACGGCAATGATCTGGCCAGTTGGTGCGCGGGCTTCCTCGCCGGCGTGTTCCTGCGCGAGGAAGACTGGTATCAGGATCACGAAGACACCATGGCCAACTGGCTGCTGCCGGTGGTGTTGATCTCCGGCGTGGACGAGGACCCGTCCCTGGACGAACTGTGGGAAAACTCCGCCGTGGTCCGACAAATGGCCACCGGCCTGCCGGACCTGCTGGAAGAACTGGTGCTGCACTTTCAGACAGCGAATAGTTAACAGTTAATAGCTGCGCGAGAACGGACAGTTTGTGCTGAGAGTGAAGAGGCCGCGCCATTTTTTTGGTTTTCGCTGTTAACTATTCACTGTTCTCTATTAACTATTCATTGAACTCCGGTGTCTGCTCTTCCTCTCTTTCCCCGCCCATCCGATAACAATCGTCCAGCGCCAGCAGGTAGTATTCCAGCCCGCGGCGGGCGGCGGTAAAGGCGCGGCGGCGGGATTCCGGTTCCATCGCCACACGTTTGATCAGCTCCATGGCCTCATGGGGATGGGCGTCGTCGTAACTGGCATGGGCGCGTAACCAGGCCATGGTATGCCGGTTGATCTCCGCCACTCCCTGCTCCGCGTAATGGGTCATGCCTTTCACCACGCGCTGGCTCCATTCGCCGGTGGCCCATTCGATGGCCAGGTTGGTGGCGGCGATGCTTTCCTCCAGAGTGCCGCGCTCGCCGATGGACCAGAGGTAATGGTTCACCGCGTCCATGGCGGCGGGCGGCACGGTGTTCTCCAGGATGGATTGATCGATACCGAAGCCGGCGGCCCAGTCCTGATACCAATAGGCGTGCCGCTGCTCCACCTTGATGTTACCGATCAGCCAGTTCTTGCTTTCCTCGTGACCGGGGAAAATGCCCGGCCGGGTTTTGGCCAATGCCAGGCCCATGTATTTGGGAAAATTTTCCACCAAGGGATAGAAGTGCAGCAACGCGTCGCGAAACCGCTCCGGTGCCAAAGTCCCCTCACCCATTTCCACGAACAACGGATGCTCAACCACCTGGTCCTTGTACGGCACCAGCGCCTGCCAAAAGTGTTGCGCCCAGGGTTCGTGATCGGTGAGTTGCAGAGCTTCCTTATAGCGCGCGACGGACATGGTCTCCCCTTTTTGATCGTTCCCGTGATCATCAAGGGATAAAGCCTACTGCGCTCTTGGTGGTTGTGCCAGTGGACGCCAGGGCCGCATGGCTGGATTCCGGAATCATGAATTCGCGCTGCATTCGCTGGCAAGCCAGCTTCCCACGGAAGGGACACGAAGCCGCTGTGGGAAGCTGGCTTGCCAGCGAATCGGCGTCCAGGCTCACTACCTCACAAGAGTCAACGACATGCCCTCAGCAACCGCCGTCGTTGCCGGCGCAAAGCTCGCAACGCGCCGATGGACGGCGACGTGTCCTGTTGATAGGCCAGCCGTTCGAAGGTCTCCCGCCAGCTCAGCGCCGCCGGTTCCGCCGCCGGCCAGCGGCGCGCGATCCGCTCGCACAGTTGGGCGGCGGACAGGCGCTCCGCCCCCCGTACTCCGCGTTTGCTCAGCCCCCGGGCCAGCCGCCGGTATTCACGGGTCAGCGGCGTGGCGGAGCGAGGACCGCGCCCCCGGAACATGATCAGCGCCGTGGCCAGCACCAACAGTGCCGCCAGGGTCAGCAACAGCAACGCGAGCCGCCAGGGCGTCACCGCGCCAAGCCAGCGGGACAGCCACTGGTTCTGGCGCTTCAGGTCATAACCCAGCACCCAGCTCTGCCAGCGGAATTCAAGCAGGTCCGCCCATTGCCGCAATTGAAACAGCACCGGCAAACGCCCGATCCCATCGCCGGGAAGCCGGACCTCGCCGGCCTGGCTGAGGGAGCCGCGCAAGCCCAGTTCCACCCTTTCCGGCGCCACCGCCGCGGTCGGGTCCACTTCCACCCAGCCGCGCCCGGGCAGCCACACCTCGGCCCAGGCGTGGGCATCGTACTGACGGATCAACAGGTGCCGGCCCATGGGATTGGCTTCGCCGCCCTGATAGCCCCCCACAACCCGGGAAGGAATGCCGGCGGCGCGCATCAGCACCACGAAGCTGCTGGCGTAATGCTCGCAAAATCCCCGGCGGGTATTGAACAAAAAACCGTCCACCACATCCGGGCCGACGGCGGGCGGGCTGAGGGTGTAATGAAACGGCTCGTCGCGGAACCAGTGCAAGGCGGCGCTCACCAGGGCGCTATCGTCCCGATATTGCCGGCGCCATTGGCTGGCCAGCTCACGAGCGCGCGGGAAACCCTGTTCCGGCAAACTCAACATCAACGCACGCTGATCCGGCGCCAGCGGTTCGGTCATTGGCACCCCGGTGTAACTGCGCACCCGATAGCGGAAATTACCGGTGACCGGTTCGGTGGCCACCAGGTGCCGGTCACGGGCCAGCACCAGACCATCGAACTCCGGCACCGGAGTATTGAGCGCGTACAGCCAGCGCCTCTGGCTCGGCGCCATGATCACCTGATAGTCCCAGTAAGGGCGGTCCGCGGCCCGCCGCAGCAGGTCCCGGTACCACAGTGGCGGCGCCCCCCGGCCGCTGTAGAAGGTCAGTTCATCACCCCAATCGTCCGGCCGCGCCTGGCTCCAGGTACGGCCATCGAACCAGCTGTAGGTCAGGCCACGCCAATAGCGCTGCCGGTAAGGCGGCACCTCGCCATCGAACTGCACGCGGAAGGCGATCGCGCTGGACTCGGCCAGATTGCTGACCTGCCCGGGCGCCATCGTGTCGCTCATGCCGGTTCGCGCCTGGCCCTGATCAGTATGCACGTTCCACAATGGCGGCAGCCGCGGCACCAGTACGAACAACACCACCGCCAACGGCACCGCCTGCAGTAATAGCACCGCCGCCTTGCCCAGATGCTGGCGCGAGCGCGCCTGGGAATCATTGTAGTGAATCCCCACCAGACTGGCGGTAAGCAGCAACAGACACAGGCAGACATAAAGAAAAACGAAGAATCCCTGCTGGAACAGCAGGATGGTGGCGCAGACGAAATAGCCGATGATGATCAGCACATAGGCGTCGCGGCGCCCCACCAGCTCCAGATACTTCAGGGCGAACAGGCTGGTAATCAGAGCGGTGCCCGCTTCCGGCCCGATCAGACGGCCGAAGCTCAGATAAATGCCGCCGACGGTGCCGAGCAACAGCAACACCCGTATCCATCGGCCCGGCAGCGGCGCCCGCTGACGATCCATCAGTGCCCGCCACAACAGGATCGCCAGCAACAACAGCACCTGCCAGAACGGTCCACGCAGCAGTTGCGGCAGGGAAATGGCGAGAATGGCGGCGGTCAGCCAGGGCCGGGCGTGACTGGGTACCTGATAAAGGCGGGCCATCAGCGCTGCCCTCCCTCGTTGCCGTGCAGCGCGAGCAGATCCAGAGCCCGCAGGCGATGTTCATCACCGCTGCCCGGCGCCAGTTCCATGGCGGGCAAGCGCAAACCAAAGGGTTGTCCGGCCTCGCTCAGCAGCAACACCCAATGGCATAGCAACGCCAGGCGTTGCTCCTCGGGCAGGCCTTCCAGACGGTCGTAGCCAAGCCAGAGCCGTTCGCCCTCCTCGGCGTCGAACAGTTTGGTGTTCATGCCGCGACCGCGCGCATAACCTTTCCAGTCCACCTGGCGAAGGGAATCCCCCAGCACGTAAGCGCGCAGCCCCTGGAACGCTTCACTGCCGTGGCGGCCGGTGCCACCGGAACCGCCGCGGCCCTCCCAGGGCGAAGGGGCGTCCTCCCGGGGCCGGGGCCAGGCCAGACAATGATGTTCCAGCGCCACCAATGACCAGGCCCGCAGCAGGCCCAAGGGATAGCGGCTTTCCACCCGTAACCGCTGGGGCCGGACCGGGCCGCGCCGAGGCAGCGCCAGATTCAGCCACACGGTTTTTTCTTCTCCGGTTTCCAAACTGACTTCCTGGGCATCCTGCCCCGGCCAGCTCAACCACACACTGCGGTGCGGCTGCCCCCGCGACACCAGCACCACCGCCAGACCACCGTGCCCGCCGACAAAACCGTTGCGAGCGGCGCCGGCGCGCAGGGTCAGAGCGGAAAGATTGCGGAAAGTGTGCAGGATGCCCATCACGAACAAGGACACCATCAGGAAACACAGTGCCAGAATCAGATTGTTCTCGTAATTGACACCACCGAGAAACAACAGCAGCGCCACCACCAGATACAGCACACCATAGCCGCTGGGCAGAATGAAGATACGACGCTGATTCAACTGCACCTGATGGTCACGCGGCAGACGTCGGGCCAACCAGTTTTGCCAGGCGCGTTTTACCATGGCCGCCCTCCTTCGCTCGCGCCGGTCAGCGCACCACCGGCACGGTCTGCAACAGGGATTGGGTCATCGCCGCCACGTTGCCGCCTTCGCGGGGCTGCAGCCGGTGTTCCGCCACCGCCGCCCAGACCGACTGCACATCTTCCGGCAGCACATAGTCGCGACCGTGCAGCAACGCCCAGGCACGGGCGGCGCGCAGCAGTCCCAGGCCGGCACGGGGCGAAAGACCGGCGACGAAACGGCTGTCGGCACGGGTGGCGTCCAGCAAACGCTGTACGTAGTCGATCAGCTCCCGGGTGGCACGCAGTTGATCGACGAAGCGGCAAAGTTTCCGCAGCCCCGAAGGCTCAATCGCCGCTTCCAGTTGACGTACCCGATCACGCTGGTCACCGCCGGCAAGCAGATCCCGCTCCACTTCCGGCGACGGATAGCCGAGCGAAATGCGCATCAAAAAGCGGTCCAGTTGGGATTCCGGCAAGACGAAGGTGCCGGCCTGGGTCACCGGGTTTTGCGTGGCCACCACGAAGAAGGGTTCGGGCAGCGGCCGGGTCAGGCCATCCAGCGATACTTGCTGCTCTTCCATGGCCTCCAGTAACGCCCCCTGGGTTTTGGGCGTGGCGCGGTTGATCTCGTCGGCCAGCAGCAATTGCGTGAATACCGGCCCTTCCCGGAGGGTGAATTCACGGCTGTCCGGGTCGAATACGGAGACCCCGAGAATGTCCGCCGGCAACATGTCGCTGGTGAACTGAACCCGCCGGTAATCGAGCCGGAATACCCGCGCCAGGGCCTGAGCCAGAGTGGTCTTGCCCATGCCGGGCAGGTCTTCGATCAGCAAATGGCCGCCGGCGAGCATGCAGGCCAAGGCCAGTTTGATTTGTTCCGGTTTCCCCAATACCACCCGGCCCACCTGGGCCAGGGCTTTTTCCAGTGCCTGCATGGGTACGGCCTTGTCGTCGTTTTTTAAAACGGCGCTCCCCCCAATTCAGGAGCCCAAAAGAGGCTGGCTACACCCGATGTCGGATCTCTTCTCTCAAAACCCCAGCGTTTTCAGCCCCAGGGACAGATCCGCTTTCAGGTCCGCCAAGTCTTCCAAGCCTACCGCAATACGGATCAGGTTTTCCGTGATGCCGGCCCGTTGTTTGTCTTCTTCCGCCACCCGGCCATGGGTGGTACTGCCCGGATGGGTGATGGTGGATTTGGTATCGCCAAGATTGGCGGTGATCGAGATCAGCCGGGTGCCATCGATGAAACGCCAGGCGGCCTGGCGGTCCCGGTTACCATCGCTGTCTTCCACTTCGATCGCCAGTACCGCGCCGAATCCGCTCTGCTGACGCGCCGCCAGTTCATGCTGCGGATGGGATTTGAGTCCGGCGTAATGCACCCGCGCGATGCCCGGCTGCTGTTCCAGCCATTCGGCCAGCGCCAGTGTGTTGCGGGAATGGGCTTCCATGCGGATACCGAGGGTCTCCAACCCCTTGAGAAATACCCAGGCATTGAACGGGCTCATGCTCGGACCGGCGGAACGGACGAAACCGTGCACTTCATCCACCAGCTTGGCCGGGCCCACCACGGCGCCGCCCAGGCAGCGTCCCTGTCCATCCAGGTATTTGGTGGCGCTGTGGATCACCAGATCCGCGCCGAGCGCCAGCGGCTTCTGCAAAGCGGGCGTACAGAAGCAGTTGTCGACGATAAGAATGGCGCCGTTGTCATGGGCCAGTTTCGCCAGGGCCGGAATGTCGCCGACTTCGGAGAGCGGATTGGACGGCGTTTCCAGGAACAGCACCTTGGTTTCCGGCCGGATCGCGTCGCGCCATTGCTCCAGGTCCGCCAGGTCCACCATGGTGGTCTCGACCTGGAATTTCTTCAGGTAGCGGTCGAACACCACATTGGTGGTGCCGAACACACTGCGGGAGCTGACGATGTGATCGCCCGGGGCCAGCAGCGCGAAGAACGTGCTGCTGATGGCGGCCATGCCGGAAGCCAGGGCCACGCCCTTCTCCGCCCCTTCCATGGCGGCCAGGCGCTGTTCGAACGCCGCCACGGTGGGATTGGTGAAACGGGAATAAACGTTGCCCGGCTCCTCGCCGGAGAACCGCGCCGCCGCCTGGGCGGCGCTGTCATAGACGAAGCTGGAGGTAAGAAACAGCGGCTCCGAGTGCGACATCTGATCGGTACGTAACTGCGCCCAGCGAATCGCCAGTGTATCGGTATGCAGTTCGTTTGGATCAGAAAAGTCGCTCATGATGTTCTCGGTTCACCTCAATTGGAGTTGTGCAGATCGATGACTTCGTTTTCCGCCAGGGCCCGGGCCTGCTCACGGGCGGATTTGGCCAGGTCGTTGCGGCGTTGCTCCAGATTCTGGAGATAACCCTGGTCGATGTTACCGGCTAAATAAACGCCGTTGAACACGGAACAATCGAATTCCTTGACCCGTGAATTGCCTTCCTTGCAGGCGGACACCAGGTCGTCCAGATCCTGATAGATCAGACGGTCGGCGCCGATGATCCGGCAAACTTCCTCGACGCTGCGGTCGTGGGCGATCAGTTCATCGGCGGCGGGCATGTCGATGCCGTACACATTCGGATACTGCACCGCCGGCGCGGCGGAAGCGAAGTAGACCTTGCGGGCACCGGCTTCGCGCGCCATCTGGATAATCTCGTGACAGGTGGTGCCGCGCACGATGGAGTCGTCCACCAGCAGCACGTTCTTGCCGGAAAATTCCAGCTCGATGGCATTCAGTTTCTGGCGCACGGATTTTCGCCGCATCTGCTGGCCGGGCATGATGAAGGTGCGGCCGATGTAACGGTTCTTGATGAAGCCTTCCCGGTACTTCACGTTGAGCCGGTTGGCCATTTGCAAGGCGGAAGTGCGGCTGGTGTCGGGAATCGGAATGACCACGTCGATGTCATGATCCGGCCATTCCCGCTCGACTTTCTCCGCCAGCTTTTCGCCCATGCGCAGACGTGCCTTGTACACGGAAATGTCGTCCATGATGGAATCCGGACGGGCCAGATAAACATGTTCGAAAATACACGGGCTCAGCTGCGGATTGTCGGCGCACTGGCGGGTGTGCATCTGGCCGTCGGCGGTAATGTAAACCGCTTCACCGGGTTCCAGGTCCCGTTCCAGATGGAAGCCCAGGGAAGACAGCGCCACCGACTCGGAAGCCACCATGTATTCCGGCCCTTGCTCGGTGTCCTTCTTGCCGAAGCACACCGGGCGGATACCGTGCGGGTCGCGGAACGCGAGAATACCGTAGCCGGTGATCATGGCGACCACCGCGTAGGCGCCCTCCACCCGGCGATGCACCGCCGCCACCGCGTCGAAGATGTCGTCCGGCTCCGGCTGCAGCTTGCCGCGCAGTTGCAGCTCGTGGGCGAACACGTTGAGCAGCACTTCGGAATCGGAGGTGGTATTAATGTGGCGCAGATCAGCACGGAAGATGTGTTCAGCCAGCGCCTCGGAATTGGTCAGGTTGCCGTTATGCGCCAGCGTGATGCCATAAGGCGAGTTCACATAAAACGGCTGTGCCTCGGCGGAACTGGAGCTGCCGGCGGTGGGGTAACGCACATGGCCGATGCCCATGTTGCCGACCAGCCGGCGCATATGGCGGTTGCGGAACACGTCCCGCACCATGCCGTTGTCCTTGCGCAGAAACAGCCGGTCGCCGTCACAGGTAACGATGCCCGCGGCATCCTGTCCACGGTGTTGCAGGACCGTCAAGGCGTCGTAGATCGCCTGGTTCACATGGGAGTGGCCCACGATGCCAACAATGCCGCACATTTGCTTATCCTCGAGCTAGCTGGAGCTTGCGCTGATGTTGATGAGATAAGTGAGCAGATCCCCGGCCACCTGGCGGGTCCAGTTCTCCAGCATGACGAAATGCGGTACCAGTACCGACGCCTGCCACCAGGGATCCTCGATGAAAAGCTGGCGGCCCAGTGCGACCAGCACCACCACCAGCAGGACGCCGCGAATGGCGCCGAATACCATGCCCAGTAGCCGGTCGGTCCCGCTCAGGCCGGTGACCCGGACCAACTCGCCGAGCAAATGATTGATGAGCGCGCCGATCACCAGTGTCAGGACGAACAGCACACCAAACGCCACCGCCAAACGCAGACTGGGGGTCTCGATCTGATCCACCAGCAGCGCATCCAGCGCCGGGCTGAACAGCCGCGCCACCACGAAGGCGGCCACCCACGTCAGCAGAGAAAAGGCTTCCCGGGTGAAACCGCGGCGGAGGCTGATCAGGGCCGACACAGCGATGATGAACAGGATGATGCCGTCTGCCAGATTCAGAGTCATGAGATGGGGCGTGGGCGGAACAGGCGGCAAAGTTTACCAGAGCGTCCCGCGCTTGCCCATGGATGAACTTGAATGAACGTCATCGTCGGAGCCTATGTGTATAGGGGCATATTCGCTGGCAAGCGGAGCGCCGCCCGGCCAGCTTCCCACAGCGGCTTTGTGGTACGAACTGTGGGAGCCAGCCTGCTGGCGAATCGGGCCTGCGGTGTTGGCACATTCGCTTGCAGGCAAGCTCCCACAGACCGGACAAAGCTCCCATAGAGATCACTAAGGCACGAAGGTGCGCACCAGGCCGTCGAGAGCGAAGCGCTTGTCATCGCGCAGGCGCTGTTTCATCGCCTCGGCGTCCTTACGCTGGATTTCCGGCCCCACGAACACCCGCTGCCAGCGGTTGCCGTCCTGTTCCTGGGCGCGGAAATAGGCGTTGTAGCCCGCCTCGCGCAGCCGTTCCACCAGGGCCTCGGCATTGGCCTGATCACTGAAACTGGCCACTTGCACGGTGAAGCCCGAAGTCGGCAGGGTGCCGTTCCGTGCCGGGGCGGGCTCGGATTCCGGCTCGGGATCCGGTTGCGCCTGGGATTCCGGCTTGGGCTCGGTCTGCTCCTCCGGGGCCGGAGCCGCCTCGTCCTTGCCCCCCTGCTCTTCGGGCAATGGCTCTTGCAGTTCCGCCTGGCCGGCTTCGGCCACCGCCTGCTGGTCCGCTTCGATCTCCCGTTCCAGGCTTTCCTGCTCCTGTTCGTCGATGACCGGCTCCACTTCGGTGGTTTCCAGCGCCGGTGCTTCCGGCAAGGTCATATCCAACGCCACCCGGACCTGATCCGGAGAGCGCAAAACCAGAGGGGCAAGAATCGCCGCCAGCAGAAGCAGCAGCAACAGGCCAATCAAGCGGTGACGGGTGCGGGAGTGCACGAACGAAGGCTCCTTGCGAATAAAAGGTCCAACAACGGGAGGGGCACGGACCCAGGCCGGTCATCTCCGAGACGATTCGGCCTGGCGCCAGCGGGATTCTAGCGCGCCGGCGGCGGAACCGCCTCAATCACCGTCAGGGCTTCGGCCACAGTGTAGAAGGATCCCACGATCACCACCTGATCGCCAGTATCGCTGTCGTTCACCGCCGCTTCCAACGCTTCGGCAACACTGCCACAAGGATGGACCGCCGCCTTCCGGACTGTCTCCGGCAACGCCGCCACCAGCCTTTCCACGGTGGCGGCGCGGGGCAGATCCGGCCGGCACGGATACCACTCCAGCGGCTCGCCGGCGAACAGCGCCACCACCTGCTCCACCGGTTTGTCCGCCATCATGCCCAGCACCAGCCGGCGGCGGCCGGCACAGGCCGGCAAGCGATGCCGCAGCCGGGTCAACGCTTCCAGGTTATGACCGACGTCGAGGAGGCAATCGATACCTTTGAAACGGCGCCGGTCGCAACGGCCAGTCAGGCCGGTATCCACCACCTGGCCGGGAATATGAGGGGCCGGCGCCAAACCCGCCGCGGCCAGGGCCTGGACCGCGGTGGCCAGATTGTCATCGCCCAGACGCGCCGACTCCGGTATCCGGTAGCGACGTTCCTCATCGCCGTCGCGCACGGTCACTTCCCCGTCGCCCAGCGTGAACTCCCGCCCTGCCCTGAGCGGCAAGGCCGCCAGCGCCGCCAGTTCCGAGTCCAGATTCGACGGCGCCGCCAACTCACCGTAGACCAGCGGCCGGCCGGCCCTGCCGATGCCGATTTTTTCCCGCAGAATCGCTTCGCGGCTATCGCCGAGCCAGTCCAGATGATCCAGCCCCACCGAGGTGACCACCGCCACATCGGCGTCGATCAGGTTGACCGCGTCCAACCGCCCGCCCAGGCCCACTTCAAGGATGCACAGGTCCGCGTCACTGCGCTGGAACAGCCACAGTCCGGCCAGAGTGGTGAACTCGAAATAGGTCAGCGCGGTGTCGCCGCGCCCCTGCTCCACCGCCGCGAAAGCCTGGCACAGCGCCTGGTCCGAGGCGGGGCCATCGGGCAGCCGGATACGCTCATTGAAACGCAGCAAATGAGGTGAGGTATAAACGCAGCAGCGCAGCCCGGCGGCCTCCGCCATGGCGGTAAGCAGGCGCACCACCGAGCCCTTGCCGTTGGTGCCGGCCACGGTGATCACCGGCATCGGCAGGGTGCGCACGCCCAGATCTCCGGCGACGCGGCGCAAACGCTCCAGCCCCAGCTCGATTTCACTGGGGTGGAGCCGCTCGATGCGTTCGAGCCAGTGTTGGAGGTCGCTCATTGAGTGGACAGCGGCGCCCGGGTCATGTTGGCGAGAAGACGATGCAGAGTGTCACGCATTTGCAGACGCGGCACGATCATGTCGATGGCGCCGTGCTCAAGCAGGAACTCACTGCGCTGGAAACCTTCCGGCAGCTTTTGCCGCACGGTCTGCTCGATCACCCGCGGACCGGCGAAGCCGATCAGGGCGTTGGGTTCGGCCACGTTAATGTCGCCCAGCATGGCCAGCGACGCGGACACGCCGCCATAGACCGGATCGGTGAGTACCGAGATGAAAGGCAGCCCGGCTTCGCGCAAGCGCTCCAGGGCAGCGGAGGTCTTGGCCATCTGCATCAGGGAAAACAGACCTTCCTGCATGCGCGCGCCGCCACTGGCGGAGAAACACACCAGCGGCAGTCGCTGTTCCAGGCACACTTCCACCGCGCGCACGAAACGCTCGCCAACCACCGAACCCATGGAGCCGCCCATGAAACGGAACTCAAAGGCACAGGCCACCAGCGGCAGGCCATGCAGTTTGCCTTTCAGCACCACCAGCGCGTCTTTCTCGCCGGTGTCCTTCTGCGCGCCAGTGAGGCGGTCCTTGTACTTCTTGGAATCCTTGAACTTGAGCCGATCCTCCGGCGCCAGCTCGGCACCAATCTCGGAGGTGACGCCTTCATCCAGGAACAGCTTCAGGCGTTTGCGGGCCCCGATGCGCATATGGTGTTCGCACTTGGGGCACACATCCAGGTTGCGCTCCAGCTCCGGCCGGTACAAAGCACTGTCACAGCGTGGGCACTTGCGCCACAGACCTTCCGGTACGCTGTTGCGACGGTTTTCCTGCGGCCGGCGAACCGCGGGCAAAATCTTTTCCAGCCAGTTGTTGCTCATTACCTAGACCCTTGTATTTGACCCGCTTTATGGGACCCGCTTATCGCCAAGCGAGCACGGCATCGGCTTATTCGTCCATGGCGGAGCGCATGTCGGCAAGCACGGCGGCCACCGCCGGTGCGATGGCCTCGGTGCGCTGCGCGTTGGCGGCGATCTGGTTGACCAGCGCGCTGCCCACCACCACGCCATCAGCGACCCGGCTGACGGCCCGGGCCGATGCCGCGTCTTTGATACCAAAGCCTACCCCAATGGGCAATTGGGCAAGGTTGCGAATTGTTTCAACCCGCGACGCCACTTCCTCCACATTGAGGGTGGCGGCGCCGGTGACGCCCTTCAGGGAGACATAGTAAAGATAACCGCTGGCCGCCTCGCCGATGCGGCGAATACGCTCATCGGTGGTGGTCGGCGCCACCAGGAAAATCAGATCGACACCGCGCTGGCGGAATCGCGGCACGATGTCCTCGCATTCCTCCGGCGGCAGATCCACCAGCAGCACCCCGTCCACGCCGGCACTGACGCAGGCATCGGCGAAGGTTTCGTACCCCATGGCTTCCACCGGGTTCAGATAACCCATCAGTACCACCGGAGTACGATCATCCCGACGCCGGAACTCGGCGACCATGGCGAGCACGTCGCGCAGGCTGGTGCCGGATTCCAGAGCCCGCTCACAGGCTTTCTGGATCACCGGACCATCGGCCATGGGATCGGAGAACGGCACCCCGAGTTCGATGATGTCGGCGCCCGCCTCCACCATCGCGTGCATCACCGGCACGGTCACTTCCCGGTTGGGATCACCGGCGGTGATATAGGGAATCAGCGCCTTGCGGCCGCTCGTGTTCAGTTGTTCGAAACAGGCTTGAATACGGCTCATGGCATTCCCCCTCAAAACTCGATGCCGTCGATATCGGCCACGGTCAGGATATCCTTGTCACCCCGTCCGGACAGATTGACGATGAGATTCTGATCCGCGCTCATGGTGGGCGCCAGCTTGCGCGCATAGGCCAGCGCGTGGGCGGATTCCAGCGCCGGCATGATGCCCTCCACCCGGGTCAGTTCCCGGAACGCGGCCAGCGCTTCCTGGTCATCGGCGGCCACGTAATTGACCCGGCCGATGTCCTTGAGCCAAGAGTGCTCGGGACCGACCCCCGGATAATCCAGACCGGCGGACACCGAGTGGGTCTCGATGATCTGGCCGCTCTCGTCTTCCATCAAATAGGTGCGGTTGCCGTGCAGCACACCGGGACGCCCGGCGGTCAGCGGCGCCGCGTGGCGGCCGGTGTCGACGCCATCACCGGCGGCTTCCACGCCGTACATGGCCACGCCCTCGTCCTCCAGGAACGGGTGAAACAGGCCAATGGCATTGGAACCGCCGCCGACACAGGCGACCAGCGCGTCCGGCAGTTTGCCGGCCTGCTTCAGACTCTGCTCCCGGGCTTCGCGGCCGATCACCGACTGGAAGTCCCGCACCAGCATCGGGTACGGGTGCGGCCCGGCCACGGTGCCGATGATGTAGAAGGTGTCGTCCACGTTGGTGACCCAGTCACGCATGGCTTCGTTCATGGCGTCCTTGAGGGTGCGTGAGCCGGAGGTCACCGGAATCACCTCGGCGCCGAGCAGTTTCATGCGGTAGACGTTGAGCCGCTGCCGGCGAATGTCTTCCTCGCCCATGAACACGTGACACTCCAGCCCCAACCGGGCGGCCACGGTGGCGGAGGCAACTCCGTGCTGGCCGGCGCCGGTTTCCGCGATCACCCGCTTCTTGCCCATGTGCTTGGCCAGCAAGGCCTGGCCGATGGTGTTGTTCACCTTGTGCGCGCCGGTGTGGTTGAGATCCTCACGCTTGAGCCAGACGCGGGCGCCGCCGAGCTGTTCGCTCCAGCGTTCCGCCAGATACAACGGCGAAGGACGCCCCACGTAGTGGGCCAGGTCGTAATCGAAATCGGCCTGGAATTGGGGGTCATCCTTGAGACGCCGGTACATGGTTTCCAGTTCGTCCAAAGCGGCCATCAGGGTTTCGGAGACGAATCGTCCGCCGAATTGCCCGAAGTGGCCCCGCTGGTCGGGGAATGCCTTGTAATCAGGACGTTCAGTCACCTCATGCTCCTCGTCTGGGATAGCGTACTGTCAGGATTGTCGCGCCGGGCCCGAAGGGTCCGATCCTAGGGTCAGGCCTTGGCCGCGCGCAAAAAGGCCCGCACTGCGTGGCGGTCCTTGATACCGCCGAGGGTGGCGCCGGTCACCGCCCGCACCTCCACGCCGCCGCTCACGTCCACCCCCCAGGGGCGCACCTGGCGCACGGCCTCGGCCACGTTGGCCGGCGTCAAACCACCGGCCAGGATCAACGGCAACGCCGATTCCCGGGGCAGCAGGCCCCAGTCGAAGCGTTCGCCGGTACCGCCGGGGGTGCCCGGCACATAGCTGTCCACCAATAACCCGCGGGCGCCGGCGGCGGCGTACTCGCGCGCCACCCTGGCCGGGTCGGCGCCGTCACGCATGCGCAGGGCCTTGATCCAGGGACGCTGGAAAGCGGCGCCGTACTCCGGCGTTTCGTCACCGTGGAACTGCAGCATGTCCAGGGGCAGCTCACGCAGGTACTCGCGCACCAGTCCCGCGTCGGCGTTGACGAACAAGCCCACCGTGGTCACGAACGGCGGCAGCGCGGCGAGAATGCGCGCGGCACGTCGCGGATCCACGTAGCGGGGACTGGATGGATAAAACACCAGGCCGATGGCATCGGCGCCGGCGCGGGCGGCCTGTACCGCGTCTTCCGGACGGGTAATGCCGCAGATTTTAACCCGGGGTGTGCTCATCGAAATCCTATCAGGAAACGCGGGCCGAAGGACAGCGCCACAGGCGGCGCCACCTGCCCCCGCGGGGACCGTCCATGTTAGCAAAGCGGCGAGGGTCTGGCACGCGAACATGCCATTCAATACTCCCAGACCACGAAGCCGCTGCAGGAGTTGGCCTGCCGGCGAATTCAGGCCCTCCGGCGTCGGCGCATTCGCTTGCAGGCAAGCCCCCACAGTGGCTTCGGCCCCTTTTCAACCTACTCCAACCAGAGCGGCCCCAACGGCTCCCGCGGCAATTCAAACTGATCCGGGTAACCGATATCCACCAGATACAGTCCATAGGGCGGCGCGGTGACACCGCCTTCGCGGCGGTCACGGGCGGCCAGCACCTCGGCGGCCCATTCCACCGGTTGATGACCGGCGCCAATGGCCATCAGCACGCCGGCGATGTTGCGCACCATATGCATCAGGAAGGCATTGGCCTCCACTTCCAGGATGATCATCCGGCCGCGCTGCCGAATGTCCAGCCGGTGCAGCGTCTTCACCGGCGACTTGGCCTGGCAATGCACACAACGGTAGGAAGTGAAGTCATGGGTGCCCACCAGCGCCCGGGCGGCGTCGGCCATCCGCTGTACATCCAGCGGCCGGTGGTTCCAGGTGACCTGGCGGCGGAACAACGCCGGCGGCGCGCCGGCATTGTAGATCACGTAACGATAGCAGCGCCGGAAAGCACTGAAACGGGCGTGAAAGTCGTCGCTCACCGGCACCGCCCAGCGAACCGCCACGTCGTCGGGTAAAAAACGGTTGCCGCCCATGACCCAGGCTTTCATGTCGCGATTGGCGTTTGAATCGAAATGGCACACCTGGCCGGTGGCATGCACGCCGGTATCGGTGCGGCCGGCGCAGATCAGCGTCACCGGGTGGTCCGCCACTCGCGACAGGGCCTGCTCCAGGTGCCACTGCACCGTGCGAACGCCATCCTCCTGGGTCTGCCACCCATGGAAGCGGCTGCCATCGTATTCCACCGCCAACGCGATCCGGGTCATGATGGGCCTGTTTTTTTCACGCCAAAAGGAAGGGGCGATACCTTACGGCATCGCCCCCTTTTTTTACAGAACGGCGTTTTCGCTTACACGTAATACGCCTTACTCGACGCGCTCCAGCAACTGGCGGGCATCGTCCCGCTGGCTGTCACTGCCTTCGCTGATCACCTCGTTGAGGATATCCCGGGCGCCTTCCATATCCCCCATTTCGATGTAGGCGCGAGCCAGGTCCAGTTTGGTGGCGTTCTCATCGGTTTCCGCCAGGAAGTCGAATTCATCATCCTCGTCAGCGGACACCGGTACCGGCGCGGCCGGTTCCTGAACCTCGCTGGCCGGCGGCTCGGCGGGCGCCGGAGCCTCGAAGGCCGGGTCCCCGAAAGCTTCCGTACCGGCATCGGCGGCCACCGGCTCGGGCAGTTCGATCGCCGCCTCCGGGGTTTCATCGGCACCGGCATCGTCCAGATCCAGGCCGTCCAGGGAAAACTCGAAGGTGTCGTCACCCTGATCCTCCGTCCCCGCTTCGCCGTGGTCGTCGCTCTCCGGTTCGGAGACCGGCTCGGCAGCGGGCTCGGCCTTGTCGCCCTCCCACTCCAGTTCCAGGTCGTCCAGTTGGAACTCCAGCGACTCCGATCCCGGCGGCGTCGTCCCGGTTACAGGCTCCTCCCGCGGGGCTTCCACCGGCGTCGAGTCCAGCTCCAGGCCGTCAATGTCATCGGTGTCGCCCGTGTCGGAAGAAAAGTCGGAAGAAAAATCCAGATCATCCAGATCCAGGCCATCCGAACTTACCGGGGTATCGTCCCGGACCGTCAGCGTGGCGTGAGTCAACGGCTCCTCGTCCAGAGCCAGGGCCTCTTCCGGATCGTCGTCGATCAGCACCGGTTCGTCGTCATCGGCCTCGCTCGGCGGCGCCTTGTCATCGTCCAGACTGAACTCGAAGTCATCCAGGTTGAGCGGGTCCTCCCCCGTTTCCCCTTGCTGATCGTGCTCCGACGGGACCGGCCCGCCGGGATCACCAGCCAGATCCAGTTCCAGATCGTCCAGGGATAGCGGAGCGGACTCGTCCGTGCCGGCCTGCCCGCCTCCGCCCAGCCGTTCGATGGCCCGGTCCAGTTCCTCCGCGGTACCGGCGTACAGCGCCGCCTGTTGCCGGAACGCCGCCTGATCGCCCATTTCGTTCAGCACTTCCAGCAGCCGCACTTTCAAATCGTTACGGCCCGGCGCCTGGTTGATTTCATTACGGAGGAAATCCGCCGCCTGCGGGTAGCGGCCATAGGCCACATAGACCTCCACCTCTTCCAGCGGATCCTGACTGGCGGCGGCGGCAGCACGGGATCGATCCTCGTCATCGGCGCCGCCGGCACCGGTCCGCGCCGCCACCGGGTCCTGCCCGGACCGCCCTTCGTCTTCGTTGTCACCGTCGTCCGCCAGCGGCATCAAGGGCGGCAAAGCGTCTTCCTCCGGGTCATCCTTGCCGCTCTGACGGCGGCGCAACGCCAACAGCAGAAGCAGCAACAGTGCCGCCACGGCGGCTCCCAGATACAGCAGGTTGCGCATTACCCAGTCCAGCCAGCCAGCGGGCGCCGGGGCAGCCGGCTCGGCCGCCGGCGGCAGCGGACGCACGGAAGCGGCACTGTCAGCGCCGCTTGCCGGTTGGGACGGGGATTTCGGCGCGGCCTTGGCGGCGCCGTCGGGCCTCTCCGTATCCGTGGTCGAAGAGTCAATGGTGGAACCCCCCATGGCGGCGGAGTCGGCCGGCGGCGAGGTGCTGGCCGCCGGATCCGTCGTCTCCGCGGGCACCGGCTCCCCCGGCGCCTGTTGCTCGGGGGCCATCTCCGCTGGGGTAATCCGAGCAGGTGCAAGCAAGGCCTCATCCACCTTGCCATCGCCCTCGCCCTCCCGCAGCTGCCGCAGTGCCTCTTGAAGGGCCGCGATCTTCTCATTCTGCAAGCGCAGCATTTCGCCACTGGTATCCAACTGCTCGCCGAGCTCATCGATACGGCTGCGCAGCTCATCGTTCTCCCGGCTCAGCCGGTCCAGATTCTCATCGCGAATAGCCAGTTCGTTCTGCAGCGCGGCGGTGGCCGCTTCACCGCCACCGCCGGTACCGGTGCCATCACCGTCACGGGCGGCGTCGGAGGCATCCGGCGCCACCAGCGTAACCCGGCCGCCATCGCCTTCCTGTTCCACTGGCGCGGCATCGCTTTGCTCGGTGGCATCCAGTTGCGCCGCCGCCAGCGTTTCCTCCGCATTGGTGCTGGCCGCACGCCGCTGGCGCCATTCGCTGGTTTGATCGGCCACTCGCCGCATTGCTTCGCTGCTGGCGATCGCCGCCGCCTGACGTTCGCTGGGCAGCCGCAGCACCGCGCCTTCCCGCACCAGATTGATGTTGCCGTCGATGAAGGCTTCCGGATTCATTTCCTGAATCGCCATCATCATTTGTTGGACGGAGACCCCGCCGCCAGGGCGATGCTCGGCGGCGATGCGCCACAGGGTATCGGACGAGCGCACCCGGTAGCGGTCATTGTTTTCGTTCAGAGTGCCACGCCCCGGCGTCGCGCTGCTGGCGGTGCCACCCTGGTCCGAGTCCGCTTGCTCCGGTTCCGGCTTCGGTTCCGCGGATTCGGCCACCGTTCCAGCATCGTCCTCCGGCTCAACGGTGTTTGCTGTTTCCTCTTGGGGTTCTTCTCGCGGTTCGCCCTCCGTCGCCGCGTCGCTGACGGCGGGTGCCCGTGGTTCGGGCTCCGGCGCGGGCGGCGCCGGTTCGGTCTTCGGCTGCGCTTGCGGCACGACCGGCACCGGCGCCGGTTGAACCTGGGCGGCACTGACCGCCTCACCGCTGGCGTCGTAGCTGGGCGGATCCAGCAATACGGTGTATTCGCGCACCAGACGGCCGGTGGGCCAGAGAATCTCCACCAGGAAGTTGAGATAGGGCTCACGCACCGGCTGGCGGGAACGGATGTGCAGAACCCCGTCGCCCTCGCCGGTGAAGGTCACCTCGAACGTCAAATCATTGAGGAAGTAGCCGCGCTCCACCCCGGCGGAGTCGAATTCCGCTTGCGGGGCCAGATTGACCACGATTTCCTCTGTCGACAGCCGTCCGGTTTCGTGCAGGACGACGTCCATCTCCAGCGGCTGGTTCAGATAGGAGTTAAGCTCGTATTCCCCCACCCCCAGAGCAGCCGCAAGCCCCGGCGTCATCGCCGCCAGCGCGACAAACCCTATGCCAAATTTTCGGAGCATGTGGTTGAACCCCAGTTACTTATTCTGTATTCCCCGCCCTCTGAGCCGGCAGGCACGCTGCGGATTTCTTTCCGCGAGTCTCGGAATAAGGCCTGGAACAATCCAGAGAAAACAAACCTTATTCTGAGACGCTCTGGTCAGAAAGTCCGCATTCGATTGTGCCCGACGACGGGGTATAAACCTAGAAACTGCGTCACATATTGCTAGTAAGTGCGCATTTTTCATGGTTTTTTCGAAAAAATGCGCGCGCAACCGTGGATTGAGACGCCCCCGTCCCGAGCCGCTAGGGCGGCCCGAGAGCTACGACTTTATTCTGGCGGGATGGGGGTTGTCGAGGGGGTAAGCACTTCCTTTGCCCACGATTTGCGGGCACGCGGTTGGCGGGGCGCTGGCCTCCTGGCCCGCATACACGTCGCTACAAGGCCGCTGTGGGAATTGGAATCGGACGGTTGAGAGCAGGATCACGCCCCGGCGAGCAGTTGCTCCACCAGCAGGACGGCATTGCGGGCGGCGCCGGCCTTGATGTTATCGGCCACGGTCCAGAAGCTCAGTTCGCCCTGCCCGTCCACGTCTTCCCGGGCACGGGCCAGCCGCACCAGCGGCTCCTCTTTCACCTGCCGTACCGGGGACGCGCCGTCCCCCTCTCCGCCTTCGTCCTGGGCCAGACCCGGCGCCTCGTCCCAGCAGGCCTGCGCCTGAGCCAGACCGATGGGCAGACCGCCGCGCACCACCACCACCTGGGAAAGGCCATGGAACACCGGCACCTGCACACAGCTCACATCCACGGCCAGGTCCGGACGGCCGAGCACCCGCCGGGCTTCCAGCATCAATTTCAATTCCTCGCTGGTATAGCCGTTGTCCTGCAGACGCCCGACGGTGGGCACGAGGTTGAAGGCGTATTGCGGTTCCGCGCCTTCGCTGGCGTCCATGCCATTGAGCAAACGCGCGCTCTGGCGGGCCAGACGTTCCACGCCATTGCGCCCCGAGGAGGAGGCGGCCTGCAACTGGGTCACGGTGACCCGCTGCAATTCGGAGATCGCCATCAGCGGCTTCAAGGCCAGCATCAGTTGCACGGTGGCGGCATCGGCGGCGGCGGCCAGATTGCGCTCGCGGGCGGCGGGAATCTGCTCGTCGTTGACCCCGGCCACCAGCAACGGCACGTCCGGCTCGTAACGGAACGCCGGTGACAGGTCCAGGACCATGGCTCCGGCATCCACCGCGCGCGGCGCCCATTCCTGGGACACCGCGGCGCCGGCGGCGAACACCACCAGCGCCACGCGGGAGAAATCGAAGCCATCCAGCCGCTGTACCGTCAGCGAACGGCCGCCCACCCGCAAAGACGTGCCTTCGCTCTCTTCCGAGGCCAACAGGAACAGTTCTCCGTAGGGCACCTTGCGCTGCGCCAGTTGCTCCAGCAGGGCATCGCCCACCAGGCCGGTGGCACCAACCACCGCCAATCCGGGTTCCATCGACATTGTTTATCCTCCAGGACAACGTTCCGTCAGAACAAAGACAAACGGCACAAGCCCGCTGGACTCGTGCCGTTCGTTGGGGCCGGACGTCCGCGCCGGACGTTCGACTTCTTGATCACCGCTCCAGCAGAATCCGCAGCATGCGGCGCAGCGGCTCGGCGGCGCCCCACAGCAACTGATCGCCGACGGTGAAGGCGTTGAGATATTCGCCGCCCATGTTCAGCTTGCGCAGGCGCCCCACCGGAACGGTCAAGGTGCCGGTTACCGCCGTCGGCGTCAGATCACGCAGCGTCGCCTCTTTCTCGTTGGGCACCACTTTCACCCAGTCATTGGCGTTGCGGATCAGGTCGTAGATCTCATCCAGCGGCACATCTTTCTTCAGTTTCACCGTCAGCGCCTGGGCGTGACAGCGCATGGCGCCGATGCGCACACAGGTGCCATCCAGCGGGATCGGTTGGTCGCCGCGACCGAGGATTTTGTTGGTCTCGGCCTGGGCTTTCCACTCCTCCTTGCTCTGGCCGTTTTCCATTTCCTTGTCGATCCACGGCAGCAGCGAGCCGGCCAGTGGCGCACCGAAGTGCTGTTGCGGCAGATCACTGGAGCGCATGGTATCCGCCACCTGACGATCGATGTCGAGAATGGCGCTGGCCGGATCCGCCAGTTTGTCCGCCACGGCACCGTGGATGGTGCCCATCTGCGCGATCAGCTCGCGCATGTTCTGGGCGCCGGCACCGGAGGCCGCCTGGTAGGTCTGGGCGCTGGCCCACTCCACCAGATCGGCGTTGAACAAACCGCCCAGGGCCATCAGCATCAGGCTCACGGTGCAATTGCCGCCGACGTAGTCCTTGACGCCGTTGTCCAGCGCCTGATCGATCACCTTGCGGTTCACCGGGTCCAGCACGATGACGCTGTTGTCCTGCATGCGCAGCGCGGAGGCGGCGTCGATCCAGTAGCCCCGCCAACCGGCTTCACGCAGTTTGGGATACACCTCATTGGTGTAGTCGCCGCCCTGGCAGGTGACAATGACGTCCAGTTTTTTCAGCTCATCGACGCTTTTGGCGTCGCCCAGCGCCGGAATTTCCTTGCCCACATCCGGGCCGGCCTGGCCGACCTGGGAGGTGGAGAAGAACACCGGTTCGATGTCCTGGAAATCGTTTTCCTCACGCATGCGGTCCATCAATACGGAACCGACCATGCCACGCCAGCCGATAAAACCGACTTTCTTCATTGAGACTTGTCTCCCGAAGGGGTTGCCCCTTCTCAATCTATGGGTTCAGGCGCCGATCAACCGCGAGCCAGTGCTTCGGCCACGGCGGCGCCCATTTCCTCGGTGCTCACTTTGCGCGTGCCCTCGGTGTAAATATCCGCGGTACGCAGCCCCTGATCGAGAACCTGCTCCACCGCGGCCTGGATCGCATCCGCCACGTCACCACGCTCCAGACTGTAGCGCATCAGCATGGCCAGCGACATGATGGTGGCCAGCGGGTTGGCGATGCCCTGGCCGGCGATGTCCGGCGCCGAGCCGTGGCAGGGTTCGTACAGGCCCTTGCGGTTTTCGTCCAGGGACGCGGAGGGCAGCATGCCGATGGAACCGGTGAGCATGGCGGCTTCATCGGAGAGAATGTCACCGAACAGGTTGCCGGTGACGATCACGTCGAACTGTTTCGGCGCGCGCACCAGTTGCATGGCGGCGTTGTCCACGTACATATGGGACAGTTCGATATTCGGGTAGTCCTTGGCGGCGTCGGTGACCACCTCTTTCCACAGCTCGGTGACTTCCAGCACATTGGCCTTGTCCACCGAGCAGACCTTGTTGTTGCGCTGGCCGGCCAGTTCGAACGCCACCTTGGCGATACGGCGCATTTCCGATTCGGAATAGACGTCGGTGTTGAAGCCGACCCGCTCGCCGTTCTCCTCACGGATACCGCGCGGCTGACCGAAGTAGATGCCGCCGGTCAGTTCACGGACGATGAGAATATCCAGGCCCGACACCACTTCCGGTTTCAGCGAGGAGGCGTCCGCCAGTTGCGGGAACAGAATCGCCGGGCGCAGATTGGCGAACAGGCCCAGCGAGGAGCGCAGCCGCAGCAGGCCACGCTCGGGGCGCTTGTCCCGTTCGATGGTGTCCCACTTGGGACCGCCGATGGAACCGAACAGAATGGCGTCGGCGGCGCGCGCCTTGTCCAGCGTGCTCTCTGGCAGCGGGTCACCGTGCAAATCATAGGCGGCGCCGCCCACCGGCGCTTCGTCCAGGCTGATGTCGAGGCCGAAACGCTGCTCGGCGGCGCGCAGCACGCGCACCGCTTCCTGGACGATTTCCGGGCCGATGCCGTCACCCGGCAGAATCAGAATGTGGCTCATGGTTCGCTTCCGTGGTGTTGTCCTGATCAGTGGTTCACGTGCTCGGCGAACACCCAGGGCTCGCGGGCCCGGCGGCGTTCCTCATAGGCACGAATGGTGTCCGCTTCCTGCAGGGTCAGGCCGATCTCATCGAGGCCGTTGAGCAGGCAGTGTTTGCGGAACTCATCAATGTCGAAATCGTAGGCCTTGCCGTCCGGCGTGCGCACCTGCTGGGCTTCCAGGTCCACGGTCAGACGCAGGCCGGGATTGGCCGCCTCGGCCTGGAACAGTTCTTCCATCTGCTCCTCGGAGAGCACGATGGGCAGCAAGCCGTTCTTGAAACAGTTGTTGTAGAAGATATCGGCGAAGCTCGGCGCGATCACCGCGCGAAAACCGAAATCCATCAACGCCCAGGGCGCGTGCTCACGGCTGGAGCCACAACCGAAGTTGCGGCGGGCCAGTAAAATAGTAGCGCCCTGATAGACCGGCTGATTCAAGACGAAATCCGGGTTCTTCGGCCGTGCGTCATTGTCCTGGCCCGGGTAGCCCTCGTCCAGATAACGCCACTCATCGAACAGGTTCGGCCCAAAGCCGGTGCGCTTGATCGATTTGAGAAACTGCTTCGGAATGATCTGGTCGGTGTCCACGTTGGCGCGATCCAACGGCGCCACCAGCCCTTCATGCTTGACGAATTTTTCCATGATCGCTTACCCCAATTCCCGCACGTCGACGAAATGACCGGCCACCGCGGCGGCGGCGGCCATGGCCGGGCTCACCAGATGGGTGCGGCCGCCGTTGCCCTGCCGGCCCTCGAAGTTCCGGTTGGAGGTGGAGGCACAGTGCTCACCGGGTTGCAGACGGTCCGGGTTCATCGCCAGACACATGGAGCAACCGGGCTCGCGCCATTCAAAACCGGCTTCGATGAAGATCTTGTCGAGGCCTTCCTGTTCCGCCTGCTTCTTCACCAGACCGGAACCCGGCACCACCAGCACCTGCTTCACCGAATCCGCTTTCTTGCGTCCCTTGGCCACATCGGCGGCGGCGCGCAAATCCTCGATTCGCGAATTGGTGCAGGAACCGATGAACACCCGGTCCACGGGAATATCACCGACCTTGATGCCCGGCTTGAGGCCCATGTACTCGTAGGCGCGCAACATGCCGGAGCGTTTCACTTCATCGCTTTCCGCCTGCGGATCCGGCAGGCTGGCGTCCACCGCCACTACCATTTCCGGGCTGGTGCCCCAGGACACCTGCGGGCGGATGTCGGCGGCGTCGATCTCCACCACGGTATCGAATCGGGCGTCGTCATCGGACACCAGGGTACGCCAGTAGGCTTCCGCCTGTGCCCATTGTTCGCCGGTCGGCGCCATCGGACGGCCCTTGACGTAATCCACGGTGATGTCGTCCACCGCCACCATGCCGGCGCGGGCGCCGGCCTCGATGGCCATGTTGCAGACCGTCATGCGGCCTTCCATGCTCAGCGAGCGGATGGCGCTGCCGGCGAATTCGATGGCATGGCCGGTACCGCCGGCGGTGCCGATCACGCCGATGATGTGCAACACCACATCCTTGGCGGTAACGCCTGGGCCAAGGTCGCCCTCCACCTTCACCTGCATGTTTTTCATCTTTTTGGCCACCAGGGTCTGGGTGGCGAGCACATGCTCCACCTCACTGGTGCCAATACCGTGAGCCAGACAGGCCAGCGCGCCATTGGTGGAGGTGTGGGAATCGCCACACACCACGGTCATGCCCGGCACCACCGCGCCCTGCTCCGGCGCCATCACGTGCACGATGCCCTGACGCACGTCACCGATACCGAACTCGGTGATACCGAACTCGCGGGTGTTGTCCTGCAGCGTCTGCACCTGAATGCGCGAGGTCTCGTCGGTGATATCGGCGGCGCTCTTGAACGGCGTGGTCGGCACATTGTGGTCGATGGTCGCCACCGCCGCGCCGGTCCGCCAGGGCTGCCGCCCGGCCAGACGCAGCCCTTCGAAGGCCTGCGGCGAGGTCACTTCGTGAATGATGTGACGATCGATGTAGATCAACGCCGATCCGTCTTCCCGCTGGGCGACGAGATGGGCGTCCCACAACTTGTCGTAGAGGGTCTTGCCTGCCATTGATGCTTCTCCTGGAGCCTTGGGGGGCTGTTAATGACCACACCCTACGCGGGGGCATAAGATAAATCCAATTCATCTTTTTTATGGTTTGGATTCCCATGAGTTATCTGAGAGGATAAGAGACTAAAGGGCTGGGTAGTTTGTGGTGACTCCAAATTGCCCCCCCTGCCCGCCCTAATTCCTCGATACCGGAGGCAGCCCCACCCCATGGATACCCAATCCTTGCAAGCCTTCATGGCCGTGGCCGAGAGCGGCTCCTTTTCCGGCGCGGCGGAGCGGCTGTTCCTGACCCAGCCGGCGGTGAGCAAACGCATCGCGGTGCTGGAACAGCAATTGGGGGCGCGCCTGTTCGACCGGGTTGGACGGCGTATCCGCCTCACCGAAGCCGGCGAGGCGCTGTTACCCCGGGCGCGGAAAGTGCTTCAGGAACTGGAGGACATGGGCCGCGCCATCAACAACCTCACCGGCGAAGTCAGCGGCACCCTGCGCATCGGCACCAGCCACCATATCGGCCTGCATCGCCTGCCACCGGTGCTGCGGCGTTTCTCCCGGGAGTACCCGCAGGTGCGCCTGGACATCCATTTCATCGATTCCGAGGAAGCCTGGGAGGCGGTGCTGCACGGGGATCTGGAGATGGGGGTGGTGACCCTGCCGCCGCAGCCGGATACCCGCCTGCACAGCCAGGTGATCTGGGACGACCCGCTGGTGTTCATGTGCGCGCCGGAACACCCGCTGGCCCGGCAAGCGGATCTCACCCTGGAAACCCTGACCCGCTTCAGCGCCATCCTGCCCTCTCCGGTGACCTTCACCCGCCGCATCGTCGAACGGCTGTTCCAGGAACACGGCCTGGCGCTGAACATCTCCATGTCCACCAATTATCTGGAGACCATCCATATGATGGTCTCCATCGGCCTGGGCTGGAGCGTGCTGCCGGCCACCATGCTGGACCAGAGCGTGATCGAATTGGCGGTGGACACCCCCCTGCCGGAACGCAAACTGGGCGTGGTGACGCATCCCGGGCGGAGCCGGTCCAATGCGGCACGGGCCTTCCTTGAAGCAATCGATAGTGAATAGTTAACAGCGATGACGGCAGTGAATAGTTAACAGTTAACAGTGAATAGCGAAAGTCAAAAGCAAAGAGGCCGCACCCAAGCACTGGACGCGGCCTCTTTTGCTTTCAGCGCAAGTCACCCTCTCCCGCGCCGCTGGACTGGCCCCATTTAAGTAGACACGGACTGTAAAGTAGCCGCATAGGCGTTGGGGGTGAGCCCTCCCAGCGTCATGTGGCGTCGTACTTTGGG
>NZ_OBMO01000025.1 GCF_900217905.1 Alloalcanivorax xenomutans
CTCGCGTTTGAACGCGTCACTAAACCGACGCTTGCTGCGAAATTGCATACACCTTCCTCGTCAATGAAGGTGTCTACTTTTTTGGGGCCACTCCACTTTTTTAACTGTTCACTTTTAACTCTTCACTATTCACTGTCTTATTGTGCGTCGGTTCTCCGGCGCCGCTTCGAAGTTGCTGCGGAACGGGTTGATGTCGAGGCCGCCGCGGCGGGTGAAGCGGCCGAGGACGGAGAGTTTGGCCGGGGCACATTGGCGCTGCAGGTCGACGAACATCTGCTCGACGATCTGCTCATGGAAGCCCTGGTGGTTGCGCAGGGAGACCACATAGCGCAGGAAACCCGCCGGATCGATGGGCACGCCTTCATAGCGCACCACCACCGTGCCCCAATCCGGCTGGTTGGTCACCGGGCAATGGCTGCGCAGGAGGTGCGAATAGAGTTCACCCTGGTGTGCCTCCCCCGTCGTGGTGGTCAGCAGGTCCGGGCGGTACTCGACGGTGTCAATGGTCAGATCCAGCTCATCCACGCAAACACCATCGCCATGCCAGGCCGGTTGGGCCGCCGCCTCGTCCAGGGAAAGAATCCGCACCGTCACCGCTTCTCCGGCCACCTTGCCCAGGTCGGCTGTGATGATCTCCCGTACGGAATCGGCATCGGTGTAGCGGCTGTTGGCGAACGAATTCAGGTAAAGCTTCAGCGATTTGGACTCGATGATGTTGTCCGAGGTGCACGGCACCCGGACTTCCACCAGCGCCACATGGGGTTTGCCGCCCTGGTCCAACCAGGACAGCTCGTAGCCGGTCCATAGATCCTCGCCCCGGAACGGCAGGGTGCCGGTCAGCGCCAGGCTTTCCCGTGCCAGTGCCCGGGGCACCGGATACAGCAGTTCCGGTGCGTATTGATCCACGTACTCACTAGTTTGCCCCAGCGGGGCGTCTTGCAAATAGCTCATTATCTTGTCTCAGGCGCGGATACCGGTGCCACGGCGCAGCAGCCACAGGGCCAGGATATAAAAGCCCAACACGAACAGCGCGATGGTCCCCAGGGACGTGTACACATTAACGTCACTGACTCCCAGAATACCGTAACGGAAGGCGTTGACCATGTAGACGATGGGGTTGGCCAGGGTCACCGTACGCCAGAAATCCGGCAGCAGCTCCAACGAATAAAACACCCCGCCCAGATAGGTCAGCGGCGTCAGCACGAAGTTGGGGATGATGCTGATGTCGTCGAAATTACGGGCGAACACCGCGTTGATGAAACCACCGAGGGAGAACAACGCCGCCGTCATCACCACCACCGACAGCGTGATCCAGGCATGCTGCAGCGTCAGATGGGTGAAGAACAGACTCAGCACGGTAACGATGCCGCCGACCATCAAACCGCGGGCGATACCGCCCACCATGTAGCCGGTGAGAATGACGTGGGCCGGCATCGGCGACACCATCATCTCCTCGATGGAATGCTGGAACTTGGTGGAGAAGAACGAACTGACCACATTGCCGTAGCTGTTCTGGATCACGCTCATCATGATCAGACCGGGCACGATGTATTGCATGTAATCGAAGCCGCCCATATCACCGATGCGGCTGCCCACCAGGTTGCCGAAGATGACGAAATACAGGGACATGGTGATCGCCGGCGGCAGCAACGTCTGCGGCCAGATACGCACGAAGCGCCGGATTTCCTTGGTCACCAGGGTGAGAAACGCCACCCACTGTTCAGTAAAACTCACGAGGCGGCCTCCTTGCCGGCAAGATCCGCGTTGCGTTCCACCAGTCGCACGAACAATTCCTCCAGCCGGTTGGCTTTGTTACGCATGCTCAGCACTTGAATGTCCTGTTCCGCCAGGGCACCGAACAGGCGATTGAGACTCTCGGTTTTCGGCACATCCACTTCCAGGGTGGCGGCATCACGCAGGCGCACGTGGAAACCGCACAACTCCGGCGCGCTTTGCAGCGGCCGTTGCAGATCAAGCACGAAGGTCTCCACCTGCAGCTTCTCCAGCAGGGATCTCATATCGGTGTTTTCGACGATCACGCCGTGGTCGATGATGGCGATGCGCCGGCACAGCGACTCCGCCTCTTCCAGATAATGAGTGGTGAGAATGATGGTGCGCCCTTGCTCATTCAGACCGATGAGAAAATCCCACATGGAGCGGCGCAACTCGATGTCGACGCCGGCGGTGGGCTCATCCAGGATCAGCAGCTCCGGTTCGTGCACCAGCGCGCGGGCGATCATCAGGCGGCGCTTCATGCCCCCGGAGAGCATGCGCGCGGCGGACTGGCGCTTCTCCCACAACCCGAGCTGGCGCAGATATTTCTCCGCCTGGCGCCGGGCCTCGGCGATGGGGATGCCGTAGAACCCGGCCTGGGTGACGACGATGTCGTACACTTTCTCGAATTGATTGAAGTTAAATTCCTGCGGCACCACACCGATCTTCTTTTTTGCCAGTGCCCGCTCCCGGTCCAGGGAATGCCCGAAGATCTCGACCTCTCCGCCGCTCTTGTTCACCAGAGAACTGACGATGCCGATGGTGGTGGATTTGCCGGCGCCATTGGGGCCCAGCAATGCGAAGAACTCGCCTTTTTCAACGGTCAGGTCGATGCCCTTGAGCGCCTGGACACCGTTGCCGTAGGTTTTGGTCAGATTACGAATGGTCAAGGCCGACAAAAATCACCTCTCTTTCCGGTCTGGGGCGGAAAACGGATCCAATCCGAGTGCTTTACCAATCGGTGCGTAGCGAACGGTAGTTAATGGGGATAACCAAAGACAAAATCAAGCAGAGGCACGCAGCAAGCGGTGGCCACGTTCACCACGCCATACCCAGTGCATGCCGCCGTCCTGGAACCAGACCCACAGGCCTTCCATCATCCACGGCCAATCGTCCTGGTTGATGGAGCGCCGCCCTTCCAGCTCCGCCACCAGCACCGCGAGAATGGTGTCATGGGTCACGTGCACCGCCAGTTCACCGTGGCCAGGCTCCCGGTTCCGCAAGTAGACGGCCAGCTTGGCGCAGCCATCCGCCGGCGACAGCATGCCCTCGAACGGATTCTGCAAATGGCGATTGAGGAATCGCATGGCGCCCATCTTCAGAAAGGTGGGTCCCACCCGATTCATGTCCTGCACATAGCACCCCGGTTCCACCAGCGTGTTATCGGTGAGCACGTCCATGGGACGATCGATCAAACCGGCGCGCAGCGCGCCCTCGGCCATGGCCTTGGCGGTATCCACGCAACGTCCCACCGGGCTGGAATAAAACGCCGACACCGGGCGCGCCAGCTGCCCTCCCCAATCCCGGGCCAGTTCGATGCCTTCCGGCGTCAACGGCAAACGGTAATCCGCGAACCCGTTCTTGGCCAGCTCCCGAACCGAGTGGCGGGTCAACAAGTGCACCGGCCGGTCCGACGGCAATAAATTGAGTGCATGCAATAATCGAGGGTGTAATCGGGCCATGGCAGATCGTCTCGCTGTCCCGCACATCTTAGGGCCTGGGGGGATTTTCTGCACCCTTCTTGCCAGGAGTTATTGCAACGATTAACACCTCGACCGCCAACGGACTACCGCGAGCGCGGCGGCCACCTGATCGGGATGCAACCGGGCGGCGGCATTTTCATACCATTGTGGCGGGCACGCTTACACACATACGCCGATTCGCTGGCAAGCCAGCTTCCCACGGAGAAAGCCACGGAGCCGCTGTGGGAAGCTGGCTTGCCAGCGAATTCCGAGACAGCACGGGCGGCTCACTGGAGGCGCCCCTGACCCTCAAGCCGGCCATCCACCAGATGCAGGCGCCGGCCCATGCGCGCCGCCAGCTCCATATCGTGGGTTACCGCGATCACCGTTTTACCGCGCTGATGCACCAGATCGTGAAGAATGGAGAAGACCTGTTCGGAACTGGCGCTGTCCAGGCTGCCGGTGGGCTCATCCGCCAGCACCAGGGGCGGATCGTTGGCCAGCGCCCGGGCCACCGCCACACGCTGGCGCTGGCCGCCGGACAGTTGATGCGGCCGTTTGTGCAGATGCGCTTCCAGGCCCAGCACCGCCAACAGCTCGGCGGCGCGTTCGCGCTGCTCGCGGTCGTTGCGTTCACCCAGCTTGCGCATCGGCAGCATGACATTGTCCAGGGCGCTGAATTCCGGCAACAGAAAATGGAACTGGAATACAAACCCCAGGGTTCGCAAACGCAATGCGGCCCGTGCGGCTTCGTCCAGCTCGGCGGTGTCCTGGTCAATCAACACCAGACGGCCCCGGGTTAACTGATCCAGCAGGCCAAGCAGGTACAGCAGCGAAGACTTGCCGGAGCCGGAGGGGCCGGTAATGGCGACGAATTCCCCACCGGATACCGTCAGGGAGACGTCGTCCACCAGCGTCACCGGCACGGTACCCGGGAGAATCCGCGTCAGGTGCTCACCACGCAACAATACGCTCATGACGCTCCCCGGATAATATCCACTGGATGCAGACGGGCGGCGCGACGGGCCGGCAGGTAACCGGCCATGGACGCCGAGGCCAGTGCGCATCCGGCCGCGACCAGGTAATGCCAGACATTCCAGGCCAGTGGCAGATGCGTCATCTCCTGGGCCACGCCGGCACCGGAGAGCTCGAAACGCACCATCGACATGGCCACGCACAACAGTGCGCCGATCATCCAGCCGATGACCGAGCCGGCAACCCCGAAGGCCACGCCTTCCGCCACGAACAACCGGCGTATGTCGCGCTCGGTAAAGCCCAGGGATTTGAGGATGGCGATGTCGCGGCTTTTTTCGTGGGTGATGGTGGAAATAATGTTGAAGATGCCAAACCCGGCCACCACCAGAATGGCGCCGACCACCGTGTACATGATCACATTGCGCACCACCAGCGCTTCCAGCAGGGATTCGTTGGCTTCCTGCCAGGCCACCGTCTTATAGCCGATCCGCCGCTCGGCCCGGCGCGCCACCTCCGGCGCCAGCGCCGGATCCGCCAGCCGCAGGCGAATGTCGTTGATGACATTGGGCCGGTCACTGAGAGTCTGGGCTTTGGTCAGCAGCACATACCCTTCCCCCTCGTCACGGGCGGTGGTGCCGGTATGAAACAGACCGGTGATCTTGAAGGAACGGGACTCACCGGTGGCGGACACCAGCGACACTGTGGTGCCCAGCCGGGCACCCAGTTTTTCCGCCAGGCGATCGCCGACCACCAGATTGTTGCCACCGAACGCCAGTGACTGGAAATCCCCGGCGATGAACTCTTCCGGCTTGATCGCCGCCACCGCCTGGGCCTGATCCGGCTCGATGCCGACCAGAGTCAGGCCCTGGTCCCGGCCGGCATAACGGACCACCCCCTGGGTACGCAGACTCCAGGCCAGTGAGCCCGGCACCCAACCGGAAAGGCGGGCGCGCACCTCCACCGGATTGAGAATGCCGCGCCGGTCCTCCTTCGGGCGCAGACCAGCGATGGCAACGGCATCGAAGCGATCCTGCACCGGCTGGCGCCGGGCATGACGAAATTCATCGGTGATCCGCACATGCGGCATGGCGTTGACCATCTGCTCGATCATGTCGTCCTCGCCTCCCTGCATCAGAGCCGCCATGGCAATGGAGAACCCGACGCCCAAAGCCACGCTGAGGACCGCCACCAGGGTCTGCCGGCCGCGTCCCAACACATGGGAGCGGGCCAGATCCAGGACCACCGGCACCTTCATGGCGGCGCCTCCCGCCGCTCCGGGCGCACCCGGTCTCCGTGTTCCCGATCGTCCGGAAAGGGCACGATCACAGCGGTTTCCGCGGACACGCCGTCACGCACTTCCACCTGATCGATGCCGCGAATGCCCACCGCCACCGATGCCATCACCACGCGGCCATCCCGGACCCACGCCAGCCGGTCCCCGTCGAACGCATTCGCCGGCAACAGCCAGGCGTGGCGGGAAACCCGGGTGACGATATTGGCCTCCACCGTCATCCCCACCCTCAGCGGGGTGCGCTCCGGCAATGCCAGATAAACCCGGTAGGTCTTGGCCACCGGGTCACCTTTCGGGGTGATTCGTTCGACCCGGGCTTCCAGGGATTGCCCTGGAAAAGCGTCCGAGTTGAGCAAGACGTCCTGACCGGTCTCGACCTGGGGAATGTCTTCCTCATTGACTTCCGCCACTACCCACAGCGGCCGTGGCCGCCCTATCCAGAACAACGGCGTGTCCGGGCTGGCGATCTCTCCGGGTTCACCCTCATCGCGCAACACATGACCATCCATGGGCGCCCGTATCTGATGGTATTCCAACACGGTGCGTTGACGCTCCACCGCCGCTCGGGTCTGCTCCGCCTCGCTCCTGGCCTGGTCCAGCGCCTGGCGACTGACCGCGTTGCGGGCCGCCAGCACCTTGAGGCGCTGATAATCGATTTCCGCGCGCCGTGCCCTGGCCCCCAGTTCGGCCAGAGTGGCGCGGGCCTCGCGGTCATCCAGGCTCGCCAATACCTGACCTTCACTGACCTGTTCCCCCTCGCAGCGGCAATGGGTTTGCAGACGCCCACTCACCAGCGGCGCCACCCGCGCCCAATAGCGAGGTTCCACTTCCCCTGTGGCGTAGACCACCTCGGCGGCATCGCCACGTTGCGGAGCCACCACCGTCACCGTCGGTGGCCGCCACAACCAGAACCACAGCAGCCCCAGGAATAGCATCAGCGCGAGCAACCACCCGAACCGCTTGAGCAAAACAGGCTTACCGGAGACCCATTGCATCCCTTGTCCTTGCTGCTTAGTCTATCTACAGACCGACCGTCGGTTTATTACAGACAGACCGTCGGTCTGTCGTCAAGCCCACAGACAGGACACGGTGATGCCACGCACCCCGCAAAACCCGGAACGACGCCGGGATCAACTCCTGGATTGCGCCCAGACTCTGTTCTTTGAGCAGGGTTATGAAGCCACCACCGTCAACCACATCCTGCAGCGCTCCGGTCTCTCCAAAGGGGGGTTCTATCATTATTTCGCCTCCAAGGAGGACGTCCTGGAAGCCATTGTCGCGCGGGTGGCGGAACGTTCCGTGGCCCAGGTCAACGATTTGGTGGAACAGGACAACGGCGATGCCCTGACCCGGCTGAACGCCTTTTTGCGGCGCTCCCGGCAGCTCAAACTGGAGACCGCGCCGCAGTTACGACCGCTGTTCAGCGTCATCTTCAGCCCCGGCCATCAGTCCCTGTTTCATCGCATCAACCAGGCCAATATGACGCTGGTTGGGCCGCTGCTGGCACGCCTCATCCAGCAGGGTATCGAGGAAGGCCGTTTCCAGGTGCCGGATGCCACCGCCGCGGCGGAAATCATCATGCAGTTGGGCGCCAGCACCTATGATGCGGTGGGCCGGGCGGTATACGCCCAGGGCACGCCTGAAGCCAAGGCGGCGAACCAGGCGCTGGAGCGGCGTCTTCAGTTCCAGGGGCTGGCCATCGATCGTATTCTCGGCCTGCCGGATGGCAGCATCCGCTACATTGACCCCGGCTTCGTCGAGGCGCTAATGCGCCTGCTGGATGACACCGCTGAATAACCAACGGCGAACACCGGGTCTCAGTGCCACAGTGGATCCTGACCGAACCATTCCGCCAGATAATCCAGCAGCGCCCGTAACGCCGGCGGCATATGACGCCGTGAGCGGTAAATCGCGGAAATGGCCAGATCCTCGGGGCGCCAGTCCGGCAGCAACGCCACCAGGCGGCCGCTGTCGATCAGAGGCGCCGCCGCGTACACCGGCTGCAGGGCAATACCCAACCCCGCGCTGGCGGCTTCCAGCAGTGCCATGGGATCGTTGGCGTTGAGGTTGCCTTCCACCGGCACCGACACCTCGCCGCCAGCGCCTTCACCATCATGACGCTGGAAACGCCAAAGACTTTTACCGAAATAGGAATAGGTCAAACAGTTATGGTCGGCCAGTGCCTCCACCCGCTCCGGCATGCCGCGCGCGGCCAGATAGGACGGCGATGCGCACACCACCGAAGCGCAATTGGCCAGGCGGCGGGCGATCAGATTGGGATCCAGCTGGTTGGTGATGCGGATCGCCAGATCAATGCGTTCTTCCACCAGATTCACCGGGTGATACCCCACCTGGAGGTCAATGGCGGTGTGCCGGTAGGTCTGCAGATAGCCGGTCAGCGCCTTACCCAGCGCCGCCTGGGCCAGCGACGGCGCGCACGCCACCCGCAACCGGCCACGTGGTTGGCCATCGTCGGTGCCGCCGAGGGTTTCGATATCCTCGGCCAGTGCCAGCATTTCCCGGCACCGGCTCAGCGCCCTTTCGCCCGCCTCGGTGAGACTCAGGCGCCGGGTGCTGCGGTGCAGCAGCCGGGCATCGGCCCATTGCTCCATTCGTGCCAGATAACGGGTGACTTGAGCCCGGGAAAGATCGAGCGCGCGGGCGGCGGCGGACAGACTGCCCTGCTCAACGATGCTGACAAACACCCTGGCGGCGATCAATCGATCCATATTGTTTCCAGATTCGCAACAGTGGTGTTCATTTTACAGGGTATTTGCATCCTTTATTGCAACTTACCATGAAGGCCTGACTCAATCAGGAGATCCTTTATGTCCCTCAAATCCATGCTCATCCAGGCGCTCGGTGGCGGCCTGCTGGCGTTGAGCGCCCTCACGGCCCAGGCGGCACCGCTGCATCTGGATGTGTATAACCCCGGCGAGGCGTCGGTGTTTCCGGTGACCTCCACTTTGATCACCGGCGAACGCGAAGCACTGCTGATCGACGCTCAGTTCCAGCGCGACGACGCTCAGGCTCTGGTGGACAAGATCCGGGCCAGCGGCAAGACACTGACCACCATCTACATCAGCCATAGCGATCCTGATTATTACTTCGGCCTGGACCTGATCCATGCGGCATTCCCGGCGGCCAAACTTCTCGCCACCGGTGAGACCCGCGCCAAGATTCTGGCCAACAAGGACCGTAAATTGGAGTACTGGGGGCCAATCCTGAAAGACAACGCGCCACGGCAAATTATTGTGCCGGACGCCATGGAAGGCGATCGGCTGGCACTGGAAGGTAAGTCACTGAACGTGATCGGCCTCAACGGGCCCGCCCCCGAGCGCACCGTGCTGTGGATCCCATCCCTTAAAACGGTGCTCGGCGGCGTACCGGTCTCGGCCAACATTCACGTGTGGATCGCCGATACGCAAACGGAAACATCACGCAGTAACTGGCTGACCCTGCTCGAACAACTGCAAGCACTGAACCCGGATCAGGTCATCCCCGGCCACTACCTGCCCAACGCCGATGGCACCTCGCCCTTCGACGGCCAGGCCCTGGCGTTTACCCGTGATTATCTCACTGCCTTCGAGAGCGAAGCAGCCCGCGCCGACAATGCGGCCGACCTGATCACCGCCATGCAACGACGTTACCCAACCCTTGAGGACAGCAGTTCCCTGGAACTCAGCGCCAAGGTGATCAAGGGAGAGATGAGCTGGCCCTGATGGGAAGGGATGCTCCGAGTCAGTCTGACGGATAGTATCCATTGAAGGGCGGCCTCTGGATCCACCATCGCGGTGTGTCGGCACGCCGGATCGGACAGCGCACCAGGGCACTGCCGTCAATGCTGATAGTGCGGCCATGCTCATGGCGCAAGACGGCGGAGGCCTTCCTCCCCGTGGCGCCACCGCGCAAGGCCGCGTCCTGTTCCGGCTTGTCACCACAACGCAGTTGCAGAGTGCTGTGGAATTCACCCGGCGCCGGCGCCTCCCCCTCGGCCGTGAGCACGGCGCAGTATTGATCGAACCACTGCAGCGCCCCGCCGGACGGCCGCGACAAATCCAGGGACACCCGTTCGTCAGCGCCGCCACGATCGCACCCTCTGGCCTGGCGCGCGTAAACGCCGTCATAGAACCGGCCCGCCCGTCGCCGGTACGGCTCCGCCGGATCAGGCACTTCATCGACCCTCTGAACAGACAGTACCTGGCGAATCTCCCGCCGTTCCCGCCGGGTGTCCGCCAGTACCATCGCTTCCACCTTACAGAGGGCGTCCTCGCGGCAAGCCGCTTTAACCGGGTTCAGGATCGCACTGCCGGCGGGGATAGAGCAGTGATAGTCGCCTTTAATCACCATTCCGGTCTCACCGGAGGCCATCCGCGGATAGCCGTAGCACAGCGCCCATTGCAGAGCCTCCGGTTCCACGGTGGGTGTCATCCGTGCCCGAATCGCCGGTGGAATCCGGTCCGCCTCGGAAGGGCAAGGCTCATACCGGGTGGCGATACGCTCCCCCTCCATATACCAGTCCGCCCCCTGCACGCCCGGCTCCACCCCGGAAGAGAAACAGGCCGCCGCCGGCGCGCCCCGCGGTGAAATCAGCAACGCCCAACTAACGTCGCCGCCACTGGCCGGGTCGAAGGCATGCATAAGCAGGCCATGGTCCGTTACCAGGATTTTCCCGGCGACCCCATCGCGGGTCTCAACCAGAAGGGCCTGGCGAATGCCGGGATCTTCCACCGCCGCGGTGACCGCGGCTTCCACCAAGGGGGCATCCAGGAAGGAGGCGCCGTCGACGTCATCCCACGGATACCGGCCCGCGTAACGATCCAGGGCCGCCGCCGTATCCGCGCTGCCAACAGCGGGCAGCACCATTAACGTGGCGGCCGCCACCGCCAGCCATTTCCTTTGATTCATGCCGGGTGCCCCTTTTTCCGCCCAGATCCGCTTTCACCGCGCGCCTTGCGCAACAGAATACCGCCGACAATCAACCCCACGGCGCCGATCACCGTGTAAGGCAACGCCATGGCCAGCAGCCAGAACCAGAATGCGGTGGAGGCATCACTTTCCGCCCGGGAGCCGGGGTTGATCAGGGCTCCGAGGTCCAGCCCCGAAAACAACAGAGTGGAAACGATGTTCAGCAGCAACACCGCGCCCAGTATCACCAGCCCCCAGCCGATCAGCCGTTTCATCACGGAGATCCGCGCCAGCCATACGGCGCTGGCAACGGCCACTACCAGTTGAATCACCAGCGCCGCGATGATCACGTAATGGAACGCCGTGGGATCCTCGGCCAGCCACTGGGGCTCGGCACCAAGAACGGGAGAGAGGAAGGGAGCGACAATGCCAAAACTGACCCGCCCGATGACAACACCGAAAAGAATCCCCGCCAGCCACCTGATCCATGTGGATTTCATTCGGTCCCTGCCTTGTTTGTAAAAGCCGATGGGCGATATCGGGTTTGGCACGCAATCGCACCCGGCCAATAGTAAACGGATGTGGTCGGACGCACCAAGCATATTGAGCGCCGTACCGGCGGTGGCGAACGCCCTTTTCGCGGGCGGGGGTCGGCCGGGATTTTGACCAGGATCAACTCTCCCGCCATCCGCTGGCGTACTGTCGAATTGTGGCCCCGTGAATGTTCACGGCGCCGTCATCAGCCCCGCCACGCCAGTCGGGAGGAGGTTCCATGTTCACCACCGCACTTGTCGCCCTGGACCAGTCACCCGCCGCGCCGCCCACGCTGGCCCGTGTGGCGGATCTGAGCAGCTGGGGTATCAAAAAAGTGATTCTCACCCATGTGGTGCGAGTCGGGTACAACCAGTTCGCCGCCTACGACCACGGTGAGAATTACCGGGAATGGCTGGAACGCTGCGCCGAACCGCTCAAGGAAGCCGGCCTCGAAGTAACGGTCTGCGTGCGTATCTCCGGTCTGGTGGCCGATGAGCTGCTGGCCATCGCCGCGGAGTTCAAAGCGGATTTGCTGCTCATCGGGTCCCGGGCGCACAGTCGCGTCAGCAACCTGTTTCTGGGTAGCGTCGCCCGTGACCTGATCCGCAAGACCACCCTCCCGCTGTTTCTGGAATGGATTACCCCCGAAACGGACGACACCGGAACCCAGGGCACGGCTCCCGGCAGGCCGGCGCTGGAGCATGTACTGATGGCCACGGACCTGTCCAAATACGCCAGCGGCGCGGAAAACCTGCTCCGGGAATTGTCCACCCAGGCCAAGCGCATCGATCTGCTAACCGTGCTAACCCCCGACGGCCTGAATAACACCCCGGCCTTGCCGGTGATGGCCCTAGCGGCACTGAATCACATTCGTGACTACCTACCCGACGAGGCAGGAGAGGTCAGTGTGCTGACAGAGCGTGGAGCCCCGGCGGAAACCATACTGCGCATCGCCGCCGAGCGAGACTGCTCCCTGATCCTTATCGGCAAGCACGGCCAGGGCTGGCTGGAAAGCAAGCTCGTCGGCACGACCGCCACCGAAGTCTGCGAAGCGGCGCAGCGCCCGGTGCTGGTGGCGCCCCTGCTGGATCATCAATAGCAACGATGGCGACGCCAGGCAGGTCGATTCTGAACGGGATGGCGGCAGGAGCCGGCGGGACCGCTCAGCAATCGTATTGAGGTTCCGGGATCCGCAGCGGGCGGTTCAGGATCCTGCTGAGATGGGAGGCGAGATCGTCCAGTGCGTCCATGTCGCCGTGGGATCCGGAAATACTCAGTTCCCTCTCCATTCCATCAGTGGGTTGAAGGGCGGCGGTCAAGGCGGCGCCACCCCCACCCTTGGCCGGTCGAAGCTTTTGCAGGCGAAGCGCGACAATGCACTGAGCCGGTATGATGTGCAGCTGCCGCGAGCAAACGATCAAGGCCTTGCGGTCCGGCGAATGGCCGACCTGACCCAAAAAATTGTCCTGATCCAGAGGAGGCAGGCAAACGAAATCCTGGCCGTAGTCGCCAGGGGCACTGGCCCACAATGCCCTCAGTGTTGATGCCAGCGCCGTCCCACCCACTTTGTCCAAAGGGGTAAAACCTCTCAACCATTCTCTTTCCTGCACCGTCATCGGGCGACGATAGCCGGGCTCGATATAAATTGAGCAGGCGGTTTTCAGCCGCCGGTCCCGCTCATGGGCCGGAATGTTCCCGCTCCATCCCGGAGGTTGAAGCTTTGGTGGCCAGACGATCAGCGAAACACGGGCCGGACCGGCACGCCAGATGGAGGAGACCGTATTGTTGCGTACTCCGATTGGAGCCGGCCCCAGCAGTTCAGCCATGCGACGATGGGCATGACGAAGGTTGGCGAGGGGATCCGTTTTGATCCAGACGCTCCCGCTGAACCCTTGAGGCACCTGATCGCGCAGCGCTATCCGGGAGAGCTGCGGAGAGATGGGATAGAGCAAGCCGTCGAGCTCCAAGGGACAAGGCGTGATCGGGCATTGCTCCCAACCGTAAGCGGGATGGTGAACCAGGCCATGGCGGTCAATAAGATCCTGGCAGCTTGCCCGCCAGGGAAAGCCGATGCGGTCCAGCATATCCTGAATGGCATTGCCCTCCCCCGGAGCCCAGGGCAACTCGAGGTCGGCGGGTTGCTCTACCACCGGTGGCGTGTCGTCACGCCCTCCGAATAATTCGCGCAGCTTGCGAAGAACATCGGAAAACTCAGGTCTCGTCATTGAGGGCACTTCTTCCTGGGGCGACCGTTACCGGAGATTACCACGGCTGGCGGGTCCACACGGAGTCCGTTGCGGACGTTGGCCCGCTCAGGTGCGCGAATTCCCCTGGCTGACGGGGTGTTGTACCCTGCGCGGGCACCCTGTCGGCGCCAACCGTCACCACGGCCTCGCCCTGTGCCAGCGCCGATGCCGACAAAAAATATGCACAATTCAACAGATCTCAGAAAAACGCCACGGCGCTTCCGCGATAGCACGCCGGCCTTGTTAAGGAAACGAGAGCATTCAAATGGCAAAAACATGGATCAAAGCGCTTGCTTACAGTTGGCTTATGTTGGTGCTGGGCGCCTGTCAGCAAGAAACGAATGAGACCCTCCTGCGGCAACTGGACCAGGAAATCTCACAGTTTGAATCGCTCATTGAGCTCACCGACCTGCGCATCGAGCTCAAACCGGCTGAAAGCACGCCCTTCGACGCCTCGAACAATTCTAATTTCGAGGAAACGTTGGCCAATGAGATAAAGACAGAAACTCTGCAGAACTTCTTTGATTCCTTAAGCGTCGGCATCCGCATCGCCCACCCTTACACGCTTATCAATGTTGATACGGACTTATACAAGCTGCAGTCTCTGCTCGGGCACGACAGTTTCTACTTCATGGAACATGCGGACATGACACCCCGGTTCCACCCGACAGAAGTCGTCTACCTGGATGGCCAACGGGCCAGCGTTACCGATGAGTATGTATCCAAGGCGGCCATCACCGCGAAATACAAAGCGGATTCCCAGATGGAAAATCGGACACCGGCAGAACGATGGGTATTGCAGCAATCGCAAGCACGCAGTTCCAGCGACTTCTTCGTACTGACCAAAGCAAAACCCATTACCAGTATCACGTACGATATCTCCCTCCCCTACCGCGAAACACGGGTTGGCGATGCCAGTGCCGCCGGCGATACCTTGAGCACGCCGGCCGGCGATATCAAACTGCTGGCGATCACCGGCAATCAGATCCGCTATCAGATCCCAACCGCGGTGGCCGAGCACATCACCGTCCAGGCGCTATACCAGGATGGGCGTCCACTGAGAAAGCAAGGCTCGAATAGCGCCACCTTGTATTCCGGGCAAAAGATCAATGACCTGCGACAAGCCCTGGACGAGATGCGTGGAGCAAGAAAACAGGTGAAGCGCGGCCGGATAACCACCCAGGAAGAATTGGAAAAATACCTGGAGCCACGCCTTGACGGGCTGCCAGGATTACAGGAGCCAGCACAATACCTGCAAGTTACCGCCACTTACGCGGGCCCGGTCAGCAAAGTGACCTTCATCATTCCAGAAAGCGATGTGAAGACACTGAACTTTACCAGTACCTACCCGTTGGATACTTGGGAAGAGGAAAAGGAATATCGCGTCGCCGCCGATTTCGCCACCGGCAAAAACGGCATTATCGACAATGATGGCAACTGGATGGTTGAGCCCGCCATGGATCAGTATTTCCGGATGCTCAACCGTCACTACTTTACCGACCAGATCGACAACAGAGAAAACCAGTATCATTTCGACCCGGCGACCGGCCGCTTGAAAAAGGTGGACTACCTCCTGGTGGAAAGTGCGATTTATCAGGACCGTTACGTGCGCGTCAGCCGGCAAACCAACGGCCCGCGCGGATTGGCCGAGGTAGCGACCGGCAAGGTCGTTTTGCCCATGGAGCACACCATGCTCCATTTACAGGATGAGAAATTCTGGATAGCGGGGAAAAACGGCAAGGAAGGCGTGCTTGACTCGGCATTGCGGCAAGTGCTGTCCGCCAGATTCGACAATATCGACTTCGACAACGGTTTCTTTCAAGCTCGTCGGGGGAAAACCCTGGACCTGTACGACAGCAAGGGGCGCAACCTTACCCACGGCAAGTACGACCACTTCAAACGCTTCTCGGATGGCCGCTTGCTGGCTTCTGTCAGTAGAAAAAATCAGGATGGACTGGTGAGGCAGTACGCCTATTTCCTGGACCGGCAAGGCAAGGTGGCGATCGATCTCGCCGCCCGCGGTTTTTCCCAAGCCAAAGTCTTTCGCAATGGCCTGGCCGCCGTCCGTGACGCTGAAAGCGAGCGATGGGGCTTCATCAACCCCGCCGGAAAACTGGTCCTGCCTATGCGCTACAAAGACGTTAGTTTCGGTTTTTTCGAAGCCTCCGGCTATGCGCCGGTGAAGCTGTCCGACGGCACCAGTGCCCTGATCGACAAGCAGGGTAACGTCATCAAAACGTTCACCGGCAGTTTCAGCCACGTGCGATACGAAGGTGACGATGAAAATCGATATCTGCGGGCGGGAAAGAATTGGTATGACGCCTTTGGCAACCCTGTACACCCTGAGTAGCTGCGATGATGGCCCACGGGAGGGGCTACGAAACTGCCGTGGGAGCTTACCTGCAAGCGAATCTTGAGGCCCGGAAGCCCATTCGCTTGCAGGCAAGCTCCCACAGCGGCGTTGTAGCAACCTCCGAGTTTATGTCTCCAAGGCCAGAAGAATATACCTGCGCTTGCCAGTTACCTCGAAGCGGAGCCGCGTTATGCCTTTGCGGGACCCTGTCGAACAGGGACGTTCGACAGGGAGCCTACAGGGGTGTATTCACGGCGTTCCCGCAAAGGCATAACGCGGCTCCGCTGTCCTCGATGGAGGAAGGCCCCGACCAAACAAAAGTGGGGTCGCCTAGGCAACTGCGACAACGCTTTATGAATCCAGGAAAGAATTGGAGCGGGAAACGAGATTCGAACTCGCGACCCCAACCTTGGCAAGGTTGTGCTCTACCAGCTGAGCTATTCCCGCTTGTCACTGCTTCGCCTTAACGAAATAGTGGCGTCCCCTAGGGGAGTATTCACCGCTACGCGGTTCACCCCTTCGGGGCTGTCTCCGCAAGCGAAGACATTCCGTGTCCCCGGCTTTGCCGGTGACCGGTCGAACCCCACTAATGAAGGTTCGACTCTTGGGTTCCAATCAACGAAGTGCCAGTTCGCGGACCGTTACCGAACCCGATTCAGTGGCGTCCCCTAGGGGAGTCGAACCCCTGTTACCGCCGTGAAAGGGCGGTGTCCTAGGCCACTAGACGAAGGGGACCCGGACTTGTCGGCCAATCCCGTTGCGGGACTGCCCTGTCAAGCGGCGCGTAGTCTAGGAATCCGGGCCGGCAGCGTCAAGGGGAAATTCCCCCGGTCGACACCGTTCGTTCATAATCCGTTCAATCTCGGCGATTCCGACGGTTTTCCCCTGACCGGGCGGTCCCCTGTTGACCCTTCCGCGACACTGCTATATGCCTGTTACCCCAGCCGCCCGTCGGATTCACGGGTTGAGATCCGCCTGCGGCCGGCCCACTTTCGAGTGGGCCGCACCAGGCCCAACATCACAATAGAGACCGGGAGATCCCAATGACCATCAAACTGTATGGCGCCATGCTGTCGCCGTTCGTGCGTAAAACCCGCGTGGTACTGGCCCTCAAAGGCGTGGAACATGAGACCGTCAACGTGGACCCGCGCAACGCGCCGGACTGGTATCGGGACCTCAACCCGCTGGGACGCATCCCGGCACTGGACTACGACGGCCAGATTCTCGCCGATTCCGGGGTGATTTGCGCCTTTCTGGAGAAGAAACACCCCGAGCCGTCCCTCTACCCGGAGGATCCCTACGAGTACGCCCGCACCCTGTGGTTCGAGAAATTCGGCGACTACGAGCTGGGCGTCAACTGTACCTTCGGCGTGTTCTTCAACCGGGTGGTGCGGCGTCTGATGGGCAAGGAAGTGGATGAAGCGGCGGCGCAGAAAGCGCTGCAGGGCGCGGTGCCACCGCTGCTCGAGTACCTGGATCGGGAACTGGAAGGCAAGACCTACTTTGTTGGCGAACGGCTCACCGTCGCCGATATCGCCGTGGCCAGCCAGTTGGTGAACTTCCAGCACGCCGGTGAAGGGGTCGACCAGTATCCCAACCTGGCCGCCCACAAGGAACGCCTGCACGCCCTGGAGCCGTTCACCCAGACCATAGCCAAGGAAAGCGGCTTCCTCACCAAAGTCCTCGGCGGCTGATCAGGGCGGCCCTCCAGCCCCCTCGCCCGTGCCCTCCCCGGTGTCCTCCACGGACACCAGGGCGGCACGGCCATCGGTGGCGATACGCACCCGCGCCAGACCGCCCTGCCGTAATCGCCGCTCCAGTTCCAGCGCCTTATCCTTTGGCGCGAAATAGGCTTCGATACCGTATTCCACCGTCACTGAACCCACCCGCACCGCGCGGATATGCCCGCGAATAAAATCACCCGGCGGCGGTGAATAACGGGTATCAACGGCTTTCCACACCCGCCCTTTCCGGCGCAACTGCACATACACTTCCCGCCCTACCCGCGGCACTCCCACTTCCGGCATCGGCGCCTCACTGATGTCGTAGCGCAGGCGGGCATAGTTGCCGCGCAACAAATCACGCGGATCCACCGGCACCGTGCGCAGCACCACTTCCTTGCCGAACCAGACCGGATACCGCGCATAGCCCAGCAAACCGAGCAGCACCAGAACCTGCAACACCAGCGCCGCCACCAGGGCGCGCAGCCGCCAGCGCCTAGTCATGGGCCACCTCCGGATCGCGCTGGCGCCAGTAGCGGGCGCCAGCGTAGAGAATGCCGGCCATGACCAGGAACAACAGGGCCGCCCCCAGGTAATCTCCAATCAGATCGACATAACGCAACAGCGCCAATACCGCCACCGTGCCCAAACCGGCGAAGAAACGGCGCTGGTCGGCGCGCAGCAATCCCTGGCGTATCCAGGCCATGGCCACCAGCAGAACCACCAGATTGGCCGCCACGGTCCAGTACAGGCTCTGTTCCGGCCGACCCAGACCATGCGCCAGCAGCACCCCGGCCAGCGCCAACCAGGGCAGGATGCCACGGGGCTTGAGGGCGATCGCCGCCAGCAGCAGCGGCAGCGCCGCCCACAACCCGGGATCCAGCCAGCCCCAGTGGCTGTGCAGATATTCTTTCCAGAGGTCCTCGAACGTCAGCGGCAACAGCACCAGCAACGACAACCGTCCAAGCCACGGCAAGGGTGCCCAACGCGAGTCCCCGCGCAGCTCCAGCCGCTGGCAGAGCACCTGAGCCAGGACCAGAAGAGCAAGATTGAAGGTCAGATGGCCAGCCCGCCAATGGGGCCCGAAATCGGTGTGGAACACCCAGGACAACATCAGGTTGAGCCACAACACCAGAGCCGCCAGCACCGGCAGCATCACAACATTGGAATGGCGGCGCCAGGCCAGCCAGCCGGCCACACCGAGAAACACGATGCCAGCCCAGGGTGGCGAGAACGGGGTTTCCATCACCATCCACAGGGCGGTGAGCGCCACCAGCAGCAGGGTCACCAGCAGGCGCCGGGAGAAAAAGGCCACCGGCAACGTGCCGATCATCCACAACAGCACGCCGTTGGGGAAATGCTCGCCAAGGTGGTACATCTGCCCCACCAGCATGATCGAAGCGCCATAGCAGACCGCGCCGAGAAACAGCCAGCCACCCCCCTCGCCATGACGCCCCCAGCGCCACACCCCTACCCCGTTGGTGGCCACGGTGAGGGCCAGCAGAGCGGCGAAGCGCACGCCCCGGGGCAGACCGTCCCAATGGGCGGACACCACCAGCAGCAGCGCCAGGCCGATGAACAGCAGAGCACAGGCGGTCAGCACTCGCGCGCCCAGGGAGCCGCCACTGGCTTCCAGACCCTTGCCATAACGGGCCAGAATGCGCCGGGCCTGATCCTCCTCGATCAGCCCCTCGGCCAGCCACTGTTGCATCTCCCGGCGCAGAGCGTCTTTACGTATCACGTTGTTCCCAATCCTTTTGGTGCGGGCTTCCTGAGCATGCTAGCACGCTGGGTGCGCGCGGCTCTCCGCAGCCCGCTGTAGCAGCCTGCCTTGCGGTCGAATAGACTCCTGCGTCCGAAAATTCGCCTGCGGGGCAGGCCCCTACAGAGACTTCGAATCAACACCGGGCGAACCGCGACATTTTCAAGCCGTCAAAGCGGTAACCCCAGCCGCCGAGCTTCCATGCGGCGCAGGAATTCCAGCATCACCTGCCGGTACAGGTCCTCGCCCAGCCACAGGTCCTCGACGCCGGCATCGATGTTGGGATTGTCGTTCACTTCCATCACCACCACCTGATCGCCGGACTGCTTCAGGTCCACGCCGTACAGGCCGTTGCCCATCAGCCGGGCGGCCTTGAGCGCCACTCTCAGCACCTTCGGCGGCACTTCGCGGATCGGTACCGTGCGCGCGTTGCCGGAGGCGGTTTTGCCGCCGTCCTTGTGATGATAAATCTGCCAATGCCCCTTGCTCATGAAGTACTGGCAGGCAAACAGCGGCCGGTTGTTGAGCACGCCGATGCGCCAGTCGTAATCGGTGTACATAAAAGCCTGGGCCAGCACCACGGCGGATTGTTTCAGATAGCCATGCAGGGCGTTGCCCAGCGCCTCGCGGTCCTCCACCTTGCTAATGCCACGGGAGAAACTGCCGTCCGGGATCTTCAGCACCATCGGCAGTCCCAGTTCCCCGATCAGGCTGTCCACCTGTTCGGCGGTGTCGCTGAACACAAAGGCGGTGGGCGGCACCGGCACGCCATTGGCCTGCATCAGTTCCGCCAGATAAATCTTGTTGGTACAGCGCAGAATCGAGCGCGGATCGTCGATCACCACCATGCCTTCCTGCTCCGCCTTGCGGGCGAACTGATAGGTATGGTGGTCAATGGCGGTGGTCTCGCGAATGAACAGGCCGTCGTATTCACCCAGGCGGGCGTAGGCGTCGCGGCCGACGATTTCCACCTTGATGCCCAGTTGCCGGCCGGCCCGTGCGAATCGCTTCAAAGCGGCGCGATTGCTCGGCGGCATGGCCTCCTCGTCGTTCACCAGCATGGCCAGGTCATAGCGTTCACCACGCCGCCGGCGCGGGCCGCGCCAGACACGGGCGTTGAACTGCTCCAGGGCACGGGCGAAGGCATCTTCCTGGGCACCCTTGACCTGTTTCAGACTCGGCGTCTTGATCGCCTCCAGGGTCCACCGGTCCCGGCGCCGGAACGACACCCGCAGAATCGGACACGGCAACTGGTCAAAGATCTGCCGCGCCAGTTCCGCCAGCCCTTCCTGCTCGGTTTGGCCGAAGTAGATATTGAACGTCACCTTGGTGGCATCGCCGCCCTGCTTCTTCATCGCCTTGTCCAGCGCCGACTCGAAATGCTCGAAGTGCAGGCCGTACAGCGCCTTGTAACTGAGGTCGTTGACCGTGCGTACAGAGGGCATGACGCGCTGACCGCGGGCCTCCGCCAGCAGCGAACAGTAGTAGCCGGGGGACAGGTATTTGTAGCTGCGGCACAGATTGATCACCTGCACTTTCTTGTCGGTGCAGACCGGCTCGGAAGCCTGCAGGTAATCACGGGCGGACAGCAGATTGCGGGCGGGATAGTACGCCGCCCAGTCCGCCGGGTCGTCCACCAGGATAATGACTTGGCTCATCGGGGTTCCATTGAGAAGGCTAAGGACGCCGGATGTCCGGCGTCCTTAGAATATCGCGGCTCGTGGGCCGCTCCTACAGAAACCGCCATGCCCGGTCCGAGCCGGTCAGTTGCCCTGGTAGACCACGCGGTAGATGGCGCCGGCGTGATCGTCGGCGATCAGCAAACTGCCGTCGGCGGCCTGCATGACGTCCGCCGGACGTCCCCAGCGGGTGCCGTCCTCACGCAGCCAGCCGCTGATGAATGGCTGGTACCCGGTAACCTTGTCGATGCCTTCCACGCCGACCCGGGTGACCCGGTACCCGGCCGGCGTGCTGCGATTCCAGGAACCATGCTCGGCGATGAAGATGTCACCCCGGTAGTCCTCGGGAAATTGCTCCCCGGTATAGAACGTCATACCCAGCGGCGCGTGATGCGCCGGCATGGTTTGCATCGGCATGGCGAATTCACCGGGATCATGGTCCTTGCCAAACTCCGGATCCGGCACCGTGCCACCGTGGATAAACGGATAGCCGAAGTGTTCGCCGTCCTCGCGCACCCGGTTGAGTTCTTCCGGCGGGATCTCGTCGCCGAGCATGTCGCGGCCATTGTCGGTGAACCACAACTGCCCACTGCGCGGATGGAAATCAAACCCCACCGAATTGCGCACTCCGCGAGCCACCGTGGTCATTTCCCCCGAGTCCGGGTCATAGCGTTGGATGGTGGCGTAGGGTTCTTCCCGGTTGCAGATGTTGCACGGCGCCCCCACCGGCACGATCAGTTTCCCTTCGCGGTCAAACGCCAGATACTTCCAGCCGTGATGGGAATCGGAGGGAAATTGGTCCGTCACCAGCTCCAATGCCGGCGGATCGTCCAGATGATCGAGAATGTCCGGCAGCGCCAGAATCCGGTTCACCGCCGCCACGTAGAGGGTGCCATCGCGATAGGCGATCCCGGAGGGCATGTTCAGCCCTTCCGCCAGCACCCAGGTGCGCTCGGCGCGGCCATCGCCATCGGCGTCGCGGATCGCGTAGACCTTGCCCTCGTCACGGGAGCCGGCGAACACGGTGCCATCCTCGGCCTGGGCCAGTTGCCGGGCGTTGGGAACATCGTCGGCGAACACCGTCAGAGTGAAGCCCTCGGGCAGGGTCAGGCTGTCCACCGGCAGGGACCCGGCCATGACGGGAGCGGCAAAACCGAGTAGCAGGCCGGCCAGCCAGCGCCGGCCGTGAATGGCGGGAAGATCGCTATGAGCCCGCGGCGTCCTTCCGCGCGCCGGGGTGTCCTGCTTTTTCCAAGGCATCTTGAACCTCCGGAGGCATGTAGGTCTCATCGTGTTTGGCGAGCACTTCTTCCGCCTCGAACCGTTCCCGGCTCACCAGCGTGCCGTTGGCGACGATACCCTGCCCTTCACGGAACAGGTCCGGCAGGATGCCCTGGTAATGGACGGTGAAGGTGCCCTTGCCGTCGGTGACATCGAAAGTCACGTCCAGAGTGTCGGGGTCGCGTACCACCGATCCCTCCATAACCAGACCACCCACACGCATTTTAGTGCCCACCGGCGCTTCACCGTTGACCACCTGCTGCGGGGTGAAAAACAGATTGATGTTCTGGCGCAGGGCGTACACCGCCAGAGCGGTGGCCAGGGCCAGCCCCAGAAACACCGCCAGCACCACGATCAGGCGCTGTTTACGAACCGGATTCATGCTTAACCTCCCGGGTTTCCCGTCGCCACTGGCGAGCCACGTCCTGGCGCACCCGCGCCAGCTTGCGCGCCGCCAGCGCCATATTGATCACGATCAGCAGCGCACAGATACCGTAAGCGCTCCAGACATAGGGCCCGTGCCGGCCCATGGCCAGAAATTCCGCGAAGCTGTCGAAATACATCAGTGCCCCTCCACCAGTTTGCGTACCCAGCCGCTGCGGCGCTCCCGGCTCAGCACTTCGGCCCGGGCCCGCATCAGTACGTTGGCGGCGTACAGCAGCCACATGCCCAGCATGCTGATCAGCAGCGGGTACTTCATGGCCGGGTTGATGGAGGATTCGCTGAACAGGTTCAAGGTCGCCCCCTGATGCAGGGTGTTCAGCCACTCCACCGAATACTTCACGATCACCACGTTGATCACCCCGACCAGGGCCAGCAACGAGGCGGCGCGGGCGGCCTGGCGGGGATCACGGATGGCGGACTGCAGCACCATCACGCCGAGATACATGAACAGCAGGATCAGCATCGAGGTCAGGCGCGCGTCCCACTGCCAGTAGGTGCCCCAGGTGGGCTTGCCCCAGATCGCGCCGCTGATCAGGGACACCGCCGCCAGCACGGCACCGAACGGCGCCAGCGCCTTGAGCATGACCTCGGCCATTTTCATCCGCCAGACCAGGCACACCAGCCCGGCCACGCCCATGGCGATGTAGCCCATCAGGGCGCCGCTGGAAGCCGGGACATGCAGATAGATGATGCGATAGCTGTCACCCTGGTAACGCTCCACCGGCGCGTAGGCCAGCCCCCATACCAGGCCGATGGCGAGAATGATCAGCGCCAGCGGCCACAGCCACGGCAGCACGGCATCGGCGAACCGGTAAAAGTAGCGCGGCGAGCCCAGTTGGTGATACCAGCGTTTCAGAGTGTTCCACATAACTTCGACTCTATTTTTTTGTCGTCGGCCCCGGCGGTTGTCGTCATCGACCCCGGCGGTCAGTCTCCGGCGCTGATACGCAGGCCCATGGCCACCGCCAGTGGCCCCAGACTCAGCGCCAACGCCAGCAACGCGCCCAATACCGCCAGCAACCCCTGGGTGGGAGAGCCGTCCACGGCGGCGCGCACCACACCGGCGCCGAACACCAGCACCGGAACATAAAGCGGCAGAATCAGCAGCGCCAGCAAAATGCCGCCGCGATTCAGGCCCACGGTCAACGCCGCGCCAATGGCGCCGATCACCGTCAGCGTCGGCGTTCCCAGCAGCACGCTGTAAGTCAGCGTGGCCAGTGCCGGCACCGGCAGCTGCATCATGTAGCCCAACAACGGCGCCATCAACGCCAGCGGCAAGCCGGTCAGCAGCCAGTGCGCCAGCAGCTTGGCCGAAACCGGCAGCACCGACACCACCGGCGCGGTCAGCATCTGATCCAGGGCACCGCTTTCCTGGTCACGGCGGAACAGCCCGTCCAGCGACAGCATCACCGCCAGCAGTGCCGCCACCCAGACCACACCCGGCGCCACCAGCGCCAGCAATTCCGGCTTCGGCGACAACCCCAGCGGGAACAGACTGACCACCACCATGAAAAAGAACAGCGGCTGCACCATATCCGCCGGGGACCGCCAGATCAGAGTCAGTTCCCGGCGCAGGGTCGCCCACCAGGGTCCGCTCATGCCGGCGCCTCCGTGCCCAAATGCAGCCGCCGCACATCATCGCCGACCCGGTGGTGGGAGGTATACAGCACTAAAGTGCCGTTGCCGGCGGCATCACGTATGCGCTGGTCCAGGCGTGCCACCCCGCTCTGATCGATGGCGGTGTAGGGTTCGTCCAGCACCCACACTTTTTTTGGCGCCAGCCACAGCCGCGCCAGCGCCACCCGGCGCTTTTGGCCGGCGGAGAGATGCGCCGCCGGCACGTCTTCGAAGCCGTACAGGTCCACCGCGTCCAGGGCCGCGTCCACGTCTCCCGGCTGGTTGTTCAGCGCGGCACTGAAGCGCAGATTCTCACGGGCGGTCAGTTCTTCACGCACGCCGGGCTGATGCCCCAGATAGAGCAGATCCGGCGCCAGCGGCGAATGCCAGCGCACCTGGCCTTCATAAAAGCCATGCAGCCCTACCAGAATCCGCAACAGAGTGGTCTTGCCCGCCCCGTTGGCGCCGGTAATCTGCCAGATCTCGCCGGCGCGGGCCTGGAACGCCAGATCACGGAACAGCACGCGCTCATCCCGTTCGCACTGGAGCTGCCGGACGGTCAGACGAAGGGAGTCACTGCTCATGGGGCTCCTGATCAGGGAATAACAGGCGTTGGGCTCGGTTCGGCGGCGCAGTATAGCATGTATTTCCGCTATGATTGGTGGGACAAAACAGCATACGGGGAGAGCCCATGGGCATCGAAATCGAACGCAAATTCCTGGTCCGCGACAGCGCCTTTCTCGATGGCCTCGACGGCGAGCGTCTGACCCAGGGCTATCTCAGCCACGACAAACGGGCCACGGTGCGAGTGCGGCTCAAGGGCGGCAGCGCCTGGCTCACCATCAAGGGGGAAACCCACGGCGCCAGCCGCAGCGAATTCGAATACCCGATCCCGCCACGGGACGCCCGCGCCATGCTCGACGAACTGTGCGGCGAAGGCGTCATCGACAAAACCCGCTACCTGATTCCCCACCAGGGCCACACCTGGGAAGTGGATGTCTTCCACGGCGACAACCAGGGCCTGATCGTCGCCGAACTGGAACTGGACCACGAAGACCAGACCTTCCCTCTGCCCCCGTGGCTCGGCGACGAGGTCACCGGCGACCCGCGCTACTACAACAGCGCGCTGAGCAAAACACCCTACAAGCAGAGCAGTTAATAGTTAAAAATGAACAGTGAATAGTGCGCGAGAGGGGGCAAGCGAAACTGAAAGGCAAAGCGCCGCGTGCAACGGCTGAGCAGGTCCCTTGCCGCGGAAAACAAAATTTGAAACGTCATTTGCGATACCGCAATCTTTCTGTTTTTTTAACTGTTCACTCTTAACTGTTCATTGTTCCCTGCCTTTTCCTTGCTCTATTATGGTGCATACCCCAAGGACGACCTCGGGGCGCGGCGTTGAGCGCCGCCTGTTCCGGGGACGACCCCGCCACGAAAAGGACCTCGTCATGGCGTGGTATCTGCTGTTCCTCGCGGGTCTGCTGGAAACCGGCTGGGCCATCGGGCTAAAATACACCGAAGGTTTCACCCGCCCGCTCCCGACCTTGCTCACCGTCACCGCCATGGCCATCAGCTTCTGGCTGTTGTCCACGGCGATGAAAACCCTGCCAGTAGGCACCGCCTACGCGGTGTGGACCGGCATCGGCGCCACCGGCGCGGTGATTCTCGGTATCGTGCTGTTCCAGGAACCGGCGACACCGGCCCGGTTGCTGTGCGTGGCCGCCATCGTCGGCGGCATCATCGGACTCAAGCTGATAGGTTGACCCGCCGGATGCCGGACAGGTTTTTGAAGCACAGTGCCTCGGCGGTCTCCATGAAGTCCTGAATAAAGGGCACCGTCTGATCCCCCTGGCGTACCGCGGCATACAGGGTGCGCCAGACCCCTTCCTCGCCCAGCCTCACGCTTTTCACCAAACCCAGATCGAGATACTCGGTCAGCGCCCAGTTCGGCAGCGCCGCCACGCCACGACCAGCGGCCACCAACTGCACCATCATCGGCGTCAACTCGGCGGTGCGCACCGAGCCCGGCGCCACCCCGGCCGGGTCAAGGAAAGCGGTGAACACGTCCAGCCGTTCACGCTCCACCGGATAGGTGATCAAGGTCTGCTCCGCCAACGCCCCGGGCTCAATAAAGCGCCGCGCCGCCCATTCACTGTCACGCGCCACCGCCAACACCAGCTCATAGCGGAACAGCGGCAGGTAGCACACCGCCGGGTCGTCCACCGGGTCCGAGGTCACCACCATGTCCAGATCGCCCCGGGTCAGCGCGGTCAGCGGCTCGAAGCCGAAGGCGGCGGACAGATCCAGCTCCACTTCCGGCCAGTCCTCGCGGAACCGGTCCAGCGCCGGCATCAACCACTGGAAGCAGGAGTGGCATTCGATGGCGATGTGCAGACGGCCGCTGTCACCGGCGGAGAGCCGCTTCAATTCGGTCTCGGTTTTCTTCACCAGCGGCAGGATCTGCCGGGCCAGCGCCAGCAGGCGGCTGCCGGCGGTGGTGAACCGCACCGGCCGTGTGCGCCGCACGATCAGTTCCAACCCGAGCCGGTGCTCCAGATCCTTCAACTGATGGGACAGGGCGGACTGAGTGACATGCAGCCGCTCCGCGGCTTCCACCAGGGAGCCGGCATCGTCGATGGCCTGCAGGGTGCGCAGATGGCGCAGCTCCAACATGAGATACCCTCATATTAAAGATTAGATATTTGATTTTGTCTCAACAGACAGTCCCACCACAATAGCGCCATTGAAATCCGACCGCATTCGAAAGGACCGATCATGACCACCTTGCACAACCTGGGCTTCCCGCGCATCGGCGCCCGCCGGGAATTGAAACAGGCACAGGAGGCCTACTGGGCCGGCACCTTGCAGCAAAGCGAACTGGAACACGTTGGCCGCAGTCTGCGCGAACGGCACTGGGCCCTGCAGGCACAGGCCGGCATCGATCTGCTGCCGGTGGGCGACTTTGCCTGGTACGACCAGATTCTGGAATTCTCCTGCCTGCTCGGCGTGGTGCCGGCGCGCTTCGGCCAGGACGCCGATGCCGACGTGGATCTGGACACCCTGTTTCGCATGGCCCGTGGCCGCGCGCCCACCGGCACCCCGGCGGCCGCCTGCGAAATGACCAAGTGGTTCGACACCAACTACCATTACATCGTGCCGGAACTGGCCGCCGATCAGAGCTTCCGCATCGCCCGCGAAAGTCTGTTCGAGCAGGTCGAGGAAGCCAAGGCCCTCGGCCACGATCCGAAACCGGTGATCCCCGGTCCGCTGACCTACCTCTACCTGAGCAAGGGCGAGGACTTCGACGGCGCCGACGACAGCGCCAAGCTGGCTCTGCTGGAGACTCTGATTCCAGTTTACCGCCGGATTCTGCAGCGGTTGGCGGATCAGGGCGTGCAATGGGTGCAGATCGACGAGCCGATCCTGGTGCTGGATCTCCCCGACGCCTGGCAGCGCGCCTACCTGCGGGTGTATGACCAATTGGCCGCCGCCAGCACCGCCCGGCTGCTGCTGGCCACGTATTTCGGCGCGCTGAAGAACAACCTGTTCACCGCCCTGGAACTGCCGGTGGCCGGCCTGCACCTGGACCGGGTGCGCGGCGATGACGATCTGGAACAAGTGATCAGCCGGCTCGGTGACAAGGTGCTCTCCCTCGGCTACATCAACGGCCGTAATATCTGGCGCACCGACCTGGATGCCGCTCTGGCCACCCTGAAGCCGCTCAAGGAGGCACTTGGCGACCGTTTGTGGCTGGCGCCCTCCTGCTCCCTGCTGCACAGCCCGGTGGACCTGGACCAGGAAGACAAGCTCGATACCGAACTGAAAAGCTGGCTCAGCTTCGCCAAACAAAAGCTGGATGAACTGGCCCTGCTGGGCGGCGCGCTGGACGGCGATGCCGCCGCCGAGGCGGGCCTGCAAGCGCAACGCGAAGCACTGCGGGCACGCTCTGAATCCACCCGCATACATAACCCGGCGGTGGCCGAGCGGATCGGCGCCAGCGGCGACCTTTCCCGTGATCGTCTGAGCCCGTTCGCTGAACGTATCGCCAAACAACAGGACGCGCTGAAACTGCCGGCGTTCCCCACCACCACCATCGGCTCTTTCCCGCAGACCCGGGAAATCCGCGAAGCGCGCCGGGACTGGAAAGCCGGCAAACTCGATGACGCCGCCTACACCGAACAGATGAAGCAGGAAATCGCCCGCTGCATCCGTTATCAGGAAGAAGTGGAACTGGATGTGCTGGTGCACGGCGAAGCCGAGCGCAATGACATGGTGGAGTATTTCGGTGAGCTGCTGGAGGGCTTCGCCTTCACCCGCTTCGGCTGGGTGCAGAGCTACGGTTCCCGTTGCGTGAAACCGCCGATCATTTTCGGCGACGTGCGGCGCCCCAATCCGATGACGGTGGAATGGGCCCGCTACGCCCAATCCCTGACCGATAAACCGGTGAAAGGCATGCTCACCGGCCCGGTGACGATTCTGCAATGGTCCTTCGTGCGCGACGATCAGCCGCGCTCGGAAACCTGCAAGCAGATCGCCCTGGCCCTGCGTGACGAAGTGCGGGATCTGGAAAACGCCGGCATCAAGGTGATCCAGATCGACGAGCCGGCCCTGCGCGAAGGCCTGCCGCTGCGCCAGGGGGAATGGCAAGCCTACCTGGACTGGGCGGTGGACTGCTTCCGCCTGGCCACCGTGGGAGTCGATGATGATACCCAGATCCACACTCACATGTGCTATTCCGAGTTCAACGACATCATCGAGGCGATCGCCGCCCTGGACGCGGACGTCATCACCATCGAGACCTCCCGTTCCAATATGGAGCTGCTGGATGCGTTCCGCGACTTCCAGTACCCCAACGACATCGGTCCGGGGGTGTATGACATCCACTCCCCCAACGAGCCGGACGTGGCCTGGATGGTGGGTTTGATGGAAAAAGCCGCCGAGCGGCTGCCGAAGGAACGGCTGTGGGTCAATCCGGATTGCGGCCTGAAAACCCGCAAGTGGGAAGAGACCCAGGGCGCCCTGGCCAACATGGTGGCCGCCGCCAAACAACTGCGCACGGCGTAAAAAAGGTCCATGGCGGCTTAGCGGGAGCCGTCATCCTCCATCAGGGACAGCGGAGCCGCGTTACGCCTTTGCGGGAACACCGTGAAGCAGAGTCCCGCAAAGGCGTAACGCGGCTCCGCTTCGAGGTAACCGGCAAGCACAGGCGTTCTTTCAACCACTGTGAAACCTCTGAAAAACGTCATGCAGAGGTGAGAGTGCGATTTCTCCTGTCCTGAAAGGTTCGTCGTTGTCGGAGCCCCAAACGCGGCGGTTCACTTCCAAGCGGGTCTGTACGAAGGCCTTCCGGGACCCTGTTTGACAGGGACGTCAAACCGGGAGCCTACATGGACGTATTCACGGCGTTCCCGGAAGGCCTTCGTACAGACCCGTGCCCCCCCGATGAAGCCCTCACTCCACCTGCAACAACCGGTCCGGCCCCAACTCCACCGGCGCGGGATCGCCGGGTAGCCGCCACTGGCCGGCGTGCCTTTCCGCCGGCTTGTGATCCACCTCCGGCAGATTGGTCAGATCCCCCACCGCGTCCCGATACAGATCCGTGCGGTAGCATTGCGCGGCGAAAGTGCTTTTCTCTTCGATGCGGCCCTGCCGCCATCGCTGCATCTCGCCGAGCAGAAATTCCGCGTCCGAGCGCCAGGGAAAATTGGCCTGGTAGGCGGAGAAGACATGGAAGTGATGACGCGGAAACGGCTGACCAGTGAGCCCGCCGGGCAAGCGCTGGGAAAACGGCGCGCCGATCACTTCCGCCGGCACGCCCAGCCAGGCCGGATGCGCCAGCCACTCAAGGCACTCTTGCAGACGCTCATCGGCATGGGTCGCCGCCCGATACAGGGCGCGCAGCAGAGCGCGGTGGGCATCCGGATGGGCCGCCGCCCACTCACGGGTCACCGCCAGCACTTTTTCCGGCGCGTTCTCCCAGATCTGGTAGCCGGACAGAATGCAATGTCCGGCACCGGTGAGCGCCGCCAGACTGTTCCAGGGTTCACCCACGCAGAAGCCGTCGATATGACCCAATCGCAGGTGATCCACCATTTGCGAGGGCGGCAGCACCACCAGTTTGACGTCGTGGTCCGGGTCGAGTCCCGCCACCGCCAGCCAGTGACGCAATTGATAGGCGTGACAGGAAAACGGGAACACCACCGCCAGTACCAGCGGCGCGTCACCGGCGCTGGCCCGGGCCGCCACCAGCTTGTTCAGCGCCACCGCCATGTCCTGGGGCGAGGGCCCCGGCGCCAGCGCGCACAAACCGTGGTACAGCATCGGCGACACGGTCACGCCATTACCGTTGACGCCCATGGAAAAGGCGGTGGCCAGCGGCTTCTTGATGCAACCCAGGCCGAGCGATGTGCCCAACAGCATGGGCGCCAGCATCGGCGCCGCGTTCACCTGCCCCACCAGCAAGCGATCACGCAGGCTGGCCCAGCTCCATTCCGGCTGCAGTTCCACTTCCAGTCCCTCATCGGCGAAATAACCGGCTTGCTGGGCCACCACCAGCGGCAGGCTGTCGGTGAGTGGCATATAGCCAATGCGGACATGCTGAGTTTGCTTCATCGTCACCCCTGGGCTTTCAACAGATCGGCGTAATCCAACACCGAACGGGCCACTTGGATCAGTGGTTGCCCGGTGTTCATGGCCTGCCGCCGCAGCATGGTGTAGGCGTCCTGCTCATTCAGACGCCGCCGCTGCATCAACAAGCCCTTGGCACGCTCGATCAGCTTGCGCTCCTCCAGCGCCTCCCGGGTCCGCTCCAGTTCCTCTCGCAGCGCCTGGTACTCACGGAAGCGGGCGGTGGCCACGCGCATTACACCGCGCACCCGGGACAAGTCGGTTTCGCCGGCCACATAGGCACTAACGCCTGCCCGCAAGGCGGCGACAATCAGATCCTCGTCGTCCTGGCCACAGAACATGACGATGGGACGGGGCATGTCGCGCTGCACCAGCGCCATACTCTCCAGCGTATCGCGGTCCGGCGCGTTCATATCGACGATCACCATGTCCGGATTGCACGCCATCACTTTCTGTGACAAACCGGCGGCGCTGGTGAGGCGGCACAGAATGGCGTGCCCTTCATCTTCCAGGGCCCGCTCAAGCATCGCGGCCCGCGGCGGCTGATCATCCACCAGCATGATCTTCAATGGCATGGGCTTCTTAGCATCCATGTTGGTTGGCTTCCCCCCGGTTGTAGCAACCGCTGTGCCAAGCGGCCATGGCCCGGTTTTCATACCGCGCACGGACCGGGGCGCGGGAAACGCACCAATCAGGTGCAAACCCGCGCCCCGGTCCGCACCGTCATGACGCCGATTACGCCTGCCGCCGCCGCGGCGCCGGGTCCGGGCGGCTGGGCAAGGCGGCGACCTTGTTTTGCTTCTCATACAGAAACCGCAGCACCTTTTGCCGGCAGCGGTGGTAAACGGGATCGTCCGCCAACGCCAACCGGTCCCTGGGGCGCGGCAGCGTCACCGGCAGCACTTCGCCGATGGTGGCGGACGGGCCGTTGCTCATCATCACGATACGATCGGACAACAGCACCGCCTCGTCCACATCGTGGGTGATCATGATCACGGTGGTGCCCAGTTGCGCGTGAATCGCCATCAGTGAATCCTGCAGGTGGGCGCGGGTAAGCGCGTCCAGCGCGCCGAAAGGCTCATCCATGAGCAGCACGCGCGGTTGCATGGCCAGCGCCCGGGCAATGCCCACCCGCTGCTTCATGCCGCCGGAGATCTCTTGAGGGGTCTTGTCCATGGCATGCGCCATGTGCACCAGCTCCAGGTTATAGGCCACCCAGTCCCGCATTTCCTTTTTGCTTTTCTGTTTTCGGAACACCTGGCGCACCGCCAGTTCCACGTTCTCAAAGGCGGTGAGCCAGGGCAGCAGCGAGTGATTCTGGAACACCACCGCCCGTTCCGGGCCAGGCTCGGTGACTTCCCGCCGCTCCAGAATCACGCCGCCATCGGTGGCGCGCAGCAAGCCGGCGACAATGTTCAACACGGTGGATTTGCCGCAACCAGAGTGACCGATCAGCGACACGAATTCACCGGCGGCGATTTTCAGGTTCACCCCCTTCAAGGCTTCGAAACGCCCGGTGGGTGTATCAAAGGTCATGCCTACGTTGGACAGTTCCAATAACGCTGTCATAAATCCCCCTAGCGCTGCGCGGCGCTCTTGTCCCATACCAGAAACCGTTGCAGCGCCAGCATCAACCGGTCCAGCAGAAAACCGATCAACCCGATCACCAGCACCGCCACCATGATGCGGCCCAGTGACTGGGAGCTGCCGTTCTGGAATTCATCCCAGACGAACTTTCCGAGGCCCGGATTCTGCGCCAGCATTTCCGCGGCGATCAGCACCATCCAGGCGATTCCCAGACTCAATCGCAGGCCGGTGAACATCATCGGCAGCGCCGAGGGCAACACAATGCGGCGCACATGCTCGAAAGCATTAAGACGCAACACCCGCGACACATTGGTCAGATCGCTGCTCACCGAGGTCACGCCCACCGCGGTGTTCAGCAAGGTGGGCCATAAACAACACAGCGTGACGGTGAACATGGAAGTGAGAAACGACTTGGCCAGCCAGGGATCACTGCTGGTGTACACGGCACTGACCACCATGGTCACCAGCGGCAGCCAGGCCAGCGGCGATACCGGTTTGAAAATCTGGATCAGCGGATTCACCGCCGCGTGCACGCCGGCGCTCAGGCCGACCACGATGCCCAGCGGTATGGCCAGCGCCGAGGCCAGCAGAAAGCCACTCATCACGGTAATCAGACTGGTTCCGACCTGATCGAAGAAGGTGGGCGCGCCGGTATAGTCCCGGCGCACCGGTTGCCAGTCCGGTTGCAGCGCCAGGCGCGTCTCGATGTATTTTTCCTGACGCTCATGGAAGGCCGCTTCCCGCTGCCGCCCTTCACGATGCTCCTGGTAGAGCGCCTGGGCTTGCTCCCATACGGTGGCGGGGCCGGGAAACTGCCCCAGCGATGTTTGAATGTTCTGCGCCGCCCAATGCCATAACAGCAGGAACAGCGCTATACCCAGAAGCGGCCATACCAGTTGCCGCAACACGGCCTGTTGTTGTGCCGGCCCGGCCTTGCCGCGCATCAGATCAAGATAAGGCGCCAGCCAGCCCGGTAGCGTCATCGTCGCCATGGTTCCTCCTCGCCGCTCAAAGGCGGTCGCCGTCCTTCAAACCGATGGGAAATTGTTTCAGATAGGCGTTCGGGTACCGGCCGTCATAGGTGATGCCGTCGATGAACTCGCTTTGCGGCGGCTTGAAGCCGTCTTCGCTGTCGAAGTCGGGAAAATCGGAAGTGCTCATCTTGCCTTCATCGATCAGGGCCTTGGCGGCAGCGGCATAGACATCGGGCCGATACACTTCTTTCGCCGTTTGCAGATACCAACTGTCCGGTTTGCTTTCGCTGATTTGCCCCCAGCGGCGCATTTGCGTCAGATACCAGATGGCATCGGAGTAGTACGGATAGGTGGCGTTGTGGCGGAAGAACACATTGAAGTCCGGCACCGGTCTGATATCGCCCTTTTCATACTCGAAGGTGCCGGTCATGGAATTGGCGATCACTTCCTCGTCGGCGCCCACATAGTTGGGGCGGGCCAGGATTTTCACCGCCTCGGCGCGATTGGCGTTGTCATTCTCGTCCAGCCACTTGGCGGCGCGAATCAACGCCTTGACCACGCGGATATGGGTGTTGGGGTATTTATCCGCCCACGTCTTGCTGACCCCGAACACCTTTTCCGGATTGTTTTTCCAGATTTCGTAGTCGGTGATCACCGGTACGCCGATGCCCTTGAACACCGCCTGCTGATTCCAGGGTTCGCCGACGCAATAGCCGTGAATGGTGCCTGCCTCCAGAGTCGCCGGCATTTGCGGCGGCGGCGTTACCGACAGCAGCACATCGGCCCGTAACTGGCCACTGGTATCGCCTTTGTGCGGCGCATAGAAGCCCGGATTCAAGCCGCCCGCGGCGAGCCAGTAACGCAACTCGTAGTTGTGGGTGGAAACCGGAAACACCATGCCCATGCGAAACGTCTTGCCGTCCTTGCGATAGGCTTCCACCACCGGTTTCAGAGCGTCCGCCTTGATCGGATGCAGCGGCTTGCCGTCCTGCTCGGGAATGGACGTTTTCATCGCTTCCCAGACCTCGTTGGAGACGGTGATGCCGTTACCGTTCAGATCCATGCTGAACGCGGTGATGATATGAGCCTGGGTGCCATAGCCAATAGTGGCGCCCAGCGGCTGCCCGGCCAGCATGTGGGCGCCGTCCAGTTGCCCGTCGATGACCCGGTCCAGCAGCACTTTCCAGTTGGCCTGGGCTTCCAGCGTCACGAACAGCCCTTCTTCCTCGAAGTAGCCTTTCTCGTAGGCCACCGCCAGTGGCGCCATGTCGGTCAATTTTATGAAGCCGAATTTCAGTTCCGCCTTCTCCGGCCAGCCCACGGTCTCGGCCAGGGCCGGCATCGCCACCAGCCCCATCAGCATCGCCAGCCGGCGGCACCACCGTTGAATTCCCATCATGCGTCACACCCCTTCCGTACTTCGAATTGCCCGACCTTAAAAATGGACGGTGGCCATAAAAAAAGCGCCCGAGAACGATCGGCGGATACCACCGAACGTTCTTGAGCGCCTTTGCTCGTGATCGCGCCACCGCCATTGGTGGCACTCTCACTGGTTTGTCATTCCGGGCTAGACAGGAGCAAACCCTGTGCCAAAAGGGAAAAACCTTTCAGCTCAGCCAGTTAGCAGGGCAAGGGGGAAAAACCGGAGAACACGGACGTAACCAAAACAGGGAAGACGCACCAATTCGGCGCCGATTCGGCGTGCCGATTCAGGGCAGGATTCTCCGACAGGCTGGGCCCGAAGCCGATTCGCGGGCTTTGGAGACATAAACTTGCACGGTATTCGCTGCCAAGGCAGCTTCCCACAGCGGCTCCGTAATCCCCCTCTGTGGGAAGCTGCCTTGGCAGCGAAGAGGCCTGCCGGTATCAGGGCGTCACATCGAAACGCAGAACGCCAATCACCTGCCCTCTGCCGGTCCGCACTTCCACTCGCCAGCGGCCTTCGGCGTGATCCGGGAAATGCCGTTTGTGGGACCAGGTGCGATAGCCTTCCTGGCGGCCGCCGGTGAGTTCCAGGCCGATCCGGTCCACCAGTTGGCCATCGTGGTACCAGTAATGATCGACCGGCTGCCCCAGTCCCAGCGGGGCGCGGATCGCGGTATAGGCGAACAGCCCACCGCTCAGCTCGGAGGCATCGAAGCGGGTACCGGTCACCAGCGGTTCGCGGCGCTCGCGATTGAGCGTCAACGCCATGGTCCGGTGTTCCAATGACAGGGTCAGAGGCGGCACCAGCCGGGCTCCCCACAGCGGGACGCTGGCGATCACCACCGAGAACAACACCAGTGCCACCCAGCGATACACCGGGCGCGGCCCACCCACGCGCCAGAAGCTGGGCAGCGCGACCAGGGCGGTGAGAATGGCGGCGCCATCCAGGGCCAGGTTGGTGGGCACCTTGACGATCAGAGGCAATAACACCAGCAACGCCACGAACAGTGCCCAGGCGTGGTAGCCAAAATACAGCGCCCGGTGCGCCGCCAGCCGGAAATACAGGGGATCGACGATACTGACCAGCGCGCTGGTCACCACCAGCCCCGTGAACAGCACATAGGCGGCGCCGCCGGACCATTGCAGCAGAATGAACGGCAGCGTGAAGAAGAAGGCTTCCTGGTGCACCCCCTGGAGCATCAGTTTCAACGCCCCCTGGGACAGCTTCTGCATGGCCGGGCCGCGTAAAAACCGCGACCACAGCCCCTCGGTGAGCAGCGCCAGCCAGGTGGTGACCAGGATCACCGTCAGCACCGTGGCCAGCCAGGGTTTGCGTTCCACCAGGAAATAGCTGCTCAGACCGAGCAGAAAGCTGCCCACCGCCCACAGGTAGCGCAGGCGGTGAAAGCGGAGCATCAGGGCATCAAGCCATGTGGAGTTCATCATCACCCGGAGTGGTTATAGGGGTGCCCCAGGATACCGATACCGATGTCAGCCCACCATGTTCAGCAGCACACCGGCGGCCACCGCCGAACCGATGACGCCGGCCACATTGGGCCCCATGGCATGCATCAACAGGTGGTTGTGCGGATTGGCTTCCAGCCCCACCCGGTTGGCCACCCGCGCCGCCATGGGGACCGCGGAGACCCCGGCGGCGCCGATGATCGGGTTCACCGGCACTTTGCCAACGGCGTTCATCAAACGGGCCATCAGCACACCGGAGGCGGTGCCGATCACGAAAGCCGCCAACCCCAGCAGCAAAATGCCCAGGGTCTCCAACACCAGAAAGCTTTCGGCGCTGAGCTTGGCGCCCACCGCCAGCCCCAGCAGGATGGTCACCGTGTTGATCAGGGCGTTGCTGGTGGTGTCCACCAGCCGGCTGACCACCCCGGCCTCGCGCATCAGGTTGCCGAAGCAGAACATGCCCAACAGCGGCGCCGCGTCCGGCAACAACAAGGCCACCAGGATCAGTAGCAACATCGGGAACAGAATTTTTTCCAGGCGCCCCACCGGACGCAGTTGCTCCATGCGGATTTCCCGCTCCTTGCGGGTAGTGAGCAGGCGGATCACCGGTGGCTGGATCAACGGCACCAAGGCCATATAGGAATAGGCGGCCACGGCGATGGCGCCAAGCAGATCCGGCGCCAGGCGGGCGGTGACGTAGATACTGGTGGGGCCGTCGGCGCCACCGATAATACCGATACTGGCGGCATCGGCGAGAGAGAAGTCCATGCCCACCGCGTTCAGCGCCAAGGCACCAAGCAGCGCGGCGAATATGCCGAACTGGGCGGCGGCGCCGAGCAACAGGGTGCGCGGATTGGCCAGCAAAGGACCGAAGTCGGTCATGGCGCCAACGCCCATGAAAATCAGTAGCGGGAACACGCCGGTGGTGAGGCCGACGGTATAAATCAAATACAGCAGACCGTCGCTGAAATTGGCATCGGTAGCCAGGTTGTGCAGTTGCGCCTGCAAAGCCGGCGCCGCCTGGTGATAAGCCCGCATCAAGGCTTCCACACCCGCCGCCGGGTCAACGCCAAGCGCGGAAGCCATCTGCGCCAGCAAGGCGCTGTCACCGAAGTGCAGCGCCTGGCTCACCGCCGACTCCGCCAACCCGGCCACTGGAATATTGGCGAGAATACCGCCGAAGCCGATCGGCACCAGCAGCAGCGGTTCGAAATTCTTGCGGATGGCCAGGTACAACAACACCAGACCCACCCCGATCATCACCGCCTGTCCCCAGGTCAGGTGATACAGGCCGGTGCTGTGCCAGAGACTGAGCAAGGCTTCCATGGATCAGTCTCCTATGACCAGCAGGACGTCGCCCACCGCCACCGCGTCGCCGCTTTTGACGCGGACCTCCTGAACCGTGCCGGCACGATGGGCGGACACATCGGTCTCCATTTTCATCGCTTCCAGCACCAGGACTTTCTGTCCCTGTTCGATTTTTTGTCCGGGTTTGACCAGCACCTCGAAGATGTTACCGGCCAGCGGGGCACTCAGTGGTTCTCCGGCGCCACCGCCCTGGGAGGACGATGCGGCGGCCGGCGCCTGAACACCATTCTCGGACAACGGTCGGATGCCCTCGACATCACCGCCATCCGCCACCGACACCACATAGCTCTGCCCTTCCACGGTAACGGTATAGACCCCCTCGCCTTTGCCATCGCCGTCTTCTTCCGGCGCCGGTTCAAAGGCCGCCGCATTGCCACGGTTGGCCAGAAATTTGAGCCCCACCTGAGGAAACAGCGCATAGGTAAGCACATCGTCCAGACGTTGCTCGCCCTGTGCCAGCGACACATTCTGCTGTTGCGCTTTGTGTTCCAGTTCCTGTTGCAACCGTGGTAGTTCGGACTCCAACAGATCCGCCGGACGGCAGGTCACCGGCTCGTCCCCTTCCAGTGCCCGTGCCTGCAATTCCGCGTTGAACGCCGCCGGCGCCAGGCCGTATTCGCCGCGCAGCACGCCACGGGTTTCCTTGCTCAAGGCCTTGTAGCGCTCGCCGGCAAGCACGTTCAGCACCGCCTGGGTGCCGACAATCTGCGAAGTGGGGGTCACCAGCGGAATGTAGCCCAGGTCCTTGCGCACTCGCGGGATTTCTTCCAGCACCTCATCGAAGCGGTCCTCCGCGTTCTGCTCACGCAGCTGGCTTTCCATATTGGTGAGCATGCCGCCGGGCACCTGTGCCACCAGAATGCGTGAGTCGACACCACGCAGGCTGCCTTCGAAGCGGGCGTACTTGAGCCGCACCTGGCGAAAATAAGCGGCGATGTCTTCCAGACGTTTCAGATCCAGTCCGGTGTCCCGTTCCGTTCCCTGCAGCATGGCCACCACGGTTTCGGTAGGGCTGTGTCCGTAGGTCATCGACATGGAGGAAATCGCCGTGTCCACGTTGTCGATGCCGGCTTCCGCCGCTTTCAGCGCGGTGGCGGTGGACAGTCCGGTGGTGGCATGACAATGCAGGTGTACCGGTATGGACAAGTCCGCCTTGAGACGCTTCACCAACTCATAGGCGACATTGGGGGTCAATAACCCGGCCATATCCTTGATCGCCACCGAATCAGCGCCCATGGCTTCGATCCGTTTGCCCTGCTCCACCCACACCTCCAGGGTGTGCACCGGGCTGACCGTGTAAGCGATGGTGCCCTGGGCGTGCCCGCCCTGCTTGATCACCGCCGCCACCGCGCGCTCGATATTGCGCATGTCGTTCATGGCATCAAAGATACGGAACACGTCCACGCCGTTTTTCACCGCGCGCTCGACAAAGGCGTCCACCACGTCATCGCCGTAGTGGCGGTAGCCGAGCAGATTCTGCCCGCGCAGCAGCATTTGCTGCGGCGTGTTCGGCATGGCCTTTTTCAGTTCCCGAATGCGCTCCCAGGGATCTTCCCCAAGGTAACGGATGCAGGCGTCGAAAGTGGCGCCGCCCCAGGATTCCAGAGACCAATAACCGATCTGGTCGAGCTTCTCCGCGATGGGCAGCATGTCATCCAGACGCAGGCGCGTGGCCAGCAAGGACTGATGGGCGTCGCGCAGGACGACATCGGTGATGCGCAGGGGTTGGGTCGCGGTCATGGGAGGTTCCGATCGGCTCAGGGGCGGGTAGCCCGATGTTGTCGAATGGCGGCCTGAATCGCGGCCAGAACTTGTGGAGACGGTTGTTCGGCGGAGCAAGCCGGGTTGTCCGTAGCGGCGGGCGGCGCCGTGGCAGCCGGCGCGAATCGGTTAATCAGCGCGGCCATGGTCACCATCACACCCACCAGAATCAGCAGGAAGGTCATCACCACTCCCATACCGAGCAGCATCAACTCCAGACCCTGGGACAGTAATGCGGTCATCAGGCGCTCCCCCTGTAGGATTCAGCGTCGGGCCTTGACGGCCTCGTCATATTTCAGCCGCCTTTTGGGCAGCGAAAGCCAACTCTTGTGCGGCGCAATGTAGCGGCATTGTCGACAACAGGCAAGATGGCGGATTGGACGATTTTTTCTGCTAAAGGTCGGAAACGCAGTGTTAACAGGGCTTCGAGGTGTTCAGGGGAAAAGTTCTTAGCTGTGGATATTGGGAAGTTGTCGACATTCAGGCGCAGGGAGAGGATTCGCTGATCCGATGAGAAAGTGCCGGGCTGGTCGAACCGGGGGGTTCTGCTGAATAACTCCCACAGTACGATACAAACAAAAGCGGCTCCCTAAGCGGTAGCAAGCTCGGCGGGACTGGAAAGCGATGGTGCGGGGAGGATAGGCTCGCCGCCTTTGGCGGCTCGGGGCTGCGCCCCGTCATCGCTTGCGATGACGCCCTGCGCCCGGCAAGCCGGGCTGGTCGAACCGGGGGGTTCTGCTGAATAACTCCCGCAGTACGATACAAACAAAAACGGCTCCCTAAAGGGAGCCGCTTTTGTTTGTATGGCGCGCTGGGGAGGATTCGAACCCCCGACCTTCTGGTTCGTAGCCAGATGCTCTATCCAACTGAGCTACCAGCGCTTTAACTGTCTCCAGAGCGTGTCGCCCTGAGAGGCTGCGCATTATTCCCAAAGCCCTTTTGAGAGTCAAGGGAAGAGCGGCTAAAAGTTGCGCGATCAGTCTTCCGCGGTTTCCATTTGTTTCTGCAGGTAGTTTTCCAGACCCACCTTCTCGATCAGACCCAGCTGCGTTTCCAGCCAGTCAATATGTTCTTCCTCGCTTTCCAGGATACGGCGGAACAGATCCCGGCTGACGTAATCCTGCACCGACTCACAATAGGCCATGGCTTCACGCAGATCCGGTACCGCCAGGTGCTCCAATTTGAGGTCGCAGGAAAGCATTTCCTTGGTGTTTTCACCAATCATCAACTTGCCCAGATCCTGCAGGTTCGGCACCCCTTCCAGGAACAAAATGCGCTCGATGAGCCAGTCCGCGTGCTTCATCTCATCGATGGACTCGTGGTACTCCTTCTCATACAGAGCATGAAGTCCCCAATCCTTGTACATTTTGGCGTGCAGAAAATACTGGTTAATCGCAATCAGCTCATTACCCAGCGCCCGGTTCAGGTGCTCGATAACCTTCTTGTCGCCTTTCATGGGTGGTCTCCGTGCCGGTATTTGGGGTGCCAATATTGTTCAGCAATAGCCCGGCACGGGCAAGGGATATCGGAAAAAATTCCAATAAATACAAGTAGTTATACAAATGAGAATCAGTCTTTGCCGACCTTGCTCATGGGATCAAGCCGGCTGCGGCCAATATTGCACCGCAACCGACTGATCGGAGGAAACAGAGACGGAGGTCGCCGCTACCGCGCTACGGGTATCACGCAGTACCTGACGGGCGTGGCGGGCACATTTGGCACACTGACTGCCAACCCCAAGTTCCCGACGAAGATCACGCAGGCTGTCGCAACCATTCATGGCCGCTTCCCGTATATGACCGTCAGTGATGCCGTTGCAGAGACAAACGTACATGCCACACCTACTCCTCAATCTCTGGAAAGCAGGTTAACCCTAATGCGAATTATTATCAACACGTTTCTTTGATCTAATTATTGCACAGGAATAGTGCGGAAAAGGAACGGGAAGCCCCTCTGGCTTCAAGGGCATGTTGACGCGATCCAGGTCGGTCTTTGCCGTCCGCTCGCTCCGGCCCCGGTGACTGCCGGCTCCGGAACGAAAGAGAGATCAGGCTCGGAAAGGAGCTCCGGTCCCCGCCATGGAGACGGGGCCGGAGTGATCGAAGGGACCTAGCTTGCGCTGCCAGTGGCGGCCTTCTTGCGGGCCGGAGCACGACGAGCGGCTTTCTTGCGCGCCGGAGTCTTACGGGTCGCGCTCTTGCGGGTCGCTGCCTTTTTGGTTTTGGCCCGGGTCGTGGTCTTCTTACGCGCAGTGGTTTTCTTGGCGGTGCTCTTGCGAGCCGCGCGCTTCGCTTTTTGCTCTGCTTTCTTCTGCTCGGCCTTCTCTTTCTTGGCCAGCTTGCGCTGATATTCACGCAGCTTGCTGGTCAGATTCCGCTGAGCAGTACGCAGCTTTTTATTCTCGCGAGTCACCACTTTTTTAGCCGCCTGGATTTCCGCGCGAATCAGTTTCGCTTCACCGCGCAGGTCCTGCAGCTTCAAACGTTGGGTGTTGAGTTTGCCACGAGCGGTTTCGACGGCACGCTTGGCGGCGGCGGTAGCTTTTCCTTTCGCCTTGTCGCGCTTGGCGGCCAGATCAGTGCGGAGCTTGGCCAGCTTGCCGTTCTCCGTATCCACTTTTTTCTTCTGGCGATCCAGTTTGGCCTGCGCCTGGGCAACTTTCTTCTCTGCCTGGCCGACCGCTTTTTCCTGCAGTTTGGCTTTCGCTTCCGCGTTGCTTACGGACTTCGGAACCGCCGGTGCTTTGCTGGCGGTAGCGGCCTTTTTACGGGTCGCTGTTTTCTTCCGCGCTGCGGCTTTCTTTGCTTGTGCCATGATCGATCTCCTAATCCTATGACGTCACTTACTTCGACAATCGGAAAATAGCATAAAAAAAAATCACTTGGTACATTATTTAATCAGATCGATGCGCGACCGCGTAAAAAGAAAACAAAAGAAGATTTCCATCGCTCTTCAGCGGCGGAAGAGACGCTCGCCCTTCTCACTCCGCCGTGACCGGCAATAACGAAAAGAATCTTCGTTAGCGGATCGAACAACACGCCATCCGTATTCCATTTCCCGCCGGATTGTTGAATGGCGACACACCTCCACTCTCGCCACTTTGCTTTACCGAACGCAACGAAGTGTTACCACCGGTGGCACTAAGAGCCTGTTTACCATTTCATCGCCGGCGCGATGGAGAATAGATCGCAAACAGGCTCTCAGGGGCGAGTAAGCGGAAAAAAGGAAACCAACATCCCTACCGGAATCACCGTGATGCCGGCATGGGAAAGGGACTCCTCCACGGAACAGGGGGCATTAAAAAGGCTTATCGCGGTTTAGAGGGAAACGGTATTACCCTCCATCAAGGACAGCGGAGCCGGCAGGCATGAGTGCCCTTCCTGTCACTGCTGTCCCGCTGGGCCAGGGAGATATAAATTGTTTGGCCGCTACGAAGCCGCTGTGGGAGCTGATCCGGGCGGCGGGCCGCTGCAAGCGAATCTTGGGCCCGGAAGTCCATTCGCCCGCAGGCAAGCTCCCACAGCGGCTTCGTAGTCCTTTCCGTGTCAGCGGTCGGCGTTGCTGGAGCCCGGAACGCGGTAGTTCACTCCCAGCAGGTCTGCACGGAGACATCCACCACCTCTATTCCGCAATGAGCCATAAAAATCGTCGGGAACGATTTTTTGACGTCGCTCTAGCGACGGCCCGAAGGGGGCCGCCATGTGGACGGCGGGCGGGCATAATAAGGCGGGCATAAAAAAAGGAGCCGTATGGCTCCTTTTTCAACCTCTTATGAATGAGGTTCGCGGGTGTGTATTACTTGCCCAGCGCTTTGAAGATGCTGTCCCGGATGCTTTCCACCGAGCCGACACCGGGCACGCGCACATAGGCCGGCGCCTTGCCAGCATCGCTCTTGGCCAGATCCTGATAGAAATCCACCAGCGGGCGGGTTTGCGCCTGATACACTTCCAGACGCTTGCGCACGGTGTCTTCCTTATCGTCGTCACGCTGCACCAGTTCCTCACCGGTAACATCGTCCTTACCCTCTTCCTTGGGCGGATTGTGAGTGACGTGGTATACCCGGCCGGAGCCCGGATGCACCCGCCGACCGCTCAGGCGATCGATGATCTCCTGATCATCCACATCGATCTCCACCACATAGTCGATGTCGATCCCCGCATCCACCAGCGCCTGGGCCTGCGGAATAGTGCGTGGGAAGCCATCGAACAGGAACCCGTTGGCGCAATCATCCTCGGCGATGCGTTCCTTGACCAGGCCGACAATGATGTCGTCGGAAACCAGGCCACCGGCGTCCATGACTTTTTTTGCTTCGAGGCCGAGTGGCGTGCCGGCCTTGACGGCGGCGCGCAGCATATCCCCGGTGGAGATTTGGGGAATGGAAAAAGCGTCCTTTATGAACTGCGCCTGAGTGCCCTTGCCTGCACCGGGCGCGCCAAGCAGGATGACACGCATAGGAATCTCCCTTCTTACCGCGAATGGGCGCCGAAAAGCGGCGCCCTTAATAAGGTGTCGAAAAAGCCAGACCGTGGCTTCTTCAAGCCCCTCTTCGCGGTCTGTTTCGCCAAGAGGAACGTGGAAAATCAACCGCTTGCGGCGTTTGATTGCGCTGACGCCCCGATGGAGACGCCAGTCCAGACCGCACTTTAACGGCCTCTCAAAGGTCGGGAACTTTACCGTGCGGGTCAGCGGCGTACAAGGGCGACCTTTGTACAGGCCGCTTCCGACCAAAGGCTTGAGCGGCTACTGCCCCAGTGTCAACTCCGCCTGCAAGGGCGAGCCGCGCAGCGGTTCCGGCGCCACCCTGAGCCCGGCCTCGTCGACGCTGGAACCCGGCGCCGGGGTATAGCGGGCACCGGCGCGCAAATCGGAAAGGTCCGCCGGATAAGACTGCAGCCAATCCTCGCGACGCAAAACCACGGTGGCCGGGAACCGCTCCACCAGCACACGACGGGCCGCCAACGGCTGCCCCCCCTGCTCGCCCTGGCGCAGGAACACGAACAAGGTGCCACCGGCGGCCACGTCGGCGGCATTGACGGTGATACGCAGATCATCCAGTTGCCGCGCTTTGGCCAATTGCCGTTCGGTATTGGCCTTGCCCTGCCGCAGCAGGTCACCGGCTTCGCCCTCGCCATGGCGGGCGAGCAACGCCTGCCAGGACCGCAGCGCCAGTTCATAACGATGGGCGCGGCTGGCGGCCATGGCTTGCAGCATCCAGGCGCCGTCGTGCTGCGGATAGGCCTCCAGCACTTTCTGGATTTCCGCTTCGGCGGCGTCGGTGAGACGGCCTTCGTTGGCTTGAATCAGTGACCGTGCCAACAGCAAACGGGCGGCATCGTTGTCGGGTTCGAGGAACAGTGCCCGCCGCGCCGCTTCCTCGGCCTGGGCCGGGGCACCCAATTGATCGTAAAGCAGGCCCAGGGCGTACCAGCCGTCCATGGTCTGATGCTCACGGACCACTTCGGATTGCAGCACCCGGGCGAAGGCGGCGGCACTCAGGTTGTCATTGTCGATTTCCGGCGGTTGCCCCTGGATCACACGGCGGGCGGCGTCGCTCAGTTCACGTCGGTCGCTCAGCCACTGGGCGGTTTCCGGATGATAGCCCAGGGTCAGATAGCCCAGCCCGCCCAGCACCACCACCAGCAGCGGCAGCGCCAGGCCGGACCAGGAAGCACGGTCGCCGTCACGGCGGGTTTCCCGCCGCCATAACAGAAACACGGACAGCAAGGCGATCAGCAGGACGGCACCGAGCACCGCAAGCAGGAAGGTCATTGCTCGTCATCCTCCACCCGGCGGCTGGCCCGCCGGATCAATATCACGATGGCACCGCCGCCCAGCAACAGCAGTATCGCCGGCCCCAGCCACAGCACCAGTGTCTGGGCGTTCACCGGCGGCCGGTAACTGACGAAGTCGCCATAGCGGTCAACGAAATAGTCGACGATGGCCTGGTCGTCATGCCCTTCCCGGATCATTCGCGCCACCCGCTCGCGCATGTCCTGGGCAATCCCGGCATCGGAATCGGCGATGCTCTGGTTCTGGCACTTGGGGCAGCGCAATTCCTCGGTCAGCACGCGGAAACGGGTTTCCTGTTCTTCCGTGTCGAATTGGTAAACGTCAATGGCGGCCAGGGCGCCCTGCCCCAGCACCGTCAACAAGAGCAACAACAGACGCATTACTGTTCTCCCCCACTCCCGGCCTGGTCGAGAACGGGCTGGAATTTTTCTTCCCAGACCCGCTCGTTCAGATCGCCGGCGTGCCGCAATACCACCCGCCCTTCGGGATTCAACAGGAACGTTTCCGGTGCGCCGTAAACGCCCAGGTCGAGCCCCAACTGACCGTCCTGGTCCACCACCACTTCGCTGTAGGGGTTGCCCAGATTGGCCAGATAGTCCCGCGCCGCGTCGGTCTCGTCCTTGTAGTTGAGTCCGATGATGGGAATCCCCCGGGCCGCCAGTTGCAGCAGATAGGGGTGCTCCACGTAGCAGGTCGGGCACCAGGTGGCCCAGACGTTCAGCAACTTCCAGTTCTGATCCCGCAGGGAAGCCGGTGTGATGGTCCGTTCACCTAATAAGGAAGGCAGTTGGAACGCCGGTAACGGCTTGCCCACCAATTCCGAGGGCAGCTCTTCCGGGTTACGGCCCAGGCCACTGGCCAGCAACACCGCCAGGGCCACGAACGCCACCAACGGCAGGAACACCCACAGACTGACGCCGCGCTGATGGCGCGGCTTACCACGATCAAGCCTGTTCACGAGCCACTCCTCCCATGGGTTTGCGATAACGCCGGTCGGACAGTGCCAAGGCACCACCGAGCGCCATGACCAGGGCGCCCAGCCAGATCCAGCGCACCATCGGTTTGTGATAGATGCGTACCGCCCAGGCGTCATCACCCAGGGGCTCGCCCAGCGCCACATAAAGATCACGCATCAGCCGGCCGTCGATGGCCGCCTCCGTCATCACCTGGCCGGAGGCCCGATAGGTGCGTTTTTCGGGGTTCATTTCGGTCACCGGACGGCCGTCCCGGCTGACCAGAAAGTGGCCTTTCTGGGACTGATAATTCGGCCCCTGTGGATCACTGAGGCTTTCGAATTCGAAACGGTAGCCACCCACTTCCGCCACATCCCCGGGGCGCATGCGAACATCCCGCTCGGTCTCATGGAAGCTGACCACGGTGACGCCGGCCACCAGGACCGCCAGCCCGCAATGGGCCACGACCATGCCTATATAGGAACGGGTCAGTTTACGCAGCCCGGCGAACAGGCCCTGGTTGTAGGCCAGAGCCCGGCGCACCACATCATCCAGATGGGCAAGTACCAGGAACAGAGCCAGAATCAATGCCAGGGTACCGGGCCAGGGCGTCGCGCCGGGCAACCGCGCGCCCAGCCAGCCGCCGATCAGGGCCGCCGGCGCCAGCCACAGCAGACGGCGCACCAGTGGCTTGCCGGCCTGGCGCTTCCAATTGCTCATCATGCCGGGGACCAGCAGCAGGATCAGCAGCAAGGTCAACGGTACGAAGAAGGCGTTGAAGTAAGGGCTGCGGATCGACACCTTGATGTCCATGGCCTCGCCCAGCAGCGGGAACAAGGTGCCCATCAGCACCACGAAAGTGGCGGCCAGCAGCACCAGATTGTTGCCCAGCAGGAAGCTTTCACGGGACATGGCCTTGAAGCCGCCCTGCCCGGACAACCGGCCGGCGCGCAGGGCGAACAGAGTCAGCGCGCCACCGGCCACCACCACCAGGAAAGCGAGAATGAAGGCACCGCGGCTGGGGTCATTGGCGAAGGCATGGACCGAGGTGAGTACCCCGGAGCGCACCAGGAAAGTGCCAAGCAGACTCAGCGAAAAGGTGACGATCGCCAGCAATACGGTCCAGGCGCGGAACAGGTTGCGTTTCTCGCTCACCGCCAGGGAATGGATCAGCGCGGTCCCGGCCAGCCAGGGCATCAGCGAGGCGTTTTCCACCGGGTCCCAGAACCACCAGCCGCCCCAGCCCAGTTCGTAATAGGCCCACCAGGATCCCAGCGCGATACCAACGGTAAGGAAACACCAGGCCACCGTGGTCCAGGGACGGGCCCAACGCGCCCAGGCCGGGTCCAGATTGCCTTCCAGCAAGCCGGCGACGGCGAAACCGAACGCCACGGCGAAGCCCACGTAGCCCATGTACAGCATCGGCGGATGGACGATCAGGCCGGGGTCCTGCAGCAGCGGATTAAGATCGGCACCGTCGATGACGAACCAGGGCAGAGCCCGGTCGAAAGGGTTGGAGGTAAACAGCATGAAAGCCAGGAAGCCCACCGCGATCATGCCCATCACCGACAGCACCCGCACCACCATGGGCAACGGCACGCTGCGGCTCAGCAGCCCGACCAGCGCGGTCCAGCCCGCCAGCATCCAGCCCCACAACAACAGCGACCCTTCATGGCCGCCCCAGATCGCCGACAGGCGGTAGCCAAGCGGTAATTCGGAATTGCTGTGGTTGGCCACATAGGTGATGGAGAAATCGTTGATATAAAAGCTGTAACCCAGCGCCACGATAGCCGCGGTCATGGCCATCCACTGCAGCCAGGCCAGCGGCCGCGCATAGCGCTGCCAGGCCAATACGCCACGGTGAACGCCGATCAGAGGAAAGATCGCCAGGACCAGGGATGCCGCCAACGCCACCCACAGGGAAAGATGTCCGATTTCCGCCGCCACCAGTTACCTCCTGAGACACGCCTGGGAAGGATCGGCCCGACCGGCCATCCGGGAGCCAACGGCCGCGCGCTCTGTTGTTGTTTCACGTTGCCGTTTCACGGCATCGAGGGGATTCGATGGCCGCGCCGCCCCAGGGTTCCCTGAAATCGGCCCCCTTGCCCTGTCACGGATCATTCTTTCGGCTGATCCGGTGATTGGGTCCGGGTCGGTCAGTCCCACGACCGAATGTCCGAAGATGACACCTTGAGACGACGGGGTCCTGCCCCACAATAGATTAGACTGGCGGCCGGCCTCGCGGAGGCCCGCGGCCGCCGGCGCATGATCGGCACAACGCCGCCGCAATGCAAGCCCGGCGCCCGGCGCGGCGGGCCGCCAGGAGCGGCGATGCTGGACATATTTTGAGACGCTTACGTCCGTCCCGGTCATTTCGGGTCTGCTAGTATGGTGACTCTGCATGGCAAAATGTCTTAATTCTGCAGTCAAACAGTCATCGGGCATCCATATACTCGCTCAACAACATACTAGCTCAACAATAATGGACGCCGGTCTTTATCCCCCGCTGGGATGCCATTGCCGAATTGGCCTGTGTGGAGAGTCAAAGATTTGAGTAACGCTAACGTAGAAAGACAATCATCCTATCAGCGCGACGAACTGCTCGCCTGCGCCCATGGCGAACTGTTCGGCCCGGGCAACGCCCGCCTGCCGCTGCCCAACATGTTGATGGTCGACCGCATCACCCGCATTGCCGAGACCGGCGGTGCCCATGATCGCGGTGAGGTGGTCGCCGAACTGGATATCCACCCGGATATGTGGTTCTTCCAATGTCACTTCGAAACCGATCCGGTGATGCCCGGCTGTCTCGGCCTCGACGCCACCTGGCAGTTACTCGGTTTCTACCTGGGCTGGCTCGGCCACCCCGGTCGCGGCCGCGCCCTCGGTGTGGGTCAGGTCAAATTCTCCGGCCAGGTGCTGCCCACCGCCAAGAAACTGACCTACCAGATCAATATCAAGCGGGTCATCGCCCGCAAACTGACCATGGGCCTCGCCGATGCGGTGGTGTCCGTGGACGGTAAACCCATTTACCAGGCCGACGACCTGCGTGTGGGCCTGTTCACCTCGACGGAAGGTTTCTAGGAGTCATTATGCGACGCGTCGTTATTACCGGCATGGGCATCGTTTCCTGTTTGGGCAACGATACCGATACCGTCTCTCTTGCGCTGCGCGAAGGACGCTCCGGCATCCGTTTCAAGGAGGAATATCAGGCTCAGGGCATGCGCAGCCAGATCGCCGGCAGCCCCGACATTGATCTGGAAGCGCTGATCGACCGCAAAAGCCGCCGCTTCATGGGCGATGCCGCGGCCTACGCCTATGTGGCCATGCAACAGGCCATCGCCGATTCCGGCCTGGAAGACAACCAGGTCAGCAACGAGCGCACCGGTCTGATCGCCGGCTCCGGCGGCCACTCTTCCCAGAATCAGGTGGAAGCGGCGGACATTGCCCGCTCCCGCGGCGTCAAACGCATCGGTCCTTACATGGTGCCGCGCGTGATGGCGTCCACGGTCTCCGCCTGTCTGGCCACGCCGTTCAAGATCAAGGGCCTCAACTACTCCATCACTTCCGCTTGCGCCACCAGCGCCCACTGTATCGGCAATGCCGTGGAGCAAATCCAGATGGGCAAGCAGGATGTGGTGTTCGCCGGCGGTGGCGAGGAAGAGCACTGGACCCTGAGCTGCCTGTTCGACGCCATGGGCGCGCTTTCCACCAAGTACAACGACACTCCGGCAACCGCATCACGGGCCTATGACGCCAGCCGCGACGGCTTCGTCATCGCCGGCGGCGGCGGCATGGTGGTGTTGGAGGAACTGGAGCACGCCAAGGCTCGCGGCGCCCGTATCTACGCGGAAGTGGTGGGCTACGGCGCCACCAGCGACGGCTACGACATGGTCGCGCCCAGCGGCGAAGGCGCGGCGCGCTGCATGCGTCAGGCCCTGTCCACGGTGGAAGGCCCGGTGGATTACATCAACGCCCACGGCACCAGCACTCCGGTGGGGGATGTGGCGGAGTTGAAGGCGATCCGCGAAGTATTCGGCGGCGGCACCGTGCCGAGCATCAGCTCCACCAAGAGCCTGACCGGCCACAGCCTGGGCGCCACCGGCGTACAGGAAGCCATCTACTGTCTGCTGATGATGCGCGACGGCTTCACCGCCGCTTCCGCCAACATCCAGGAGCTGGATGAGCAGGCCGCTGGCCTGCCGATCCTTACCGAACGGCTGGAGCGCGCCCCGGATCTGGCGATCAGCAACAGCTTCGGTTTCGGTGGCACCAACGCCACCCTGGCATTGCAACGCTGGCAGGGCTGATCGGAACCAGCACGATCAAAAAACGGCCCCATCAAGGGGCCGTTTTTTTTGTAACCGGACACCTCTGATTCATATCCTTGAGGTCGCGCACCAGCGGCCCACGGACCTCAATCAGAACTTGTGCGCCAGCCCCACTGACACCAACCCGCCTTTACCGTCGTCATAACCGGCGGCGTCATCGTCCACGTCCGCATCGGACACTGACAGCAGCGTATAGGCCGTGGTCTGGGCGCCCAGCTTGTAATCCGCGCCGACGGTGCCGGTGGTCAGGGTGTAGCCCAGATCGTCACTGTCGAAGCGGCCCCCCTGTGCCTTCAGGGTCAGGCGCGGGCTCATGGCCAGACCGGCGCTGAGCAGGTAGGAAGTGCCGTCGAGACGGCTGGCGCCGGGATAGTCCGGATCCAGACGCAGTTCTTCAACGATCGCGCCCAGGGACAGGTTACCTACCCGCATCCCCAAGGCCCCGCGCAGCACATCCCGGTCCGCGGGCACATTCAGGCTCACCGGTGCCGGCAGCGCTCTTTCGGTATAGCCGTGCTCGTAAGCCAAGGCGGCGTAAAGGGCATCGCTATTCCAGGTGGCGGACAGCGCGTAAATATCGGCCAGGCCGTCCTTGGTCTCGTCGTATGGCGGCGTGCCCAGTTCATCCTGTTCGCCCGGCGCGAGCTGGGCTTTCAGTACCAGGTTGCCCAGGTTCGGGCTGACCCAGTTCAGGGTATTGCTGTTGCGATATTGGCTGGTGAACACCGTCTGCATGTCAGCGGCGGTGTTGTTGAACTGATCCAGCTTGCCTTCCGCCTGTTTGACCAGGCTGTCATAACGACCGGCGAAAACCCGCCCCCAGGGCGTTGCCAGACCAATGTAGCTGTTGCGGGTGCTGAACGTGCGACTGCTGCTGCCGTCCACATCGTAACCGGCTTCGAACTGGTAAATCAGTGACAATCCACCCACATCCAAGGGCACTTCATCACGCACACCCAGATAGGAGTTATAGGCTTCCACGAACCAGCCGTCGCGTAACGGTGAATCGCCCTCGTCCATGTCATCCAGTGCCGAAGCCAGAGTCCGGCTCGGATAGTCATCGGTGCCTTCCAGTGCGATATCGATGCGGCCATAAAACTGCGGCGCGGCCAGCGCCGAGGCCGGCAGAAAAACCAGCAATGCCGGAATGAGTCCGCGATGTACGGTGTTCATGATCCCTACTCCCTCACATGAAAAATGGGAGCACACTATATGACGATTTAATGACAGGACCAATGAGAGGGGTCAAAGAACCGTATCGCGGTCCGTGGATCGCTGCTGTCCCACAGCGGCTCCGTGGCTTCCTCCGTGGGAAACTGCCTGGCAGCGAATAGGGTGTGAGCTCATAGCCGCAAGGCGGCACGGGCGGGCCAAGGGTTTGGCGTGTAAGCGTCAAATAAAAAAAAGCCCGCCAGGAAGGCGGGCAAGGCTGTCACTTGCTTCGAGGAAACTTCAGGACGTGAGTCCGTATTCTTTAGAACTTGTGCTCCATGCCCACACCGAAGGTGGTGTCGTCACGGTCTTCACCGGCATCCGGTTCCAGGGACACTTGGGAGAAGTAGGCGTAGACCTTGGAGGCCTTGGCCAGTTTGTAGTCGGCGCCAACCGCCATCAGAGTGGCTTCGTCGTCAGTCTGATCGCCCTGGGTCATGCCGTACTGGGCTTTCAGCTTCCAGCGGTCGATTTTGTAGGCACCGCTGACCAGGAAGGACTGGTCTTCGCCGTCGGCTTCGGATTCTTCGGCGATCTGGTACAGAGCGCCCAGTTCCACATTACCCGGCTTCAGCATCACCGCGGCGCGGGTGATGTCCAGAGTGGTACCGGTGGTGCCATCAACAACCAGCTCGTCTTCGATATCAGCATCGTGGGACAGGGCGCCGTAGAAGATGCCCTTTTCAGCGATGATCGCGATGGAGTAGGAATCCGCCAGATCGTTTTCTTCCTGGCCGTCGCCGTCCAGGTCTTCGCCTTCACCCGGGATGAAAGCACCGTGGATGGTGACCATGTCACCGAGAGTCGGGGTGCTGTACTGAACGATGTTTCCGGCGCGGTTTTCACCGGCCATGATGTTTTTGATATCGCCTTGCAGATCGTTGAACTGATCCACTTTACCCTGGGCAACCTTGGTCGGGGTGTCGAACTTACCGGCTTTCAGCACACCGAAGTCGCCGGCCAGACCACCGAAGATATTACGCTGGCTGAACTCGTCATCATCGCCGTCAACGGAGATTTGGTATTCCGCCTGGTAGATCGCCTTCAGACCAGCGAAGTCCAGATCGAAGTCGCCTTTGATACCAACACGGGAAGCGTTGCTGTTCAGGGACCAGTCGTCGTCCACACTTCCGGACTGACCGATTTCATTTTCCTGGTTTTCCAGTGAAATGTTCACTTTACCGTAGACGGTAGGACCGTCCGCCAGGGCCAGGCCAGGCAGAGCGACGGCCGCCCCCACAGCGATCGCGAGCAAATTCTTTTTCATCGCAGCATCTCCTATCAATCAGGCAAGTTAAAAACAGCACGGAAGACGTCGAGCGGAAGCCGCGCGAACATCCTGGTTGCTTGGGGGCGGAGTATGGGGAGAGCGAATGACGGAAAAGTTGCTTTTATGTGAAGTTTTTATTTCACAGTCGCGAGGCGGGACGTGACAGGCAGATGACGAAGCCCCCGAGACGCCGTCATCAGCGGCGTCGGGGGAATTACTCCTGGTCCTTGGCGTGACGCCAGAGTTGTTCCAATTGTTCCGTATTCAGCCCGGCCAGGGGTGACGAGCTGACGGTTTCCATGTGACGGAAGCGGCGTTCGAACTTGGCGTTGGCACGACGCAGCGCCTGTTCTGGATCCAGTTTCAAATGGCGGGCCAGGTTGATCAGGGAAAACAGCACATCACCGAACTCGTCTTCCACGGCATCGATATTGTCGCCATCCAGAGCCTGATCCAGCTCCGCCCACTCCGCTTCCACCTGCGCCCGCACCGGCGCCGGCCCGGGCCAGTCAAACCCCACCTTAGCCGCTTTCTTTTGCAGTTTGGTGGCACGTTGCAAGGCCGGCAGCCCTTCCGGTACACCATCGAGCGCACTGCCATGCTCACGCCCCTTGGCCCGCCGCTCCTCGGCTTTGATCGCCTCCCAGTTGGCGTTCACCGCCTGCTCGTCAGCGGCCGGGTCGGCGCCAAACACGTGGGGATGGCGGCGGATCATTTTTTCGCTGAGGGTTCGCGTCACCTGCTCGAAGTCGAACAACTCCGCTTCCCGGGCCATCTGTGAGTGAAACACCACCTGCAACAACAGATCACCCAGTTCTTCCTTGAGCTCGCCATAATCCCGGCGGGCGATGGCCTCGGCCACCTCGAACGCTTCCTCGATGGTATAAGGCGCGATGGTGTCGAAGTTCTGCTTCAGATCCCAGGGACAGCCGCCCTCCGGATCCCGCAAACGCGCCATGATGTCGAGCAGTTGCGCGATGGCACTGGTCGCGTTGTTGTCCGTGCTCAAGAAAACCTCCTGGTGAAATATCGCGGGTAGGCAACACGCCGATTCACTTCTTATAGCGCCGCACTTCCAGCACCCCTTTGAGCTGGTCCAGCTTGGCCAGCACCTTGCCCAGGTTGCCCAGCGAGGAGATCTCCAGGGTCAGCAGCATGGTGGCGGTGTTGTCCTCGGTGTGGGATTGGGTATGCACGGCGGTGACATTGACCTTCTCGTTGGAGAGCACCGCGATCACATCGCGCAGCAGACCCTGACGATCCCAGGCGCGCAGGAACACATCCACCGGATAGAAGATGCGATCCGCCTCGCCCCAGCTCACCTCGATCACCCGGTTCGGGTCCTCGCCCTGCATCGCCAGCAGGTTCGGACAGTCCGCCCGGTGCACGGTGACACCGCGGCCCTGGGTGATAAAGCCCATCACCGGATCGCCCGGCACCGGCTGGCAGCACTTGGCCATCTGCGTGAGCAGGTTACCCACCCCGTGGATGGTGATATCACCGGATTCCGAGGCCCGCGAGCGCGCCGGCACGAACGCCAGTTCCTGTTGCGGATTATCCGGCGACAGCGCCTGCGCCTGATTGACCACATGCCCCGGGCGCAGGTCACCAGCACCCAGCGAGGCCAGCACGTCGTCACCGCTTTTCAGGTTGAGCTGCGGCGCCAGCAGGTCCAGGTCGATGCGATCCAGAGCCAACCGGGACATTTCCCGCTCCAGCATCGCCTTGCCCTGGGCGATGTGCACATCGCGGTCCTGGCGCTTGAACCACTGCTGGATGCGGGCCCGGGTGGAGGAAGCGGCCACATAGCCCAGTGACGGCGTCAGCCAGTCACGGCTGGGCCCGCCTTCCTTGGCCGTGAGGATTTCCACCTGCTCGCCGGTGTTCAGGGTGTAATTGAGCGGCACGATGTGACCGTTGACCTTGGCGCCCCGGCAACGGTGCCCCACCTCGGTGTGGATGTGGTAGGCAAAGTCCACCGGGGTGGCGCCGGCTTCCAGATCGACCACGTGGCCATCCGGGGTGAACACATAGACCCGTTCGCTGGTCAGGCCGTGCTTGAGCTCGTCGACCACGCTCTTGGCGTTGTCACCCAGTTCTTCCTGCCATTCCAGCACCTGGCGCAACCAGGCGATGCGGTGCTCATAGTCGCTCTGCCCGCGGCGCGCCTTGGAGCCTTCCTTGTAGCGCCAGTGAGCGCACACGCCGAGCTCCGCTTCCTCGTGCATGTCGAAGGTGCGGATCTGCACTTCCAGCATCTTGCGTTCCGGGCCGACCACCGCGGTATGCAGACTCTGGTAGCCGTTGTCCTTGGGGCTGGCGATGTAATCGTCGAACTCCTTGGGCACGTGCTTCCACAGTGAATGCGCCACGCCCAGCGCGGCGTAGCAGTCCCGCACCTCCGGCACCAGTACGCGAACGGCGCGAACGTCATAGACCTCGCCGAACTCCAGGTGCTTCTTCTGCATTTTGCGCCAGATGCTGTAGATGTGCTTGGCCCGGCCATACACCTGGGCGCCACGGATACCGCTGCGCTCCAGATGACCGCGCAGATCCTCGATCACTTTTTCGATGTAGTGCTCGCGGTCGAGCCGCTTCTCGTCCAGCAGCTTGGCGATCTTCTTGTAGGCCCCCGGTTGCAGGTAGCGGAAGGACAGGTCCTCCAGCTCCCATTTCAGATGACCGACGCCGAGACGGTGGGCCAGCGGCGCGTAGATATCGAAAATCTCCTGGGCCACCTTGCGCTGGCGCTCCGGCTCCGATTCCTTCACCGCGCGGATGATGACGGTCCGCTCCGCCAGCTTGACCAGCGCCACGCGCACGTCATCCACCAGCGCCACCAGCATCTTGCGCACATTGTCGAGCTGGCCGTCCTGCTGCCCGAGCACCGCCTTGCGGGTGGGGTTGAGCACGGTGCTGATGGCGGCCATGCGCAGCACGCCCTCGATCAGCCGCGCCACCCGCTCACCGAATTCCTTGTCCACCTCCAGCAGCGACATCTGCCCTTCGCGAACCGCCCGGTACAGCACCGCCGCCGGCAGGGTTTCGGTATCGGCACCGAGGTCGGCGAGGATATCCGCCATTTCCAGACCGATGGTCAGGCAGCCCTTGCCGTAGGGCCATTTGGCGCCGGCCGCGTTGCCGGCCAGTTCGCATTGTTCGGCCCGGGCGCAGGCCTGCGCCAGGGTTTCCGCGTCGCGCACCACGGTGCGCTTCTGTAACTGCTCAAGCCATGCCTGCCAGTCATGACTCGGGGTTTCCAGGGGTTGCTGCCGCCGTACGGTGACCATGGAATACCTCCGTGATGTCTTGGCGCCAAATCACCACCGCTGACCGCCCCGATAACGCGCATCGGAGGGGCACGCTGACGACCGCGCATTCTTGCGGACGGACCAGCCCTGGCCGTCCCGTTATCAATCCGCTGACCCGACCGCCCTGACCGGCCATCGGGCCCTCGCCCGGCAAACCCGCACTCTGTGCCGATTTGCACTCAATCGGTTCATCGCCGCCGGCCCGGCCGGCGCGCCATCAATCGCGGTCGAACACCGCGATCGACTCGACGTGGGCGGTATGGGGGAACATATCCATCACACCCGCCGCTTTAAGACGGTAACCCCGGCTCACCAGTTCCCCGGCATCGCGCGCCAGGGTCGCCGGGTTACAAGATACATACACCAGACGGCGCGCACCGAATTGGGGCATAAGCCGCACCATTTCAAGCGCCCCGCTCCGTGGCGGGTCAAGCAACACCCGATCATACCGCCGTTGCGCCCAGGATTGCCCCTGTGGCGGCTGGAACAGGTCCCAGGCGTGAAACTCCAGGTTGTCCAGGCCATTGCGGCGGGCGTTCTCGTAACCGCGCCGAACCATCGCCTCGCTACCTTCCACGCCGACCACACGGGCGGCGCGACGGGCCGCCGGCACGGTGAAGTTGCCCAGGCCGCAAAACAGGTCCAGCACCTGGTGATCCGGGGCGATCTCCAGCAAATCCAATGCCAAGGGCACCATTTGCCGGTTTATATCGCTGTTGACCTGGGTGAAATCGGTGGGGTGGAAAGCCAGTTCCACATCCGCCTGTGGGTAACGCGGGTCCGCATGACGATAGTAAAGACGCTCTTCCCCTTGTTCCGGCCATACCCGGTGCACGGTGGATTCGTTGCCCGGCTGCAGGTACAAATGAAACTCGCTCTGCTGGCAGAACGTCAGCAGCCGCTGCTGGTCGGCCTCGCTGAGCGGGTCCATGTGGCGCACGATCAGGGCCACCGGGCCATCGCCACGGGCCACTTCGATCTGCGGAATACGGCCGCGCCCCTCGAGGCCATCGATCAGGGCGCGGAAGTCCATGAAGCGATGCCCCACTTCCGGTATCAGCACTTCACACTGACGCAGATCGGCGATGAAGCTGTTGCGCTTCTCGCGGAACCCCACCAGCGTCTCGCCACGCCCCTCCACGTATTTCACGCCCATGCGCGCCTTGGCGCGATAGCCGGTGACCGGCCCGGTGAGCGGATCGAGCCAGCGCTCCGGAGCCAGGCCGCCGAAATGGGCCAGCTGCTCCTCCAGCACCGCCTGCTTGCGCGCGATCTGCCGTTCCGGCGCCACGTGCTGCAGGCTGCAGCCGCCGCACAGGCCGGCATGCTCGCAGGGCGGCGTGACCCGGTCCGGCGACGGCGACAGGATCTCCACCGCCCGGCCCTCGTCGAACTTGCGCCGCCGGTAGGTGAATTTGAACATCACTTCCTCGCCGGGCAGGGCGTTGTCGATGAAGGTGGTTTTGCCGTCCAGGCGGGCGATCCCACGGCCATCGTGGCTGAGGGATTCAATGGTGGCGGCCACCGGTGTTTCCGGCAGTTTTTTCTTGCGACGTGGGGCCATAATCCAAATCTAAGTTGACAGTTAATAGTGGACAGTTAACAGCGAAAGACGAAAGACAAGGAGGGTGATCTTCAGCCACCGTGGGAGCTTGCCTGCAAGCGAATGGGGTTCGCTCGGGCGTTTAGCGATATTCGCTTGCAGGCAAGCTCCCACAGCGGCTGAAGATCCGGCTGTTTTTTTCTCTCTGTCAACTGTCCACTATCAACCGTCAACGGATTCCCACTGCTCCAGGAATGCCAGAAAGTGCGGGTGGCCTTCCTGGCGGAGGTAATCGCGCAACAGGGTCAGTTCCTGTTCGTAGCCGGTGGCGTCGATCTCGCCGCGCATCAACTGGAAGCGCAGGAACACCAGCCAGGTGTTGAGCACATCGGTCTCGCAGTAATCGCGGATGCCCTTGATGTCGCCTTCCTGGAAAGCATCGAACACCTTGGCGCCGCTCATGCCCATCTTGCCGGGGAAACCGAGCAGCGAGGCGATCTGATCCAGCGGCGCCACCGCGCGGCCGTTGAACATGGCCAGTTGATCCATCACGTCCAGATGGCGCTGGTGATAGCGGCTGATGTAGTTGTTGAAGCGGAAGCTGGTGTCCTCGCCGCCGGTTTCCCAGAACCGCCGCGCCACCACGCCATGTTTGAGCGCGCGGTAGTTGAGCACCGGCAGATCAAAACCACCGCCGTTCCAGCTGACCAGCTGCGGCGTGAACCGTTCGATGCCGTCGTAAAAGCGCTCGATCAGCTCCTTTTCGCTGCTGTCCTCGTCCCCCAGGGACCAGACCTTGATGCCCTGGGCGGAACGCAGCACCACCGAGATCGCCACGATCCGATGCAGGTGCAGACGCAGGAACTCAGTGCCGTTTTCCTGGCGGCGCAGATTGAACAGCGCGCTGGCGGTGTCCTTGTCGTTGAGCCCATCCAGATCGTAGAGACGGCGGCCGCCTTCCAGATCCGGAATGGTCTCGATGTCGAAAACCAGAACGTTCATGCGGTGCCTACTCCTGACCGGCCGAGAACACGCCGGTGGACAGGTAGCGATCGCCACGATCGCAAATGATCGCCACGATCACCCCATTCTCCAGTTGTTCGGAAAGCTGCAGGGCACCCGCCACCGCGCCACCGGAGGAGACCCCGCAGAAGATGCCCTCTTCCCGGGCCAGACGGCGCATGGTGTCCTCGGCCCGTTCCTGGGTCATGTCGATCACCTGGTCCACCCGCGCGTCATCGTAGATGCTCGGCAGGTATTCCTTGGGCCAGCGGCGGATACCGGGAATCGAGGCGCCGTCGGTGGGCTGCAGGCCAACGATCTGGATCGCCGGGTTCTGCTCCTTCAGATACATGCTGCAACCCATGATGGTGCCGGTGGTGCCCATGGAACTGACGAAATGGGTGATGCCGCCGGCGGTGTCGCGCCAGATTTCCGGCCCGGTGGATTCATAATGCGCCAGCGGGTTGTCGGGATTGGCGAACTGATCCAGCACCTTGCCTTCGCCGCGCGCCTGCATCGCCTGGGCCAGATCCCGCGCCCCTTCCATGCCCTCCTCGGCGCTCACCGAGATCAACTCGGCGCCGTAGGCGGCCATGGCGTCGCGCCGCTCCTGGCTCTGATTGGCCGGCATGATCAGCTTCATCTTGTAGCCGCGCATGGCCGCCGCCATCGCCAGGGCAATACCGGTGTTACCGCTGGTGGCCTCGATCAGCGTGTCACCGGGCTGGATCTCGCCGCGCTCCTCCGCCTTGCGGATCATGTTGAGCGCCGGGCGATCCTTCACCGAACCGGCGGGATTATTGCCTTCCAGCTTCACCAGAATGGTGTTCGTCGTGTTCCCCGGCAGGCGCCGCAGCCGCACCAGCGGCGTATTGCCGACCGTGGATTCAATGGTTTTGTAGTTCATGGGCGGCATTGTAGCCCAAGCCCGATGGCGGGCCCATAGCTTCACACCGGACACGGTGAGCACCCCGCCACTGGCAGCCACCGCAAACTCCGGCATAATGACCGCCACCGAATAGCAATAAGGCAAGCATGGCCCGATCCAGTCTGCGCACCCGCATCATGGCGATGACCGCCCTGCCCGCTCTGTTGGCGGCGCTGGTGGTCGGCGGCTATGCGCTGATCAATCGCATTCTGGAACTGCGCGTGGACGATGCGCTGCGCCAGCAATTGATCATCGACAGCTATGCCGCCCGGCTGGCCGCCCTGGAAGGGATGCCGGACACCTCGCGCGACCAGTTGCTGCGCGAGTTGCTGGAACAACCGGACGTCCGCGCCGCCAGTCTGGCCGACCACCGGGCGGGCTGGCATTTGCACGCGGGGCCGCGGCTGCGGCCGGTGGAACGCAGCGAAACCAACGAGGTGGGCGGTGCCCGGCTGCTCACCGACTCCAGTTGGCAGCTGGTCCGCCCCCTGCCGGGCCGCCCCAATCAGCTGCTGACGGTGGAGTTTTCCCGCCAGGGCCAGTACGTGGAAATCCTCGAATCCATGCTCACCATGTTCGGCGTGGTGATGCTGCTGATGGCACTGGCGCTGATTCCCGCCTCGCGGCTGGCGGCCCAGGTCACCCTGCCCATCGGTGGCCTGCTGGATACCGTGCGCCGGGTCCGCGACGGCGATCTCAGCCCGCCGCCAAAGACCGGCGCCCTGGGCGAGCTGGCCGATCTGGAGGACGGCCTGCGCAATATGGTGGGCGCCCTGGACGATGCCCAGGCGGAGCTGCAGAAAAACGTGGATCAGGCCACCCAGGATCTGCGCGAGACCCTGGAAACCATCGAAATCCAGAACATCGAACTGGACATGGCGCGCAAGGAAGCGCTCAAGGCCAGTCAGATCAAGTCCGAGTTCCTGGCCAACATGAGCCATGAGATTCGCACGCCGCTGAACGGCATCATCGGCTTCACCCGGCTGCTGGAACGCTCGGATCTGTCGCCCCGCCAGCAGGATTATCTGAACACCATCCGCAAGAGCGCCGAGGCGTTGCTGTCGATCATCAACGACATCCTCGACTTCTCCAAGATCGAGGCCGGGCGCCTGTCGCTGGAACACATTCCCCTCAACCTGCACGACATCATCGAGGACGTGCAGACCATGCTGGCGCCGCTGGCCCAGGAGAAAGGCCTGGAACAGGCGGCGATCATCTATTCCGATCTGCCCTCCCATCTGCTCGGCGATCCGCTGCGCATCCGCCAGGTGCTCACCAACCTGGTCAGCAACGCGATCAAATTCACCGAGCACGGTTCGGTGGTGGTACGGGCCATGCTGGAGGAGCAGAAAGGCGCCGAGGCGGTGGTCAAGATCACCGTCACCGACACCGGCAACGGGCTCAGCGAGGACGTGCAGCGCGGCCTGTTCAACGCCTTCACCCAGGCCGACCAGAGCGCCAGCCGCCGGGCCGGCGGCACCGGGCTGGGGCTGGCCATCTCCAAGCGTCTGGTGGAAGGCATGGGCGGCGAGATCGGCATCGACAGCACCCCCAGCCAGGGCTCCACCTTCTGGTTCACGCTGCGCTGTGAGCGCGATGTGGGCACCCGCCCGGAATCGCCGCCGGCGGAGCTGGCGCGGCTGTCGGTAACTCTGGTGGAAGCCAGCGAGTACGCCCGCCTGGGCCTGTACCATATGTTTTCCGGCTGGCGCATGCGGATCAGCGAAATCCAGGGCCTGGACGTGCTGGATTCACACTTGGCGGCGGAGAATCTGCCGCAAACCGATTTCTATGTGGTCGGCGTGCCGGCCATGACCCGGGACCCGGTGGGCCTGGCGCCGCTGATCCAGCGGCTGGCGCGGCACAGTCAGGCACCGGTGCTGGTGCTGGCCAACAACGGCGACTATCTGGCGGACGAACTGGCCGACCAGCCCCGTTGCCGGGTGCTGGGCAAACCCGCCACCCGCCGCCGCCTGCGCGACGCCCTGCTGGAATTGAGCGGCCTGGGCGGCGACCGCGCCCGCCACCAGGAATTGCTGACGCCCCTGGGCTGCCATCCGCGCGTGCTGGTGGTGGACGATCATCCCGGCAACCTCAAACTGGCGCGCATTTTTCTCGAGGAACTGGGCGCCCAGGTGGTGCCCTGCGCCGGTGGCCAGGAGGCCCTGGACGCGTTCAGCCAGGGCACCTTCGACCTGATTTTCATGGACGTGCACATGCCCGGCATGGACGGTCTGGAAACCACCCTGGCCCTGCGTGAGCGGGAAGGCGAAAGCCAGCGCACCCCGATCATCGCGCTCACCGCCCACGCCCTGGAAAACGAAAAGCGCGCCCTGCTGGCCGCCGGCATGGACGACTACCTGAGCAAACCGATCACCGAGGAGCAGTTGCGCCATACTCTGGAGCGCTGGGTTCTTGGTCAGCAAAGCAGCGCACCCGCGCAGCCGGAAAACAAGACCGCTGACATCGACATCGAGCCGGACACCCCGGTGGTGGATCCGGAACTGGGCCGCAAACGCGCCGGCGGCCGCGACGCCCTGGCCCGGGACATGTTCGAGATGCTGCTCAACAATCTGGAACAGGACGGCCCCGGCATCCGTGACCTGGCGCAAAGCGGCGACCAGGAAGAGCTGCTGGAACGGGTCCACCGCCTCCACGGCGCCACCCGCTACTGCGGCACCCCGCGCCTGGAACAAGCCGCCCGCCGCCTCGAGGAAGGCCTCAAGGGCCACCAGCCGGACGCGCAGCTGAATACCTTGGTGGGGCAGTTATTGGCGGAGATTGAGCAAGTGCAAGAACATGGAAAGGCAGTGAATAGTGAACAGTGAACAGCGAAAAGCCAAAGGCCTTGCGACTCTGCAAAGATTGATTGCGTATCGGCAATCTGGTGCTACTGGTTACTTTTTTTCAAGACAACGAGGCCACTCCTGGACTTTGGACTCGGCCTCGTTACGACCCGGCGGCTCCTTCCTCTTCCTGGAGTGGCCCCAAAAAAGTAGACACCTTCATTGACGAGGAAGGTGTATGCAATTTCGCAGCAAGCGTCGGTTTAGTGACGCGTTCAAACGCGAG
>NZ_OBMO01000027.1 GCF_900217905.1 Alloalcanivorax xenomutans
TTGCCTGCAAGCGAATCTTTTCGCCAGAAGCCGAATTCGCTTGCAGCGGCCCGCCGCCCGGACAAGCTCCCACAGGGGGCGAAAGGGTCAGGAGCTGGCGCGTCGCCGAACCGTCAGCGCCACCATGATCAGCATCCAGCCGTTCAACAGCAATTCGATGGCGATGAACAGTCCGATCACCCAGACACTGGATTCCGGCCATTCGGAGAAGATCATCCCGGCCAGTACCAAGCCCAGAACACCGGTCAGAGCCGGCAGCCAGGGTGAGACCACCGGGCTCATCTGCCAGGCCAGCAGCAGACGCAGCAGGCCGGTAAGCACCAAGGCGAGAGCGATCAGTAAAGTCAGGGCGCCGGCGGCTGCTTGCGGCTGCGACACCACGTACAGGCCGAGCAGGGCGTAGAGCAGGCCGATGGCCAGAAACAACAAACTGCGTGGCAGGCCGGAAGCGCGAAACGCCTGCGCGATCTGCAGCACGCCACCGAAAATCAGAATGGCCCCGAACCACAGCACGCCGACCAGGGTGAACAACCCGACGGCACCCAGGCCGAGAGTGCCCAGGACCACGAAAACAATGCCGAGAGTCAGCAGCCCCTTCCAGTGACGGGCCAGTTGCGAGAGCAATACGGATGCCGGATCGGATGTCATGAGGCATGTCTCCTTGCCAGACCAGCATTGGATGGCGAATCCGAAAGGCCCGCTCCGTGCGGGCCTGTCATTGATGGTAGCTGCTCTTCGGCATGGCGCCTAGGGATACCATTGCGGCCGGTCGACTTCCACATTGCGGCTGTCATCGCCGATCCACAACTGCCCGTCCTGGATCATGGCCTGCAGGCGCATACTCCGTTGCGCCAGCCCGGCCAGGGCGGTTTCGCTGTCGGCGGCGACATGACGAACGGTGAGGTTGTCGAAGCGGCGCACCTTGTTGGCCATGCTCTCCCACCACACCCGCGGCGCGCGCGGACCATAGCAATGGACCAGTACCTGCTCCGCCAGGCCGCAGGCCTTGCGCAGCCGTTTCTCGTCCGGCATGCCCAACTCGATCCACAGCGCCAGGGTGCCGTCCGGATTATGCCGCCACAGGTCCGGCTCCTCGGTGCTGGAGATGCCACGGGTGAAGGCCAGGTCCTCGTGGGCATGCAGGGCGAACGCCATCAGCCTCAGCATCATACGTGACTCGGTTTCCGAAGGGTGCAGCGCCAGCGTCAGCTCATGGGTGGCGTAATAGTCGCGATCCATGTCGGAGACGGTGAGTTCGGCTTTGTAGATAGTGGCTTTCAGTGCCATGACGACTCCAGCAAGGGGTTTACAGCAGCGCCCAGATTCCGAAAACGATGAACAGCACCGCGCTGATACGGTGAGCCCAGCGTTCCAGACGCTCACCGGCGAGGCGATGGGCGACCCAGATCACCGGCAAGTTGGCGGCGATCATACCGGCAGTGCTGCCCAACAGCACGGGCCAGAATTCCTGAAAGCGCACCGCCAGCGCCACCGTGGCCAGTTGTGTCTTGTCGCCGATCTCGGCGATGAAGAACAGCACCAGAGCAGTGAGGAAGGGCCCGAAACGAGGATCCGCCTTGATTTCCTCGTCCTGGTCCGGAATCAGCATCCACAGCCCCAGGCCAATGAAGCCGATACCGAGGATCCAGCGCAGCCACTGCTCCGGGATATGAGCGCTGAGCCAGTCACCAAACCAGACCGACAGGCCATGATTGATCAATGTGGCGATGATGACGCCGGCGAGGATCGGCCAGGGCCTGCGAAAGCGGCAGACCAGCGCCAGGGACAACAGCTGCGTTTTGTCGCCGATTTCCCCCAGGGTAACCAGCAGGGTGGAGGACAGAAAGGCTTCCATCAGCGCGTCTCCCCGTTGTGAACGGCGAGGCGGATGGCGTGGACCTGCCTGTTCTCAAGGCGCGAACGGCCTCGGGAAGCTGGGTGGGTCATGGGTAGGGCTCCGGGGGGCGGGACGACAAACACGAGAGACACTGTCCACTCATCCCGCCCCCGCGGTCTGCCAGCAGACAATGTCTCAGGTCTCGTCAATCCGAGGACACGGCCACCATGCGCATTGAGGCGCAACTGTGTTGATGACCGTCAAGGGCGGGGCGCCCAAGCGACTACTCCCCCAAGACGGCGCTAACCATAGCCGTCTTGGGGGGAGCTGGCAATATCCCGGTGGGTCAGAACAACCAGCCGCTGATCAGGCGGCCGGGGGCCAGGGCGCCGAGGCCGGCGCCCACCAGACCCAGATAGGCCCCCACGGTGAATCTCCGGTGCGAGCGGATCCGCCGGTGGCGCGCGGCCACCACCGCCATCACCAGACAAAACAGGACCCACACCGACAACAGATGGATGGGGCCGAACGAACCGACAAGGGGCAGGAAGCTGTGAATCCAGAACGACGACAGGGCGGTGGCGGCCATGGCGAGGATCCAGGCCCAGCCCAGGCCCCGGTGGGAGCCGCCGCCCTTGGGGGCCGCCAACTGCACGGCGCCAAGAAGCAGGGCCACCAGGGCTGAAAGCCAGTGCAACGTGATCATGCTGTTATCTCCCAGGCAAAAGTATATGCTGTGAACATTAGTCTGAAAGGCAAAGTTCACAGTGTCAACATTGGGTGTGAAAAATGGAGAGAGGGAGTGCTTACCACCACGGAAATCTGCGCGAAACCTTGATCGAGGAGGGTATTGCGTTGCTAGCGGAGCGTGCCGACGGCGATATCAGCCTGCGCCAGTTGGCGCGCCGGGTCGGGGTGACCGCCAATGCCACCTATCGCCATTTCGCCAATAAGAACGCGCTCTTGGCGGCGTTGGCGGCGGAGGGCTTCCGGCGTTTGCAGGAGGGGCAAGGGGAAGCCGTGCGCGGCGCCGACCCCGGCCAGGGATTGCGGGAAGCCGGGCTGGCCTATCTCCGTTTCGCCTGGCGGCACCCGGCGCTGTTTCGTCTGATGTTTGGCCCCACGCTCAACCGTCAGGGGGATGAAGAACTGACACGGGTGGCCGCGGCCTCTTTCCGGGCACTGCGTTCCGCCGTGGCCGCGGCGCACGGCCTGGATGAAGAGGCCGCTGGCGTGGAAGGCGCCACGCTGAGGACCTGGGGTCTGGTGCACGGGCTCAGCCATCTGATGCTGGACGGCCAGTTCGGGTGGCGGGCGGAGTCGCCGCTGGCGGTGGCGGAACAGGCACTGACGGACGCGGTGGATGGACCGCTATAATGGCCGCCCGCTAACCGGAGATACTCATGAGCGACGATCGTTTTCTCGATATCGAAACCAAGCTGGCTTACCAGGAAGATCTGGTGAATGAGTTGAACCGTATCGTCAGTGGTCAGCAGCGTTCCCTGGATGAGCTGGAAAAGGTGTGCCAGCGTCTGGTGGAGCGGGTGGTGGAACTGAACGAGGAGGTCACCGCGCTGCGCATCCAGGACGCGCCGCCGCCGCATTATTGAGGCAAGGCATTCGCTGCCCGGGCGGCGCTCCGCTTGGCAGTGAATAGCGAATGCCTTTGGCCTGGGCGCTACTGCGCCAGCGCTGTGGGTTTGCTCACCAGCCGTTCCGGCGGGAAATGGCAGGTAAAGACACTGCCCTTGCCCAATTCGCTGCGAATCTCCAGCCTTGCTCCGTGACGGATCAGCACGTGCTTGACGATGGCCAGTCCCAAACCGGTACCCCCGGTCTGGGTCACCCGGCTGGTGTCGGGTCGGTAGAAGCGTTCAGTCAGGCGCGGAATATGTTTCGGATCGATGCCGATACCGTCGTCGGAGACGGAAAAGTGGGCGCCTTTGTCGTCCTGCCACCAGCGGATCAGGATATGGCCGCCTTCCGGTGTGTACTTCACGGCATTGGTGATCAGGTTGCCGAAGGCGCTTTCCAGCTCCGCCGGGTTGGCCACCAGCCGGGCGGTTTCCGGTACCTCCAGGACGATCTCGTGATGCTTGTCCGGCGCCAGTGCCAGGGCGCTCTCACGCATACGCTTGAGCATGCCATGCACGGTCACCGCTTGGTGGGTATTGTCGGTATTGGTGCTTTCCAGCCGCGACAGCAGCAGCAAGTCATGCACCAGGGCTTCCATGCGTTGGGACTGGCTGGCCATCTGCGACAGCGCCCGGCGTAGCCGGGCCTGCTCCTCCGGCACGGTGTCCTGCAGGGTCTCCAGATAGCCCTTGAGTACGGTCAGCGGCGTTTTCAGCTCATGGCTGACGTTGGCGACGAAATCCTTGCGCATCTCCTCCAAGTGATGCAGCCGGGTGACATCGCGGGCCAGGATCAACTGGTCACCGACGCCGAACTCGGTGATACGGAATTGCAGGATACGGTTGTCGTCCACCGGCCCGGGGATTTCCAGCGGTTCACGAAAGTCGCCGCGGGACAGGTATTCGGTGAAGCGGGGGTGGCGGATCAGGTTGGTGAGCGGCTGGCCGAGATCCTTTTCCTCGTTCAGGCCCATCAACCGGTGCGCGGCGTGGTTCCAGTATTCCAGGTAGCCGTGGCTGTCGATCAGCACCACCGCGTCTTCCAGCGCATTCACCGATTGCTGGGCGCGAAGAATGATGCCCTGCAGGTTCTCCTGAGCGCGCCGCTCCTGCTGAAAAAGGTGTTCCAACCGGGTATAGAACTCTCCCCACAGTCCCACGCTGTCCGGCGGTTCGGTGTGTTCCTCGCGGATCAGCCAGGTGTAGAGGGCGAACAGCTGGCGGGTGCTCCAGACAATGTAGCCGAGCAGACCCACCACCAGCGGCCATATGTTCTGTATCGCCAGGGCCGCGACCAGCGACAGGGCGATAAGAACAATGATGCGGTTTACTTCCTTGGCCAGACTGCTTTTCATTGGCCGTTGCTTCCTCTCGGGGCCGTTGCGGAGGGGGAGGCCCGTTTCGGCCGGTGCGATCCGTATCAGAGGTGTATCAGGACACCTGGGCGGATTTTACCGAAAAGCGATAACCGGTGCCCCGCACGGTCTGAATGAAACCATCAAAGCCGTGAGGCGCCAAGGCCTTGCGCAGACGGCGGATGTGCACATCGATGGTACGGTCCTCCACGTACACATTGGCGCCCCAGACCTGATCCAGCAACTGGGTGCGGGAGTAGGCCCGTTCCTGGTGGCTCATGAAGAACTCGAGCAGACGGTATTCGGTGGGTCCCATGTCCACCGGCACCCCGTGAGCGCTGATGCGGTGGCTGACCGGATCCAGGCACAGACCCTGGACATCGATTTCCTTTTCACCGGCGGCGGCGGAGGAGCGGCGCAATACCGCGCGGATGCGCGCGATCAGCTCGCGGGTGGAGAACGGCTTGGTGACATAATCGTCGGCGCCCACGTCCAATCCCTGGATCTTGTTATCTTCCTCACTTTTGGCGGTGAGCATGATGATTGGCACTTCGCTGGTGTTGTCGTCCCGTTTCAGGCGACGAGCCAGTTCGATACCGCTTACCGAGGGCAGCATCCAGTCCAGCAAGACCAGGTCCGGCCGTTCGTCAACGATGCGTTCGTGGGCCTGCTGGGCGCTTTCGGCTTCGAGCACGTCGAAATCGGCCAGTTCGAGAGCCACGGACACCATCTCCCGGATGGCCGGCTCGTCATCGACAATGAGGATGCGATTTTTTGACATAGTTCGGTCTTCCGCTTTCCCGCCCGGATGTGGGGAGCCTCATTAGATGGCTTTTTTATGACATCTTGATGACAGATTTGCCAACCTTTTCGCCGCCGGTCGCGGCATTACGCCGGGCGGCGGCGTTTCCGGGGAGTCACAAATATTGCAGAAACAGACCGACGAAAACGCAGGCACCCACCCAATGGTTGTTAAGAAAGGCGTGGAAACAGGGCCAGCGTTCCCGGTAGCGGATACGCCATTGTTGATGAACGAACAGGACGAGGGCGCCCAGCAGGCCCAGATACCAGGGCAGGCCGAAGCCCAGGCGCAGCCCCACCAGCACCAGCCCGGCCAGCACCAGACCCTGGAGAATGCCGATGATCACCTTGTCCAGATCCCCGAACAGAATGGCGGTGCTCTTGATCCCGATCTTGAGGTCATCCTCGCGGTCGCACATGGCGTACTCGGTGTCGTAGGCCACCGTCCACAGCAGGTTGATGATGAACAGCAGCCAGGCGATCGGCGGCACGCTGGCGGTTTCGGCGCCGAACGCCATGGGAATGGCCCAGCTGAAGGCCGCGCCCAGCACCACCTGAGGCAGATTGGTGAAGCGTTTGGTGAACGGATAAAGAATGGCCAGCCCCAGTCCACCGAACGCCAGCCAGAAGGTGAAGCGGTTCAGGAACAACACCAGGATCAGGGCGATGAACAGCAGGCCCACGAATAGGCCCAGAGCCTGTTTGGCGCTCAGGGCGCCGGTGGCCAGCGGGCGGCCCCGGGTGCGCTCCACCGAGCCGTCGAAATTACGGTCGGCGAAGTCATTGATCACGCAGCCGGCGGCGCGCATCACGAATACCCCGAGCACGAAGATAACAATGTTCTTCAGGCTCGGCGTGCCATCGGCGGCGATCCACAGCGCCCACAGGGTAGGCCACATCAACAACATGCTGCCGATCGGCCGGTCCAGGCGCATCAACTGAATCCAGGGCCACAGCGAGGGATAACGGTGTTCCACGAAAGCCAGCATGGTTGTTCCTTCTATTGTTCCCCCACCAGGGACCAGAGCGCGGGCAGAAAGTACTCCGCCACCAGCAGCGGTCTGCCCCTTTTCACGAAACGGGTCTGACGCCCCCAGCACGGCCCTCGGCCGGCCGGCGACAGGCCATAACGGACCCACACCTGATCCCGGTGCGCCTCGGGGTAACGGTATAACTCACTGCCCAGCGAACGGCCACCCATATGCGCCAGATTGCGGTTGGCCCAGCGCAGACTGAGCAGCGGCAGGACGCTGCGGGCTTCCACCACCGGAGTGTCGCACAGCATCAGCGTGACTTCCCGGATCAGCGCGATACGGCGCCCGCTCTGGTGTAACTGCTCGCGTTCGAAAGGCACGGGGACCGTCACCAGGGAGCGGTTGTGGCGGACGTGAAAAGTGCCGTGGCGGCGCAGGCGGGCGGTGAGGGATCCGGGGTCACCGAGCCAGTCGCGGATGAGCGGTGGTACGGTAAGACGATCCAGTGGACGCCATTTCGGGTCGGCGTCCAGAGGTGAATTTGGCATAGTGTGACACTCCGCTCTCGACCGGCGGCGTGGACTATGGCGCAAGGTGGCGCGAGGGGCAAGAGAGCGGCACGAATCTGGCAGGGTCGTCGGCCATGGCGGGGCCGGTCATGGTGAGGTCATCGGCCCGGCTGCCATGGTGACATCCGCTGGTGTCATTGATTTTTCAGGACGGCGTGGCTACGTTAGCGGGCCCCTGGTTTCCGGCCCCTGGCGCTGTCCGGGATATTGATCAACGAGGTATGACATGAAGAAATGGGAATGTGTGGTGTGCGGCTTCATCTATGACGAAGCGGAAGGGCTCCCCGAGGAGGGCATCGAGCCCGGCACCAAGTGGGAAGATATCCCCGACGACTGGGTATGTCCGGACTGCGGCGTCGGTAAGGAAGATTTCGAGATGGTGGAAATCTGAGCGGCCGCCATTCCCGTCCCTGGCACCACCCTGGCACCACATAAGGAGCGCCAATGAAGCCCATCGTAGTGATCGGATCCGGTCTGGCCGGATTCAACGTGGTCAAGGAATTCCGCAAGCTGGATAAGGAAACGCCGCTGGTGGTGCTGACCGCCGACGACGGCCGCAGTTACTCCAAGCCGATGCTGTCCACCGGTTTCACCAAGGAAAAAACCGCCGATGAACTGGCCATGGCCTCACCGGAACAGGTGGCCGAGCAGTTCAACGTCACGGTGCGGACCCACGTTCATGTGGCCGGTATCGATGCCGACGGGCACCGGGTGCTGCTGCCGGACGATCACCTGGATTACAGCAAACTGGTGCTGGCGCTGGGGGCGGATACCTGGACGCCGCCGTTGGAAGGTGACGCGGTGGGCGAGGTGTTCTCGGTCAATGACCTGATGGACTACGGCCGCTTCCGCGAAGCCCTGCAAGGCAAGCGCCGCGTGACGATTCTCGGTGGTGGTCTGATCGGCTGTGAATTCGCCAACGATCTGAGCAACGGCGGCTTTGAAGTGGCCCTGGTGGAACCGATGGGGCGCTGCCTGCCACTGTTGTTGCCGCCGGCGGCTTCCGAGGCGGTGGGCCGGGGACTTGAGGCCCTGGGCGTGCGTTTCCATTTCGGTCCCCTGGCACAGGCGGTACACCACGGTGATGATGGCACTCTGATTACCGAACTGTCCGATGGTACCCGGGTGGAATCCGACGTGGTGCTGTCCGCCATCGGCTTGCGTCCGCGCATCGACATGGCCAAGGAAGCCGGTCTGCGCACCAACCGGGGCATCCTCACCGATCGCACCCTGCGCACCAGCGCCGAGGACATCTACGCCCTGGGCGATTGCGCGGAAGTGGAAGGCCATGTTCTGCCCTATGTGCTGCCGCTGATGGCCAGCGCCCGCGCCCTGGCCAAAACCCTGGCAGGCGAGGAGACCGCGGTGAGTTACGGCGTCATGCCGGTGACCATCAAGACTCCGGCTTGCCCGGTGGTGGTCTGCCCGCCGCCGGCGGATAGTGAAGGCGAGTGGGAAGTGACGCAGCAGGAAAATGATGTCACCGCCCTGTTCCGCGGCGCCGACGGCACACTGCTGGGCTACGCCCTCACCGGTGAGGCGGTGAAGGAAAAGCTCAAACTCAACAAGGAACTGCCGGCCCTGATGCCCTGACCGGGCCGGCCGCTGGCCGGGAGCGCGTAATGAAGTTTCGTTTCATCTTGATGCTGCTCGGCTGGCGATTGCGCTGGCTGGGCCGCCACAATGAGGGTTTTCGCCAGCAATTGGAGCACCGCGATGTGCTGATGCAATGGCGTACCTTCGATGGCCGGGTGGCCCGCTGGTATCACTTCACACCGCAAGGTGTAAAACACGGCGCCGGTTTGCACGGCGCGCCCACCATCACCCTGAATTTCCGCGACGCGGATTACGCGTTCCGCACCCTGCGTGCCTCCGGCAAGAACCAGATGGCGTTCATGGAAGGCATGCAGGCCGGCGATATCAAGGTGGAAGGGGACCCGGGCCAGCTGATGTGGTTCATGACCCTGATGAAATTCATCATGCCCGGGAAAAAGAAACGCTGATTCCCTGAATAACACCGGCGCCCTGGCGGGGCGGCTTTTGTCCGATTTATTCAAGACATCCGGGCGACGTTGAGCCAAGCTCACGGGTCCCTGTTCCCCTGTTTTGGAGAAGACGGATGAAGCCGAACATAAAAGTCATCACCCTGGGCGTGGATGACCTGCATCGTTCCCTTAGGTTTTATCGCGACGGCCTTGGTTTGCCCACCGAGGGCATCGTTGGCACCGAATTCGAGGACGGCGCGGTGGTGTTTTTCCATCTCGACGGTGGCCTGGTGCTGGCGCTGTATCCTCGCCCGGCCCTGGCCAAGGGAGCGGGCGTCCCGTTGGTACCCGCCTCGGCCGGAGGCTTTACTCTGGCCCATAATGTGGGCTCGCCGGAGGAAGTGGACGAGGTTATGCGGCAGGCCGAGGAGGCCGGTGCCCACGTAACCAAGATCGCGGAAAAAGCGTTCTGGGGCGGCTATTGCGGCTACTTCCAGGATCCGGATGGCCACCTCTGGGAGGTCGCCTGGAATCCGGATTGGGAAGAATAATGACGGCTTGCGCCGGAAACGGGGCAGCGGGTTAAGATTGGCCCAGGCGATGCGCCTCTGAGTTATTCAACCGACCGGGAAGCTCCATGAGCATTCGTTGCGTTTGGTCCATTCCGCCATTGCTGGGACAGCCGCCCGCCGCCCCGGAGCCCGCCGGTATACGGCGGCGCTCGTCCTGACCGGGTCGAGCGGGTATGGAAGCCTATTTCCACTCTCCCGGCGCACCCCTTTCCGAGCACATCGAACAGATATGGTGGGTGCGTTTCACGGCGCCTGAGTACCATCTCGAACGAGTGCTGCCGCGCGGCAAGATGCAACTCATCTTCAACCTGGATGACGCCGATCTGCGCGTCTACGACCCCACCGACATCACCCGTGTCAGCCGATTCCGCGGGCCCTTGATCAGCGGTGTGCACGACGGCTACATGGTCATCGATACCGCCGAGCAAGCGCACATCATGGGTGTGGTGTTCCGTCCCGGTGGTGTGCCGCCGATATTGGGTTGCGCGGCGCCTGAATTTCGCAATGTCCATGTGCCATTGGATGACGCCCTCGGGGCACCGGCGATGGATCTTCAGATGGCGCTGTGGGAGGCGGACTCACCCCGGCGGTGTTTCCTGTTGATGGAGCAGGCATTGCGGCGCTGGTTACGACCCCCGCCACGGACTTCGGTGACCGCCAATGGCGCTCTGGCCCTGATGGTCCGGGAACCCGGGCTGCGTGCCACCGGTTCCCTGGCTGAGCATTGCGGTATCAGCCAGCGGCACCTGATTCGCTGTTTCCACGACACTGTCGGCGTGACGCCCAAACAATACGCGAGGCTGCTGCGCTTCCATCACAGCCTTGAGCTGCTGCGTCACCTGCCGCCGCTGGATCTGGACCAGGTGGCGCTGGTCTGTGGCTATTACGACCAGGCCCATTTCAATCGGGACTTCCGTGACCTGGCCGGAATTACGCCAGGCCATTACCGGCGCTGGTCGCGGCCGGATATCTTTCATCTGCCATTGCTGGATTGAGCGGCGCTCAGGTCAACTATTTACAATACCGGTGTTATCGGCCGCGCCAGAATATCGGCACCGACCGACCAGGAGAGCACCATGAGTTCGACCATCATTCCCTGTCTCAGTTACCGTGACGCCGATGCCGCCATTCGCTGGTTGTGTGACACCTTTGGCTTCCGTGAGCAGGCGGTTTATCGCGACGACAATGGCGACGTGCTGCATGCCCAGCTGGTATTGGGCGCCGGCATGGTGATGCTGGGCACTGCCCGCGAGAACGAATACGGCTGCAATATCCTGCAGCCCGGCGAGACCGGCGGCAAAGAGACCCAGTCGCCCTATGTGGTGGTGGCGGATCCGCGCGACGTCCACGAAAAAGTCAAAGCCAACGGCGGCGAAATCGTCATCGAACTGACGGCGCCGGATTACGGTGGCGAGAATTTTTCCTGCCGCGACCCACAAGGCCATTTCTGGAATATCGGAAGCTACGATCCCTGGGCCGGCGATCACTGAATCGGTGCGCCCCGGTTGTCGGCGTTGCACCGTAGGGCCACCATAGGCGGCTCATTCGAAAGCAGCGCAGGCGGCATCTCATGGCGAACCGAAGCTATCTTTACGCGACCGACCGGGTTCCCGCGCGGACGCCGGATCAGCCCAAACCCGTGGTCCGGGGGTTGTCCGAATGGGGGTACGCGATTCCGCTCAGCTACCGGCTGCTGGTGTCCGCCGATACCGTGATCTGCCCCTCCATGATCTGGGAACTGGACGACGACGTGGCGCTGGCGGGGGATTACGACAAGGGCGTAAGGCGCCTGTGTGACTTCCTGGCGCGCATCGACTGGCCCGAGGCAGCGGAACTGGTGCAAGAGGCGGAAGCCTTCCTGAATGCGCCGGAGAATCGCGCCGATCACATTGTGCTGGAGTGCGCCGAGATCTTCGACCTGGACGAGACGCCACTGGCCCAGCAGAACCGGGACCTGTTCGGGAGTCTGGCGGATCTGGACCAGGAAATGGAACGCACCTTGCGCCACCTCAATCAGGTCAAACCCTCGGCTCCCGGCCCCCTGGCGCGGATGCTGAACCTGCAACCGGCGAACCCGCTGGCGCCGCTCCATGAGTTGGGGCTGGGCAACTGGTCCAACGTGCTCTACTTCGATTTCAGCGAGGACTGATCGGTCCAGCCGGCCTCCCGTACCACCTCTTCCAGCCAATCCAGGCAGGCCCGGATCGCCGGGCGTTCGCGCAAATCCTCGTGCAGCACCACCCACAGAGGCCGACTCACCCTTATGGTTGGCTGTGCCGCCACCAGGCCGGGGTCGGCGTCGATCATTGGATCCGGCAGCATCGCCATGCCAAGCCCCGAACGCACCGCCGCCTGAATGCCCGTGAGGCCCGCAATGCGTGCCACCGGCGGATCCCGGAACACGCCGGCCATGGCCTGGATCTCCGGCAGATCGTCCCAGCCGCGATGGTAGGCGATCCAGCCCTGGGCGGAGCCCCGCACCGAGCTGGCCAGCGTCAGCCCGAGGGCGCCCAGACGCCGGGCCACCAGATGCTCTTCCCGGGGGCGGGCCAGACGCAGCGCCAGATCCGCGTCCCGGCGGGACAGGCTGACGGTGGTATTGGACGCCGCCAGCTCCATGGTCAGCGCCGGGTGGCGCCGATGCAGATCAATCAGACGGGGCGCCAGCAGCGCCTCCACGATCCAGGCCACCGAGGTCAGCCGTACCAGCCCCGATACCGTCCCCTGGCCGTGATCCGGATTGGTCCGCAGCAATGCCTGCTCCATGCGCTCCGCCGCACGCGCCAGCCGCTCGCCCGTGGGCGTTGGCTGCAGGCCGTCCCGCCCCCGCAGAAACAAAGTGGTGCCCTGACGGCCTTCCACGGCGGCGAGGCGGCGGGCCATGGTGGTCTCGTTCACCCCAAGACGGCGCGCCGCTTCGCGCAGAGTACCGGAGCGGCTCAGGGCCAGCAGAAAACGGAAATCATCCCAATCTTTCATGCCTGCATTTTTGCAGGTAATGCTCGCAAAATACCAGCTTGGATCAGGCGAATGCGCAGGCCACCATGAGCCCTCCTTGAATTCATGCGCTGACACGGGAGCACGCGATATGAGTAACGACAAGCCGGTAACCCTGAGAACCCTGGCCGGAGCATCGGCCTGGCAAACCCCGCAACGTGGCAAGGCGGCGGTGGTGATCATCGATGCCCAGGAAGTTTATGGCAGCGGCGCCTTGCCGCTCACCGGTCTCGATGCTGCCCTGACTGAGATCGAAAGGCTGCGCGAAAGAGCCAAGAAAATGGATTGGCCAGTGATCCACGTGGCCCACGAAGGCCCCGCCGGCAGCCCCTTCGACCCGGCCGGTGGTGGCGCCTTCCTGCAACGCGCCCAACCCGAGGCAGGCGAGGCCGTGGTGATCAAACCGCGCCCCAACGCCTTCTCTGGCACGGACCTGGAACAGCATCTGCGCGACGTGGAGGGCCCGGTCCTGGTGGTCGGCTTCATGACCCACATGTGTGTTTCCTCCACCGTGCGGGCCGGCTACGACCTGGGCTTCGACATGGCGGTGGTCGCCGCCGCCTGCGCCACCCGCGATCTGCCCGCCACCTATGGCACCGGCGTGGTTCCGGCCGAACAACTGCACAACGCGGCCCTGGCGGCGATGTCGGATGTGTTCGTGCCGGTGCTGGCGACGGTGGAAGAGGTTTAGTAACGCCGTTGTTTGCGACAAAGCTACCGTGGGAGCCAGCCGGGGCGGCCCTCCGCCTGCTGGCGAATTCTTCCATGATTTATTTGCTAGCAAGCCAGCGACTTCGTTGCCCTTGTGGGAAGCTGCCTCGAGAGCGAATCGGCTACCCAAGCTCCTGGGCGAGCCCGATCAGGATTCCTTCCGGACCCTGGATGTAGCAGAGGCGGTACGTGTCTTCGAATTGCGCCACCGTGCCGACAAGTTTCGCACCGCGTTTGTCGAGTCGGGCGAGCGTGTCGTCAATATCCTCCACGGTGAACATCACGCGCAGATAGCCGAGAGCGTTCACCGGCGCGGTGCGGTGATCGGCGACCACGGGCGGTGCCAGGAACCGGGAGAGTTCGAGCCGGCTGTGGCCATCCGGCGTGCGCATCATGGCAATCTCGACGCGCATGCCGCGCAATCCGGTAACGTCATCGGCCCAGCTTCCCTCGACAGGCGCGCGGCCCTCGAGTTCGAGGCCGAGTTCGCTAAAGAACTCAATGGCGGCATCGATGTCTTCGACCACGATGCCCACGTTGTCCATACGCTTGACGGTCATACTGCCTCCTTGGCGTCCCGCGTGCTCATAGGCAGGATTTATAGGCGACAAATTCACCCTTGCCCACAGGTACCAGACAGGTAGTAAATCGGGGGTGCTGTTGAAGATGAGCGATGAAGTCGGCCATCTCCGCCGCATGAGACAGGGCGTTGTCGCAAACCAGAACGCCACCGGGTTTCACTGCTTCCATGATACGGTCGGCGACGTCCAGATACTGGCTCCGATCGGCATCGAGAAAGACCAGATCAAAGGTCGCGGTATTGCCCCGAAGGTAAGTGACGGCGTCGCCCTTGATCTGCTCAATGCGATCAACAAGACCCGCGCGCTGAAAATTTGCCTTGGCTTCACCAATCTTGTCGTTATCGAACTCCACCGTTACCACCCGGCCGCCGTTGTTCAATGACGAAGCCAGCCACAGAGTGGAGTAACCGTTGGAGGTGCCAATCTCCAGCACCCGCCCGGCCCGGATCGCCTTGACCAGCACCGCGAGGAACTCGCCGGTATCACGGGTGATGTTCAAGTACTTCCGGCGGCGCTCGCTGACCCGGGCATCATTATCTTTACCCCTTTGTTCAAGTCCTGTGAGCAAGGTATTGAGCGTTGGTGTCATGTCCTAGACTCGAAAAAGGAAAAGAAAGATGATCATGCCAGTCATGACAAGCGTCATCAGGCTCATCGGCAACAAGCGATGCTGTATATTGCTTGCGCTTATTTTTCAGGAAAGTATCGGGTCACCTCTTTCCAGGGTATGAGGCGATTTAACTGGATTGTTTCGAATACCTGCTTTGCCTTCCTTTCGCTACTCATCTGGGCTAACAGGACCAGAGCACCCTGATAGGACGGAACCCCACCATTGCTGGAGATTCTGTTGCGATCAACGACAACATTGCGATCCTCGATCACATTGATTTTGGGAAATTCACGCTGTAGCTGCTTTTCACCACCAGCCCAGGTGGTCGCAGTGTAACCATCCAGCAAGCCCGCATGAGCATACAAAAAAGCGCCAGAGCAGTTGCTCGCCAGCCAGGAAACATTTTCGGCCTGCTTTTTGAGGAATGCTGTTAAATCCTTGTTCTCAAAAAGGCTATCCATGACATAGGAGCTGGTCACGATAAGCGCATCCAGATTGGGGTTGTCATAGATCGTTGTGTCGACCGTGAGGCGTATGCCTTCCTCGGTGGTCACGACGGTCGCATCTCGATCTACACCGATTAATAACACCTTATAATCCGAGAACCAGGATTTCCGTGTGGCAACACCAAAGACCTCGGCTGGAGCGGTCACATCACTACTCAATACTTTGTCGTAAACCAAAATTCCGATGTGCTTTTCTGCGGCTATCAAAGGCGATGAGAAAAGAACCAAGGAAATCAATAGGATTTTGGCGGCCAGTTTCCTGCTCATAGTATGGCTTCCTTTATCTGGGCTTGTGGTTGCAGTGGCGTCAACACCTTGGGGCACGAGTATATTGGAGTCAGGTCCTGCCTTTTGCCATCAATGTAGTCACTTGTCGTGCATGAGGGAGTTGGTGAGGAAGAAAGCAAGACCTGACCCCAAGCTTCTGCTCACGCCCGGAACGGACTACAACAATTTGTTGAGTGATTCCAGGCTTCCGGGACCACCCTCCAACCAAACGCACTCGGTGGATTCTTGCGCCCACGGCGCGGCGGATGCGGTGTGAAGATGGACCGCAACCCTTGATGCCGCCAATCCAGTAAGTAAACCGGCTGGGACCCAAATCATTTCGGTACCCCGCAAGCTGTTGGGTACCGGGCTTCCACACACTGAACAAAAGTCGCACCGGAATCCGCTTGGCTTTTGGTAAGACCTTATCCCGCTTTGACCAGAGATCCAACGAAAACTGCTGCTTGGCACAAGCGTAGCCGCGTTGGCGGCAGCCCCTGTGGCTTTGCGGCACAGTGAACAGTGACATTGATAGAGATTCCGTATCTCCCCATCAATTTCGAATTTCACGCTTCCACAGAGGCACTCACCTTGCATCAATCAATCCTTTAGCACTTGGCGGATAATTTAATGAAGCATGCATCATGGGATCGGGTCTCGTATTTTGCCATTACTGTAAAGCCAGGTGGTGGACAAAAGGCAAGGTCTGTCCGTGTTCTGTGGCTGCTTCATAAATGGAGTGGGGCTAAATTCTTCTGGTTGGAAGAAGTGGTTCAGTTCTATTGAGGCTGTATTCGCCAGCGAGCTGGCTTCCCACAGAGCAAGGGGCTATACGAAGCCCCGCCGCCGCCAAACCCAGGCCATCAACAACCCCCGGCTGGCCATCCAAAGATTCATCGCCAGCCACAGGCCGTGGTTGTCCAGCGGGCGGGTGAGCCACCATACCGGGAAGAACAGCAGCGTGGCCACCAGCATGGTGTTGCGCATTTCCCGGGCCAGGGTGGCGCCGACGAAGACGCCGTCCAGCCAGAAGCCGGCGCTGGCGGTGAGGGGGAGCAGCAGCATCCAGGGCAGGTAATGGGTGGCGGTGTCGCGGATGGCGGGCAGATCGCTAAGCAGGTGGATCAGTGGCACGCCGCCGAGGGCGAAGCCGATCAGGGCGATCACCGCGACGATCAGTGTCCACAGGCCGGTGCGGTGTACCGCCTGGTGAAGCTCCGTGGCGCGGCCCCGCCCCAGGGCGTCGCCCACCAGGGCTTCGGCGGCGTTGGCGAAGCCGTCCAGGGTGTTGCTCAATAGCAGCAGAAAGGTGATGAGTACGGCGTTGGCGGCGAGGATGCTGTCGCCGAGGCGGGCGCCCTGGGCGGCGAAAAAGAAGAACACGGTGAGCAACGCCACGGTGCGCAGGAAGATATCCCGGTTCACCGCCATCAGCCGGATCATCGGCGCCGCCTGCAGCAGCAGGTGTCTCGGCAGGGTCCGCCAGGCGTCGCCGAAGATATGCCGGCGCAGCCAGAACAGGCCGCCGGCGAGGCCGATGTACTCCGCCGCGGCGCTGGCCGCGGCCACGCCGCGCACATCGAAGTGCCAAACCTGCACCAGCAACACATCCAGCAGAGCATTGCTGCTGTGCATCAGCAGCGTCATTTTCAGCGGCACGCGGGTGTTGTGGATGCCGATGGCGAAGCCGATCAGGGCGAAGTTGGCCAGTGCCGCCGGGGCGCCAAGAATACGCAGGTTGATGTAGTCCCTGGCCAGCGCCTGCACCTCGTCGCTGCCGCCGAGCAGCCACAGCGACAGTTCTCGCAATGCCGGCTGCAGCAGGATCAGGGCAACGCCAATAGCAAAGGAAAGGAGCAAGGCCCGTAGCAGTACCACCAGGGTGTTGTCGCCGGCGCCGCGCGCCTGGGAGGTGAAGCCGGTGGTGCCCATGCGCAGGAAATTGAAAGAAAAGTAGAGGAACATGAACACGTTGCCGCCGAGCGCCACCGCCGCCAGAAACACGGGCGACGACAGATGGCCAACCACGGCGGTGTCCACCAGGCCCAGCAAGGGGGCGGTGGCGTTGGATAACAGCAGGGGCCAGGCCAGTGCCCAGATGCGCCGGTCCAGGTTGGTGTCGCGGTTCATGTCAGGACGGCGGCCGGCGCAGTAGCGTGAGGACAAACAGAGCCGCGGCGGCCACCACGATGGACGGTCCCACCGGCGTGTCCGCGTACCAGCTCATCGTCATGCCCAGGGTCACCGACAGCAGCCCGAGCACGCTGGCGCGCATGGCCATCTGTTCCGGAGTGCTGGACAGGCGCCGGGCGCCGGCGGCGGGGATCACCAGCAGGGAGGTGATCAACAGCACTCCCACGGTACGGATGGCACCGGCGATCAGTAGTGCCAGTAGCAGCATCAACAGCAGGCGGGTGAAGGCGACGGGCACGCCTTCGACCTGGGCCAGCTCTTCGTTCACGGTGATGCTCAGCAGGGCGCGCCATTGCCAGACCACCAGGGCGATGATCAGTGCCGCTCCGGCCCACAGCGCGAGCACGTCGTTCCAGGTCACCGCCAGCAGGTCGCCGAACAGATAGGCCATCAGGTCCACTTGCACACTTTGTTGCACGCTCAGGCTGATCACCCCGAGAGCCAGGGTCGTGTGAGCGACGATGCCGAGCAGGGTGTCGCCGGTGATCTGTCTTTGCTGTTGCAGGCCGGTCAGGGCCAGGGCGATGGAGAGGCAGGCCACCACTACCGCCAGATACAGGTTCACATCCAGGGCCAGGGCCAGGGCGGCGCCGAGCAGGGCGCCGTGGGCCAGGGTGTCGCCGAAGAACGCCATCCGCCGCCACACCACGAACGCGCCCATGGGGCCGGAGACCAGCGCCACCGCCAGGCCGGCCAGCAGCGAGGGCAGCAACAACTCAATCATGGTGGTGCTCCCCGTGGTCATGGTGATCAGGGTCATCATGCACATGGCCGTGCAGATCGTGGGCGTGATCGTGGTCGTGGGTGTAGAGCGCCAGATTGGGGGTGCCGGCGCGGGGCCCGAACAGCTCGTGGTAGGCCGGGTCCCGGCTCACTGATTCCGGGGTGCCGGAGCAGCACACGTGATGTTGCAGGCACACCACCTGATCGGTGCGCGCCATCACCAGATGCAGATCATGGGAGATCAGCAGGATGCCGCAGCCGGTACTTTCACGCACTTCGCTGAGCAGGCCATAGAGGGCGTCCTGGCCGGCCACGTCCACGCCCTGGGCCGGTTCGTCCAGCACCAACAGGTCCGGTTTGCGCAGCAGTGCACGGGCCAGCAGCACCCGTTGCAATTCACCGCCGGAGAGCCGCCGCACGGCCCGGCGGCGTAAGTGGGAGACCCCGGTGCGGGCCAGGGCTTCACGGCGGTGGCGGGTGCGGCCCGGTGCGGCCAGCCAGAGAAAACGGTCGACGGTGAGCGGCAGGCTCTCGTCCACCTGCAGATGCTGGGGCATGTAGCCGATGCGCAAGCCCGGACGGCGCCAGACGCGGCCCTGGTCCGGCGCCTGCAGGCCCAGCACGACACGGGCCAGGGTACTCTTGCCGGCGCCGTTGGGGCCGATCAGGGTGGTGATGCCGGCTGGATTCAGGGTCAGGGATACCCGCTCCAGCACCGGCTCCGCGCCGAAGGAGAGGGAAACGTCATCCAGTTGCACCAATGCCGTGTCCATAAACAGGCCCATTCTCAAAAGCCGTGATGATATACTATTTCACTTGTTCCGAGGCGCTCTCATTGGCGTCCGGGTTTGCTGTTTTCGGGGATGCCCCATGCGCTGTTTCTTGTTGATTCTGCTATTGCTGGCGGGGTTGCCGGTTTCGCTTCCGGCCTCGCCATCATCTTCCGCCACCATCGTCGCCAGTGTCGAGCCGCTGGCCATGGCGTTGCGGCAACTGTATGGCGACCAGGCCGAGGTGGTCACGCTGCTGGCGCCGAATCAGAATCCGCACCATCTGTCGTTGTCGCCACGCCAGGCTCTGGCGGTCAGGGACGCGGATCTGGTGGTGTGGCTTGGCGAGGACGCCGAGCCACCAGTGGCGGCGCTGATCCGGCGCCGTTCCGGTCCCAACCTGGCCCTGGCGGACCTGCCGGGCGCCGAAGTGCGTGATGGCAGCGCCGGTCACGATCATGCTGGGGATCACGCCGGTCATTCGCACAGCCAGATTGATCCGCATTTGTGGCTGGCGCCCGCCAACATGGTGGTACTGGCGCGAGCATTGGCGGAGCAGGACCGGGTGCCCTTGCCGGCGATGGAACCGGGCCGCTTCATCGCCGCCGTGGAAGCCTCCGAGCAGGCCATCGCCGCGCGTCTTGCACCGCTGCGACAGCAGGCCTGGCTGACCTACCATCATCCTTACGCTTATTTTCAACATCACTTCGGCCTGGCCGACCCGCTGGTGATCAGCGAGCAACTGGGCGCGGGGCCGAGCAGCCGCCGCTTCGTCACGTTGGCGGCGCGGATCAACAAAAGCAATATGCGGTGTGCTCTGTTGGAGCCGGAAGCCCAGGGGCAACTGGTGAAGCGGTTGTGCCCGGATTGTGACCAGATCAGGCTGGACCCGTTGGGCCGGGACCACACGGACAGCGGTTACAGCGACTGGCTGGAACAGGTGGTCACCCCCGCCTTCGTCACCTGTTTGCAAGCGGGACGGTAATATTGGCCCGCCCGGGGCCATTGAGCGCGGCGCCGAAACCGGTATGCTGATGCGCTTGTTTGAATAAGAGCAGAGCGGATGGGTGAGCAGGGACCGTCAGCAGGTAAGGAGAGCGAGCGCCTCGCCCTGGCGTGCTGGGATTATGCTTGGCCGCTGGCGCGTGAGTACCGGTCTCTGGACCGTGTGCTGGATGAGACGGTGGCTCGCGGTTTCAATGCTCTGCGCCTGGATCCCTTCCCCCATCTGCTGGCGGCGCCGGCGCGCGGTGTCCATATGGACCGCTGTGAGCTGGATGTGCCCGCCGACCCGCGCCGAGACCTTGCCGCCAGCAAGGCCACCATCCGCATTCGCCGCAATGTGAGGCGGCTGCTGCAGGGCGCCGCCGACCGTGGCCTGTCGCTGTGGTTGCACAGCCATTTCCTGCCGGACTCCCGTGCCCGCCGCTCTTTCGTGCGACGACCGGAGGATTTCGTTGATGTCTGGGCGCAAACGCTGGCTCTGATTCGGGAATGGGACTTGCTGGACCGGGTGGTGGCGGTGGATTTCTGCCACCAGTTCCCCCAGCCGCCGGCGGCCCACGGGTTGATCCGCCGGGTGTTTGGCCGTTCGCCGGAACGGCCGCTGCCACGGCATTGGAGCGAGCGCCAGGAGCGGTCCTTGGAGGCCTACTTGGTGGAAGTGCCGAGGACGCTGCGGGCGCTGTTCCCTGGCGTGCGTTTCGGAGTCAGTTGCGGTGCCGGACAGAGCGAATACCTGCGGCAGATGGACACCGGAGAACTGGACTTCCTGGAGTTGGCGCTGTGGCTCGACGACGATCCCCGTTTTCGCCTGGCCAGCGGCGAGCGTCTGCCGGTGCCTGGCCGGCTTGGCCGCATGCTGGCACCGCCGGTGCGGCAACTGCTGATGGAGGCCACTGGCGAGCAGTGGTTGCGGCGCCTGCACGATCAGTTGAACCGGCGGTTGGCGTTCGCCCGTCTACGGCGCATGGAGCCGGTCCTGGGCGACGGCTACTTGCAGGTATCCCGGCCGCCTTCATCGCTGCCCCGGGGCTGGGCGGCGTTCATCGAATCCACCGTGGATCAGGCGCTCACCGCCGGGGTGTCGGTAATGACGCCGACCAGTCTGGCGCGGCCGCAGACGCCCTGGTTATGGCGGGAGCAGGATTGGCTGGAGCAACTGAACCGGCGCATCCGCGCTGGCGGGTAGCGCCGCCCATCTCAATGAGGGATCAAAGACTGAGCGCGTTGAAGCGGTAACCGAAAATACGGGCGAATTCCGCCGGATCCTTGCTGCCTTGCCCCTCGGCATCGGCGGACACCGGCCCGGCCAGCCGGGACAGCCAGAAACGCAGCGCCGCCACCGCCAGAGCCAGTGCCAGCACTTCCTCGTCGTAATGCCCCCCGCCTTCACGGTAACCGACCAATAACGCCGCTTCGCGGCGTGGAACCGGCCGGCCGTCGGCGGCCACGCACCAGTCGTTCAGCGCCACCGCCAAGTCGTATTCCGGGCGTTCCGCGCAGGCGTTGTAGAAGTCCAGCACGCCACTCAGGTGATCGCCGTCGAACAGCACGTTGTCGCGGAACAGGTCGGCATGGACCAGTACTCCGGTGGGGGGCGTCTTTTTCCAGCGTTTCAGGATCTGGGCGGCCTGATGGGCGGCGGCGTCCGGGAGCCGCGTGGACTGTTCCATGAAGCGGGCCAGCCGTTCCCGTTCATTGGGCAGGCGCCCCAGGTCGTCGATCGGTGCCTGATGCAATTGCGACAGCACATGGCCGATCTGGCGGCAGTGTTCCACCTGCGGGGTCAGACAATGCTCGCCGCGCAGGCGCGGCATCAATACCGCCGGCTTGCCCTCCACCTCGTGAACAGTGCGCCCCTTGCCGTCCGCCAGCGCCGGCGCCACCGGCAGGCGTGCCAGCGCGAGGTCGGACACCACCTTGATGTAGGGTGCCAGCTCGTCCTCGTCGAACTGTTCGAACACGGTCAGCACCACCTCCCGGGTGGCGCCATCGTACTGGCGGGCTTCGATCAGGAAAGTACTGTTTTCAATGCCGTGGCTGGCGGCGGTGGCCGATACCAGCTCCAGGTTGTAATGCGCCAGCACCTCGGCGATGCGGCGTTGGGACACGGGCGTGTAGACGGACATGAACGTCTTCCTTGAAACACAGGGCATCCACCGGGGGAGAGGGCACCCGAAAAACGGCCGGGGATGACCGAGCCGTTTACATTGACCGATGGTATAACTCTCGCATTTCCCGGGCACGATTTGTAAAAAATATTTTACAAATCTCCTCAGCAAGGAGAAGACATGGCGTTACAACACACCCTGGAGCGGCACACCGTCCGCACCCTGATGAAACTCCCCGGTAGCGCTCTCGGGCGTCTGGCCGGTCTGGTGGAAAAGGTCGACCGTGGCCGCCTGGATCCGCGCCTGCGCTTGTTGCTGGCGCTCGGCGACAGCCGCAAGGGGTTTCATCAACTGCCGCTACCCAAGGGGCGTGCTCTTTATGCGCAGATGATCGACATGCTCGATGTCGGCCAGGAAACGGTAGCCCAGGTCAGTGATTTGCGCGTGCCGGTGGCCGGCGGCGATATCCTGGTGCGTTTGTACCGTCCGGTGGCGGCGCCGATTCCGGCCCCGGCCATCGTTTATTTCCACGGCGGCGGTTTTACCATTGGTTCCGCCGTGGAATACGACCGGTTGTGCCGTTATCTGGCCAACCGCACCGGCGCGGTGATCCTCAATGTGGACTACCGGCTAGCGCCGGAGCATGTGGCCCCCACCGCCGCGGATGACGTGGTGGCCGCTTGGCGATGGGTTCTGGCGCAGGCTGACAAGCTGGGATTGGATGACCAGAGGCTCGCAGTGATGGGCGACAGCGCCGGCGGCAATCTGAGTATCGTCACCGCGCAACAGGCCGCGCTGGAAGGGCTTGCCAAGCCGAAACTGGTGGTGGCGGTTTATCCGAAAACCGACGGCGAGACGAATTTCGAGTCGGCGGAGACCTTGGGAGCCGGTCAAGGTGGACTGGACCGGGACATGATCGCCTGGTTCCACCAGCAGTACCTGCCTGATGACAGCCTGCTGGACGATATTCGCATCTCACCGCTGCGCAACCCGGATCTGGAGGGGCAGCCGGAAACCATCCTGGTGACCGCCACCGATCCGCTGCGCGACGAAGGCCTGGCCTATGGCGAAAGACTCAAGGCCGCCGGGGTCACCGTGGTGAATCTGGACTATCCGGAGCTGGTACACGGCTTCATCACCATGGGCGGCGCCATTCCTGCCGCGCGCAAGGCGGTGGACGCCATCTGCCGGCGGATCCGCGAGCGTCTCTGAGCCGATGCCGGTCCAACAGAGGTTTCATGGTTTTTTGTGGGAGCTTCAAGGTCCGGAATTCGCCAGCAGGCTGGCTCCCACAGGTTGCGCTACGAAGCCGCTGTGGCAGCTTGCCTGCAATCGAATCGTTGTGGCGTTGGGAGACAGAGCCCTTCGCCAGCCGGTGGCGCCACCCCGGCGGACTTCTCCGGTCGATTGGGCCCGAGCCTTCGCGTTACACTGTGGCCTTTCCTCACAGTGACCCAGGGACCCCCATGGCCGAGTCCAAACCGATCATTCTTGTCGACGGTTCTTCCTATCTTTACCGCGCTTTCCATGCCTTGCCGCCGCTGACCACCTCCAACGGGCAGCCCACTGGCGCGGTGCGAGGCGTGGCGTCGATGCTGCGCAAGCTGATCAAGGACTACGATCCGGAATACATGGCGGTGGTGTTCGACGCAAAGGGCAAGACATTCCGGGATGAACTGTTCGAGGAGTACAAATCCAACCGGCCGCCGATGCCGGACGAACTGCGCGAGCAAGTGCAGCCGTTGCACGATCTGATCCGCGCCATGGGGCTGCCGCTGATCGTTGAAGAGGGGGTCGAGGCGGATGACGTGATCGGCACCTTCGCCCGCCAGTTCGGCGGCGAGGGCAAGCACGTGCTGATCTCCACCGGCGACAAGGACATGGCGCAGCTGGTCAACGGCAAGGTCACCCTGATCAACACCATGACCGACACCCTGCTCGACGTGGATGGGGTGAAGAACAAATTCGGCGTCGGCCCGGAGTTGATCATCGACTTCCTGGCGCTGATGGGCGACAAGGTGGACAACATCCCTGGCGTTCCCGGGGTCGGTGAGAAAACCGCTCTGGCCCTGTTGCAGGGGCTCGGATCGATGGAACGGATCTACGCCAACCTGGACAAGGTGGCGGAACTCTCCGTGCGTGGCGCCAAGACCCTGGGCAAGAAACTGGAAGAGCACCGCGACCAGGCGTTCCTTTCCTATAAGCTGGCCACCATCAAAGTGGACTGTGAGCTCAAGGAAGCGCTCAAAGACCTGAAAATGGGCGACCCGGACACGGAAGCCCTGACGCACCATTACCGCACTCTGGAATTCAAGGGATGGCTGGCGGAACTGCTGGAGGGCGAGGATCCGGCCGCCGGCGCTTCGGCGGTTGAGGGTGAAGGGGGAGAGCAGGGCGCGATTCAGCGCGACGGCTACGTCACTGTCGTCGACGAGGCGGGGTTGGATGCCTGGGTGAAGAAGCTGGGTAAAGCCAAGGTGTTCGCCTTCGACACCGAGACCACCAGCCTGGATTACATGCAGGCGCGTCTGGTTGGCGTGAGTATGGCGCTGGCGCCGGGTGAAGCCGCTTATATTCCATTCGGCCACGATTACCCCGGAGCGCCGGATCAACTTCCCCGGGAACGGGTATTGGCCGCTCTCAAGCCGATCCTGGAAGACGACAACATCAAGAAGGTGGGCCAGAACCTCAAATACGACATGAGCGTGCTGGCGGTGGACGCGGAGATTACCCTTCGTGGCGTGGCCTTCGACACCATGCTGGAATCCTATGTGCTGGATTCCGTCGCCACCCGCCATGACATGGATTCTCTGGCGCTCAAATACCTGGGCCACAAGACCATCAGTTTCGAGGAGATCGCCGGCAAGGGCGCCAAGCAGCTGACCTTCAATCAGATTGGCTTGGAGGAAGCCGGCACTTACGCCGCCGAGGACGCGGACATCACCTGGCGGCTGCACGAAGCACTGTGGCCGAGACTGGAGAAGGAAAAGCCCCTGGAGCGGGTATTCAAGGAAATTGAGATGCCGCTGGTGCCGGTGCTCAGCCGTATCGAGCGCAACGGCGCCTATGTGGACGCCGCCAAACTACGGCACCAAAGCCAGTATCTGGCCAAGCGCATGGCGGAGCTGGAAGAGAAAGCCTATGAGCTGGCGGGGCAAAAATTCAATCTGGGCTCGCCCAAGCAGTTGGGTGAGATCCTCTATACCAAGCTGGAAATTCCGGTAATCAAGAAGACCCCGAAGGGCGCGCCTTCCACCGCCGAGGCGGTATTGCAGGAACTGGCACTGGAATACCCGCTGCCGGAAGTGATCATGGGCTACCGGGAGGTGGCCAAACTGAAGAACACCTACACCGACAAGCTGCCGGAGCTGATCGACTCACGCACTGGCCGGGTGCACACCTCCTACCATCAGGCGGTGGCGGCCACCGGGCGGCTGTCTTCCAGCGATCCCAACCTGCAGAACATTCCGGTGCGCAGTGAGGAAGGGCGCAAGATTCGCCAGGCGTTTTCCGCGCCTCCGGAGGACGGTAAAGGGGCCCGCAAGATCGTTGCTTGCGACTATTCCCAGATCGAGCTGCGGATCATGGCCCACCTCAGTGGGGACAAGGGCCTGCTGGACGCCTTCGAGAAAGGTCTGGATATTCACCGTGCCACCGCCGCCGAGGTCTGGGGCAAAACCGTGGATGAGGTCAGCGACAACGAACGCCGTAATGCCAAGGCCATCAACTTCGGCCTGATCTATGGCATGAGCGCTTTCGGCCTGGCCAAGCAACTGCGCATACCGCGCGGCGAAGCACAGGAATACATCGACCGCTACTTCGAAAAATACCCGGGCGTGCGCCGCTACATGGATGACACCCGCGCCACCGCCGCCGACAAGGGCTATGTGGAAACCCTGTTCGGGCGCCGCCTTTATCTGCCGGAAATCAACAGCCGCAATGGCCAGCGCCGTCAGGCCGCCGAGCGCACCGCCATCAACGCGCCGATGCAGGGCTCCGCCGCCGATATCATCAAACGGGCCATGGTGCAGGTCCACGACTGGCTCGACACCACGGACTTTGATGCCCTGATGATCATGCAGGTACACGATGAACTGGTCTTTGAGGTGGCGGAGAAGCAGGTGGAATCCCTGGTCAAGGAAGTGCGCCAGCGCATGGAGGCCGCCGCCGAACTGAAAGTGCCGCTGATCGTGGATGCCGGCATCGGTGACAACTGGGAAGAGGCGCATTGAGCGCCGCAGTCCCCGGGCACAATATGGAGAGCGGTCCACGACAACGGAACCCATGATCAGGAGCCCCCATGGAATCTCATTTCTGGGAAGAAAAGTGGCACAAACAAGAGCTGGGGTTTCACCTGCCGTTCGTGAACCCGGTACTCAAACGTAACCTGCCGGCCTTTGACTTGCCGGCCGGATCCCGGGTTTTCCTGCCGCTGTGTGGCAAGACGCTGGACATGGGCTGGCTGCTGGAACAAGGCCACCGGGTGGTGGGCGCCGAGCTGAGCGAGCTGGCGGTGCGCCAGCTGTTCGAGGAACGGGAAGTGGAACCCCAGGTGGACGACTGGGCCGGCGGACGCCGTTGGCACCACGGGGATCTGACGGTGTTCCAGGGCGATCTGTTCGAACTCACCGCCGAGCAATTGGGCCCGGTGGATCTGGTCTATGACCGGGCCGCTCTGGTGGCCCTGCCCGAGGCCATGCGTGCCCGCTATGCGCCCCATGTTTGCGAGCTGTCCGGCGATGCGCCGCAATTGCTGATCAGCTTTGAATACGACCCGGCGGAAATGGCTGGCCCGCCGTTCCCGGTGTTCGCCGGGGAAGTGCGGCGCCTCTATCAGGATCAGGCGCGCTATGCCCTGTGCGAACTGTCTCGTCAGGACGTCATCGAGAAGCAGGACCATTTCAAGGCCGCCGGCGTGACCGCCTTTGTACAGGTGGCGTGGAAGCTGATTCCGCTGTCCGTTTGAGCGGAGAGGGGATGTGCTTCACACGCCCTGAATATCCAGGGCGTTGTGAATCAGCACCACGCATTGGGAGGCGAACAGCATTTTCGGACCCAGGCTGATTTTCTCGGCCCCCAGCCGTTTGAGGCTGTTGAAGCTCTTTTTCGGCATGGGAATGTGGTCGGTGAGCAGGAAACAGGGGTTGTCGGGGAAATCCACGTCCTGGATCGGTTCGCCTTTCTTGTCCATGACATAAAGCTGGTAGTCGTTGGCCAGGTCCTGAACCAGCTTCTCGAAACTCAGCGTACTCACGGTAATACCCGGTGCCACCGTCCGGGTTTGTTCCTTGCCCATGCCCTGGGACACATCCAGGGCACTGGCGATCCTGTCCAGCAACGCCTGCTCGTGGAAGCCGCCGAGATCACGGATATCGTCGGCGACGAAAGCCACGGTGCGTGAATAGTCCTGAGTGCTTTCCAGTACCAGGTAGACGGTGACATCGTCGCGGTGGGACTGAGCAACGAACAGGGCGTTCATCAGACTATGCGCCAGAATCTCGGTATGGGCGGCCTGTCCCACGCCTTCGCGCAGGCGGCGACTGTCGGTGGGGGCGGCTCGGGCGCGCAGAACGAAGGTTCTCATGATCGTTGCTTCATGGTGATTGGGGCGGCTAGTGTCGGCGATTGTGCCGGGCGCGGCAATGCAACGCGCTTGCGGCGGAGAAGGGTTCCGGTGGTTCAGGCAACCTTGAAATCGATGGCCTGGACCTTGTCCAGATTGATCCGTTGCCGTGCCTGCCAGAGGTCGTAAAGGTCCTGCAAGGCCAGCCAGCTTTCCGGAGTTCGCCCCAGGGCTTTTGATAGGCGCAAAGCCATTTCCGGGCTCACGCCGCTGGCCCCGTTAAGGACACGACTGAGCGAGGAGGGAGAGATATCCAGCTTTGCCGCCAGCGCACGCACACTTAAACCGTGAGGTTCCAGGTAAACCTCTCGGATGAACTCACCGGGGTGTGGGGGATGGTGCATGTTCATCAGTGATAATCCTCGTAGTTCAACACATAGGCGTTGCCGTCCTTGAATTCAAAGGTCAGACGCCAGTTTCCGCTTACCCGGATGGACCAGCGCCCCTTTGCTTTTCCTTTCAAGGGGTGCAAGGAGAAGCCCGGAATATCCATATCCTCAATGACCGTTGCGGTATCCAGGGCGGCCAGTTGCATCCTCAGACGCTTGGCATGAGTGGTTTGAACACCGGCGGTGGAGCCGGTGGTGAAAAACCGCTGCAGTCCTTTGTGGCGGAATGATTTGATCATGGTGATGGATTATAAGATGTTGCGTGTTGCGCAACAAGGGTGCTTCGCTCCTCAGGCAAACCCCGTATAATCCCCCCGCGGGGCCGTCCTGGCCGGAATCAACTGAAGCAAGGAAAGAACCATGCCGTCCTTCGACATCGTTTCCGAAACCGATGAAGTGGCGCTGCGCCACGCCGTGGATAACGCCAACCGGGAGCTGGCCAGCCGCTTTGATTTCCGTGGCGTGGAAGCCAGTATCGAACAGAACGGGCTGTCGGTGACGCTGAAGACCGAATCGGAATTCCAGGTTCGCCAGCTCGAGGAGCTGTTCGCCAAGGCCTGTGTAAAACAGAATCTGAGCGCCGCCGGCGCCGACCGGGAAGACAAGCCGGTGCACAGCGGCAAGACTTTCTCCCTGACCCTGGCTTTCAAGCAGGGCATCGACCAGCCCACCGCCAAGAAGATCGTCAAGATGATCAAGGACAGCAAGATCAAGGTGCAGGCATCGATCCAGGGGGATCAGGTGCGGGTCAACGGCAAGAAGCGGGATGACCTGCAGCAAGTGATCGCCATGCTCAAGGAATCCAAGCTGGAACTGCCGCTGCAGTTCAACAATTTCCGCGACTGACCGGCGCCCTTGATAGCGGAGCGAAGTGCCATGTCGAATCAAACCAGGTCGGATCAAACCGTATCGGATCAAACAAGGGCGCTGGCCCGGCGGTTGACGCTGGTGTGGTTCGCGGTGCTGGCGGCGCCGCTGCTGGTGGGCATCGCCATCGCGTTGCTGGTGATCTACGGGCACTTCCAGCCGCTGGCGCAACTGGCGCCGGTGGATACCGCCCGCATGGTGGCGGTGGGTGCCATGGGACTGATGCTGGTGGTGGCGCGGCCCTTGCGGAAGGTGCTGCTGGCCCCGGAAACGGTGGCCGCGCGGCTGCTGAAGGATCCTCGGGCGAAAAGCGCCGAGGGCCAGGAGCTGGCGATGCTGAAGGCGCAAGCGGGAGCCTTCTCGTTCCTGGGCGTGATGGACCTGGTGTCGGTGCTGGCGATCGTGCTCAGTCTGGCCCACGCTGACGTCGTGCTGGCCCTGATCAACGGTATCTTCAGCCTGATCCTGGCGCTGGTGGCCAAACCGGATTTCGCCGCTCTGATCGATAACGTGGCGGCCGAGCTGCGCCGCCCTTCCTGAACACATCACACTAGTGCGCCGCGCACGCCGATTCGCCGCCAGGGCAGCTCCCACGGCCGCTTCGTAGCCACCTGTGGGAGCCTGCCTTGCAGGCGAAGGTTGTCCCAGCGTCAGACATCATTCGCCAGCAGGGCCGCCGCCATAGGGGCTTGGAAGGCGGCGCCTGCTCGGCGTCATCCCTCAATTGAACACTGTCCGAAACATCTTGTTAATGAACACCGTTTAATAAATCGGTCGTCCTGTGCCTAAATTAAACAACGTTCAAATAAGGGGAATGACAATGACACTCACAGGACGAACCTTCGGACATTGGTTGCTGGGACTGGCCTTGGTGATAGGAACGAAGATCGCGGCGGCGGCCGGGTTGATGACCCCGGCGGACGGCAGTGAGCCGCCGCTGAGCATCCGCGAGCAGCATGTCACCGTGGATGTGGAGGACGGTTACGCGGTCACCGAGGTGGAACAAGTGTTCCACAACCCCCACGACCGCGATTTCGAGGCCTGGTACAGCTTCCCGGTACCGCGCCAGGCGGCGGTGGCGGAGTTCACGGTGTGGATCGACGGCAAACCGGTCACCGGCGAGGTGCTGGAGAAACAAAAAGCCCGCGAGGTCTACGAGCAGGAGAAAGCCGCGGGCCGGGACGCCGGTCTGATGGAAAAGGACGATTACCGCACCTTCGATGTCTTCGTCAGCCCGGTACGGGCGGGCCAGGACACCCGGGTGCGGCTGGTGTATCTGCAACCGGCTTTTGTCGATACCGGCATCGGCCGTTATGTCTATCCTCTGGAAGAGGGCGGTGTGGATGAAGAGCGCCTGTCGTTCTGGACCGCCAACGACAAAGTGGAGCAGCACTTCACCTTCACCATGAACCTGCGCACCGGCTATCCGGTGGAGGCGGTGCGTCTGCCCAAGCACCCGCAGGCCCGGGTCAAACAGCTGGGACCACAACAATGGCAAGTGACGCTGGACAGCCGTGCCGGGGCCACCGAAGAGACGGAAGAGGGCGCGGTGCCCGCTGGTGAAGGCGAGGACCCGGCGTCGCCGGCGGCGGCCTTCCGGCTTGACCAGGATGTGGTGGTGTACTGGCGGCATGCGGCGGATCTGCCGGGCAGTGTGGACCTCGTGGCTTATCGTGCCGCCGGCGCCTCCCGCGGGACCTTCATGCTGAGCCTGACCCCGGGGGACGATCTGCAGCCGATCACCACCGGCAGCGACTGGGTATTCGTGTTGGATATCTCCGGGTCCATGCAGGGCAAGCTGGCGACGCTGGCCGAAGGAGTCAGCCAGGCGTTGGGTAAACTGCGCCCCGGTGACCGTTTCCGTATCGTTCTGTTTGATGACCATGCCAGCGAGCTGACCAATGGCTATGTGGTGGTGAACCCGGAGAACGTGCGTCATTACGTGAAGCGGGTTCAGGCCCTGGGCCCCCAGGGCGGCACCAATCTGTTCGATGGTCTGAAATTGGCGCTGCGGCCTCTGGACGCGGACCGGCCCACCGGCATCGTGCTGGTGACCGATGGCGTCGCCAACGTCGGTGTCACCGATCAGAAGAAATTCCTCGAACTGCTCGAGACCCATGACATCCGCTTGTTCACCTTCGTCATGGGCAACAGCGCCAACCGGCCGATGCTGACCGCGCTCACCGACGCCAGCAAGGGCTTCGCGGTAAACGTCTCCAACAGCGATGACATTGTCGGGCAGATTCTGCTGGCCACCAGCAAGGTCACCCACCAGGCCATGAACAATGTGAAAGTGGAGATCGACGGCGTGAAAACCGCCGATGTGACTCCCGAACGTCTGGGCACCGTATACCGGGGCCGCCAGATGGTGCTGATGGGGCACTATTGGGGCCAGGGCCCGGCGGAGGTGACGCTTACCGCCGAGGTCGGCGGCGAGAAACGCCGCTACAGAACCCGCTTCGAATTCCCCGCCAGCGGAGGCGACAACCCGGAGCTGGAGCGGCTGTGGGCCTATGCCACCATCGAGGGGATGCAGCGGGAGCTGAATAATTTCGGTGACAACGCGGACCTTCGTAACGGCATCATCGATCTCGGTCTGGAGTACGGCCTGGTCACCAACCACACCTCCATGGTGGTGCTGCGGGAGGAGATGTTCCAGCAGTACGGCATCGACCGCGATAACGCCAAACGCCGCGATATCGAACGTCTGGCCAAGGCTCAGCGCGAGCAGGTGACGCCGGTTTCCAATCGGGTTGATGGTTCGCAGCCGATGTTCAAGGGGCATCGCCCTTCCACGGGCGGCGGCGGTGGCGGTGCGTTCGGACCGCTGGCCTGGTTGCCGTTCCTGATTCTGCTGCTGGGTGGATGGTGGCGGCAGCGCCGCTGATCCCATCGGCTTTCTAGAAGCGAGGATCCGCGATAGCAGGTAACACCAGTTCCCTGACGTAAGAGGCGGGAGACAGCGCCAGCAGGGAACGCACCATGCTTACCACGTCGTGCAGCGGAATCAGCGTACCATCGCCCCGCTGCGCGGCCTGTTCACAAGGCGTGGTTAACGGATCATCGGTGTTGAGGTGTCCCAATTGCAGGCAGCTGACCGCGAGGCCTTGCCCACGGAAGCCCTCGCGCAGCGCTTCGGCCATACCACGCAGGGCGAACTTGGAAGCACCGAAGGTTACTTCGGGGCGGCCGCTGCCGGGTAACCCTGAAGTGGAACCGGTGAGCAGAATCCGTGGCGCGGTGGCTTGCAATAAAGCCGGCAACAGCGCTTTGATCACCAGGAGAGTGGCGGTGATGTTGACCGCCACCAGATGCTGGATGTCATCGTCCGGATCGTCGAGGAAACGGTAATCCTCCTCAAAGGCACGGTTTTCCCACAGGCCCAGATTGTAGATCAGCACGTCGAGGCCTTCCTTTTGCACGGCTTTCGCCAGATGGCGGGCGGCCTGCGCGGGTTGGCCGGCATCCGCCGGGACCCAGTCGACAATCACATCGTCGCGCCGAGGCAGCGGATCGGGCACGGTTCGTGAGACGCCTATCAGTGTATCGCCGGTATTCCCCAGCCCATCGATGAGTGCCCTGCCCAGCCCCTGGCTCGCGCCTATGATCATGATTCGCATCGCATTGCTCCTGATAGCCAATTTTCTCGGTGCCGCAGGGTAAAACCTCAACTCCGCTTTAGGTCAAGTGTGGCAAGGACCGGCCGTTGGTGGGGCTTGCCGATGATCGTGAGGAGGATGTGAATGGCCGGGCCGATGTCGTCGGTGCCGCTGGGTGGTGGACTTGGGGTGTGTTGGGAGAATGCCCTGATGGCATGCTACATTGATGCGGATTTCCTGGCGCGGAGCGCGCCCTGGCTTCAACGACAACCAAGCGGGACCTGATCATGACTATATCCGTTGGCGATAAACTGCCCGACGTCACCATCAAAACCAATGGCGCCAAAGGACCGGAAGACTTGCCCACCGGTGATTTCTTCAAAGGCCGCAAGGTGGTTTTGTTCGCCGTTCCCGGCGCTTTTACCCCCGGCTGTTCCGTGACCCACATGCCGGGTTTCGTGGTGAACGCTGATGCGTTACTGGAGAAAGTGGACGCCATCGCCTGCATGGCGGTGAACGACGCTTTTGTCATGGGCGCCTGGCAGCAGGACCAGAACGCCGAACACATTACCATGCTGGCGGACGGCAACGCTGAGTTCACCCGTGCCCTGGGGCTGGAATTGGACGCCAGCGGTGCCGGGCTCGGTATCCGCAGTCAGCGTTTCGCCCTGATCGCCGAGGATGGCGTGGTGAAGTATCTGGGCGTGGACGCCAAAGGCGTGGACAAAAGCAGCGCGGAAACCGTGCTGGCTCAACTGGGTTGATAGTGTTCGCTGGCATCGCGCGGTGCCGGCGAACCATGAATATTGTGTAAAAACACCAGCCCGAAGGCGGTCCACGAATGGGGATGCCACTAAGGATGCGGCATAATTTTGGGCTTTCAGGAAAAGAGGTGGGTACATGGAACAGATCGAAACATTCATCAATGAGAACCTGATGCCATACGCCTGGAGTTTCGCCATGGCGGTGGTGGTCTTCGTCATTGGTATCTGGGTGGCCAAGCGTATCTCCAACTGGTGCAAAGGGCTGCTGAACAAGCGCCTGGACCCGACGGTGGCCAATTTCCTGGGTAACATCATCCACATCCTGCTGTTTGTCTTCGTGGTGATCGCCGCGCTGGATCAACTGGGTGTCGAGACCACCTCCCTGGTGGCCATTGTCGGTGCCGCCGGTCTGGCGGTGGGTCTGGCACTGAAGGATTCCCTGGGCAACTTTGCCGCCGGCGTCATGTTGATCATGTTCCGGCCTTTCCGTGTCGGGCACTATGTGGAAGTGGCCGGCACCTCCGGTACCGTGAAGGAAGTCCGGATTTTCGCCACCATCCTCAACACGCCGGACAACAAAGTGGTGACGGTGCCCAACGGTCCGATCATTGCCGGCAATATCGTCAACTACTCGGAAATGCCCACCCGCCGGGTGGACATGGTGTTCGGGGTTGGCTATGACTCGGATCTGAGCAAGGTGAAGCAGATCCTGCAGGAAGTGATCGCGGAAGACGAGCGCTGCCTCAAGGATCCGGCGCCGACCATCGTGGTCGGCGAACTGGCGGACAGCTCGGTGAATTTTCTTTGCCGTCCCTGGGTGAAGAACGCGGACTACTGGGGTGTGCTTTGGGATATCACTGAGAAGGTAAAACGCCGCTTCGATGAAGCGGGCATTAACATCCCCTTCCCGCAAATGGATGTGCACCTGAACAAGGTGGATGGCTGATCGTTGAGTGGCCGGTTGCCTGACGGCGCCGGCCCGGAACCGGAGAAGAGCGATGAAAGTGTGGGGCCGCAAGGATTCCACCAACGTGAAAAAGGTGCTGTGGTGCGCCGATGAGCTGGGGCTGGATGTGGAGCATCAGCCGCTTGGTGGCCGTTACGGCGGGCTGGATGAGCCGGTATATCGGGAAATGAATCCGAACGGCCTGATTCCCTGCCTGCAGGATGGCGACCTGGTGTTGTGGGAATCCAATGCCATCGTTCGTTATCTCGGCGCTCAGTACGGCGCCGGCCGGGTGTACGCCTCGGATCCGAAACGCCGGGCCGGCGCGGACAAATGGATGGATTGGGCTTCCACCACCCTGGTGGGTGCCTACAAGGACTGGTTCATCAACCGGGTACGCCGAACCGCGGAGACTCGCGATTCGGCGGCCATGGAACGGGGACTGCGGTTTTTACGCGAGCAACTGGCGGTGGCGGACCAGGCTCTGGCCAGCCAGCCCTACCTGTCCGGTGATGACTTTGGCATGGGCGATATCCCGCTGGGCTGCCTGAGCTATCCGTGGTTTGAGCTGGATGACCAGCGCCCGGATCTGCCTCATCTGGAAGCCTGGTATCACCGTCTGGCCGAGCGCCCCGCTTATCGACACCGGGTGATGATAGAGATCACCTGATTCCCTTCCTGTCCTGTCGGCCCGCTCTGGCTGACAAGCGATCCTTGCTGGAACAGAAACAGGTTCGGCGCGCCGGTCAGGGCGCGCCAATCTTGTTGTTTTTTGCTCAATCCTGTTACGCGGTTCTCCTGATAGATGAGATAAAAGTCACAATTCGGTTACAGCCGCTGACAACGGAAACCGCGGAGTTACCTGAGCACGCGCCGTTAACATGACGTAAATCACATTCTACATTTTTTCATAGCCACCCTTTGTACATTCGTTCATTCGAGGTTCATCGGTTTTCAGGGGGACGGGGAGCTCAACCCTGGTCACTGGATGACCTGAATTTTTCGAACAATGGTTACTCAATGAGGGTGGAAGCGATGATTACGTCCATGGCAAGAGGCCTGCTACTGTGCTTGATGGTGGTCGCCCTGGCCGCCTGTGGTGGCAGTGGCGGTGGTGGTGGCGGCGGTACGCCGAACGATCCGAACAACCCGGGAACCCCGAATAACCCGGACAACCCCGATAACCCGGACAATCCGGATGACCCTGATAACCCGGACAATCCCGATGATCCGGATGATCCCGACAACCCTGATAACCCCGACGATCCCGACGAGCCGACTCCTGAAGAAGAAGCGGAGTTGTTGACGCTGATCGATAGCAACAACCATTTCACCGCTTCTGTTTGTCCTGGTGCTCTGATCGACTCCAATCTGGGCGATGCGATTGATGTTCTGACTTGTCAGAATGAAGCGCTTGAAAACATTTCCCTGAGCAACGACAACTTGCTGGGCCTGTTGTGTGCCAACGCGGTAGCGGACACCGAGTCCGGTCTGCTGGGTAGCGCCACCAATCCAGACTTCCTGCAAGCCTGTGTATTGGAAAGCGGCACTTACCTGAAGAACACCATCACTGGCTTGCTGGACGGTACCAGCCCGGTGACCCAGGCACTGTGTCCGGCTAACTCCCAGGACGCGGACGGCAACCCGGTGACCTGTCTGGTCGAGGTGCTGCAGTCCACTCCGGATACCATCCAGGGCGTGGTCGGCCTGCTGGGCTGCGAAGACATGATGAACCCGCAGACCTGCCTGACCGGCGTGGCCAACAACCTGGCCAGTGGCGAACTGCTGCTGGGCACCGTGAACACCGTTTCCATGGCGTTGTGCCCGGTGGCCACCAATGCGTCCGAGTTCAACCCGCAAGCGTGTCTTACCGAAGTGCTGGGCGCGGTAACCACCGTGGTTGGCCTGGGTGGCAACTGTGAAGATGGCGAGAACCAACTGACTTGTCTACTGGATATCGGCGAAGGCCTGGGCCCGATCGCCGATGCCGTTGGCGGCATTCCGGTTCTGGGCGATCTGCTGGGCGGTCTGCTGGAAGGCGGCCTGCCGCTTCCGGGCGACGGCTCCGATCCGCTCACCAGCCTGCTGGAAAACCTGGGCATGCTGGGTGATCTGACCGGCGAGATTCCGGTTCTGGGTGATATCATTGGCGGTATCCTCAACGGCGATATCGGTGGTGACGGCGGCCTGCCGCTGGATCTGGAAGGTCTGCTGGGTGGTCTGAGCGGTGGCGATCTGGAAGCCGTGACCGGCCTGCTGGATCAAGTACCGGTGCTGGGCGACGTGCTGGAGCAAGTACTGGGCGCGCTGACCTGCGAATCCGGTAATCCGCTGTCTTGCCTGGCCGGTGCCGGCGACCAGCTGTCCGGTCTGACCGGTCTGCTGGGTGAGATTCCGGTGCTGGGTGACGTACTCGATCCCCTTCTGGCCACCTTGCTCGGCCTGGCCGACGGTGGCTTGGGTGGTGGTGACGGCAACCCGCTGGATATGCTCACCGGCGCTCTGGATCAGATCCCGGTACTGGGTGATCTGTTGAACCAGATACTGGGTACTTTGGGTGGTGGTCTGCCTGGCGGTGACGGCGGTTTCGAGCCTGATCTGTCCTTGCTGGAGAATATTCCGGTGCTGGGCGATCTGCTGACCGGCCTGCTGGGCGGCGCGCTGGGCGGTGACCTGGATCTGGACGGCCTGCTTGGTGGTGTCCTCGACGGCCCTGTCGGTGACGGCGGTGCCCTGGTTCCGACCGTGGGTGACCTGCTGGAGCAAATCCCGGCCCTGGGTGATCCGCTGGCCGGTCTGCTGGAAACCCTGACCGGTAACGATGAGAGCCTGCTGAAGCAGCTGTTGAGCCCGATTGAGGACGCCCTGCAGGACGTTCCTGTTCTGGGTGACCTGCTGAGCAGCCTGCTGGACCTGCTGTTCGGCTGGACCTGATACCCAGTCGATTCGCAACGAAGCAAAAAACGCCCCGGGAAGCGATTCCCGGGGCGTTTTCTTTTGGGGCAACGAGGCAAGGCACATCGCGGTGTTGTCCCGCCATTATGGAACGGCAAGATTCCCACGGAAGGGACTACGAAGCTCCCACAGCCGCTCTCTAGTGCAGGCGCTGATCTTCCGGACTGAAGCGATGCGGCGGCAGGGTGATGCTGAGCACCCTTGGCCCCAGCATGCGGGTCTCGCCCTGGTAACGTTCGCCACCGGTGACGGTGAACTCGAAGCTGTAGCAGCGCAGCAGGCAAAGCCCTCGGCCCGGATCGCGGCGTACCCGCACACGGCGCAGCGCCACGGTTTCGTCCAGCAACATCACGTCTTCTCTCTGGCAATACCGGCGTGTGGCCAGCAGGGCGCTTTCGCGAATCTTCTGGGCGCGCCAGAACAGGGCCGCGGCGATACACAAGGCGCTGAGCAAAAGCAGGTCCGTGAGTTGCAGATTCATGCTATGTCCGTCAGTTTGGTGATTACCCCGGTATTCACTCCGGGTAAAAGCGCAGTCAATGGCTTCCGGGAAGCCAAGTGAGGTGCTCATGCTGGCCTGGTTGAAACGCTGGTTCCACCGCCCCCCGTCAGCGCCGCCGGAGGAAGACTCCGGCGCCGCCCATGCCGGTGACGAGCCGGAGGATCTACATCGCGGCCGTCACCGTCTGAAGGAACGGTACACCAGCCATTGGGACCTGGACTACCTCAGTCAGGAAGATCTGGACGAGTTGTTGGGTGACGATGATGATAAGGACCGCCCGGGCAGCTCGAACCGCCGCTGACCGGTTAATTCTTCAGCCGGTAGCCGGTTTTGAAGATCCAGTGGATCCCCCCCACGCACAGCACCATGAACAACACGGTCATGCCCAGGCTGATACCGACATTGACGTCGGCGACGCCATAAAAACTCCAACGGAACCCGCTGATCAGATACACCACGGGATTAAACAGCGTTATCGTTTGCCACACCGGCGGCAGCATGTTCACTGAATAGAAAGTGCCGCCGAGAAAAGTCAGTGGCGTGACGATCATCATCGGAATGATCTGCAGCTTCTCGAAGCCGTCCGCCCACACCCCGATGATGAAGCCGAACAGACTGAAGGTCACCGCGGTGAGTACCAGAAACGTCACCATCCACACCGGGTGGGCGATGTGGAAGTCCACGAACAGCCGCGCGGTGGCGAGGATCAGCAGGCCGAGAATGATTGACTTGCTGGCGGCGGCGCCGACGTAACCGGTGACGATTTCCACGTAGGACACCGGCGCCGACAGTACTTCATAGATGGTGCCCGAGAAACGCGGCATGTAGATGCCGAAGGAGGCGTTGGAAATGCTTTCGTTGAGCAGCATCAGCATGATCAGGCCGGGAATAATGAAAGCGCCGTAGCTGATACCGTCGATCTCCACCATGCGGGAGCCAATGGCGGAACCGAACACCACGAAATACAGCGAGGTGGAAATCACCGGCGAGGCGATGCTTTGCAGCAGCGTGCGCCAGGTGCGGGCCATCTCGAACAGATAGATGGCGCGAATGGCGTGGAAATTCATGCGGACTCCCTCCCGGGTGTGGTTTCATCATGGCGCGACTCATGGACCAGGTGCACGAAGATGTCCTCCAGAGAGCTTTCCCGGGTACGCAGATCGCGGAATTCGATGCCGTTGTCCTCAAGTTGACGCAATAACGGCGCGATGCCACTTTGCTCGTCGCGGGCGTCGAAGGTGAAGGTGATCTCCAAGCCGTCCTCGGACAGCGTCAACGGCAGGGCCGACAGGGCTTCGGGGATCCGCGTCAGCGGCGTCACCAGCTGCACATGCAGTTCGCGCTTGCCCAGTTTCTGCATCAGCGCGTTCTTTTCGTCCACCAGTACCAGCTTGCCATGGTTGATCACGCCGATACGGTCGGCCAGTTCCTCGGCTTCCTGAATGTAGTGGGTGGTCAGAATGATGGTGACGCCGCGCTCGCGCAGTTGTTCCACCAGTTGCCACATATCCCGGCGCAGCTCCACGTCGACGCCGGCGGTGGGTTCATCCAGGAACAGGATCTCCGGTTCATGGGACAGTGCCTTGGCGATCATCACGCGCCGCTTCATACCGCCGGACAACGCCATGATCTTGTCATTGCGTTTGTCCCACAGGGACAGGTCTTTCAGTATCCGTTCAATGTGAGCCGGATTACGTGGCTTGCCAAACAAGCCGCGGCTGAAGGTCACCGTTGCCCACACCGTTTCGAAGGCGTCGGTGGTCAGTTCCTGTGGCACCAGGCCAATCTTTCCGCGCGCCGCCCGGTAGTGCTGCTGGATGTCGAAACCGCCAGCCAGCACGGTGCCGGCGGTGGGGCGGACGATGCCGCAGATGATGCTGATCAGGGTGGTCTTGCCGGCGCCGTTGGGGCCAAGCAGGGCGAAGATTTCCCCTTTATGGATGTCCAGGTCGAGTTGTTTCAGCGCCTGGAAACCCGAGTCGTAGGTCTTGTTGAGATTTCTGACCGAGATAACCGTATCCACGGAGGCTCCTTGTGATGAGGCTTTGTTTCTGGTCGAAGCGGCTCGAAGTAAATCGACGATACCACCACGGTATTGCGAATTCAGAAAGAAAAAGCTACAACCTCAAGCATTGTTAAGGTCAAAGGTGAATCATGGAAAGGCTCAATGCCGATAATGTGGGCAAGGCGCTCACCGTGGGCCAGGTGGCCGAACGCACCGGCCTTGCGGTGTCCGCCATTCATTTTTATGAAGCCAAGGGGTTGATCCAGAGCCGCCGCAGCAGTGGCAATCAGCGGCGCTATACCCGTGACGTGCTGCGGCGGCTGGCGGTCATCAAGATTGCCCAGCGAACCGGCATTCCGCTGGCGGAAATCGCCCAGGCGCTGGCCACCCTGCCGGAGGAGCGTACCCCCAATGCCAAGGACTGGGGGCGCCTGTCGGCCCAATGGCGCGAGGATCTGGACAAGCGCATCGAGCGGCTGACCCTGCTGCGGGATCAACTCAGTGGTTGCATCGGCTGCGGCTGTCTTTCCCTGTCCGCCTGTCCGTTGCGTAACCCCATGGACGAACTGGCGGAAGAAGGCAGCGGTGCCCGTCTGGTGGACCCGGACTGAACCGGGCTCACCGTTCCCGGCATTGGCTCTCCAGAATACGCTGCTGGTTCTCCTTGTCGAGAATCGGGAACAGACTCCGGCTGACCCGGATCACGCCGACCTTCCAGGTACGATCGGTCAGACAGACAAAGTGGCGGCTGTCTTTGTAGCCTTCCCCATACAGCGTGCTCTCCTCATGGCTCTCGCTGTAGCGGAACAGCGGTGTGCGGTGGCCGGTGAACAGAACCATGGTGCGGTCCCCGGGGCCATGGTAGTAGCGCACCTGGAAGTCCGCGCCCGGCGGTGCCAGCAGTAACAGCAGCGCGGAAAAGGCCAGGGCCGCCGTGATGGTGAACATCAGCCCGGGCCGCCGTCCGCGCAATTGGCGAATAAACAAAAGCGCGGTGACGAGGGTGGAGGCCGCCGTCAGCAGCGCCAGTAGCCAGGGCAGACCCCAGATCTGAGCGCCGGCGGCGCTGATGTCATCACCTATGGTCCGGTAGCCCGGGGCCAGATAGTCCCAATCCAGCAACAGCGACAGCAGGGTCACGGCGGCCCAGCCCAAAGTCGCCACAATGGCGAGCATCAACCCCGGTGCCGGACGATAGAGAGGCGATTCGACGGCACGCTCATTGCTCATGGCGGCACTCCAGTCGTTCGCTGTGAATGTAGGTGCCCTCGGGCAGCACCACCTTACAGGGCAGCTTCGCCTGCGCCAGGAACCGGTTTCGCTCCCGGGTTTGACGCTCGAAGCCGCCAGGCGGCAGCATCAGGCCCAACGAGCAGATTTCCTCCGGCGGACCGGCCATGTCCAGGCGGATCGGTTCGCCGCGCCACTGCCGGGCCAGGTCGTAGAGCGTCTCCAGAGCGCTGTCGTGGCTCACCATCCAGGGCATCACGTACAGTGCCTGACACAGGGCGTTGGTGTCCCGCCTTGGCGCCAATATGGCGGTGAACATGGGCACGATCGGCGGCAGGGGCAGGGTCTTCTCACTGAACTCGAACTGCTCATAGACCTTCCGAACGGCCTTGCTCTGTCGTTTGAAACGTTCTTCCCGGGGCAGCTTGTCCATCTCGGCGCCCAGCATTCTTTGCTGGTGGTTGAAAACTCCGGCACCGGTGGCCCGGCGCAGCAGGGTAATTACGTGCTCAGAAGGTTCCGGATCGGTGTAGAAGCGGGCCAGCGCCACGCAATCCCGAGGGTCTTCCGCCTGGCTGGGCAAATTGGGCAGATTGACACTGATAATGCGCCGGGACACATCGGTGGCGCCTTTTGGTGTCGTCGCCCAGAGCCGGGATAGAAACAACTGCAGCACGGCGCTGTCCGCTGGCACCGCGAGCCCTTGCTTCTTGAGAAAACCCGCGTAGTCCGCGTCGCAGTGGAGATTGGCCGCGGTGTAGTCGAATGCCCGGTAGCCGCCGGTCTCGCGCAGGTGGGAGACGGACATCGGATCTTCCCCGCGCCAGCCAAAACCGGTGTCTTCACGTGGTGTCTCCACCGGTACAAGGTCGGTCAGGCCCAGTTTGAACAGGGCATAGCGTTGATACCATTGGGCGTCGCCGGGCTGCAGCCAAGCTTGGACGTGTGGCCGGCTGCCGAGCACCAGAGCGATGTCCGCCAAGGTGAGCGGGGCCGGGGAGGCCGGATCGGTGTGCAGCAGTTTCGCCAACGCCCCGCGCAGTGGCTCGCCCACATCGGTCAGTTGCAGCGCGAGCCGGCCTTTCTCGGCGTGGTGTTGATCAAGCAAGGCCCTGGCCCCGTCGGCATCGCCCCTCACCAGAGCGCCTTCCAGCCCGTCCAATTGCGCCATCAATTGATGGCGGAAGCGCAGACATTCCTCGATTCCGCCGGTGCGCGACTCGGTCAGGGCCTCGGGCGTGCGCCAGCGATAACGCTGCTGGAAACGAAACAGGCCCCGGGCTTCCACCCGCTCTTAAATACAGGCCGTGGGGCCGGGAGCAGGCTCATTGAAGTTCACCAGCTCGGTGGTCATGGACTGACGCCGCCAGCCTTCACCCGCCAGTTCCGGCAGAGAGCGGAGCGATACGGTGATCCCTTCGCCGCTCCAGTCCAGCTGTACCAGTCTTATCGGCGAGGCGGCGAGCATCAGCAGGGCAGCCCCGCCCAGTACCAACAGCAGGCCGAGCAGACGGCGGCGCCATAGCAGCGTCAGCGCCAGGACCAGGAGAACGGCGGCAAAAAAGAGATCAACGCCGGCCTGGGCATAGCGGTCCAGGAAAAGCGGGGAGGCGGTCCTGGCGGTGGTCCAGGCCAGTCCCGCCAGGATGGCGGCCACGACCAGACACAGCAGGGCGGTGATGCGGGACCAGATGGGGGTGATGCGCATGCGGGCTCCTCTCCCTCAGCCCCGGTGAATAAGAGCCCTTGAGCAGGCTTCAGGGCGGCGAGGCGAATGGTATTGAATGATGGTCGCACTGGCCACCCGCTGCTGTCCCGGAAAGGTAAAAAGAGCATGCTATGCTGCATGGCGATGTCGAGTACCTTACATTGCGTGAGAACGGATGTTGGAGGGACCATGAGTATTCTGCAGCTTCCCCAGGCGGTGCCCACGGCGCTACTGATGGATTGGCACGCCACCCTGGTGGATACCCATGACGCCATGTATCACGCCATCGACGATGTGCTCCCCCGTCTGGAAGCACTGGGCCTGCGTGACCGGCTGTTGACCACTGAGCAGTCCAAGACGCTGGAAGACGCCCGTTTGGTCAAGTACGTCCGTGACCACCATCGACTGCATCCGAAAATCACCGCCCAGCGCAAAATCTCGCGCACCGATATCTTCGAAGTCCTGTTCGGTTCGGATCAGGACGCCAAGGCCCGCATCCACGCGGCTTTCGACGACTGCTACAAGAAGTACGTGGACGATGTTCATGCGTTGGAGGGGGATACCACCTCGCAACTGCGCCGGCTGCGGGAACTGGGCATCCCCATGGGCATCATCAGCAACCGTAAAAGGGACTATCTGGAGCACGAATTGAGCCGGTTGGAGGAGGGGGCCTGGATCGAGCTGTTCGACGTGATCGTCTGCGGTGACGACGTGGCCCACCGCAAGCCCGCCCCGGATATGATTCTCGAAGCCCTACGACGGCTTGGGCAGGAGCCCGGCCCCACCTGCTGGTATCTGGGCGACAGCACCACCGACGTGATCGCGGGCAAGGAAGCCGGCGTCACCGCCGTGTTCTACAACGGCGCCCAGTGGTCGCAGTCCTGGCTGGACAAGATCTTCCCCGGTTCGCCACGCCACCCCCACCGCCCGGATGCGGTGGTGACCCGTTTCGGGGAGCTGGTGCGGCTGGTGCGTGACATGGTGGCCAACGGCAAACGGGTCCAGCGGGCGGCGGAAGCGGCCTTCACTCCTCCTGAAGGCAGACTTAGGGAAAACTGAATTGTCTCCATTGGCCCGGGCGGGCAGTGTGATAGAGCCGGCCCGACGGCACGGCCCGGTGATGACAACAACAATTCAGTGATTGGGGCTGTGGATGCGTGCTTGGGCCCCAGGAGAAGTACACTATGACTCTGACTGCCCGTACGGCCGGTTTGGCCGCCTTCTGTCTGACGCTGTTCAGTGGTATCGCCAGCGCCGCCAATTTGTCTTACTCCTCTCCGTTTCCCAGCAACCACACCACCGTGGCCAAGGGCATTGAGCCTTTCGCCAAAGCCGTGGAGGAGGCTTCCGGCGGTGAGGTCAAGCTGACCGTCTATTCCGGTGGCGTGATGGCCAAGGGGCCGGCGACGCTGTCCACTATTCAGCGTGGTATCGTCGACTCCGGCCTGGTGGTCCCGGCCTGGGTCACCAGCCAGATTCCGGCCACCGATACCATTGCCTCGCTGATGCTGGCGGTAAGCGACGCCCGTGTCGCCGCGGCCGCCGCCAACGAGTATTACCTGTTGAAATGCCCCGAGTGCATGGACGAACACCTCAAGCACAACGCCCGCCCGCTGGCGTACTATGGTTCCGCTCCGTACCACTTTGAATGTCGGCAACAGCTCGACGGCCTGGAAGATCTGGCCGGCAAGCGGGTGCGTGCCACCAGCACGCCATTGGTGAACTGGGTGGAGCAATTCGGCGCCACCATCGTCGCGGTCCCCACCGAGGACATCTATCAGGCGCTGCAGCGTGGACAGGCGGACTGCAACGTCGGCCCGCTGGCCTACATGCACACGCTCAATCTGAAGGAAGTGGTGAAGTGGGTCAGTGATATGCCGTTCGGTTCCTATTACGGCGCCACCGTCCTGGAAGTGAACGACAAAACCTGGAAAAAACTTTCTGATGACGAGCGCGCGGTGATCTCGTCCCAGTTGGCGAAACTGGTTCGCGACGTCACCGAAGGCTACGAAGATGATTCCGCCAAGGCGCGTTCCGAAGGCGAAGCCGCCGGCGTGGTATTCGCCAAGCCTTCCGAAACCGAGAGCAAGAAGCTGGCCGATCATGTCGATAGCGAATTCCGGCGGGTGCTGGCGCTGGCCAAGGAGCGTGGGGTTGGCGGTGATGACCCGGCCGCTTTTCTCCAGGGGTTCCTGGACACTCTGAGCAAATGGGAAAAACTCGTCGCCGACCTGGACGGTGACTACGATGCCTATCAGCAGGCACTGCAAGACGAAATTTTCTCCAAGCTGTAGCCGATAGAGCGACGGGCGGCGCCTTCACCGGTGGCCGCCGTGTCCTCCCTTTTCAAAACGCCCTTTCAAGCCTCTTTTTTAAGGAAATACAATGAAGGCTCTCGACCGTCTGCTGATGCGGTTGGTGCAGGGGTTCGCCCTGATCGCCGCCTGCGCCATGCTGGTGATGATGGGCCAGGTGACGCTGGATGTGTTGTTGCGCTGGCTCGCCAACCACCCGATCGATGGCACCCTGGAACTGGTCGCCAACTATTACATGGTGGCGTTGATTTTCCTGCCCCTGGGGCTGCTGACCTATACCCGTGATCACATCACCGTGGAGCTGTTTACCCGGCATATGGGCGAGCGCCCGCTAGCCGGGCTCGATCTGCTCGGTAACGTGGTGGCGTTGGTTTACGTCGGCGTCCTGATCTGGATGGGGGCGCTGGAAGCCTGGGATATGACCCTGATCGGTGAAACCTGGACCGCCGGTGTTGGCGAGATCGTGGTGTGGCCGGCCCGTTGGCTGGTACCCGCTGGCGGTCTGCTGATGGCGGCACTGTTCCTGCTGCACGCGGTGGATGACCTGATCATGCTCGTTGCCGGTCAACGCTCACTGGAGCCGATCAATCCGTTCTCCGCGTGGGACCAAGACGACACCGTGGCCTGAGGAATTTGTCATGACCGATATGATGATCGGCCTGAGCGGCGTCGGCATTCTGCTGCTGCTCATGGCTTTGCGTGTGCCCATTGCGGTGTCCCTGGGCGTGGTATCCCTGGGGGGAATCGTTGCCCTGAGGGGGGTCGATCCGGCGCTGGGCATGCTGCGTGCCATGCCCTATGAATTCGGCGCCAGCTGGACCCTGTCGGCGGTGCCCATGTTTCTGCTGATGGGGGCGTTCGCTTACCATTCCGGCCTGACCCGGCTGCTTTACGACGCCGCCCGGCTCTGGCTGATGCGGGTGCCCGGCGGGCTCGCCCTGGCGACCAACTTCGGCTCCGCCGGTTTCGCCGCGGTATCCGGCTCCTCCATGGCCACCACCGCCTCCATGGGGAGACTGGCGATTCCGGAGATGCTCCGCTATGGCTATGACCGAGGGCTCGCCACCGGCACCGTGGCCGCGTCCGGTACCCTTGGGGCGCTGATTCCGCCCTCGATCCTGTTCATCATCTATGGCTGGTACACCGAGCAATCGATCAGCAAGCTGTTCCTCGCCGGAGTGATTCCCGGTCTGCTCACCGCCGTTTTTTTCGCCTCCATGATCGTGATCCGCTGCTGGCTCAATCCGAAGTTGGCGCCGCAACGGCATGAGCAGGTGAGCTGGGCGGAACGCATGGCCAGTCTGCGCGCGGTATGGCCATTGCCGTTGTTGGTGCTGGGCGTGCTCGGCAGTATCTACGGCGGTGTCGCCAGCCCCACCGAAGCCGGGGCTCTCGGAGCCGCCATGACACTGGCCATTGCGCTGCTGCAACGGCGTTTGCCCTGGCGTGCCTTTTGCGCGTCGCTGGCGGAAGCTCTGCGTACCACCGCATCGATTTTCTTCATTGCCATTGGCGCGGTCATGCTGACCCGCTTCCTGGCCATGGCCGGCCTTTCCACCGGATTGGTGGAGCTGGTGACGTCCATGGATATGACCGTGGCCTGGGCCTTGCTGGCACTGGTGCTGGTTTACCTGGTACTGGGTATGTTCCTCGATCCGCTGGGGGTGATGCTGCTGACCCTGCCGGTGTTCTTGCCAGTATTCCATGCCCTGAACATGGATCTGATCTGGATCGGCGTGCTGGTGGTGAAGCTGATCGAGGTCGGACTGCTGACGCCGCCGGTAGGCATGAACGTCTACGTGGTGAAGAGCGTGGTGGGTGACCAGGTGGCTTTGGGCACCGTGTTCAAGGGCCTGCTCTGGTTCCTGCTGTGTGAAGCGCTGTTGCTGCTATTGCTGAGCAGCTTCCCGCAACTGGCGCTATGGTTGCCGAACCTGGTGAGCTAAGGGACAAAGCTGGGATGATGATATTCGCCTGCGGGGCAGGCTCCTACAAAAAGCGCCGACGAAGCCGCTGTGGGAGTCTGCCTTGCAGACGAAGGCCGGTGGCAAACACAAACAGGAACGCTGGGCGTCAACTGGCCGGCCCTGGCGTCGCCAACAGATAATCCACCAACTCCCGGGCGAAGGTTGGTAGCGCTTCCAGTTCCCGCACACAGATTTTCATCTCCCGTTCGGCCCAGGCGTCGGACAGCTCGATGACATGGATATCCATGGACTGGGCCAGCCGGCGCGCCGCGGAGCGGGGCAGCAGACCGATGCCGGCATTCGCTTCCACCATGCGGCACAGCGCGTCAAAACTGGAAACCTGGACACGGATCTGGGTATCCAGGCCCAGCTCACTAGCCACCTGGGCCATGAAGGTGTGGATGGCGCTGCCGGAGTGCAGGGACACGAAGTCGTGGCCCAGCGCCTCCTTGAACGCCAGCCGCGCACGACTGGCCAGGGGATGGTTCAGGGCGGTGGCCAGCACCAGCCGGTCGCCGTGATAGGGAAGGGCTTGCAGGCCTTCGGTGGACACCGAGCCGGCGACGATGCCAATGTCGGTGGCGCCGTCCTGGACCGCCTTGACGATGTCGTGGCTGAGCCGCTCGCGCAGATCCATATCCACCCGCGGATGGTCGGACAGGAACCGGCCCAGCGCGGCGGGCAGGAACTCGGTCATGGCAGTGGTGTTGGCAAACAGGCGCACCCGGCCTTTGACTCCCTGGCCGTACTCCGCCAGATCGCCGAGCAGGCGTTCGCTTTGCTGCAGAATGCGCAAGGCGTTGCGCAACATGGCCTGACCGGCGGGGGTGAGTGTCACGCCCTGGCTGGCGCGGTTGAGCAGACGGGTACCGATGGCATCTTCCAGATTCTTGATGCGCATGCTCGCCGCCGCCAGGGACAGGCAGGAGCGTTCGGCGCCACGGGTCAGGCTGTTGGCTTCGGCGATATTGATGAACAGGCGCAGGTCCACCAGGTCGAAGAACAGCCGCTGCGTGGAGTTGGCCATCTCAGCTGAGCAACTGGCCGCCGTCCACCGCCAGCGTCTGGCCGGTGATCCAGCGCGCCTGCGGGGAAGCCAGGAACAGCACCGGTTCGGCGATGTCATCCGGCGCGCCAAAGCGGCCGAACGGGATGCCGGCCAGGATATTTTGATACAGCGTTGGATTATCGCGGCGGGCGTCGTCCCAGACACCGCCGGGAAATTCCACTGACCCTGGTGCCACCGCGTTGACGCGGATCCCGTCGCCGGCCAGCCGCAACGCCAGGCTGCTGGTGTAGTGACTCACCGCCGCCTTTACCGCGGCATAGGGGGCGGTGCGAACGGAGGGGTGGAATTGGGCGATGGAGGTCAGGTTGATGATCGACGCCCGGGAAGATTCCCGCAGATACGGCAGGCTAGCGTGACAGGCGCGCACCGTGCCCATCAGATCCACGTTCATGCTCATGCCCCAGCCGCTTTCGTCATCACCGCGTCCGAAGGCCGAAGCGCAGTTGACCAGTACGTCGAGCCCGCCGAGGGCTTGTGCCGCATCACGGATATAGCCGTCGATAGCGGTCTTATCACCCAGGTCGCAGGTGGCTACATGCAGTTCCCACCCCTTGGCGGCGGCGTCCTGGCGCAAGGCGTCCAGCGTCTCGGCGCCACGGGCGCAGACCGAGACCCGGGCGCCGGCCGCCGCGAACGCCAGGGCGATGGCGCGGCCGATGCCACGGCTGCCGCCGGCCACCACCACGCGCGTGTCGTTGAAATCGAATCCCATCTGTCTCTCCCTTTGATGCCGGCCAAACCGGGCCGATCGAGGGGTTACTGTACGCCGAAAGGGACGTCAGGACAGCCCCGTGGCAATACCGGCAGGTTGGTATGAATCGGCGTGGCTTCCGTGGCGCGGGTGTGCGGCAAGGCTCTTGAAATTTTTCTTGTGGCCACCATCATCCCTCACCACTGAAGGTTCCGTTCGTGGATTTTCTCAGTCACTGAAAAGGTTATTGAACACCCAGGCAACAGGCGGATCGTGCCGCCGCGCTGGAACTGATCGCAAATCTCGGAGGTGATTTGATGTCAGCACCGACGCTATCACGTCAGTCTTATCCCAGGTCTTTCCGGTCTGGAAACGACCCCTATCCCACCCGCCTTGCGCGGACTCCGGACCTTCCCTGGCTGCAACGCCGTGAGGCAGTGGTCAAAGGCGACGCCGGACAGGGCCCGCTGTCCGCGGATCAACTGGAGCGGTTTGAACGTCAGGGCTTTCTGTTCGAACCCGGCTTTCTCAATGCCGGCGAGGTCGCGGCGCTGCGGCGGGAAATGTCATCGCTGATGAATACGCCGTCATTTCGAGGGCGCCCTTTCACCATCACGGAGCCGGACAGCCGTGAAATCCGTTCTCTGTTCGCGGTGCACTTCCTGTCCCGGCGTTTCCGCCAACTGGCGGAGGACCCGCGTTTGATCGGCCGGGCCCGCCAGATTCTGGGCGGTGAACCCTATGTGCATCAGTCCCGGATCAACTACAAACCCGGCTTCAAGGGCAAGGGGTTCAACTGGCATTCGGACTTCGAGACCTGGCACGCGGAGGATGGCATGCCGGCCATGCACGCGGTCAGCGCTTCCATCGTGCTCACCGACAATCACACTTTCAACGGCCCTCTGATGCTGATCCCGGGGTCGCACAAAGTGTTCGTGCCCTGTCTCGGTGAGACTCCGGAAAATCATCATGAACAGTCATTGCAACGGCAGGAGATCGGTGTTCCCGGCGAGGCGATCCTGGCGGAGTTGATCCGGCGGCACGGTATCGAGGCGCCCACCGGTGCCGCCGGTGGTCTGCTGCTGTTCGACTGCAACACGCTGCACGGCTCCAACGCCAATATGTCGCCGGACCCGCGCAGTAATGTGTTTTTCGTCTATAACCGCCGCGATAACCGCTGCCAGGCACCGTTCGCCGCGCGCCGCCGGCGCCCGGAATTCCTGGCCCACGACCCGGACCGGGAGTGGACGCCGGACCTCTGATGCCGGACCCAAACGCAGAGGTAGCCACAAGGCCACTGTAGGAGCTTGCCCTGCAAGCGAATGGTGTTTCACGGCCTAAAGGATTCGCTTGCAGAGCTG
>NZ_OBMO01000010.1 GCF_900217905.1 Alloalcanivorax xenomutans
CGCCCGCACCGCCTTCGCCCTGATGAAGCAGCAACAAGAATATTGCCCCGCAAAGCTCTTTTAAGCGTTGCAGGGCACCATAGAATCTCCCACAGCGGTTTCGTAGCGACCTCTGAGTTTATGGCTGAGAGGCACGCCATCTTTAGCGTATGCTGTCCACTCCATAGGACGACAAGCCCGCCAAGGGTAAAGGAGTCAGAGCATGGAATTGCTCCGCCGTCTTTTCGGCAAGAAGCCGACCCCTTCTTCCGGTAACGGTAACCTGCTTGATGCGAACGCCTTCGCGCAACGCTATGCCGCCACGGTGAAGGAGCTTCTCGGTCCCGCCGAAGTGCGCATCCAATCCGATGACACCAATCGCTTCTCGGTGCGCTGGGACAGTGAAGCCGGTTGGGAAATTTGCCATTTCCTGGACAACGCCTATGACACCTATCGGCACGATCCGGAAAACCTGGATCAGATCATCCACACCTATATCCGCAGCCAGGATCAGGTGACGCAAACCCAGGACGAGGCCGTGGTCCTGCCGGTCATCAAGACCCGCGCCTGGCTCGACGCCTCTCTGGAGCAGATGCGCCAGGCGTTTCCCGACGCCACCCCCGAGCAGATGCCTTTCCTCACCCGCCCTCTGAGCAACGACGAACTGCTGATCACTTATGTGGAAGACAGCGGCGAACAGATGCGCTTTGTCGGTGGCGAAGTGCTGGAAAAATTCGGCGGTGACCGGGAGGTCCTGCACCAGCTTGCCCTCGACAATCTGCATCGGCATTGGCTACCCCATCTTCAGCTGAAAGGCGGTGACGGCCGCTACTTCGTGACCCTGGACACCAACTACGAAGCCAGCATGGCGCTGTTGTTCGAACACTGGCGTGAGCGGCTGGAGGTGGCCGGCGAACCGGTTCTGGCCATTCCCGCCCGCGACAGGCTGATGATCTGTGGCAGCGAGGATGAGGAGAGTCTCGGCAAACTTCGCCGGGTCGCCACCGATATGGCGGCGGAGTCACCCTATTCGCTATCAAGCGCTCTGTTCGTCTTCCGCGACGGAGACCTGCTTGCGTTTACCAATGGGTTGGAGAAGGACAATTAAACCATGCGTATTCTGAAATGTCTTCCGATGTTGCTGCTTTCCACCACCATACAGGCCGAAACGCTGAGGCTGAACGTGGAGAACGCGGAACAGAGCAGATCACTCGATACGGCCCGGGACGTGATCGATGTGAAGCTCGACCCGAAAAGCCGGAAAGCTCTGGCCGATTTCACCCGGACCCGAGTGGGCCGGCAAATCCATCTGTTCGTGGATGGCCATCTGCTGACCTCCCCCACCTTGCAGAGCGTCATTGATACAGGCAGCCTGCGACTGTCCGCCGGAGAGGAAGGCTTCGGCGGCAAAACCGCCGGGGAAGTCGCCAAAACTCTGAACAAAGGCGGCCCCCTTACTCTCACCGACGAGAGATGATCAGCATCGAGAGAACCCCGGGAGCAACCGCATACCGTTCCCGCTGATTGGCGCCCATCCACACTCCTATGCGATCATCGCGCTCATTGTCCGCTTCAACGAGAAGGAGCTCCCATGTTCGATCCAGGCCAGGCCCTGGTCGCGCTTATGTATGCGCTTCCCCTGCTTATACCCGCTATTGTCGGCATCACCCTCGGCGCCATCCACATGCAGCGGGTGCGCAAAGCCGCTCTTCTGGTGATCATCGCCAGTGTCTTGCTGTTCCTGGAAGGTGGCTACAACGTTGTCTCTCAGGTTTTCATCATCCCTCTGGTAGGCGATGCCCTGTCCTGGGAGGTGTTCGGCGCCATCAATGGTGGTGTGTATGCCATCCTCACATTGTCCGCGACCATTTTGCTGATCTCCGCGGCTTTCGTTGGCCGCGGGCAGGGACAATCAGCTCCCGGCGGCAATGCCGATCAAGACTCTGGCGCGGGTCTTTCCCATGTCCCGCCCCAACTGGCCCAGGCGCCGAATCATCGGGGCGCGCTTGTGCTGACGCTCGGTCTGATCTCCTTGCTGGTGTTCCAGCCTCTTGGCATCGCCCCCTGGGTGATCGGCGTGCAGGATCTGCGTGCCATGCGTGAAGGCCGTATGGATCCGGAGGGCCGGGGCACCACCATGGCAGGCATGATCCTGGGCATTATCGCCATTGTCCTGTTCGTGCTTACCTTGATCGCCGTGGGGTTCTTTATCACCGCTTTGCTCAACAGCAATTGGAGCTATTGAGCGGGCTCATTTGGCGCGGGCGCCGCGGCGGCGCCCCGCCAATATTGCACTGAAACTTGGATTTTATTGTTTTCAGGAGAAGGAACTCCATGTCATCCGATTCAGATCTGTCGATCCTCACCGCTTTTAATCTCCTGCAACTGCTGATCCCTTTCCTGGTCGGGGTCTCGCTGAGCGCAAAGCACATGCGGCATTATCGCGTGCCCGCCCTTCTGGTTCTGATCGCAAGCGTTCTGATGCTCCTGGATATGGGCTACGGCGCTCTTGCACCGGCGCTGTCGTTTCTCAGACTACCATCGATCACCGGCGTTTTTATCAACAACAGCATCCACAGCATGCTCGGCGTCTCCACCGTTCTGTTGCTGATGTCCGCCGTCGTCGTCCGGCGTGGCTCTCCTCCAGCAACCGTTACTTTGGACACTGACCGGACATCCCGGGTGCCCGCCCATCGGGGCGCTCTGATTGCGACGCTTGGCCTGATTTCCTTTCTGCTGCCACCGGTCGGATTGCTTGCCTGGATCCTTGGCGCCCGGGATCTGCGTGCCATGCGCGAAGGCCGTATGGCAACAACAGGAAAGGACAGCACCCTGGTTGGCATGATCCTCGGTATCATCGTCTGCACCGTCTTTATTCTGGCTCTGCTCACGGCGGGTTGTTTTATTCTCGGTGTTTCGAGCTCAACCATGCTCTCCGTGCCATCCGGCTTGCGGACCCTGGTTCAGTTTGGTGTCGGTATCAGTTTCACGGTGCTGCTGTTATGGCGCGATCGGAAAGCCGCGTTGCTCATGTTCATCGCCAGCATTCTGGTGCTCTTGCCGATGGCTTACGGCTTCATTGTCAGCCTTTGGCTGCCGACAGGAGGCCCGTTGCCAGATCTCGCCTTGATCAGCGGCAGCGTCCTGGGCGTGCTGACCCTTTCCCTATTGCTCCTTTTGATCGGCGCGGCTTTTTCCGGATGCCGACATCGTTCTCCAGGTTCAACCGAGGAAGAGGCCCAACAGTCCACCCATCACCACGGCTCCCCGGTACTCGCCCTCGGCCTGGTTTCACTACTTGCGATCCAACCTCTAGGCATCATGGCCTGGGTTCTCGGTGTACAAGATCTGCGCGCCATGCATGAAGGTCGCATGAACCCGGAAGGCCGCACGGCTACGCTGGTCGGCACCGTGCTGGGTATTATCTCCGTCGTCCTCTTTCTGGCGGCCCTGAGCGCATTGGCTTTTACCGTTACGCACGTCTTTGAGCGTTATCGACCTTTTCACTGACCCCGACAGTCGCAGGGGCGCCACCACGAAGTTTCTTCCATGCTTTACTGGGTGCGGAGCCAACATTCTTGCCAGCGATCATGACAGTGATTGGCGGCGGCTTGTATTTCCGCCATTTTCTCGCAAACTCGCCTTTCCTATAGTCGTGATAATCGCGGCCGGCTTGGCCGTGCGGATTGTAACAATGCCTCTCCCTACTATCGGTATTCCACTTCGAATGTCACCGCACCACTCAACAGGCCGGGGACCACGGTTTCCCCAGCCACCGGCACCAGTCCCACCTTGAACTGAAAGATTTCGGTGGTATCGGCCGGATCACGGCCACCAAACGGCGCCGTGATTTCAGTTGCGCCATCCAACACTACTGGAGCGTTGCTGGCACGCTGGCGAATCTGGAACGCCACACCACCGGCCACACCAGGCTGTCCGGCATCAGCGGGCAGCAAATCCGTGCCGCTGCCCGAAGCCAACTGCCCCGAGGAGGGAAGGAAAGTCATTCGAATCAATGAGCCGGCGAAGGTGCTGGTGCTGATGGACAACGACCGGGGTACGACACAGTTGTTCAAACGAATATCGAAATCCGTACTTCCCGCGAAACCACCCGTAGTGATATCCGTGCTACCCACTGTCGGCAGATTGATCACCTGAGAGACATCCACAAGGTCACAACTGGCGCGGTCGAACACATAGTTCAGACCTGCATTTACGTCCACATAGATCGACCCCAAAAGGCCTTGGGTAACGGTCAGACGCCCCAGGGAGCTGGAAACTGACTGCGTGGTACCGATGAGGCTATTGATACCGTCGACCACCAGCACTGTGTAAGTGCGAAATGTAACCGAAGAGCCGATTTGCAAGCCGATCAGACTGAGATCACATAATCCGCCGGTGAGACCACAATAAACGCTACTGCTACTGCTTATAATCTCAAAAAAATTCTGAATGTAAATGTTTCCGTTAACCTGGAAGCGGCGGGCGCTTATTCCGCTGAATCCCGCTGGCAAACCGGCCGCTGCCGGGGCAGTACTGTTCCCACCATTACCAAAGCTGCTGTTTATAGTACTGGATACAGAGGGAAGCAGGCCGAGGCTGGTGCAGCCGGTATAGGTGGAATCCTGCTGAATCACCAGTACGTGCTGTCCTGCGTCATCCTGAGGCACACGCACGGACAAACCATCTCGCTGAAAGGTGACCGTCTGCGTATAAGGCCCGCCATTACAAAACCCGATTGCCGACGCCAATTCCGGAAATAGCAGAAGGTACAGCATGAGCCCCATGGTCCATTGCAAGGTTTTCACCCTTTCACCTCAAGGATAGGACCATCGTGGTGGCCACCATAATCACTGATGTAACGAAAATAAACCTTAAATGGAGGTGTGACCCCGGGTGGCAATGACACCATTTCCATATGTTTGGGCAGTATCATGGCCGGCTCCTTAAGAGACCATTCCTTCCCGCCTTTTTTAATTACCATCTGAATAAAGGAGATGGAAAACGGGCTGTTGTTGGAAAGGGCCAGCCTGCCCCCGGAAAAAGCAGCGCCGAGCTTTCTTGCCGCTTCCCTGGAATCGGTGCCGAGCATACTCCGGGGCCGGTAGAACAGTTTGATCCGCACTCTCTGAGCAAACTGGACAACATTTTTTCCTTTCACCTGAGGCGGGATTTCCTGAACGTTCAACCAGAACACGCTTTCTTTATCCTTTGGCAAAACACCTTCCGTACGGAAGAAACGAAGTAATTGCTCTTTCCCACTCTCCAGCCGGAAAAGAGGTGGCGTTACCGCGAAGTACGAAGGGGGTTCACCATCGTTTTTCTCACCCACGGGAAAAGGGTCCAGCCACACCTGACCGGCATAGGCTATCGACGAAGTATTGGTCACCGCCAGACTGACATCCCGGTCATCTTCATCGAAAACGATCCGGGTACTTCCCAGTACGAAGGCAGCATGAGTGGATGAGACGAGCATCCATATCAGAGCGGATATTATTCCGCTACGCGCCACCACGCTCATAGTGTTTCTCCTCTCTGGCATCACAGCTCGCACTGTTTCGATATTGTTTCCACTGCTGTTTCCGTCACCGCCGTCAAGCGCTCCAGAGCAATCCTGAATCGGCAAACGCGATCGTCCAGGTGTACGCGAAACCAGCCCTTATCAGTTGATTTCACGGTGATCATCGCCCGACTATGCTCGGCCACCATGCCAACAACGTCGGACTGCTCGTTCAGAACCTCAGCTCCCAATGGCAAGGTCTCCGCGTCAGGCCACTCCAGAGAAACGAGGAAACGCTTAACTCGGTGCGCCGGAAAAACCACTCTGGCGATTGCCCCTCTTTCTGGCACCACTGATTGAGAACGACCGGGCACCTCCACATCGTAATCCACGGATTCCAGGCCAACCCGTAGGCGATTCGGTCGATACGGCTGAGCATAGGGTAGCAACGCATACCCGTTGGAATCAGTTCGCACGGGGGCGGCGCCGCTGGCAAAACTGGCACCCTGGACTTTCGGAACATAGGCCAACAACGCAGTCTCACCAACTCCCCGCCCAAAGGCTAACCCGGCTTGATGCAGAACCGCCGAGCCCTGTGCCTGTAGGTATTGCCTGCGGCTGTCACCATCGAAAGCGGCTCCGACGGATAATCCGATACGATCGCCGGCATAGGCCAGCTGTGCATTACCATTGTTTCTCCTCTGCTCCTCCTGGTGCCCGGCCCGGATACCATAGGACCATTCAGGATGTTCGCTCAGCATCCCACTGGTACCGATTCCATGGTCCGCATTGCCGTCTTCATCGACAGTCAGCCGGTAGTCGACATAGCCACGACTGACCGGAGTATCAAGTGGCAAGCTCAAGGACAACATATACAGTCGTTCGCGCTCCGCGCCCTGATAGCGGCTATCGGTGACGGTCAACCCAAAGCTCAGAGGCCCGACATGCCCGTTATAGCCTAAAGAAAAGAGACTCTGGCGATTATTGTTATGCCAATAGCTTTCCTGGCTGGCGGAAACATAAGCCGATCCATAGCGTCCCAGATTCTGAGATATTGTGGCTTCCATTCTCTGCTTGCGACCCAGTACTAAAACGACGCTTTGGTCCTGCATAAGAACGGCTTCATTGAAAGTGCGAAAACGCTCCGAGGAGTAGCGGTAACCTAATAACTGTAAATTGGTTCCCCGTCGCAACCCCTTCGCGTACAGCAGACGGTAACTTTGACCATGCCAGATATCCTCGTTCCATGTGCGTGTCCGCGCGTGGGTAATATCGGCGGAGACACTCCCAACCCTACCCAGGTTCAACCCCACACCAGCCAGGCCATTATAATAATTCTCGCTGATCGTCAGTGAGCCATAGGCGGTTACATTTCCCGGCAAACCGTGACTCAACTCTGTTTGCACAAAACCAGGTTCATCGCCATGATCACTGCGATAGCGACCCGCCACCAGGCTGTATTCCCAGAACCCTTCCCGAACCAGATTGGGAACCAGACTGTAAGGCTGACTGAATCGGCGTATCTCACCATCCTGTTCCTGGATCTCAACGTCTAGGTCACCATTGCTCAAGGAAGGTAGATCATCAATGGAGAAGGCACCAGGCGGAACATAGGTGCTATAAATAACGAATCCGTTCTGACGTACCACGACCCTGGCATTACCCCGTGCAATACCACGAATCACCGGAGAAAAGCCCTGCTGGGAAACTGGCAGCATGGCGGTATCGGAGCGCAGCTGAATACCAGTATACGGGAGGCTTTCGTTGATACGGCTCCGAGTAAAACTCTCGCCCAGCGTCAGCTCTCCGCGAACTCCAGGCAAGGCCCGATAGGCGTACATCTCCCGATCCGCCCACCGCCCCCGTTCACGGTCGTCGCGCTGATACACATGGCTGCTGCGTATATGCCAACCCCGCCAATCGACTCCAAGGCGGAAGTCTCCGTATTCGTCGCGGTAGCGCCCTCCATCAGCTTCCTCATTCCAGGCATGATTGACGGTATAATCCAGGCGTAACGCGGTAATACCCTGGTCCCACTCATCCGAATCAATGTAATCAGCGGCACGACGCTGCAGAGCCGCCTGAGGAATGCTGAGCTCAAGTACCAATCGGTCCGGTCGAAAATGGGCCTCGGCCTGCTCCATAAAATAAAGAAGGTCACAACCACTGTATTCCGGCGCCACCCCCCGAACCAACAAGTAAGCAGAATTAATCCCAAGCCACTCAGCACTCCGCGCCGAGAGACAAGGAGTCAGTCCGGAGGCGTCCTCCGACTGGTTGAAAGCAACGGGCATGCGCCCCACGGGTTGGCCATTCACCAGCACGTCAACCTGGTATTCACCGGCGGGTAGTTTCCGATCACGGGCCAGGGACTGGAGACTTACGGCGGATTGTCCACCTTCCAGAGACAGAAAGTGAGGGTTGAATTCAAGCGTACCCTCTCTCACACCCTGTTCCAGTTGCCGATCCGCCCCCCCGGCCCGAACCATGGTCGTCGCGCCGACAAACAGTATCGCACCCATCAGGCACGCGCCTACCCACCCACTCCTTGGGGCCATAGCGCACCAGATCAGTTAAACGATGGGACGGGGAACCTCTATTCCCCCTTCCGGTTCGGTACTTAGTTGAATACCACCGAGTAGTTGGCCACGGCACGAACATGCCCCGCTGTCACGGTGGCCGTATCCGTTGTGCCATAGGCGGCGTTGAACTGAAGTTCACCCGATGAGGCATCAACAATGCCTACCGAAGCCCCATTGATCTGCACTGGCGTGGTGCCATCCTGTTGCAGCAACATCACACCGACAGAAGCGGCGGGGTCCGTGGCGATATTTTCGAGAATGTTGTGTCCCGCATAGGCTTGTCCAGTCCATAGAACCGTAGCGCCAAGGCCGGTGAGATCACAGGTCGCACTGCCAGCATCGGTGGCAACCAAAGAAAAAGCAGCCGGCGAATATGGTGTGTCCGCCGCAACGAAGTCGGCGGTAGCGATCGGAGCCAGCGTCACGGTGTTGTCGGCTTGCAGAACACCGTTCTGTGCCACGCCCACCGTACAGGTGGTGTCCGTAACTACCCCATTAAAATACACCTCGCCGCTATTGGCGAAGACAACGGAAGTAGAAAGTGTTGAGGCCATCAACACAGCCAGTTTGAAAGTGCGCATCGTTCAGTTCCCTCTAAAAATCCCGTTTTGGAATAATCGCGCCGTTGTGATGGGCATCACAAAACAATGCCCATTTCCAAGCTAGCACAGTGCATGTCGGAGGAAACCTAATCACGGAATATTTTACATTTCCCTGATAAACGGATAAATATCAGCTCCATTGCCCCATTTTAGAAATTTATATCAATACATTGATTTATATTAATTTCTCTATTCATTATTTCTGGTAAGCAGCGCACGGTAAATGAGCGCCCCCGAAACTCCGCCCACCATTGGCGCCACCCAGAACAGCCACAGTTGCGCGGTGGCCCAGTCTCCAACATAGAGCGCCACTCCGGTGCTGCGCGCCGGGTTCACCGAGGTGTTGGTGACAGGAATGCTGATCAGGTGGATCAGAGTCAGTCCCAGGCCAATGGCGATGGGAGCAAAGCCTTGCGGGGCACTGCCATGGGTCGAGCCCATGATGATGATCAGAAACATTGCCGTCATCACCATCTCAGTCAATGCGGCAGCCATCAGAGAGTAGCCACCGGGAGAGTGTTCGCCATAGCCGTTGGAAGCGAAGCCACCACTCACGTCGAAGCCCGCCTTGCCAGAGGCGATCAGGTAGAGCACACCGCCAGCGATGACCGCCCCGATCACCTGAGCCAGAATATAGGGGATCACCTGTCCACCAGGGAAACGTCCGCCGGCCCACAATCCCACCGAGACCGCCGGGTTCAGATGGCAGCCAGAGATGTGCCCGATGGCAAACGCCATAGTCAGGACGGTAAGCCCGAACGCCAAGGCCACCCCCACGAAACCGATACCCAGTTCCGGGAAGGCGGCGGCCAGGACCGCGCTGCCACAACCACCAAGAACGAGCCAAAAAGTCCCAAAACATTCCGCTATGTATTTGTTCATTACACAATCCTTTGTACGAGGGTTGCTTTTATATACATAAGGACCGCTCTCCATGACCAGCGTTATCTCCGTCAAGTAACGCCTTAGTGTCATTGTTTTACGAATACAAGGTCTTTGTTCACCAAGGGCGGCCGGTCCGCCCTGCATGCCAACACCCTTCATTGACTTACATTTCTTACATGATATGATAATGGTTTTCATTCGTGATTAATGTTCCTGGCAAGCTTTCCGGCCAAGAACGTCTCGTTGTCCTTTCGTGTTTTTCGAGGTAAGGGAGAATCCCCATGCACCACAGACAGCTCTGGCCGGCATCGGCCATCGGGCTGGTATTGGCATGCCCGGTATATGCCGCCGAACCGCCCCAGAACCATGTTCTCGACCCCGTGGTTGTCACCGCCTCCCGAACCGGTACCACGCAAGAAGACTCTCCCCAGGTGGTCCGGATCATCCAGAAAGAGGAGATCGAGGAACAGCGCCGAATCACCTCCGATTCCTCCCAAATCCTGAGCAATCTGCTGCCCTCGTTCTCGCCCAGCCGTCAGAAAATGAGCGGCAGCGGCGAGACCCTGCGTGGCCGCACGCCTTTGGTACTGATCGATGGTATTCCCCAATCCAATCCGCTGCGCCCCACCGGGCGGGAAATGCACACCATCGACTTCGCCATGGTCGAGCGCATCGAGGTGATTCAGGGCGCCAACGCCACCAATGGCCTGGGCGCCACCGGTGGGGTCATCAACCTGATTACCAAAAGACCCGAACCCGGCTCTCTGAATCAAAACATCGACGTACAGGTCTCCACTCCCACCTCCGAAATGAAATCGGAAACGCTAAGCTATAAAACCCATTACGGTGTGAGCGGCAACGCCGGCAACGTCGATTATCTGTTCGCCCTTGGTTACGAGGAACAGGGCATGTTCCTGGATGGCGACAATCACCTGATCGGGGTGGACAACACCCAGGGTGACCTGATGAATTCGCGCGCCTATGACGCCATGGGGAAACTGGCTTACTGGCTGGATGACAATCAGCGTTTGCAGTTGAGCGTGAACCGGTACCGGATCAAAGGCCTGAATGAGTACGTCAGCGTTACCGGAAAACGGGACGATGGTGTACCGACCACCTCCACTCGTGGCACCCCCGAAGGCGACGCGCCTTACAACGAAGTGTGGACCACCGGCCTCAGTTACGACCACTACGATCTGGCGGGTATGCAGTTCAGCGCTCTGGCGTTTTATCAGGACTACGAGTCGCTGTTCGGTGCCACTGATTCCAATTCTTTTCAGGACCCGGCCATCGTCCCGGCTCCAGGCAGACTTTACGACCAAACCATGGCGGAAACCACCAAGTACGGCACCAAGGTTTCCCTGACCAAGGACGGCCTCTGGAATGGCCGGCTGAAACTCACCGGCGGCTTCGACACCCTGTTTGATAATACCGAGCAGTTCCTGTGGCTGACCGACCGCACCTACGTGCCGGAAGTGGAGTACACCGATCTCTCGCCCTTCATCCAGATTCAGCTCAAACCCATTGACTCCCTGACGCTCTCCGCCGGCGCCCGTTATGAATATGCGGAGTTGAAGATCGACGGCTATCACACCGTGGCCGCCAATAATGGTGTGTATGTTGAAGGCGGCGACCCCAGCTTCAATGACACTCTGTATAACGTGGGATTGGTCTGGGCGCCGCGGGATAACTGGAGCCTGTTCGCCAGCTACTCGGAAGGGTTCGCGCTTCCCGATGTGGGTCGCGTTCTGAGAGGCATTCAGGACCCTGGCCGGTCAGTGGAAGACTTCCAGAACCTGCGCCCGATCGTCACCGATAACGTGGAAGGCGGTGTTCGTTATCAGGACGGTCCATTCAATGCCGAGGTGAGTTATTACGTTTCCTCATCGGATTTCGGTACCCGCGTGGAATTGGAAAACGATGCGTTCGTGATGCGGCGGGAGAAAACGAAGATCGACGGCATCGAGGGCACTCTCGGGTACCAGTTCACACCAAATCATAGCGGCAAGCTGTCCTATTCCCATATGCGCGGCCGTTACGACAGCAATGATGACGGCTCGCTGGACGCCCGACTGAACGGCCTGAATGTGGCTCCCGACCGCCTGATCACCAGTTGGTCGGCACGCTGGTCACCCAAGCTGACTTCCATCGTGCAGGCCAACTACGCTTTCGACAAGAACTTCGACGGCGAGGACGAAGACTTTGACGGCTTCCTCCTGGTTGACGCGGCTATCGGCTATCAATTACCCAAAGGGCAACTCAGCGTGGCGCTTTCCAATCTACTGAACAAGCAGTACGTCACCTATTATTCGCAAAGCGCGCTGGTTAATAATGATCGCTATTTCACGGGCCGGGGGCGCACTCTGACCGTGGGTTATCGTCTGAACTTCTAATGCTTCCCGGGTGGGCGCAGGTCCACCTTCTGCACATTCGCGTCCGTCGCTTGTGGTTCCGCGTCCAGATCACGTACCAGACCACAGGCGACGCATTCCATCCACTGCTTGTCACCATCGATGACGCGCTGGATCTTGTCCATTTTTCCGCATTCCGGACAGGTGGCGCCGGCGATAAATTGACGTTTCATAATCTTACTCGCTGGACAATTTTCAGATTGCAGGGCCATACCGTGGTCATAGCACAGTGACACGTCTACACGACCATTCACTGCCAAGGCAGTTTCCCACAGCAGTATCACTAAGGAGCCGCGATTTCCTGACTATCTATACGTCGATACCGCTGTGCCGCAACAGCGGTTCCACGCTCGGTTCGCGGCCACGGAATGCCTTGAACAGTTCCATCGGTTCCCGGCTGCCGCCCAACGCAAGAATGTTGTCACGGAATGCACGGCCAGTTTCCTCATTGAATGTGCCTTCTTCCTCGAATCGCGAATAGGCATCACTGGAAAGCACTTCCGCCCATTTGTAGCTGTAGTAACCCGCGGCGTAGCCGCCGGCGAAGATGTGTGAGAACCCGTTCTGGAAACGGTTGAACGCCGGCGGCTGGATCACCGCCACTTCATCACGAACTTCGTCCAGTACATTCTGAATATTCAGTTCCGGTGTGTATTCCGCGTGCAGACGCATGTCGAACAGGGAGAATTCCAGCTGTCGCATCATGGCCATGGCACTTTGGAAATTCTTCGCCGCCAGCATCTTGTCCAGCATCGCTTTGGGCAGCGGTTCGCCGGTTTCGTAATGGCCGGAGATCATTGCCAGACCTTCCTCGGTCCAGCACCAGTTTTCCAGGAACTGGCTGGGCAGCTCCACCGCGTCCCAGGCAACGCCGTTAATGCCGGAAATCCCGGACACTTCCTGCTCGGTGAGCATGTGGTGCAGACCATGGCCGAACTCATGGAACAGCGTCACCACCTCGTCATGAGTTAACAAACCCGGTTTGCCGCCCGCCGGCGGCGCGAAATTACAGGTCAGGTAAGCGACCGGGGTTTGCAGGGAACCATCCAGCCGGCGGCGGCGAATACGGGCGTCATCCATCCAGGCGCCGCCGCGTTTACCGGTGCGCGCGTACATGTCCAGGTAGAAGGCGGCGCGGACACTGCCGTCATCGTCCACCAACTCGAAGAAGCGGACATCCGTATGCCAGGTGTCCACATCATGGCGTTGACGGAAGCGGATACCGAACAGTTTGCCGACCACGGCGAACATGCCATCGATGACTTTTTCCGCCGGGAACCAGGGGCGAAGTGCTTCGTCGGAAAGATCGTAACGGGCTTCACGCAGACGCTCGCTCCAGAACCCAATGTCCCAGGGCTGCAGATCCGTGGCGCCCTGTTCCGCGGCGAAGTCCTGTAATTCCCGCAATTCCTTCTCTGCCTGAGGTTTGGCCTTGAACGCCAGATCGTGAAGGAAATGCATCACCTCATCGACGCTGCGGGCCATCTTGGTGGCCAGCGATTTCTCCGCATAACTCCCGAATCCGAGCAGTTTGGCCTGGGCATCACGCAGCGCCAGAATCTCGTCCATGACCGGGCCATTGTCGAAACGGCCGGCGTCTGGCCCTTGATCGGAAGCGCGCGTGGTGAAGGCACGATACATTTCCTCGCGCAGGGCGCGATTACGGGCGTGGCTCATGACCGCCAGATAGACCGGAAAATCCAGCGTCAGCAGCCAGCCATCCAGACCCTCCGCCCTGGCACGATCGGCGGTACCGGCCAGCGCGGTTTCCGGCAGGCCTTCCAGCTCCTGCTCATCGGTAACATGCTTTTTCCAGTTCTGGGTGGCGTCCAGAAGCTGGTTTTCATACTGTGTGGTGAGTTCGGAGAGGCGCTTGGCGTTCTCCATGTAACGGCGCTTGTCTTCCTCCCCGAGGGCGACGCCGGACAAACGGAAATCACGCAGGGTGTTATCAATATCCTTGCGCTGGGCTTCATTGAGAGCAGCGAATTCGGCGCTGTCGTGGAGCGCCTGATAGGCCGCGAACAAGGCGCTGTTCTGGCCTACCTCGGTGCCGTATTCACTGAGCAGCGGCAAACAGGCATTGTAAGCTTCCCGCAATGCCTCGTTCTGAGCCACCGCGTTGAGATGCGCCACCGGGCCAAAGGCCTTGCCAAGGCGATCGTCTTCCTCGTCGAGCGCGGCCACCAGCGCCTGGTAGCCCACGTCACCGGTTTTCAGCACCGACTCGATTCGCTGACGGCCATCCGCGATCAGCTGCTCCACCGCCGGTTTGACATGCTCGGGACGGATCTCGGAAAAGGGGGGCAGATCCGGGTAGTCGATCAACGGGTTGTGACTCATGGGGCCTCTCGTTATAAACGGCATTCACCTGATTGGGAGAAAGAGATGGGGATTCGTCGCTTCGAAGACAAGGTACCGCAACTGAGCGAACGGGTATATGTGGACCCCGCCGCCACCGTGATCGGTGATGTAACCCTGGGCGAGGACTGTTCGATCTGGCCGGGGGCGGTGGTGCGCGGCGATATGCACCGTATCCGCATTGGCGCCCGCACCAGCGTTCAGGACAACGCCGTGCTGCACATTACCCACGCCTCCCGTTTCAACCCGGACGGCTTTCCGCTGACCATCGGCGACGATGGCACTCTTGGCCACCAGGCCATGTTGCATGGCTGCACCGTGGGCAACCGGGTCATGGTGGGCATGCAGGCGATGATCATGGACGGCGCGGTGGTGGAAGACGACGTGATGATCGCCGCCGGCACCCTGGTGAGCCCCGGCAAACGCCTGGAAAGCGGTTGGCTGTACCGGGGCAGCCCGGCCAAACCGGCGCGCCGGCTGACCGAGGAGGAGTTGGCGTTCCTGCCCTATGTGGCGGGCAATTATGTGAAGCTGAAGGACCAGTACCTTAAATCGCCCACATGAACGACATGTTGCCGAAGCTGATCGGATCACTGTCGCGGATCGGTGATGTGGAGTGCTGCAGGGTCATGGTAAAGCTGAAGCGGTCGTTGCGAACACCGGCCCCACCGATCAGCGTGACGGTCCAGTCTTCCTTGTCGATGTTGTAGTCCCCGCCCTTACGCTCGATGTAGGAATAGCCGTTGTACTGCACGGATGACCCCAGGAACAGCTCCCAGCCGAACCCGGGGTTATCGAACAGTCCCACCAGGGACCCGGCGGTACCGATACCCGCGTAATCCGGAATGAAATTGCCGGGCAGGTTGCGGCCGAAACGGATGAAGCCTCCGCTCTGCGCGTTGCCGTCGAAATTGTTGACGTCAACGCCCCAGGCACCACCCAGCTCCAACTGATAACCGCTGTCGTATTCCCGCTTGAGGAAGCGATGGGCGTGCAAAAAATAGACCCCGCCGATGAGATCCGGGCCGAGCTGATTGTCCCACCCCCTTGGCCGGGTGGAACCCGTGACCTTGTGGACGATCTTCTGGCTTTCCTCCGCGCCGGAGTCCGGCCCCACCACGCCACCTCTGATACCGTAGCCGTACAGATTATGGGTGTCCCAACTGAACAGGCCCAGTTCCATATTGCTGTAGCCCACATAGGGCACATCACTGTAATCCGGCGTGGAACGCTCGATATCGTCGGGCGTCACCATGATCTGTTCCAGGCTGACGGTGAGAGCATGGCGCTCATCCGCCGCGGACACTCCCGGCAGCGGATCCAGGGCTCGCGCCACCGCGCAGGTAGCGCCACCGTTGTCATCGCATTTGCCATGACCATCGCCAACCCAACTGATGCGCAGGCCATTGGTGTAATTCTTGTCCAAACCGACGAACAGGTCGTTATCCCAGGCGAAACCAAACGTATCCGCACCACATACGCCAGCGAAGGAAAGGCCGGCACCAAGGATCCAATTTCGCATCTGAATCATGACGCGCTCCGTAGGCTGTTGAGCACCGGACGAGTGTCCGGCCGCCACCCCCGCCAAACCTGAAAGGCCTCCGCCGCCTGCTCCACCAACATGCCCAGGCCATCGCATATACCCGCCGCGCCAGCGGCGCCCGCCCATCTCATGAACGGCGTCGGCTGACGGCCATAAACCATGTCGTAGGCCACCGTATCCCGGTGTACCAGGCTCGCCGGCAACGCCGGCATTTCTCCTTGTAATCCCGCCGATATGGCGTTGAGGATGACGTCGAAGTCACCACTCAATTCCTCAAGCCCCGCCGCCGCCACCGGACAATGCGTATTCTGGAATAACGTGACCAGATTCCGCGCCCGTGCCACGGTACGGTTGGCAATAGTCAGCGCCGCGGGTGTGCGCGCCAACAGTGGTCCAAGCACACCGCGAACGGCACCGCCGGCACCGAGAATCAGTATCCGCCGCCCCTGCAACTCCCAGCCCTGGTTATCGCACAGGTCGGTAACCAGCCCAGCGCCGTCGGTGTTGTCGCCATAACATTTACCCTGCTCCCGCCACAGCGTATTCACCGCACCGGCCTGTCGTGCCCGCTCGGTGAGCACATCGCACAAATCATGGGCCTGTTCCTTGAACGGCACGGTGACGTTGGCGCCTTTGCCACCGGCCTGAAAAAAGGCACCGACCGATTCAGCGAAGCCGTCCAGAGGCGCTTCGATACGCTCGTAGCTGAGGTCCTCGCCACGCTGAGCGGCAAAGGCGTGGTGGATGTCCGGTGACCGGGAATGACTTACCGGATTGCCAAACACCGCGTAGCGATCGGTCATACCCACTCCTTGTGAATCAGGAACTGTTCGTACAACGCGGCTTCCTCGCTGCCCGGCTGCGGCCGCCAGTCGTAATCCCAGCGCACCAGCGGCGGCAACGACATGAGGATGGATTCGGTACGGCCGCCGGATTGCAGGCCGAACAGGGTGCCGCGATCGTAGACCAGGTTGAATTCCACGTAACGGCCGCGCCGATAAAGCTGGAAGCGGCGCTGGCGCTCCCCGAAGGGCGTGGCCTTGCGGCGCGCCACGATCGGCCGATAGGCACGGATGAAGGCGTCACCGACGCTACGCATGAAAGCAAAGCTTTGGTCAAAACCGAGCCGGTTGAAATCATCGAAGAACAGCCCGCCAATACCGCGCGGTTCGTCCCGGTGCTTCAGGTAGAAGTAGCGGTCACACCAGGCCTTGAACTCCGCGTAAAGGTCCTCACCGAACGGCGCGCAGGCGTCCCTCGCCACACTGTGCCAGGCCACCGCATCCTCTTCGAATCCGTAATAGGGCGTCAGGTCAAAGCCGCCACCGAACCACCATACCGGTGCTTCACCCGGCTTTTCCGCCAGAAAGAAACGGACATTGGCATGACTGGTGGGCACATAGGGGTTGTGCGGATGCAGCACCAGCGAAACGCCCATGGCCTGAAAAGAGCGGCCGGCCAGCTCCGGCCGATGAGCGCTGGCGGAAGGCGGCAGACTCTCGCCGTACACATGGGAGAAGTTGACCCCGCCCTTCTCAAACACGGCCCCCTCGCTGATCACCCGGCTACGGCCACCGCCGCCTTCAGGACGCTCCCAGGCGTCCTCGAGGAAGCGGGCCCCACCGTCCTCATCCTCAAGCTCCCGGCAAATGCGGTCCTGCAGCTCAAGCAGATAGCGCTTTACCGCTTGCGGCGCCACATCGGTCATCGGCATTACTCCGTGGTTATCTGGGCGGTCGCGCCGGTCAGGCCCGCACGACCTGCCCGGTTTCCAGATCGATAATGGTGGAGGGGCGGGCCCTGGGGTCACAGTCACCGGTGACGATGAAATCCAGCTCCGCCCCCATTACCCGAGCCACCTGAAAACGATTGCGGGCAGGGGGCTGACCAGCGCGATTGGCGCTGGTGGAGATGATCGGCGTGCCCACGGCCCGGGCCAGGGCCCGCACCAGCGGGTGCGGACTGACCCGAACCGCCACCTTGGCGTGTTCGCCGCGAACCCACTCTGGAACCGCCGGGGTGGCCGGCAGCAAGTACGTCACCGGTGCCGGCCAGATAGACGCCAGTTGCTCGCGCTGGACTCCACTCAGGGCGACCAGCCCGTCGAGCTGGGACAGGTCCGCGGCCACCATAATCAATCCTTTACGCCAGGGGCGGGATTTGATCGCCAGCAGTTTGTTCACCGCCTCACGATTGAACGGGTCGCAACCGAGGCCGTATACGGTTTCCGTGGGGTAAGCGATTACGCCGCCCGCGTGAATGATGCGGGCCGCCGTGTCCAAGTGCAGATTCATTTAAAAAGCGCGTCAGGACGAATGGGGAGAGCCTCTCCGGTCGGCTCGTAGGATACCCGTTGTGGCGGCCATCCCGCCAGCACCGGACGGATTGCTGCCCGACAGCCTTGGCGGGTCAGCCCGGCGGACGGCTCACATAGCCGCCACCGACCCGTTCGATGTGCCCCTCCCGCTCCAGTTCCAGCAACGCCGCGGTCAGCTCCGGCGGCGCCAGACCGGAGCGCTCACACAGCTGGTCAAGGCTGTTCACACCGCCGATGAAATACCGCAGCAACGGCGGCGTCGGCTTGCTCAATGACGGACTGTGCGCCACGGTGCGATGAAAGTCCTCGAACGTCGCCAGCACATCGTCGGTACATTCCAGCCAGTTGGCCCCTTCGCGCAGCAGTTTATGGCAGCCCTTGCTAAGCGGGTTATGAATGGATCCAGGGATGGCGAACACTTCCCGCCCCTGCTCGGCGGCACAGCGGGCGGTGATCAGAGAACCACTGCGCAGCGCCGCTTCCACCACCACGACCCCCAGACTCAGGCCGCTGATGAGCCGGTTGCGTTGCGGGAAAGAACGCCGGGACGGCGGGCGCCCCGGGGCGAATTCACTGACCAGGGCTCCGCCGGCGGCGATGATCTCCCCGGCCAGCCGGCGATGGCGTGGTGGATAGAGCTTGCCGGGACCATGCCCCAGCACCGCCAGGGTGATCCCGGGGGCGGCAAGGGCGCCACGGTGGGCGGCGCCGTCCACCCCCAGGGCCAGCCCGCTGGTGACGGCGAATCCCGCCGCGGCCAGGCAACGGCTGAAACGATAGGCGTTGGCCTCCCCTTCGGCGGACGCGCCACGGGCCCCGACCATGGCGATTTGAGGCCGCGCCAGCGCGGACACCTCGCCCAGTACCGCCAGCACCCCCGGCGCGTCCGGCAGATCCGCCAGCAGCGGCGGATAATCCTCGTCCCCCAGGGCCAGCCAGCGCCAGCCCTGAGCGGCCAGCGGTCGCCACTGCGGCTCGAGGGATTCCGGGGCCGTCAGCCAGCGCCGGCGTTCGCTCGGATTCGGCAGGCGCCCGGGCAGGGCCTCGGCATAGCGGGTCAGCGGGGTTTCGTCGATGGGCCGGCGGCGCAGGGCCTCGCCGAGCTGCATGGAAGCGGGATCGAACGCCTTGGCCAACGCCAGGCGCGCAAGCTGGTCTCGCATAAAAACGCACCTCCCTGTGCGCGTTATGGACTCTGTAAATCGGCCTGAGGCCGCGGCTAGTAACTGCCTTCCGGGCTTTCCACCACGTCGTTCATGTAAACCGGGCGCTGGGATTCCATGATCAGCCCATAGCTGACTTTCTCGAACACCCGGAACAGCACCAGGGAACCGGCCCGGGTACGGGGCAGACGCACCATCTCATCCTGCTGCCGGTCCCGAACCTGCTCGCCCTGCTGGAAGATATCCAGCACGTGGCCTTCCTCCATGCCTTCCCGGGCGCCGCGGTTGATCACTACCACGTCATTGCGGGCGACGCTGCTGATCCGGTCGAAGAAGCGGATGATACGGCCCTCCACTTTTTCCTCCGGCGCGTGTGGATACAGCAAAGCGCGCACGCGCTGATCCGGTTGCGGGAACAGCCGATCATCCACCCGCAGGTCCTCGGAAGAGCGCAACACCCGCATGGTGGCCATGTCTTCCTCGATACGCGCCACCGAGGCCAAACCGACCTGACGGGCCTCGTAGCCCAGCACCTCATCGGTGACCGGGTCCACGTATTCTTCCCCCACTCGATACAGCCCATAGCGCTGCTCGGCGTTTTCCCAACGCTGCTCCGGGTCACGGGCGTGGACGGTATCGCCACCGCCGAAGATGACACGGCGGTCCTGCCCACCGAGAATATAGGGCGCGGCGCTGATATCCGCGCGCTCCAGTACCAGGGCCTGCTTGAGATAGCTTTGGATGGCGTTCATCGGAATCGCCGGGATGGCGTCCTCGCGGCTCATTTCCCGTATCCTGGGTGACAGCTTCACGGTGCCGTCGGGCAACTGGCTTTGCTCACCGCTGGCGCGATCCAGCTCCAGCCGTGGTTCACCATCCACCCAGGACAGGCGAATGGCGTCACCGGGAAAAATCAGGTGCGGGTTCTTGATGGCGGGATTAACGTGCCAGATCTCGGGCCATTGCCAGGGATGTTCCAGGAAACGCCCGCTGATGTCCCAGAGAGTATCGTCTTTCTTGACGTAGTAGACGTCCGGGTGATTATCGCGCAGGGTTACGGCGGAAACGCCGGCGGCCACCACCAGCATCGCGCACGCCGCCGCCAGGCGCCGGAGCGTTTTGATCATCAGTGGTTTCCTTTTATGATTATGAGCACCCACGTTGTGGATGCATCCCCCAAATCGGCGTGAGCCGATTCTCGATACTAGCAACGTGATCATAGAGTTAGCAACCAAATCTAAAGTAGTCTGGCAACAGCAGACTAGCCGGGACCCCAAATGGCCAAACTGGAAATACTTGAATTCCCCGACCCCCGACTCCGCACCGTAGCAAAACCGGTGGAGCAGGTGGATGACGCGCTTCGCAAACTGATCGACGATATGATCGAAACCATGTACGAGGCATCCGGCATCGGTCTGGCGGCGACCCAGGTGAACGTGCATCAGCGTTTGCTGGTGATCGACATCTCCGAGGAACGGGATCAGCCGCTGGTGTTCATCAATCCGGAGATCACCCCGCTCACCGGGGATCTCGCTCCCTATGAGGAGGGCTGCCTGTCGGTGCCGGGCTTCTACGAACAGGTGGAGCGGCCGGCGCGGGTGATGATCAAGGCCCTGGACCGGGACGGCAATCCGTTTGAGATGGAGGCCGACGGCCTGCTCGCCACCTGCATCCAGCACGAGATTGATCATCTGGATGGCAAGCTGTTCGTGGATTACGTATCGCGGCTCAAACGCGACCGTATCAAGAAGAAACTGCAGAAAATTCACCGCCAGCAAGCCTGAGCACCGGTTTAAGAGCCTGTTCAAGGTTTCCACCCCCGGACGCACGAGCAGGCTCTGACACTCATTTCCCCAGGGCGGCGGCGCTGCCCTGCTTCCTGGAGACGGATCACCATCGTGGCCCATTCCGAACAATCTTCCCGATTACGGCTGGCCTTCGCCGGCACGCCGGACTTCGCCGCGAGCTGCCTGCAAGCGCTGCTGGAAAGCTCTCATGACGTTGTCGCCGTGCTGACCCAGCCGGACCGTGGCGCCGGGCGCGGCAAGAAGGTCAAGCCCGGGCCGGTCAAAGCGCTGGCGGAGAGCGCCGGCATCCCGGTTCTGCAACCCGCCACTCTTAAGGACGAAGCGATCCAGAACCGGCTTCGCGATCTCGAACTGGACGCGCTGATCGTGGTCGCCTACGGCCTGATCATCCCCCAGGCGGTGCTGGATATCCCCCGGCTGGCCTGCGTCAACGTGCACGCTTCGCTGCTGCCGCGCTGGCGTGGCGCGGCGCCGATCCAGCGCGCCATCATGGCCGGTGACCGGCAAAGCGGTACCACCATCATGCGCATGGACGCCGGCCTTGATACCGGCCCCATGCTGCTCGCCGAAGCGCTGGACATCGGCGAGCGTGAAACCGGTGGAGAACTGCACGACCGGCTGGCCGGGCAAGGCGCGCGCCTGCTGGTCACGGTGCTGGAGGATCTGCCCGGCCATTTACAGCGGGCACAGCCACAGCCGGACGATGGCGTCACCTACGCCCACAAGCTGAGCAAGGAAGAAGCCCGCCTGGACTTCCGCCTGCCGGCCCGGGCCCTGAGCTGCCGCATCCGCGCGTTCAATCCCTGGCCGGTGTGCTGGTTTGATCTGGATGGCAAGGCCGTGCGGGTATGGGAAGCGCGGGAGTGCGACGCCGACACCACCCTGCTGGAGCCGGGCGACATCGTCACCGCCGACGCCGACGGCGTAGTGGTGGCCTGCGGCGACATCGCATTGCGGTTGCAGCGTATCCAGTTGCCAGGCAAGAAGCCGATGAGCGTGGCCGAGGTACTGCGCGGCCACCCGGATCTGTTCGCGCGGGGCGGTCATCTTGGCTGAGGCCACCCCCAACCCCCGTCTGGTGGCGGTACGCGCCCTCAATCGTGTGCTGCCCGGCAGTGGCGATGGCGCCAGTCTGCGCGAAGTGCTGCGCGCCCAGGCCCTGGACGGCGCCGCCGGCGGCCTGATGCGCGACCTCTGCTTTGGTGTCTGCCGCTACCTGCGCCCGCTCAATCACTGGCTCAATCAACAACTGAGCAAGCCGCTCAAACCCAGTGCCCAACCGGTGCGTCTGGCGCTCCTGTGCGGCCTTTACGAACTGTGGTTCAGCGACCGCGCCGATCATGCGGTGGTCAATGCCTATCCGGACTTATGCCGCAAATTGAAAGCGGGCTGGGCCAGCGGCCTGGCCAACGCGGTGTTGCGCAAGGCCAGCCGTATTGACGCCGCCACCGCCTTCGCCGACTACCCCGACGCGGTGCGCTGGTCGCTGCCGGACTGGCTCTGGCAACAGTGGCAAAGCGACTGGCCGGATCAGGCCGCCGCCATGGCCGAGGCCAGTCTGACGCCGCCACCGCTGACCTTGCGGGTGAATCAGCGACACCACCACCGCGACCATTGGCTGACACAATTCGGCGACGAAGCCCGCGCCGGCGCCCTCTCTCCCTGGGCGCTGTATCTGTCGCCGCCCCGCCCGGTCACCGCCCTGCCCGGTTTCGCCGAGGGCGAACTGACGGTGCAGGATGAAGCGGCACAACTGCCGGTGACCCTGATGGCGGTACCGGACGGCGCCCGCATACTCGACGCCTGCGCCGCGCCCGGCGGCAAGACCGGGCAGTTGGCCGAAGCCTTTCCCGGCGCGCGGCTGGTGGCTCTGGACGTTTCCGAGCCGCGCCTGCGTCAGGTCCGTGAGGCGCTCAAGCGTCTCGGCGCCGAGGCCACCGTGCTCCGGGGTGACGCCGCCGAACCGCAAAGCTGGTGGGACGGTGAGCCGTTTGACACCATTCTGCTGGACGCCCCCTGCTCGGCTACCGGCATCCTGCGCCGTCAACCGGATGTGAAATGGCACCGCCGCCGCCAGGACCTGCCGGCACTGGTGGATTTACAAGCGCGCATGCTGGATGCACTATGGCCGCTTCTGCGCCCCGGGGGTACGCTGGTGTACGCCACCTGCTCGGTGCTGCGCGCCGAAAACGATCAGCAAATCAGTGCGTTCCTCGAGCGCACCGAAGACGCCACCGAGGACACGCCGGGCATTGGCGATCCGTCACCGGCGTCGCGGGGCTGGCAATTGCTGCCGCGGGATCAGGGGCCGGACGGTTTTTATCTGGCCCGCCTGCGCAAAACCATGGGGTGATCGGACCGCGATCATGAAGATCATTATTCTGGGTGCCGGCCAGGTGGGCGGCACGTTGGCGGAGAACCTCGCCGGCGAACGCAACGATATCATCGTCATTGATACCGACGGCGAGCGCCTGCGGGAACTGGGGGACCGCCTCGACATCGGCACGGTGCAGGGCATGGGCTGCTACCCCAGCGTGCTCAAGGACGCCGGCGCCGAGGACGCCGACATGCTGATCGCGGTGACCAACTCCGACGAGGTCAACATGGTCGCCTGCCAGGTGGCGTACAGCCTGTTCCGCACCCCCACCAAGATCGCCCGTATCCGCACCGCCCATTACACCAGCCGCGCCGACAAGCTGTTTAACGAAAGCGCCATTCCCATCGACGTGATCATCAGCCCCGAGCAGGTGGTCACCGACTATATCAAGCGTCTGATCGAACATCCCGGTGCTCTGCAAGTGGTGAATTTCGCCGGCGGCCGGGTGCAACTGGTGGCGGTGCGCGCCTATTACGGCGGCCCACTGGTGGGTAACGAGCTGCGTGAACTGCGCAAGCACATGCCCAATGTGGATACCCGGGTGGCGGCGATTTTCCGCCGCAACCGGCCCATCATTCCGGAAGGCAACACGGTCATCGAGGCGGACGACGAAGTGTTCTTCATCGCCGCCAAGAACGACATCCGCGCGGTAATGAGCGAGCTGCGCCGGCTGGAGCACAACTACAAGCGCGTGCTCATCGCCGGCGGCGGCAATATCGGCTATCGCCTGGCGAAAAGCATCCAGCACCGCTACAACGTCAAAGTCATCGAGCGCTCCCCGCAACGGGCCGACTGGCTCGGCGAAAAACTGGAGCACACCGTGGTGCTGCAGGGCCTCTCCACCGATCGCGACGAATTGCTCAAGGCCAACATCGAGAACACCGATGTGTTCTGCGCTCTGACCAACGACGACGAGGCCAACATCATGGCCTCGCTGCTGGCCAAACGCCTGGGCGCGCGCAAGGTGATGACGCTGATCGCCAACCCCGCCTACGTGGACCTGGTACAGGGTCATGACATCGACATCGCCATCTCACCGCAGCAATCCACCATCGGCAGCCTGCTCACCCATGTACGCCGTGGTGACGTGGTCAACGTCTATTCGCTGCGCCGCGGCGCCGCCGAGGCCATCGAGGCGATTGCTCACGGTGACGCCAAATCCTCCAAGGTGGTGGGTCGCGCCATCGAGGACATCGACTTGCCGGAAGGCACCACCATCGGCGCCGTGGTACGCGGTGAACGGGTGCTGATCGCCCATGATGACGTGGTGATCGAACCGAACGATCACGTGATCCTGTTCCTGATCGACCGGCGCCGCATCCGCGATGTGGAGAAGCTGTTCCAGGTCGGGTTCACGTTCTTCTGATGAAGGCCGTTGCGTTGATGATGACGGAGAGAGCAAAACACAGGGCAGCGGGCGCCCCCTCTTTCATTGACGAGGGGGCGCCATGCATTTCGCGCTGATCTCCAAAGTGCTCGGCCTGCTGTTGGTGGTGTTCAGTTTCACCATGATGCCACCGGTGGCGGTGTCCTACTTCTATCAGGACGGCAGCGAAGGGCCGTTCCTGGCCTCCTTCGTGATCTCGTTGCTGCTCGGCCTGGTGCTGTGGCTGCCGTTCTTCCGTCATCGCGCCGAACTGCAGACCCGTGACGGCTTCCTGGTGGTGACGCTGTTCTGGTCGGTACTGGGCGTGATTGGCGGCCTGCCGTTTTTGATTTCCGCCGACACTCCGGTGGGTTTCACCGACGCGGTGTTTGAATCCGTGTCCGGCCTGACCACCACCGGCGCCTCGGTGCTTTCCGGTCTGGATACGTTGCCAAAATCGATTCTCTATTACCGCCAGCAACTGCAGTGGTTTGGCGGCATGGGCGTTATCGTGCTGGCGGTGGCGATCCTGCCCATGTTGGGCATCGGGGGCATGCAGCTGTACAAAGCGGAGATTCCGGGGCCGATGAAGGACGCCAAGCTGACCCCGCGCATCGCCGAAACCGCCAAGGCGCTGTGGTACCTGTACCTGTTCATTACCGTGGCATGCGCTTCGGCCTACTGGCTCGCCGGTATGACCCTGTTCGACGCCATCACCCACAGCTTCAGCACCGTGGCCACCGGCGGTTTCTCCACCCATGATCAGTCCATGGCCTATTGGGATAGTGCCGCCATCGACTGGATCACCACCGTCTTCATTATCATCGGCGGAACCAACTTCGCCCTCCATTTCGCCGCCATTCGCGGCCTCTCGCCACTGACTTTCGTGCGTGATCCAGAGTTCCGGTTCTACATCGGCATGGTGTTCCTCTACATTTTGCTGGTGACCCTGGGTCTGCTGGCCTTCAACGTGTTCCAGAGCGCCGATGAAACCCTGCGTCACGCCGCTTTCCAGGTAGCCTCGTTCAGCACCGGTACCGGCTACACCAGCACCAACGCCGCCGCCTGGCCGGGTTTCGTGCCCTTTTTGCTGGTGTTCACCAGTTTCCTCGGCGCCAGCGCCGGTTCCACCGGTGGCGGCATGAAGAGCGTGCGCGGGGCTCTGGTGTTCCACCACAGTATTCGCGAACTGCGGCGGCTGATTTACCCCAATGGCGCCTTTGCCCTGCGCTTCGGCCGCCATACGGTAAATGATCGGGTGCTGCAGGCGGTGTGGGGCTTTGTCGGTGTTTACATCACCATCGCGGTGGTCTTCACCCTGCTGTTCACCGTCACCGGCCTGGACCTGACCACAGCGGTCAGTTGTGTTGCCGCCAGTCTGAACAACCTGGGTGTGGGCATTGGCGGCGTGGCCAGCGGCTTCGCCGATATTTCCCCCGCCGCCAAGTGGATGATGACGCTGCTGATGCTGCTCGGCCGTCTGGAGATCTTTACCTTGCTGGTGCTGTTCACGCCGCTGTTCTGGAAGCAGTGATCGTGATTGGAACCACAGCGGCTTCGTAGCCCGGTTTGTGGAAAGGCGTGGCGCCAACCGCGAATCATTGGCCCTGCGGAATCTCCAACCGGTACGTTTCAATGGCATTTTCCCGGAACAATGCCGCTTTCTCCGCCTCGGAAAAACCGGCGGCGTACCGTTTGAAGGCGTTCCACAACACCGCGTAGGAACAGGACACCTGGTCCACCGGGAAGTTACTTTCGAACATCGCCCTTTCCACACCGAAGGCGGACAGGCAGACATCCAGATAAGGGCGCCAGAGCTCCACCAGAGCCTCCGAGGAGGGCGGTAACGGCTGACCATCCAGGCCGAAACCGCAGCTGTGCATGCCCAGACCACCCAGTTTGATCCGTACATTGGCGCAGCGCGCCAGCGATTCGATCGCCATGCGCCATTCCGGGAACAGCGCGTCACGACGCCCGGCGTAAGGCCCGACACCGAGCACGCCGCCGACGTGATCCAGCACGATGACCGTGTCGGGGAACGCCCGCGCCAGATTCTCCAGTTCCGGCAACTGGTGGAAGTAGGTCCAGCAATCGAAGCTCAGTCCCAGCGGCGCCAGACAGGCGAACCCTTCGCGGAAATTCGGATCCAGCAGCAGCTTCTCCGGTGGAATCCGGGTGGTGGTGCGTACCGTCGGGTCTGGATCCCAGACGCTGGACTGGCGAATGCCGCGGAAACGGCCGCCGCCTTCCTTCAGGTGACCTTCCAGCACCCGATTCACCGAAGTGCCCAGGCGCAAATCGGCGTGACCGACGATGCCAGTGCAGACGCGGCCGCCGGTGGCCTCCGCCACACTCCGGGCAAAACGGGTCTCGCCCAGCGGCCGCATCGGCTCCGGACCGGTGTCACGGTACTGTTCCAGGCATTCCACGAAGACAGTGCCAATGATGCGGTGGCCGGCGTTCAAATCAGTTTCGATATCCGCTTGCAGATAGGTGGCGCGCGGCGGCCCCCACAGATGATGATGCGGGTCGACGATGGCCAGATCCGGCTCCAGCACCGGCTCCTGATGTCGTGCCAGCCAGTCCCGATCCGGACCGGGTAGCACCGGTTTTTGTGACGTTGTTGTTGTCATCAAGGCTCCTGATTGTCCCGGCCTGTTGTTTTCATTTCCGGGTTTCCGATCCCGGACGGGCCGGAATCAGCCCGATACTTTTCCACTTTTCGTGACGACAATCAAAGCTGATTTTTTATAATCGCCCTTCCTGGCCACTTGCCACGGACCGAGCTACCAAGCCGTTGTAGGAGCTTGCCTTGCAAGCGAATCGGGCTGCCGGCCCCCCAGAAAAACGCTTGCAGGGCAAGCTCCTACAGAGGGATGGCGGCCCGGGATTATTCAGCCAGCAGCCCCACCAGGCTGGTCTTGAGCAACGCCAGCGCCGGCCGCACCCGCTCCTCCGGCCCCATCTCGATGCGCCTGAGAGCAATGCCGCGCAGAGCGTCCATCATGTAAGTGCGCACACCGACCAGAGTGTCGGTGTCCAGTGACACGTCGGCGAACAGACGCACCCATTCCCGGTGGCGCGTTTCCGCCAGCTCCCGCATTTCCTGGCACAGCTGGGCATGGAGCGCGCCGTTGAAACGCTCATACAGGCGGATCTCCATGGCCGCCACATAATCATCGCTGCCCAGCACCGACCAGTAATGGTCCACCACCCAGGCCACCCGCTCAGCCAGAGGCCGGGCCGCCAGCTCCGCCACCGGAAACCCCCAGTCCAGGCGCAATGCCAGACGGCTGCGAACCGCCACGAACAGATCGTCACGGGAGGCGAAATGGTATTGCAGCGCACCACGGGAGACGCCCGCGCGGCGTGCCACCAGCGGGGTGCTCAGGGCGGCATAACCTTCCGTGCGGATCAACTCCAGGGCAGCGGTCACCAGCTTCTCCCGGGTATCCAGACTGCGCGCCTGCCGGGGGGCGCGCCGGGCACCGGGGACTTCCGCGTCCGTCGCCGGAGAGTTCTCTACGTCTTCGGTCATGGTTCTTGTCCATTGCGTTCGCCGGATGCCAGCCATCTTGACCGGCAAAAAAAATCATGGTTGATTGTTTATCCCGTTTTGTCGAGCCCCGAGCGCCCTTTTCGCGCCAGGGTCCCGGACCCGACGGGCGATGCCCCCCGGATATTCCCGGATGACGGCCGTAATAAGGAGTACAAATGAATTCCCCCCTGCCGCCGGGCAATCCCCGGCATGGAGCCCGTCATGACTGAAGCCGCCGTTATCGTCGACGCCCTGCGTACGCCCATGGGCCGTGGCAAGCCCGATGGCGGGCTGGCCGGCCTGCACCCGGTGGACCTGCTCGCCGCCTTGTTGAAAGAGACCGTCCAGCGCCACGATATCGACCCTGGCCTGGTGGACGACGTCATGATCGGTTGCGTCAGCCAGTCCGGCGAACAGTCCGCCACCCCCGGGCGCATGGCCTTACTCGCCGCTGGCTTTCCCGAACATGTTCCCAGCACCACCATCGACCGCAAATGCGGCTCCAGCCAGCAGGCGGTGCATTTCGCCGCCCAGTCGATCATGGCCGGCGCCAATCAGCTGGTGATCGCAGGCGGCGTGGAGTCCATGAGCCGGGTCCCCATGGGCAGCGCGCGCATGGGCCAGGACCCGTTCGGACAGGGCGTTCAGCAACGCTATGCTCCGGGGCTGGTGTCCCAGGGAGTGGCCGCCGAACTGGTGACCAGCCGCTATCAACTGGATCGCGAGACGCTGGATCAATACGCCGCCCAATCCCATCAGCGGGCAGCCGCTCATCGGGAAGCCGGCGCGTTCCGCGACGAAATCGTGCCGGTGACCCTGCCGGACGGCCGTGTCCTGTCCGAGGACGAAACCATCCGCCCCGCCACCACCGCGGAACGGCTGAGTGAATTACGTCCGTCATTCCAGGACGACGCCCTGAAACAGCGGTTCCCGGAAATCAACTGGAGCATCACCGCCGGCAACGCTTCCCAGATCACCGACGGCGCCTCCGCTCTGCTGATCATGAGCGAGAGTCTGGCCAACAAGCTGGGGCTCAAGCCGCTGGCCCGTTTCGTCAGCTTTGACGTCTGCGGCGACAGCCCGCTGACCATGCTGACGGCGCCCATTCCGTCCAGCAAACGGGCGCTGCAAAAAGCCGGCATGAACGTGGATCAGATCGATCACTTCGAAGTGAACGAAGCATTTGCGCCAGTGCCGCTGGCCTGGCGGAAAGAGCTGGGCGCGGACCCACAGCGCCTGAACCCGCGCGGCGGCGCCATCGCGCTTGGCCATCCGCTCGGTGCTTCCGGAGCCCGGCTGATGACCACTCTGGTGCACGCCCTGGGTCAGAACGGCCAGCGTTACGGCTTGCAGACCATGTGCGAGGCCGGCGGCATGGCCAACACCACCATCATCGAGCGCCTGTGAGGTTCCATGGACGATAGTCGCAGCCTGCTGCTCGATACCGCCGGGCGGCTCTTCGCCGAACTGCGGGAAACGCCGGACGACGCTGACGCGGCCTGGCAACGGGTGGCCGAACTCGGCCTGCCACTGGCGCTGGTGGATGAGGCCCATGGCGGCTTCGACCTGCCGGTGGCGGACGCACTGGCGGTGGTTCGCCTGGCCGGTCAGTACGCGCTGGCGGCACCGCTAGGCGAAGCTCTGCTGGCCAACCGGTTGCTTGCCGAAGCCGGCGCCGACATCGCCGAAGGGCGGCCCACCCTGGCCGTGGCGGACCCGCATAGCCCATTGACACTGAACCGGGAAGGGGACCGCTGGCGGGTCCACGGCCGGCTGCCGGCCGCGCCCTGGGTGGAACACGCCGAGGTAGTCGTAACGATCGCCCGGCACGACCGGCAAAACCGGCTGCTGCTGCTCGACCCCGACAGTCTGGCGGCAACGCCTGGAACCAATCTGGCCGATCAGCCGCGCACCGATCTGACACTGGACCTTGATCTGGACAACCACCGGGTGCGCGAGCTGCCCGAGACGCTTGGCGCGGAATGGCTGTTCGAAAGCGGCGCGCTGTTGCGCTGCCAGGAAATCGCCGGAGCCCTCGCCACGGTGCTCGATATGACCGTTCAATACGCCAGCGGGCGAGTGCAATTCGGCAAGCCCATCGCCCGGCAACAGGCGATCCAGCAGCAACTGGCGGTACTGGCCACCCAGGCCGCGATAGCCGCCGGGGCCGCCGACATGGCGGTGGACGCGTTCCATGATCCGCGCCGCCACGCTCTGATTGCCGCCGCCAAGGCCCGTTGCGGCGAAGCCGCCGGCCAGGCGCTGGCCATCGCCCACCAGGTCCATGGCGCCATCGGCATAACCCGCGAATACCGGCTCAACCTGTACAGCCGGCGGCTGTGGAGCTGGCGCGATGAATTCGGCAGCGAGCGCTACTGGCAGGCCCGGTTGGGCGAGCAGGTGCTGGCGCGCGGCGCCGATGGTCTTTGGCCCTTCATCACCGAACTGGGCGGCAGCACCGAAGGAGCGCGCCAATGATCGATTTGTCCTTCCCGACGCCTCCGGAATCGCAGCAGGCGGAGAGCTTTCGCGAACAGGTACGCGACTTCCTCGCCACCGAGCTGGCCGGCCGCACGCCACTTCAACGGGTCGAATCCTGGATGGGCTTCGACGCCGGCTTCAGCCGCCGGCTAGGAGAACAAGGCTGGATCGGCCTGACCTGGCCGAAGCAGTACGGCGGCAGTGAACGCAGCGCTCTGGAACGCTACGTGCTGCTGGAGGAACTATTAGCCGCCGGCGCGCCAGTGGCGGCGCATTGGATCGCGGACCGGCAAAGCGGCCCGCTGCTGTTGCGCTATGGCACTGAAGCCCAGAAGCAGGCGATCCTGCCACGCATCACCCGCGGTGAATGCTTTTTCTGTATCGGCATGAGCGAGCCGGATTCCGGTTCCGACCTGGCCGCCGCCCGCACCTACGCCGAGCCGGTGGACGACGGCTTCATCGTCAACGGTACCAAGCTGTGGACCACCTACGGCCACAAGGCCCATTACATGGTGCTGTTCTGCCGCACCAGCCGTGACCATGAGGACCGCCATGGCGGCACCAGCCAGTTGCTGATCGATCTGACTCTGCCGGGGATCACCATCCGGCCGATCCACGATCTGTCCGGCGCCCATCATTTCAATGAGGTGGTGTTCGAAAACGTCCAGGTTCCCCGCGACGCCCTGATCGGCGAGATGGGCGACGGCTGGAACCAGGTGCTCAGCGAGCTGGCGTTCGAGCGCAGCGGTCCGGACCGGTTTCTCTCCACTCTGTGGGTGCTGATCGAGTTGATCCGCGCCCTGGAAGGCCGCGATGACGATCAGTCCCGCATCGCCGTTGGCCGCCTCGCCGCCCATTTGATGAGCCTGCGCCGACTGTCACGCAGTGTGGCCGGCATGTTGCAACGGGGCGAGAATCCGACTTTGCAGGCGGCCATCGTCAAGGATCTGGGGGCCCTGCTGGAACAGGAAATTCCGGACATTGCCCGGCAACTGGTGGACACCGGCCGCGCCGACGCCGCTCACCGGGACTTTTTCCAAGTGCTCCACTACGCTGTGCAACAAGTACCCGCATTTTCATTACGAGGCGGCACCCGGGAAATTCTGCGCGGCATCATCGCGCGTGGCCTGGGTTTGCGTTAATAACAAGGAATCTTCATGAGCGAACTGGTTACCTATCAAATCGACGACGGCATCGTCACCCTGACCCTGAACAGCCCGGAAAACCGCAACCCGATTTCCGACGCCGACATGATCGAAGCGCTGCTGGATGCCCTGGACCGCCTGGAGGCGGACCCGCAAGCCCGGGTGGCGATTCTCACCGGCGCCGGCAGCGCCTTCTCCAGCGGCGGCAACGTGAAAAAGATGGGCGCCGCCGGCGGTCTCAACGACGCCACCGCCCCGGTGAAAACCCGGCGCAACTACAAAACCGGCATTCAGCGCATTCCGCTGGCGTTCGAAAAACTGGAAGTCCCGGTAATCGCCGCCGTCAACGGCCCGGCGGTGGGCGCCGGCTGCGATCTCGCCTGCATGTGCGACATCCGCATCGCCGGCGAGCGTGCCTGGTTCGCCGAGAGTTTCGTCAAGTTGGGCATCATTCCCGGAGACGGCGGCGCCTGGTTGCTGCAGCGCGTGGTCGGATTCTCCAAAGCGGCGGAAATGGCACTCACTGGTGACCGCGTCGGCGCCGAGGAGGCGCTCGCCTGTGGTCTGGTATCCCGGGTGGTACCCGACGACAAGTTGCTGGACGAAGCCCGCGCCCTGGCCGCGCGTATCGCCGCCAACCCGCCACAGGCGGTGCGCATGACCAAACGCCTGCTGTGGACCGCGCGCTCCTCGCGTCTGGATACCGTACTGGAAATGTCCGCCGCCATGCAGGCGCTGGCGCACACCACCGACGACCACGACGAGGCCGTGGCTGCCTTCATCGAAAAACGGGACCCGAGATTCAGCGGCCAGTAACCCCTGACCAGGGCGCCCACGCGCCCTTTTCGTTTCCTGTCCGGCACGGTCCGCGTGCCGGTCACTGGACGGACTCCGATGCCCCTTCCCACTGTCGACGCCGGGCCCCGCGTCTATCAACACCCGGGCTTCGCGCCTTTCGTTCTCGCCCGCCTGGGCGCGGCGTTGGCCATGCAAGTGCAGGCCATCATCGTCGCCTGGCAGGTTTACGCACTGACCCGGGATCCGCTCAGCCTCGGTTATGTGGGCCTGGCCCAGTTTCTGCCAATGGTGGTGTTGCTGCTGCCCGCCGGCGATCTGGTGGACCGCTTTGACCGGCGTCTGATCCTGCACGCCAGTTGGGCGGCGCAAGCCGTATGCAGCGCGCTGTTCATCATGCTTTCCCTGAACCCGCCGGATCATGCCGGTCCGTTCTATGCGGTGTTGGTGCTGTTTGGCGCCGCCCGCGCCTTCACCGGCCCGACCCTGCAAAGCCTGCTACCGCAAATCGTGCCGCAAGCCTTACTTGGCAAAGCCATCGCGCTCAATTCCTCGATCATGAAGATCGCGGTCATTGGCGGGCCGATGCTGGGAGGATTGCTTTATCCGCTCGGTGCCACCACCGCTTACAGTGTGGTCCTGGGCTGCTTCCTGTTCGCCCTGGCCATGCTTTTTCTGGTGCCGGTCCGCTACCGACAGCGCCCTCTGCATTCCGGCGACACCACCTCCTGGCAACGCTTTACCGCCGGTATTCTTTATATCCGCCATAAACCGGTCATTCTCGGCATTATCTCCCTGGACCTGTTCGCCGTCTTGTTCGGTGGCGTGGTGGCGCTGCTGCCAATCTACGCCGACGAAATCCTGCACGTGGGTTCGGAGGGACTTGGCGCCCTGCGCAGCGCCATTGCCCTCGGTGCTTTCGTCATGGGTTTGTATCTGGGCGTGCGCGCCATTCGCCGGCATACCGGCCTGGTGATGTTCGCGGCGGTGGCGATTTTCGGCGTCGCCAATCTGGTGTTTGCCCTGTCCACCTCATTCTGGCTGTCGCTGGCCGCCCTGTTCATTGCCGGCGCCGCCGACATGATCAGTGTCTATGTGCGGCTGACGTTGCTGCAACTGGCCACGCCGGACGAAATGCGGGGACGCGTCAACGCCGTGAATATGCTGTTCATCGGGGCATCCAATGAGTTGGGAGAATTCGAGTCCGGCATTACCGCGTCCTGGTTCGGCACCGTGCCGGCGGCGGTGATTGGCGGTGTCGGCACACTGGCGGTGGTCGGCCTGTGGATGTGGGGCTTTCCGGTTTTACGCCGGGTGGATCGACTTGAAGACGTTGCGGTGGAGGAAGATCAGAGCAACGCCTTACGTAAATAAATGCGGCGATAAACCCCCTGCTCCAGGCGCCGCTCGCATTCTTCGTAGCCATGATCCAGGTAAAACACCAGGTTTTCGACCATGGCTTCGCTGATGTAGATATAGAGCATGTCGTGACCGGCATCACGAGCCAGCTGTTCGGCCTGCTTCAACAGCCTGCGGCCCAACCCTTGTTTCTGAAAATCAGGATCCACCGCCATATTCTTGGTGAGCAATCCGAAGTCGGTTTCTTCCAGCTCCACCACTCCTTGAATGCCGAGGCCGTCGTCCGCCACCCACACGGTGTTCCGCAGCACGACTTGATTGTAGTCATCGGTCATCGGCGCCGGGGGGCGCCCCATGCGCGGAACGAAATGCTGATAAGCTCGCAGCACGCAACGGGAAATAGCCGCCGCGTCCTGCCGACGGGCCGGACGTAGAACGACGGGACGGTGCCTATCCATGACGACCATGACGTATGAAACGCTTTCCTCGTGACGGCGCCCGGGCCCAAGGCCCCAGGCAATGGAAGTTGCACTGTAAGAAGAATCCCGCCCAATGAGAAGGGGCTGTTCCATAATACGAGAAAGCCGACCCGGACAATGTCGTAATTTGCGTATACCTGGTGATTCACGACAGCCCTTCGGGTACCTGGTGCCGCGCCTCAATTCGCGTGATGATAATTGACAACGCCTTGACGCGATCAGGTGGAAGATGCACGAAAGAAAACAGGAGTGACATCGTGAAGAATCTGTCTGTTCTGCTGGTGGAGGACCATCGCCAACTGGCCCAAACCGTGGTCGAGTATCTGGAACAGGAGGGCGCGATAGTGGACTACGCCGGCGACACTGATCTGGCTCGCTCGCTGGTCAAGGAACACCACTACGATATTCTGATACTCGATGTGATGTTGCCCGGCGAGGACGGTTACAGCTTCTGCCAGTATCTGCGCCGTGATCTGGCTCTGGATACGCCGGTGATCTTCCTCACCGCACGGGACCACCTCGATGACAAGCTGGAAGGATTCGAGCGCGGTGGCGACGATTACATCGTCAAACCTTTCGCGCTCCCGGAACTGGTGGCACGTGTTCGCGTTTTGGTGCGCCGGGAGCGCCGCGAGGTCACCCCCAACGTGATTACCATCGCTGATCTCCAACTGGACCCCGCCCGACAGGAAGTCCGCCGTGGAGGACAAATTCTGAAGCTCTCTCCCACTGCATTCCGAATCTTGCGCATTCTGATGCGCGAATCGCCCAAAGTGGTTAGCCGCGAACAACTCGAACAGGAACTCTGGGGCGACCTGGTACCCGATTCCGACGCGTTACGCAGCCATCTGTATAATCTGCGCAAGGCGGTGGACAAGCCGTTTGATCATAGCCTGATGGAGACTCTGCCCGGCGTCGGCTTCAGCATCCGGGCTCCGCGGAGCGAGAGTGCCTGAGCCCGGGGCCCTAACGAAACCTTACGCGAACGTCCGTGCCCTTTCCTGGCTGGCTGGCCACGTCCAAATGCCATTCAAATCGCTCACAGAGGCGCTGCACGATAGCCAGCCCCAATCCATAGCCACCCTCACTGCTGGAACCTCGCTCGAACGGCTTCAAAAGCCGAGCCAGTTCCTTGCGATCCATTCCGGTTCCGGTATCCACCACGTGCACCGCATCCGCGACCACGACCAGAGTGATACGGCCCGAACCGCTGTAATTGATGGCGTTACGAATCAGGTTGGTGAAGACGATGTTCAGTACCGTTTCCGACGCTTCCAGTGATAACAAGGCCTTCTGCTTCACCCGGAGATGAATCTGTTTACGCTCCGCCAACGGCTGCAGCCGTTCTATCAGATTCGCCACGACGTCGTTCACCACCAGCGACTCCGATGCCGCCGGTCGTTGCTCCGTGCGCGCCAGCAGCAATAACGTCTCCACCAGCGCTTCCATATCGTCGACGGTATCCGACATCCTGTCGATCAACGGACGATCCCCGACTTGGCGCTCCAACAGTTCCAGATTGGCACGAAACACCGCCAGTGGCGTACGCAGTTCATGGCTGGCATCCCGAGTAAACTGCCGCTCCCGCTCAACAAAACGCAAAAGGCGGTCGGCATACGCATCCAGCGCGGCGATCAGTACCGATGCTTCACTGCCCGGCTCGGCCTCGACCTGAGTAAAATCCGGTCGTGCCTGCCGCGGATCAAGCACATTGGCATAGCGCAATGTTTCCGACAGCCGAACCAACGGCGACACCAGTTCCCGGGACTTTCTCCAACCAAGAAAGGAGGTCAGGTAAATCACCAGCAACACGCCGGTCAGAGGCAAAATACCGAACATGAATGCCAGAACGGATACTCTCTGCTCGTCGAAGATCAGATAAAGCCTGGCCTCGCCTTTATGTTCTATGTATACCAACGGCTGCTCGCCATCCAGCGTTACCCTCTGATAACCGTCGGGCAATGACAGCAGGATCCCGGGCACCGGATCCTGGGTTCTCCCATCCACCAGCAGTCCGAGCAAGTGGCGGGTGTTGGGGCGGGGAAAATCCGGGTCGCGCTGATAGAGTTGCCAGTAGTGCTCAGCCTCTTTCATCAAGGCTTCCTTAACCAGCACATTCTCAATGATTTTCGCCGTGGCCCAGACGCCAAGCACCGTCGCCAGGCTGATAAACAGAATCTGTATCAGAAAAACCCGGGTGAGCCGGTGCTGGACCCCTTTACGTGTCATCTTGATCCCGACTGAACAAATAATGGCCAACGAACCATTCCTTGCCTTCACCATAGTTGAACAGTTCGGCGCAGGCCATGAAAAACATCCGCCAACGCTGTAGCCAGATCACCCCTTCATTGCCGCCGTATAATTCATCCAGTAGTGGAATCAACTCTTCCCGCTGGCGATCCGTTGCTTCCAACCAGGCCTCAAGGGTACGACCATAGTGGCGGCCATTTATGGCCCAGGACTGCTCCAGGTTGAGCCGATCGGCACAACGGGGCAGCCAATCGAAGGACGGCATGACCCCGCCGGTAAAGAAGTAACGCCCCATCCAATTGGCATCACCTTCCGTTTCGAAAAGATATGTCAGCTGCCGATGGCAGAATATGTGCACGAACAGCTTGCCACCGGGCTTCAACCAATGGTGAATACGGCGGGTCAGCTCACGATGATTACGCATGTGTTCAAACATCTCCACCGAGACCACACGATCAAAGTTCCGATCCGGTTGGAACACGGCCACATCAGCAGTGATGACACGAAGATTATCCAGTCCCCGCGCCTTGGCCCGGGCCAGAATCCATTGCCGTTGCGAGTTTGAATTGCTGACCGCGGTAATACGGCTGTGCGGGTAGCGGTCGGCCATCCACAGGGAAAGCGATCCCCAGCCGCAACCCAACTCAAGCACCTCCTGACCATCACTGAGCTTCGCCCTTTCGCAGGAGAGTGACAGCATTGCTTCCTCCGCCGCGGTCAGATCATCCACGCCATCCGGCCAGTATCCGCTGGAGTATTTAAGATGCCGTCCAAGAATCCGCGAATAGAAGCGAGCATCCACCTCGTAGTGCTGTTCATTGGCTTCTCCTTGTGCCACCGCCACCGGGCCGCCGGAGAGTGTGTCGAGCAGTTGACTCTGTTCGGATCGGCGGGGCTGTTCCCGCCGCAGACGTTTGCCAAGCAAGTAACGAATACCTTGGCGGACCAGCCTGTCGGGCAACAAGCCGGATTCAGCCAGACGAATCATCATGAGGCGGGTCTCCAGGGGATAAACGGACTGGTGGTACGTTGGTAATCACGATAATCCGCGCCACGGGATTTCAGCGCCTGCTTCTCGGTATAGGGAATGCCAGTGACGAACCAGAGAAACAGCAGCATCATTACCGGCAGGCCCCACAGCCAGACTCCACCTGTCGCACCAACGGCGATCAGTGGGTAGCTGAACCAATGCAACCACTCAAAAAAATAGTTGGGGTGCCGTGAGTATCGCCACAGGCCGTCACGGCAGGTTCGCCCGTGACTGTCGTCTCGCGCCTTGAACCGTGCCAATTGATGATCCGCCAGGGCTTCTCCCCATATCGCCACCAAGCCGATGACGACGCCCGCGGCCATCGCCCACGGGGAGAACCACGGCTGGCCGGCGATGACGTGGAATGGCAGCGCGAAGAGCCAGGCCAATCCCGCCTGTGCCCAGAACACCAAGAGGAATGCAGGCTGCGCACCACGCCCCAGGCGTTCACGCATCGCCCGGTAGCGGCCATCTTCTTGTTCCTCGTTAACCACCCGTTTAAGAATGTGGCCACCAAGGCGCATCGCCCAGACCAGCAACAAGACACCCGCCGCCAGTCTCGGCAGCAACTCACCTTCTCCAACAACAAGGTACGACAACCCGGTCACACCGATACCCACACTCCAGGCCACATCCACATAACCCGCGTTCCCCGCCAGCCGCTGAATCCACCATGCCACGGTAAAAGCCAGCAGCAGCATAACCAGGCTGAATGTCAAAATACTGGAGATCATGGCGCTTTCTCCCATTCACGTCGCGACATGGCCGCCAACAACGGCACCACCGCCGCCCAGAGCAGCGCATAACATAATGCCAACGGTAGCCAGCCCAGCGGCGCGCTCGCTGCCCCAAGCCGGATCCCCATGCTCACCGAGACCACACCTCCCACCGCCCCCAGCATGGCGGCCCAACGCGGTCGTTGGTGCAACCAGGCCAGTGAATAGTTAAAGCTTACCGCGAAGCCCAGCCATAAACTCCATATCCATGACGGCGGCCACCACGCGCCACCGCCTGTCGCGTAGCGCAATAATCCGGTGAGCATCAACAGCGGCTCCACCAAAACGCAGCCCAGGGCACCGGCCAACAACAGTCTTGAATCCGACCGCCAATTCCTCTCCAGCGCCCAGAGCAGCACCAGCATCACCATCACGACGCTCCAAGCCGGAACCGCCCATTGACGCACGGCCCCGATCACCGCCACCGGCCATAACGCCTGCAACCCAATAAAGTTAACCGCTGTCGCGGCAAACGCGCGATTCATGTGTGGCAGCATCACCCACTCTTCGTCAACGGCTCGTGAACCGGCCTCACAGCGGATTCACAACCACCATGAAAGAGTGGCGACCATGTACCGAGGAGATCCCCATGACGCGCTTCCTGTGGCCCATCGCCGCTATAACGTTTCTGTCCGTCACCGGCTGTTTCCACACCCCCGAATCTCCGGGTTATTCTCATCTCTACGAGCAGGCTCTGGCGCAAAAGCGTGGTGTGGCGTCCCCGCCACCGGCGGCACTGGAGCGTTTTATAGCACTCTACTCCCCGATCAACGCCGACTATATCCGGGAACATCTGGATGAGGTCTATGCGGAGCAGATTTATTTCAACGATACTCTCGCCACTTTCTATCGACGTGATGAACTCAAGAAACATATGCTGAAAACCGCCGGCCGGCTTGATGAGATGAAACTCTATGTTCGCAAGATCTGGCGGGATGAGGATGATGTTTTTCTGCAATGGATCATGGAAACCCATTTCAAGATTCTTGGTCGAAATCGCAGCTCACGTACTATTGGCATCTCTCAGCTTCGCTTCAATCGGCAGGGCCAGGTCATTTTCCATCAGGATTTTTGGGACAGCAGCCAGGGGCTCGACCAGCATCTACCGATTATTGGCACACTGACGCGGACATTACGGGAGCACCCCTGATGTGGCGACGCTTCCGGAAGTCCACTGTCATGTTCGCCGTGGTGCTTTGCCCAATCCTCAGCGCCACTGTTGGCGCGCGGCCATTCGATACCATGCCAGTCTGCTCCCAAGCCGAGGTAAAGGCACTCCGATTCATTACCGTTGGCCGGGCTTCCCTGCATCGGCCCGATTGCAACACCACATCCCCGTTGTCAGCGCCACTTCGCCTTGACTTCACGTATTACCGGGAAATCCCCGGTGATGCCTTCGCCAAAGCAGCTCGCAAGATCATCAAACGCAACCTTCCCGCTGTCGCCTTTAAGCGTCTGGCGTCACGCATAGACGCTTTCAATGCTGCCTATCAAACGATTCAGGAAGGCGACCGTTATAGCCTTGATTACCATGCCGATGGCACCCTCGTTCTTCTCCTTAACGGCGAAGCCGTGGCGAGGGAAAAGGGCGACGACTTCGCTAGCGCCTATCTTTCCATCTGGTTTGGTGAACGTCCTTACTTCGATGCACTTAAAGCCGCGCTTATGGATGTCGGCTCCTGAGGGGATTCACCTCATCCCGATATTGCTCCCCGATAGCCACCAGATGCACGGTGCTGATGGCTCTCTCCAAAAAGGCGCCCTGACAGTAACAAAGATAGTAGTTCCACATTCGACAGAAGCGCTCATCGAACCCCATCTCACTGATCTTCGGCAAGGCGGACACAAAGCGCTCCCGCCAATGCCCCAGGGTACGGGCGTAGTCCAGGCCAATATCGTGCAATGCCACCGGGACCAGGCGAGTATGGCGGCGCAAAGCGTCACACATCACCGTGACCGACGGTAGAAAGCCGCCGGGGAAAATGTACCGCTTTATGAAATCCACATTATCCCGCGCGTACTCATAGCGTTGCTCGGGCACCGTGATCGCCTGCAGGAGCAGCATTCCGTCCGGCTTGAGGAGGTGATCCAAGATTCTGAAGTATCCGCTCAGGTATTGATGCCCCACCGCCTCGACCATCTCCACGGAGACCACGCGATCATAAGTGCCGGTCAGTTCCCGATAATCGCGCTCCAGCACTTCAATGCGGTTTTCCAGGCCGGCCTTTTTTATTTCCTCACGAGCGTAATATGCCTGTTCCCGGGACAGTGTCGTGGTCGTTACCCGGACGCCATAATGACGAGCGGCATATATCGCCAATCCGCCCCAGCCGGTACCGATCTCCAGCAAGTGCATGCCTTCGCGCAGACGCAGGCGGCGGCAGATCAGATCCAGTTTATGCAATGCGGCGGTTTCCAGGTCCGCCTCCGGGTCGGGGTAGATAGCGCTGGAGTACATCATGCGTGCATCCAGAAACAGAGAAAAAAACGCATTGCCCAGATCGTAATGGGCGGCGATGTTACGGCGCGATCCGTTCACGGAATTACGATTGGCGAAGTGCAGGGCCTTCAACAGCGGCTTGGCCAGTAGTGCCGTCCCGCTTTCCAGTGACCGGATGACGTTCACGTTGGCCGCGAAATAGCGCATCACCGCCACCAGATCGGGGCTATCCCAACCACCATCCATATACGCTTCCGCTGCCCCCAGCGCACCGCCGGTCATCATCCGGCGATAGCAGTCCCAGTCGGAAATATGCAGGCAAGCATCGCCGTTGCCGAAGCGCACCAGAGCACCATCCGGCTCATAAAGAGAAAGACCACCGGCAGGCAGAGCCGCCAGCCGCCTGTGCACCAGCTTGCGCGCCACTCTCTGCAGCCAGGTCGGATGTCGCATCGTCAATGCCTTATCCGCGTCCATCATGGCTGTTTTCCTCTTCTCTCAACTCACTTCGCCCGGGATGGGCGTGAAACGGCACCCCTTTTCGCCATAACTTCCAGGCCTGCCAGTAGATGCCCGCCATGGTCCTCAGACTCTGCGCGCCAAAGCGGTAAATGATCCTCGCCATGGCACCGGCATCGGCGTCGAGCATGCGCATGTTCAAGCCAGCGGCAAACACGACCCGATCATCGTCACGGTCTTCCAACGTTAAGCGCAGATCGGGAAACAACGCGTGAAGACACCAGTGATAACGCAGTGCCATGGGTAAGAATGGAGAAACATGGAAGGTCTTGTCGTGACAGGCGGTCTGGCCTTGCGCGGCGGAGATCAACGGCAGCGGGTAAAAATACCGTTCATGCCAGGGCGTATTCCTCACCTCCGCCAGCATCGCCGCGGGGCGATCAGCGCCAGGAGGAAAGTGTATATACAGCACCAGTGGATTGAACACAGCGCCGAAAGTGCGCCATTGTCCCAGCATGAAGACCCGGCCCGACGACCAGTCGAGCCCATGTATCAGAGCCTGTTCACGTACTTTTTCTCCCAGCGGCCGGTCCCGGCCATCGACAAAGTCCCGGTCCCGGAATGTCACCGGGCGCCAGCGCCGCCCCCACAACTTCTGCCGCCGCAACAGCCGATCCGGTTCGTCCACATTGCACCACACCAGCCATAGCGGATACTGGAAGGCATGCGCCACCGGCTCCGGGCGACGGTGCCAGACGTGGCCGCGAGCCAGCGCGAAATCCGGAATCATGGATTCCCCCCGCAGCGGTCAAGCCCCTCAACCACGTCCAGAGCCGATACCACCCCGTCCTCGTGGAAGCCATTACGGCACCAGGCGCCGCAAAACCAGGTTCGCCGCTTGCCGTTGCGCTGCAAAAGACGCTGGCGTGCGACGAGCCCTTCCGGGGTGAACACTGGATGGCGAAATACCTGGCGGTGCAACACCGCTTCCTCGCGAATCCGGTCGCCCGCGTTCAGTGTCACACAGAATGTTTCCGGCGAAGTCAGCCCTTGCAGCAGGTTCATGTTGTAGGTCACTTGCACCGGTTCGGTATCACCCGCTTTCCCCAACAATGCGTTCCAACTGGACCAGGCCCGCCGCCGGCGGGGCAACAAGCGGGTATCGGTATGCAGCACCACATCATTGGCCTGATAGCGCAACGCATCCAGGCATGTCTTCTCCAGCGGGTCCGCATCCTCCAGTATTCTCGACACCTGGTCGCTGTGACACGCAAGAATTACCTGATCGAAGCGGCGACATCTTTCTTCCCCCGCCAGCTTCAGGCCCACCCCTGTGGCATCGCGGCGTACCGATACCACCGGGCGCCCGGTAACCCATTGCGCCGGACATGTTGAACACAACGCTCGCACGTAGCTGCGGGAGCCGCCTGGGATAACGTACCATTGCGGCCGACCGCGCAATGACAGTAAGCCGTGATGCTCAAAGAAACGCACGAAAAAGCGGACCGGGAAAGCCTCCATTTGCGCCAGCGAGCAAGACCAGATGGCACCGCCCATGGGTAGAATGTAGTGCCGCCGGAAAGCATCGCTGTAACCGCGTTCCCGCAAGAACGCCCCCAGTGGTTGTTCGCCTCCCGGCTCGGCCAGCAACGCCGGAGCCTCCCGATTGAAGCGCAGGATGTCACGCAACAGGTTCCAGTGCCGGGGGCGAGCCAGGTTGGCGCGCTGTGCAAAGAACCCTCCCAGGCCATCACCGCAATATTCCAGCCCGGTGTGCGAATCGGACACCGCGAACCCCATGCGGGTCGGTTGGCGCCCTATTCCCAGCAAGGTCAGCAAGGCTTCAAAATTCGGGTAAGTACGGTCATTGAATACGATAAAACCCATGTCCACTGCGTAATCACCGTGGTCACGGCGCACGTCCACGGTATAAGTGTGTCCGCCCAATTGCACTTCCGCTTCGAAAACCGTGACCTGATGACGGGCACCGAGGTACCAGGCCGCGGTCAATCCGGCAATGCCGCCGCCGACAATGGCAATACTCTGACTCATGCCTTACGCTCCCCGGCCTGCTGGCTCCAAGCGTCACGCGCGGCACGAAACGCCGCTTCCACACGTTGCTTGACCCCCTCATGTGGCACCAACGGAGGCGGATAGTCCCCGGTCAGTAATGGCTGCTTCCAGGGTTCATGGATAGCGTTGTTATCAAGCTCCGCCAGCTCGGTGACATAGCGGGCGATAAAACGCCCTTCCGGATCGAACCGCCGGCTCTGCCGCACCGGGCTGAAGACCCGGAAATAAGGCGCCGCGTCGGTGCCGGTGGACGCGCTCCATTGCCAGCCGCCGTTGTTGGCGGCGAAGTCTCCATCAATCAGATGTTGCATGAAAAACCGCTCCCCCCTTCGCCAGTCAATAAACAGATGCTTGGTCAGAAACATGGCGGTCAGCATGCGCAGGCGATTATGCATCCACCCGGTGCTCACCAGTTGCCGCATCGCCGCGTCGACCAGCGGATAGCCGGTACGCCCATTACACCAGGCTGCAAAATGCGCTTCATTGTCATTCCAACGCAGCAGCCGCGTTTCCGGACGGAATGGCGCCCCCTTCGCCAATGCCGGAAACCGGTGCAGAATTTGCCGGTAAAAATCCCGCCACGCCAGCTCGCCGATCCAGGTCACCGCGCCTTCCCTGGCCGCCGGATCCCGCATCGCCATTCGCGCCGCCCGCCACGCCTCCGCCGGTGCCAGGGTGCCGGCGGACAACGCCACCGACAGTTCACTGGTGGCCGTCTCCGCGGGCACATCACGCAACCTCTTGTAATCGCCGATATGCTCCTCAACGAACACCTTCAACCGCCGCACGGCGGCGTCTTCTCCTGGCAGCCAGAGTGCTCTCGGCGCCTGCCCGAGCGACAGCGCCGATAGCGCCCCGTCCACCGTGTCATGCCCGACAAAGCGGCCCCGCCGTCTCGGCCAGCGCGGCGCCTCCGCCACTTGTGGACCGTATTCTTCCATCCACTGATCCCAGCGTCGCTTGTACGCCGTGAAGACCGTGTAAGGGGTACCTTTGCCCGTGTTCAAGGATCTTGGCGGCACCAGAACGCCATCGTCGAAGCCATGGATACGGACCCCTTCCGCCTCCAGTTCGCGCGCGACGGCCCGATCCCGGTTCAGTTCATTCAGCGGGTACTCGCGGTTGCAAAACACATCGGTAATGTTGTGTTGGCGAACAAAGTCCGTCACCACCCCCACCGTGCCCTCAAAGTCACCGCCGTCGATCACATGCAGATCAACGCCACGCGAGGCCAGCGTATGTCCCAGCTCCAGCAGACTCTCCAATACGTACCAGCGGCGCAGCGGCGCAACCCCGTGCCGGTCCCATTGACCCGGACACAATACATACAAGGCGATCACCGGCTCACCAGCCGCCAATGCCCGCTGCAGGGGGGTGTGACTGTGACATCGCAGATCGTTACGGAACCAGATCAGACGCATGGTCCGCCCTCCCCGCCGCCATGGTCGCCGACCAATCGCTCATCGCCCCGGCCACTTCGGCGAAACCGCCCGGGCAGCGCGTCAGCCACTCCGGTGTGCGTAACTCCCCGGTCAGAGCCGGCCCGCAGCACCATAGCGCGAGCCCGGAATCCGGCATGCGCTCGGGCCACAACCGGTTACTCTGTCGTCTCCCGGGGTGCTCCCCGAGCACCCAGAGCAAGCCGTCCAAATGGGAATGGCTCAACCAGGCCCCGAGCTCCGCGCCCGCCACCGGCAGCACCAAAGTCCATACCGGCACTTCTGACAAAGCGGCCTGAAACATCGCCGGCAGGGGATCCCCCACCGCCATCACCAGCCAGCCGTGTTGACGGCGACTGGGAGCGGCCGCCAACAGTGGGCCGGACAATTTCTGCCGCAAAAAGCTGTCAAACAGGGCACGGGCGGCAATACGTCCCGGCATTTGCAGATGCGACCGCAACGGCTCACACCAGCCGTTCACTACCTGCTCCAGTGGGTAGTCACCGGTCAGCCGGCGGAACAACTGTTCCAGTCGGCGGACGTTGAGGTCATCCAGAGCCACCCGGGCCTCTTCCATGGCCTGGTGCCAAGGCCCCGTCACCGCCCCGGGGGCCTCTCCCCGCTCCAGCACAGCACGTACCTGACTGATCGGCAGCCCCCGGTCGAGCCAGGCGAGAATAGAGCGGATGCGGGCCACGTCCGCTTCGTTGTATCGGCGATGTCCCCGCTCTGTCCGGGCCGGACGGATCAATCCGTAGCGCCGCTCCCAGGCCCTCAACGTCACCGGGTTCACACCGCAACGCCGGCTCACCGCCTGGATCGTCAGCCTCTCTTTCGTGTTCATAACCGGTTCCTCAAACCCAGGGCATCCGGATACGGGCGCAGATACTCCTGGGTCGCCAGATAAGGTTGCTCCACTTTGCTCTGAGCGCCCCTCAGCATCGTCATCGGCACAACCAGAGGAACTTCACCGCGCTGATAGGCCTCGATCTGCTGATGAATCAAGCGGCGATCCTCGGCGCTCAGCGCCTCGCGCAGAAAGCCGGTCAGGTGCAGCATGGTATTGACGTGGCTGCCACGTGACACTCGCCGCGCCAGCGCCGGCATCACCTGGGTGATGTATTCCTCCGCGATCACCGGCAGAGGCTGACGCTTGAGATCGGACAATAGCGGGCCCACCCGCCGGTAGGTGGACTGACAGTGCGCCAGCAATTGAAACTTGTGACGACGATGGAAGGCCAGCAACCCTTCCGCGGTGAGCCCACCCTCCTGCAAGCGGCACCAGTCGTCATAAACGAACACCCTCTCAACGAAGTTTTCACGCAGACCGTCGTCATTCAGCCGCCCTTCCTCCTCCAGCGGCATCAGCGGAAACCGCCCCGCCAGCGCCGCCGCGAACAGCCCGCTGGCATCCCGCCTCGCCACCTCACCATCGGCGCGATAGACCCTTATTCGCTCCATGCCGCAACTGGGTGACTTGGCCATCAATACAAACCCTCTGAGGTGCGCGAGGTGTTCCAGCTCCTGGTCAATAAAGCTGTGCATCAGCGCGGTGAAATCCTTTTCCCCGCGCGTGGCGCGCAGCCGGATCTGACCATCGATCTCCACCAACCGCATGGCCTGACGAGGCGCGCTCATGCCAGCGCCCATCTCCGGACACAAGGAATGAAACTGGAAGTAGCGGCCCAGCACCTCCGTGCAGTAACGGGAGTGCTTATGCCCACCGTCGTGGCGTACCGGGCTGCCCAGCAGGCAGGCACTGATCCCCACGGGGATGCGTCGATCCTTGGTGTCTCCCGGATGCGCGCTCATGGTTAGGCTCCGTTCGCTTTCTTTGACCTGTACAAGAATGCCGCTCTGTACAAGTTTCAACGAGCCGTGATGAAGGCACCGTGAAGATCCGTGAACGCCACCGGTCAGGCTGACGTCGGGAGTCATTCTCGGGGTTGCGTCAGTGGCAACCCGAAGAGTGGTTACCATGGGCGTCGAACCAAAAAAAACCCCGGGTACCGCAGTCGATACGGCCCGGGGTCCTGAAGGAAGCCAGGAAATGAGCCCGGCAAGGCCGGGCTCCGTGTCATCAGCAGGTATTCATGCGATGTTGTTCACGCGGCGCGCATTGCGGAACAATTGATCCATCTCCCCTTCGTAGTAAGCCTCGACGCGGGGATTCATGACCTTTTTCCACAGCGGCGGGAACAGCGCCAGCACGTACATGGCGGCGTAACCACCTGGCAATTGCGGGCTTTCCTCATAGTGGCGCAGGACCTGATAGCGCCGCTTGGCGTAGGCATGGTGGTCACTGTGGCGCTGCAGTTGGAACAGGGCCAGATTGGTGAGGAGGTAATTGGAGTTCCAGCTATGCGCCGGGGTTACCCGCTCATAGCGGCCATTCTCCTGAACCCGACGATGCAGGCCATAGTGCTCGATGTAGTTGATGACCTCCAGCGTCAAGGCGGCAACGAAGCTTTGTGCCAGGAAGAACAGCACACCCTGCCAGCCGAAAGCAATTCCGAAAGCCACCGCGAACAGAGCGGAAATGCTGTACCACCAGATCAGCTCATTATGGATGCTGACGTTCTTTTTGCCCTTACGCTCCAGATATTGCTTTTCCAGCTTCCAGGCATTGAGGAAGTTGTGCTTGATGGCGCGCGGCAGAAAACTGTACAGCCCCTGGTTGTACTGGGATGAGGAGGCATCCTGCGGGGTGGAAACATGGACATGATGGCCGCGCACGTGCTCCACCTTGAAGCCGGCATAGGTCACCGAGGACAGTAGCAACCCGCCCATCCAGTTCTCCAGTTTGGGATCCTTGTGGACGAATTCGTGGCCCAGATTAATGGCGATGATGCCACCCACGGTGCCAATGGACACAATCCAGCCCAGTTTGCCGAACCAGCTGTAGTCATTGCTGATGAACACATGACCGGCATAGAACAACACGCCCAGCCAGATAAAGCCCATCAGAAACAGAAAGAACGTGTAGATGCGCTCCTCGCTCAGGGAGGGCACCTGAACCTTCTCATCCGGGTTGGAGGGATCCTTGCCGATTAAGTAGTCGAGCAACGGCACGATGCCGAACACGACGAAATAGATGAACCAGGCCCAGTAGTCCTGGGTGCCGGCCTCACGTCCCACATGGACGCTGAACGGCAACAGCGGCAGTACCGCGGCCCAGAACAGGAGATAGCCCCACTTTTTTATTTTCAACATGGTGTCGGACGACATTTTGGCGAACATGATCGGCCTCGCTAGTGACAGTAACAGTCTTCGATGGCAACGTTAGCACGATTAACTCAATTGTCAAACAATTCAATTCGTGACACATCCACCCATAATGGCGATAATCGCTGCCATCAAAAGGAGCCCTTTATGACCTTGAGAGCCGTGAGCCTCAGCGAGCAGATCGCCGACCATCTGGCCGAGCAGATTGTCCGCGGCGAGCGAAAACCGGGGGAGAAGCTGCCGGAGGCGGAGCTGGCAAAACAGCTTGAAGTGAGTACCAACTCACTCCGAGAGGCCTTCAGACTCTTGGAGAAGCAACATTTGATCGAACTCCAGCCGCGCCGCGGCGCGCGGGTTTGCGAGGTCAGCGAAAGCGAGGTCCGCGATCTCTACGACTTCCTGTTTCTGCTGCTCTCCCGTCTGGCGGCCCAGGCGGCCAGCAATTGGCAACCGGGTCAGATCGAGGATCTCGCTGCCATGCTGCCGGACTTCCAGCGCTGCTACGATCAAGGCGACGTCCAGGGCGGTCATCAGCTGGCCTTCCGTTTCGTCGAGATCGCCACCGACCGTTTCGCCAACAACCGCTACCTGGCGGCCGACATCACCGACCTGATGCCCTTGTTGAAGCGGTTCTCCTTCATCGCCCTGCAAGAAGAAACCACCGAATTCGATGTGTCCTTGCGAATCTTCCAGCGGCTGCTGGAAAACGTACTGGCGCGGGATCCCGAGAAGGCCGCGGCGGACATTCGTGAGTATGGCGAGAATCAGTGCCGTATCGTGCTGAGGGCGGTGGCCAAGCGGGAACTTTGACGCGGAGTGGGCGGAGCCCCCCCACCTCTTCCACACAAAACCCACACAAGAGTCTCATTTAGGCTGTCCATGCTGTCCCCGACCTAACCTGCGAGGGGAACCGACATGACCATTCGCCTGCTTGCCACGCGGCCCGGTGCCGCACCCCGCAACGCCCTGCCCTGGGCTTTGCTTTGCCTGGCCGCGCTGCTGTTGTCCGCCACCGCCCACGCTCTGCCCCGGGATACTCCGGAGGAACCGGGCAGCGGCGTGTTCCTGATGTTCGATGACGATGGCCAGGAGATGCCCGCAACCCTGCTCTCCACTGACGTGGACATCCGTATCAGCGGTCCGGTGGCCCAGGTCACCCTGGTGCAGTCGTTCCAAAATGAAGGCGCGCTCTTCAGCGAGGGGCGTTATGTGTTTCCGCTGCCGGAACAGGCGGCGGTCACCGGTATGACCCTGACGGTGGGCGAACGCCGTATCGTCGGTGAGATCCAGCCGAAACAGGAAGCCAAACGCCGCTACCAGCAAGCCAAGAGGGACGGCCATCGCGCCGGGCTGGTGGAGCAACACCACAGCAATCTGTTCACCACTTCCGTGGCCAACATCGCTCCTGGCGAACGCGTCGAAGTCACCTTGCACTACAGCCAGACCGTGGATGTGCAGGGCAACGACTTCCGGCTACGGGTGCCGATGACGCTGACGCCCCGTTACCAGCCCGAGGGCGGCGAGAACCTGTCCGGCCCCTTCCATTCCCCGGATAGCAGCGCCGCCCCCAATATGGCCCGCCTGCGGGTGGAACTGGATGCCGGCCAGTCGATTCTGCCGCCGGACAGCGGCAGTCACGATCTGGACGTGGACGGCGCCCGCGGCCTTTATCGGATCCATCCCAGCGACGGCCTGGTAGCCATGGATCGGGATTTCCTGCTGCATTGGCGCATCGCCAACGCCGGGCAAAGCCGCGGCAGCCTGTTCGTGGAGACGGTGAATGGCGAACACTACGCGCTGGTAATGTTGACCCCACCCTCGCAGCCTTCCGCCACCCGCGCCCTGCCCCGGGAAACCCTGTTCATTATCGATACCTCCGGCTCCATGAGCGGCGCTTCCATTCGCCAGGCCCGCGCCAGTCTGCTGGAAGCGCTGGCGCATCTGCGTCCTGGCGATCGCTTCAATGTGATCGAATTCAACAGCGTCCATCACGCCCTGTTCGAAGCGCCCAGCCCCGCCGACGAGGTGCACTTGCAGCAGGCGCGCCGCTTTGTCGCCGGCCTGGAAGCCAGCGGCGGCACCGAGATGCTGCCCGCTCTGCACACCGCTCTGACCATGCCCACCGATGCCGAATACCTGCGCCAGGTCATGTTCATCACCGATGGCGCGGTGACCAATGAGGACGGCATATTCAGCCTGATTCACCGGCGCCTGGGCTCGGCCCGTCTGTTTACCGTCGGCATCGGCTCCAGTCCCAACAGTCATTTCATGCGCAAGGCGGCACAGTTCGGCCGCGGCACCTTCACTTATATCGGCAACTTGCAGGAAGTGTCGAAAGCCATGAATGACCTGTTCGTGAAGCTGGAAAACCCGGTGATCCGCGATGTCCAGCTGACACTGCCGCCGGGCGTGGAGGCGGAAGTCTGGCCGCGCCGTATTCCGGACCTGTACGCCAGTGAGCCGCTGCTGCTGACACTGAAGCTGAATCGCGTTCCCGAGTACCTGACCTTGACCGGTCTCACACCCGCCCCCTGGGAACAGACCCTGCCACTGCCCGAAGGACGGCAACACCCCGGCATCGCCCGACTTTGGGCCCGCAACAAGATCGAGGCGCTGAACGACCGGCTGGCGCTGGGCGAACCGGAAGAAGTGATCCGTCCGCTGCTCACCGACGTGGCACTGGAGCATTCGTTGATGAGCCGCTACACCAGCTTCGTGGCGATCGAGCGCACTCCTTCCCGCCCGCTGGACGAGCCGTTGATCCGGGAGGACATCGCCAACACCCTTCCCGATGGTCTGGCGTGGCCTGCTACCGCCACCGGCGTGGACCGGCTCTGGCGCCAGGCCGTGGTACTTGCCCTCACCGGTCTGCTGCTGATACTGGTGTTCCGCCGGAGACGCCACCGTGGCTAGGAGCGAGCGTGTGCTGTTGGGGTTGGTTCTGGGCTTGCTGATACTGGTGGCGGGCAAGGCGAGTTGGATCGAAGCCAAGGCCTGGGTGGCCCAGGCGCTGATCGCCCGGGCCTGGGAGCGCACCCTGGCCGAAGGCGGTCACCATCCCCCCTGGCCCTGGGCGGACACCTGGCCGGTGGCACGGTTGACCGACAACAACGGCAAGGATCTGTATATCCTGGAAAGCGCCAGCGGCCAGGCCCTGGCGTTCGGCCCCGGCCGGATGGCGGCAACTGGCGGCGGTTGGGTGGTGGCCGGACACCGGGACACACACTTCCGCTTTCTGGAGGGCTTGGAAAAGGACGACCGGTTGAGCTTGCAGAAAGCGGACGGGGGCTGGACCCGCTACCGGGTGGCGGCCACCAAAGTGGCCGACACCCGCCGGGACAGCCTGCAACCCCCAGAGGACCCGCAAGCGCTGGCGCTGGTGACCTGCTATCCCTTTGACGCCAGCGCAGCGGGAGGGCCGCTGCGCTATGTGGTCAGGATGGAACCGGTGGCCCGTGCGGAATCGGTGGTCAGCGCGGAAACACTCAGCGGCCGAGGATATCCCGGGCGATGATTTCCTTCATGATTTCGCTGGTACCGCCGTAGATACGCTGAATGCGGGCGTCCACGTAGTCCCGGGAAATCGGATATTCCTTCATGTAACCGTAACCGCCGAACAATTGCAGACACTGGTCCGCCACCTTGCCCTGAAGTTCCGTGGTCATCAGTTTGGCGATGGAGGCATTGGTGGTGCTCAGTTCACCTCGGCCGTACTGATCGATGCACTGGCTGGTGAAGGCTTTGTTGACCTCGACCATGGCGTGCAGATTGGCAAGCACGAAGCGGGTATTCTGGAATTTGGCCACCGATTGCCCAAACGCCTGGCGCTCCTGAACGTACTCAATGGTCCGCTCCAGCATGCCCTCGCAAGCGGCCACCGCGCTTAGCGCCAGAATCAGGCGCTCGCGGGGCAACTCGTTCATCAGGTTAAAGAACCCTTTGCCCTCTCCGCCAAGAATCTGGTCCGCGCCAACGCGTACGTCCTGGAAAAACAACTCCGAGGTATCCGCCGCGTGATGGCCCATCTTTTCCAGATTACGGCCACGGGAGAACCCCGCGGTGGTGGCGTCCACGGTAAACAGCGTCACGCCCTTGGCGCCGGCATTGGGATCTGTTTTGGTGGCCAGGACGATAACGTCGCTGTGCTGACCATTGGTGATAAAAGTCTTCTGACCATTGATCACATAGTGGTCGCCGTCTTTTTCCGCGCGGGTTTTCATGCCTTGCAGATCGGAACCCGCGCCGGGCTCGGTCATACCGATGGAGCCCACCGCCTCCCCGGTCACCATCTTCGGCAACCAGGCCTGCTTCTGCTCCTCAGTGCCCAGGTGCAGGATATAAGGGGCAACGATATCGGAGTGCACGGACAGGTTGGACGCCAGGGCGCCAAACCCCAAACGGGAAGCCTCTTCCACGATCACCGCGGAAAGCCGGAAATCGGCGCCGAAGCCGCCATAAGCCTCCGGCACGTCAACACACAGGAACCCGTTTTCACCTAACTGGTTCCACAATTCGCGGGGAAACTTCTCTTCTTTCTCCCACTGATCATAGTGCGGCGCGACTTCCTTCTCGAGGAACTTGCGGACGTTATCGCGGAATAACTCAATTTCGTTTTGGTCAAGCATGACTCACCTGTTTTGTAACCTGGCCATCTGAAAACGGGGCCCTCCCGGCCCCCGTAATGGGTACCCGAACCACCCGGATACCGCAAAGGACATACCGGCTCGCCGGAAAGCGCTCCATTCTAAGGCGTGATGCTTCAGGATAACACTTGACGTAGCGTCAACCTGAAGACTTGGCGGTTGCCGCCCACGCGACATTTTTTACCTATCCTCCGCCTTCCCATCACGGCCCCGCCTCGTCCATTCCGCCGATTGTCACCGGGCAAATCTGGACAGCACCGTCACCGCCATGGATCATCTGCCGTTTCCCGAATCGGCAGGACGGAGCGTTCATGGCCAAACTGTTTCTGGTACGTCACGGCCAAGCGGCCTTCGGCGAAGACAATTACGATCAGCTTTCCGAGCTCGGACACCAACAGGCACGCTGGCTTGGCGAGTATTTCCGTGAACGGGGCGTCACCTTCAAGCGGGCCCTTGCCGGCGGGTTGATGCGGCAACAGGACACCGCCAAGAGCCTGCTCGCCGCCACCGAAAACCCGCCGCCTCTGGATACCCATCCCGGCCTGGATGAATACGATGGTCATGCGCTTTATACCAGCCATACCGGCAGCGCCGATGTGGCCGGCCATCAAAAACGGGACGCGGTGGACTACTGGCGCACTTTTCGTGGAGCCTACCAAGGCTGGGTGGACGGCACCCTTGTCGGAGAACACGAGAGCTGGGCCGATTTCGGTGGTCGTATTCAGCAGGCATTGAGCACGTTGTGCACAGGTTTGTCCCGGGAAGACAATGTTCTCGCGGTCAGCTCTGGCGGCGTCATCGGCACCACCATTGCCGGCCTTTTACAGACCGCGCCGCGTTCCGCCATCGAATTGAATTTCCAGTTCCGCAACAGCGCGTTCTGCGAGATCATCGTCGGCCGTTCCGAATGGCGGCTTTCCACATTCAACGCCCTTCCCCACCTGGATCGCCCTGACCGGCGTGACGCCATTACTTTTGTTTGACGGCTGGCCCCTGCCGGCAAATCGTCGTAACAGACGATAACCGGTTATGGCTTTGTCGATAGGGTAAGGACGGCCAGACCCGCCTTTTTACCGCGGGTTATTCACCTTTTTTGGGAGGTCGTCCATGCGTCTTTCGCTTGTCGTTCTACGTCCGATCCTACTGGTGGTTATGTTCGCCGGCATGGCCGGCGCCCACGCCACCACCTTGCGTTATGCCACCGGCTACCCTCCGGGATCCCTGCCCGCCGTGGCGGCTGAAAACTACGCCAAAGCGGTGGAAAAATATTCCAGCGGTGATCTGAAACTACGTGTTTTCGCGCTGTCTCTTCTCAACGCTTCGGAAACTTCCGATGGCGTTCGCGATGGTATCGCCGACGGCGGCTATTTGCTGACCGTGTATTTTCCCGCCATGTATCCGCATACCAATCTGGTCAACGAATCCTCCATGCAACTTCTGCTATTCGACGAGGACGAACTGAACGGCAAAGGCGCCTTGGCTTACGAAGGCGCCATGACGGAATTCACTTTCTTCAACTGCCCTGAATGCCTTGAAGAATACGAAAAGCAAAAGCAGGTCTATACCGCCAACGCCGCCAGTTCCAGCTATGGATTGCTGTGCAACAAGCCGGTCTCCAATCAGGAACAACTCAAAGGCAAACGTCTTCGGGTAGCCGGCTCTCACTGGTCCCGCTGGTCCGAGCACTTCGGCGCCACCTCCATGTCGCTGACCATCAACGATACACTCGAAGCACTGCATCAAGGTGTTATTGACTGCACCATCGCCTCAGCACCTGAGCTGATCAATCTGGGACTGATCGAAGCCGTCAGCGATATCACCATGAGCGTGCCCGGCGGCGTCTATGCTGGTGCCAACGCCGGCAGTTTCAATATTGATGTCTGGCGCAAACTGGACGAGAAACAACGCCAGGCCATTCTCCGGGCCGGTGCCCGCTTTACCGCTGAAACCCCCTGGAGCTATCTGCAGCTTGAGAAAGAAGCACTGGAAAAAACCGAAGAAAAAGGCGCCACACTCCATCAAGCATCACCGGATCTGATGGAAGCCAGCCGCGAATTCATCAAGCAGGATCTCAACACCATCATCGACTACTACGCCAAGAATCACGGTGTCGAACGTGGTGAGGAAATGCTCGATACCTTCCGCGGTCTTCTCAAGAAATGGGTCGGCCTGGTACAGGATGTGGATAGCCTCGATGAGCTGGAAACACTGTACTGGAACGAGGTTTTCTCCAAAGTGGACGTGTCCAGCTACGGCATGAAATAACTCGATAGCACAGAAAAAGGTGACTGATTATGGCGATAACAAAAAGTGTCACCCGTGCTTTTCTTTTGGCAATGCTCCTGATTGGTTTCGGTCAGGCCAGCGCCTCGGAAACGTTGAGACTAGCACTGGGCTATCCGCCGGGTTCAAAGGCCGACGAGGTCATGCAGAAGTACGCCGAAACGGTAAAACAATATACCGACGGCAGTCTGTCAGTGAAGGTGTATCCGATGTCATTGTTGAGCGCTGCGGAAATTTCCGACGGTGTGCGTGACGGCATCGCCGATATCGGCGTCATGTACACGGTGTACTTTCCGGCCATGTACCCTCACACCAATCTCCTCAACGAATCCGCCATGCAACTTCTGTTGCTGGATCCGGAAAAACTGAAAGGCAAGGCGGCCATGGCATTCGAAGGGGCCATGTCGGAGTTTACTCTGTTCCACTGCCCCGAATGCCTGGAGGAGTATGAGAAACAAAACCAGGTTTATACCGCCAATGCCACCAGTATCAGCTACGGCCTTCTCTGCACTTCTCCGGTAACCAATGAAAAGCAACTGAAAGGCAAACGAATCCGTGTCGCCGGTTCACACTGGTCGCGCTGGGCCAAGCACTTTGGCGCCACTCCAACGTCCCTGACCATCAACGAAACTCTGGAGGGGCTGAGCCAGGGCGTGATCGACTGCAGCATCACTTCCCCGGTGGAATTGATCAACCTCGGTCTTGCCGAAGTGGTAACCGATATGACCCTGGCTATTCCCGGCGGGCTCTATGCCGGCGCCAGCGCCGCCGGTTTCAACAAGAACGTGTGGCAAGGGCTGACCGAAAGTCAACGCCACGCCATACTCCGCGCCGGAGCCTCCACCACCGCGTTGTCTCCCTGGAGCTCGCTGGAGCAGGTTCCACAAGCCTTGGAACTAGCGGAAAAGGAAGGCATTAAACAGCATGACCCCGACCCCGCTCTGGTTAAGGCGACCCGCGAGTTCGTGGAACAGGATATGAACACCATCGTCAACTATTACGCCAAAAACCACGGCGTAAAACGCGGCAAGGAAATGCTCGATTCCTTTCACGACGTTCTGGTCCGCTGGGTTGATCTGGTTCAAGACGTCGACAGCCCCGAGGAACTGGAAAAGCTGTATTGGGACGAGATCTTTTCGAAGGTGGATGTGGCGACCTATGGCATGAAGTAAGCCCATTGGCGGCATATGAAAAGCAGAAAAAGGCCGGCATCACAGCCGGCCTTTTTTTCAACAAAATTACTACTTTTCCGGCCTCACACTCACCGAGGCTTTGAGGGAATTGGCCACGAAGCAGTTACGGTGGGCGCTTTCGTGGAGGCTGCTCAGCGTCGCCTCATCCACCTCCTCACCTTCAAAAACCACTTTCGGATGCAGCACCACCTCGGTGATGGACATACGGCCTTCCGCATTCTTATCCACCACCCCCTGGGGCCGGTCCACATAACTGAGCACCCGCAGTTTCTTCTTGGCGGCGATGGAAAGGAAAGTAAGCATGTGGCAACTGGACGTGGCGGCGATCACGGCTTCGTCCGGGTTCACCCGGCTATGGCAACCGTAGTAGTCCGGCGATGCCGACGCCTGAACCACCTCGCCACCGGCGAACGTCCATTCATGATCACGAGGAAAGGTTTCGTACTGGAAATCCGCACCCGGCGGCAAATGCCAGGCAACGCTGGCGGTGTACTCGGTCATGGTCACTCCTCCCTTTGGCCCTCTGAACAAGCTCCAGTTTAACCATGCCCCCGGTCGAGGTTCCTGGCAAGTGATCAAGATCAATGCCGGCCGCGAAAACGTTACCCCAGGCTCTCATCCTGTAGCCCTTCGGCCACCGCCCGTGCCACCCGGCGGCTGTAGAGCAGGGCGCAATGGCCGAGGTAGGGCACATGCACGGAGCGTTCAGCTCCGTCCAGCAAGGCACTTGAGGCCGGCAGGATAAAGTTGTCCATGGTGGAGTAAATCACCTGGTAGCGGGCCCCGCCGGGGCAAGCTCCGCCTTCTTCCAGCTCCTTGATGAAAGGACTGTCATAACGCATCTGAGCAGCAGCGCCACGGGGTGCGAACAGTGCCGAGATACGCGATCCGCGATGGGGACTGCCCAAGGTGATGACCCGATCCACCTTACCGGCCAACCCCAGATTTTTGAGCGCATAGCGGGCCAGGGGGCCGCCCATGGAATGGCATACCAGATCGGCTTTCTCCGCCCCGGTCAGGGCCAGGATGCGGTTTACATGATCCGCCACTTGTTGGGCCAGTTTGCGCGCGTTGATGTGGGGTGGGGTATAACTCACCGAATACACATTGGCCCAGCCGCGACGGCGCAACCACCATTGCAGCCAGAGAAAATTGGTGCTGTTGCCACCGTACCCATGGACCAGAATGATCGGTTTTTGCCCTTGCTGACGGGAGCGCTGCGGCGACGCGTCCTGGACCAGCCGCAATGGATAGCTGAGCACCAGCACCGTCAGACTGATGGCCTCCCGCGCCACCGCCAGTAAAGCGGGCAGGGGGCGCAATGCTGTTTCCCGATCCGCTGGCGTGGGGGAGGGGAAAGCACGCCGGTCATAGTACCAAAGCAGATAGAACACCAGGGTCAGAGCGCCGGGGATAAGCATCAACACCAGCAACAAGCAGAAAATCCAGGACATACGGGCCTCTCCTTTCGTTCCCGGCACCCCCGGTACCGGATCCATTCCGGCAAACTACGCGCCCCCGGCGCCCGGCTCAACGCGATACTGGCACCGGCGTACCGCCGGCGGTCATTGACATGACCGCGGCGGGGATGTCATGGCAAACTGGCTGACCTTTTCGGGAAGAGCACGAACGAGAACAATATGAGCGACACCGTCATAGTCAACGAAGTGGGCCTGCGTGATGGCCTGCAAAATCAGCCCGTCACCGTGGACACCGACACCAAGGCGCGCCTGGCCCGCCTGCTGGTGGACGCCGGTGTCCGCTATCTTGAGCCGGTCAGCTTCGTCAGCCCGAAAGCGATCCCGCAGATGGCCGACGCCGCCGCGCTGACGCCCCGGTTACCGGCCGACGAAGGGCTGCACTACACCGCTCTGGTGCCCAATCTGAAGGGTTATCAGCTGGCCCGGGATGCCGGTTACCGCACCGTGGCACTGGTCCTGTCCACCACCGACACCTTCAACCAGCGCAACCTGAACATGAGCCTGGAGCAGGCCGCCGCCAGTTGCGAGAGCATCATCGCCGCCGCCCGTGAAGACGGCGTGGCCACCCGGACCTACATTTCCGGCGCTTTCGCTTGCCCTTACGACGGTCCGGTGCCGGTCAGCCTGCCGCAACAGCTGACCGGGCGCATGTTCGCCGCCGGCAGTGATGAGGTCGCCATCGCCGACACCATCGGCGCCGGCAACCCGAAACAGATGAAGGACATCATGACGCCGCTGATCCGTGAATACGGAGCCGACAAGTTCTTTGTCCATCTGCATGACACCCGCGGGCTGGCCGCGGCCATGGCCTGGGAGGCAGCGGACCTGGGCGTGCGCCGCTTCGACGCCTCCGTGGGCGGTCTCGGCGGCTGTCCGTTCGCGCCCGGCGCCACCGGCAACATGGCCACCGAGGATCTGGTCTATCTGCTGGAAAGCTGCGGCCTGAAAACCGGTATCGATATCCAGGGTCTGCGTGAAGTGGTGACACTGGCGGCGGAAGCGACCCAGCGGCCGCTGGGCGGACGGATTCTGGAATGGATGGCGTCCCAGGAGAAGCGCGGCAAAACCCCCTGCCTTTGGTAAAATTCCTGGAAAATGAGGCCAATATCCGCAAATTTCATTAAAAATGCGGGCATTGGCCTCAAAAAGGAACGATCCCGCTAATGCAGCTGAAACAGAATCTTCAGCAACTGCACCCCAAGCAACACGATCAGCGGACTTAAATCCAGGCCTCCCATATCCGGCAGCAAGCGACGGGCCGGCGCCATGATCGGCTCGGTGATCTGTACGATCACCCGTACCATCGGGTTATACGGATCCGGGGCGATCCAGCTCAGGATCACCCGGATCAGCACCATCCAGAATACGTAGTTGAGGATCAGCGACGCCAGCTCACGCAAGGTGTAGATCAATAACTGGGGCCCCAGACCGGAAGGCAGGGAGCCGTAATGGATGGCGCTAAGCACCAACACCTTGGCGATGATCAGAATCACCACCAACACCAGCGAGGCAATGTCCAGACCGCGCCAACCCGGGATGATCCGACGCAACGGCGCCAGCAGGGGGTTGGTGGCGCGCAGTACGAACTGGGAAATCGGGTTGTAGAAGTCGGCCCGGGCCAGCTGCAGTACAAAGCGGGTCAGAACGATGAAAATATAAATGCTGAACGCCACATTGATCAGGAAGATCGCGGCACCCTGGGGGTTCATAGGCTCTCCGGCGGTGTCATTTGGCGAAAGAGTATTGGGGCAAATCGGCGTGAATTCAAACCGGATCGATGGGGGAGGTGATTGGAAGGAGCCGGCACCCTGGGATCGGGGGTGCCTCATCGTTGCAGGAAATTTCCACGGAGGAATCTACACAAGGCCGTGCCCGCCATCCATGGCGTGGCGCCGTGCCGGTCGGAAAGCCCGGCCTGGCCATCCATGGCCAGTCGTAAATCACGCTGCGAAGCATGCTTCGGCGGAGGAGCCTACACAGGCCGTGCCCGCCATCCATGGCGTGGCGCCGTGCTGGTCGGAAAGCCCGGCCTGGCCATCCATGGCCAGTCGTAAATCACGCTGCGAAGCATGCTTCGGTCGTGATTTACCCAGCCAGTTCTTCGGAGCGTTCGCGGGCGGCGGCGACGGCGGCCTGGACGTGTTCGCGGAAGCCGGCTTCCTCGAAGACTTCCAGGGCGGCGGCGGTGGTGCCGCCGGGGCTGGTGACACGCTGGCGCAGCACATCCGGGCCCGCCTCGCTGGTGATCGCCAGTTGCGAGGCACCCCAGGCGGTCTGCAGCACCAACTGACGGGCGGTGGCGGCGTCCAGGCCCTGGGCCTTGGCGGCGTCGATCAGCGCTTCCATGAGCAGGAAGAAATAGGCCGGACCAGAGCCGGAAACGGCGGTCACCGCATCCAGCGACTGCTCATTATCGAACCAGAACGTCAGACCCACCGCCCCCAATACCTGGGCGGCCAGGGCTTTCTGGCTGTCATCCACGCCCTCGGCGGCGTACAGGCCGGTGGCGCCGGCCTGCACCAGCGCCGGTGTATTCGGCATGCAGCGCACGATGGGCACGTCCTCGCCGAGCCAGGCACGCAGGTTGGCCACGGTGACACCCGCGGCGATGGAAATCACCAATGGCCGCCGCTCCGCCACCACGGAACGCAAATCAGCGCATACCGACGCCATCATCTGCGGCTTCACCGACAGCACCAGGGCATCCACCCGCTGGGCCACTTCCAGGTTATCCGTGGCCACGTGGACGCGATGTTGCTGGGACACTTCGTCGAGGCGATCCCGGGAGGGGTCGCTCATCCAAATACGGGCGGGGCGAATGCCCTTGGCGATCATGCCTCCGGCCAGGCTGGTGGCCATGTTGCCGGCGCCGATGAATCCGATTAGCTGTTGTGCCATGCGTTCCTTCCCATGTTCAGTTCCCGCCGTGGTCATACCGCGGGGTTACTCGCCTTGGGCGGGCGCGGACCGAACAGGGCGGTGCCCAGGCGCACGATGGTGGCGCCTTCATCGATCGCCACCAGATAGTCCGCGCTCATGCCCATGGAAAGCGTATCAAGGGCCGGCATTGTATTGCGCAATTGTGACAGTGTCATGGCGAGTCGACGAAAGGCTTCCCGGCCGCCATCGGCGGCGTCCGCCCGGGGAATCGCCATCAGACCGCGCAAACGCAAGCGCGGCCATTGCTGGAAGCGGGCGGCGAGGGCAGGGACGTCCGCCAGCGCCACACCGCTTTTGCTGTCTTCCGCATCCACGTTCACTTGAATGCAAACATTCAATGGTGCCAGCCCTTCGGGACGCTGGGCATTCAGACGCTCGGCGATCCTGGCCCGGTCCACGGAGTGCACCCAGTGGAAATGGGCGGCGATGTCCCGGGTCTTGTTGGACTGGATCGGGCCGATGAAATGCCAGGTCAGGTCCCGATCCGCCAGCGCCCGGATCTTGTCCAGCGCTTCCTGTAGATAGTTCTCGCCAAAGTCGCACTGGCCCTGATCCGCCAGCGCGGCCACCTCCCCGGCCGATCGCGTCTTGCTGACCGCCAGCAGAGTCACCTGCGCGGGCTCCCTGCCGGATCGGCGACAAGCGTCGTCAATTCGTGCGCGAATCGAGGTATATGGTGTTTCACTGTGCTTCATGATTGAACGGTGGGCATCCAGGGGTTAGTTTATGACTGATACTTTTTACTGAGTGTTCCGGTCATCGGGTTTTCGGGGGTCGACCGGAACGAATCACACAACACTATATAAGCAACCCATGGATATCACCGAATTGCTCGCCTTCAGCGCCAAGAACGGCGCTTCGGATTTGCACCTGTCCGCCGGTCTGCCGCCGATGATTCGCGTGGACGGCGACGTGCGCCGCATCAATCTGCCGCCCATGGAGCACAAGGAAGTGCACTCGCTGATCTACGAGATCATGAACGACAAGCAGCGCAAGGACTACGAGGAGTTCCTGGAAACCGACTTCTCCTTCGATGTGCCCAGCGTGGCGCGTTTCCGGGTCAACGCCTTCAATCAGAACCGGGGCGCCGGCGCCGTCTTCCGGACCATTCCCTCCAAGGTGCTGAGCATGGAGGAACTGGGCATGGGCAAGGTATTCCAGAACATCGCCTCGTTGCCACGGGGCATCGTGTTGGTCACCGGCCCCACCGGCTCCGGTAAGTCCACCACCCTGGCGGCGATGATGGACTACATCAATAACACCCGCTACGAACACATCCTCACCATCGAGGACCCGATTGAATTCGTCCATGAATCAAAGAAATGTCTGGTCAACCAGCGGGAAGTGCATCGGGATACCCACGGCTTCGCCGAAGCCCTGCGCTCGGCACTGCGGGAGGACCCGGACATCATCCTGGTGGGGGAGATGCGGGATCTGGAGACCATCCGGCTGGCACTGACCGCCGCCGAAACCGGTCACCTGGTGTTCGGCACCCTGCACACCACCAGCGCCGCCAAGACCATCGACCGGGTGGTGGACGTGTTCCCCGCCGAGGAGAAGGCCATGGTCCGCTCCATGCTTTCCGAATCCCTGCAAGCGGTGGTGTCGCAAACGCTGATGAAGAAAAACGGCGGCGGCCGGGTGGCGGCCCACGAGATCATGATCGGCACCCCGGCGATTCGAAACCTGATTCGCGAGGACAAGGTGGCGCAGATGTATTCGGCGATCCAGACCGGCGCCTCGGTGGGCATGCAGACTCTGGATCAATGCCTGCAAGGGCTGGTGCAGCGCGGACTGGTATCCCGCGAAGTGGCCCGGGAAAAAGCCAAGAACCCGGACTCAATCTGAACGCAGCGGTGAGCGCCCATGGAATTCGAAGATCTGCTCAAACTGATGGTGCAAAAAGGCGGCTCGGACTTGTTCATCACCGCCGGTGTTCCACCAAGTATGAAAGTCCACGGCAAGGTGGTGCCGGTTACCCGTAACGCCCTGACCCCGGACATGACCCGGGATCTGGTGTTCGGTGTGATGTCGGAAAAGCAGCGCAAGGAGTTCGTCGACCAGCACGAATGCAATTTCGCGCTATCCTCGCGGGGCATTGGCCGCTTCCGTGTGTCCGCTTTTTACCAGCGCAATCTGGTGGGCATGGTGTTGCGGCGCATCGAGACCAAGATACCCGACGCCGACGAACTGCGGCTGCCGCCGATCATCAAGGACCTGGCGATGACCAAGCGCGGCCTGGTGATCTTCGTCGGCGCCACCGGCACCGGGAAATCCACCTCCCTGGCGTCAATGATCGGCCACCGTAATCGCAACTCCAAAGGCCATATCATCTCCATTGAGGATCCGATCGAATTCATCCACCAGCATCAGGGCTGCATTGTCACGCAACGGGAAGTAGGCCTGGATACGGACAGTTTCGAGATCGCCCTCAAGAACACGCTGCGACAGGCACCGGATGTGATTCTGATCGGTGAGATCCGCAGCCGCGAAGTGATGGATTACGCCATTGCCTTCGCCGAAACCGGCCATCTGTGTCTGGCCACCCTGCATGCCAACAACGCCAACCAGGCGCTGGACCGGATCATTCACTTTTTCCCCGCCGACCGTCACCGGCAGTTATGGATGGACCTCTCCCTGAACCTGCGCGGCATTGTCGCCCAGCAACTGATCCCGACGCCGGACGGCAAGGGCCGCCGCGCCGCCATCGAAGTGCTGCTGAACACGCCACTGGTGGCGGACCATATCCGTAAAGGCGAAGTGCATTTGCTCAAGGCGCTGATGGGCAAATCCCGGGAGCAGGGCATGCAGACTTTCGATCAGGCCCTCTATGATCTTTATGATGCCGGCGAAATCACTTACGAGGACGCGATTGCCCACGCCGACTCCCCCAACGATCTGCGCCTGATGATCAAGCTCGCCAACGAAACCGACGCCTCCAGCCTGGACCACGCCACCCGTGGCCTGAGCATCGAGGACTCGGACTGATTTTTCCTGCCTCGGCGGTCTCGAAGACCGCCTTTTTTTATGGCCGCCGTCCATGGCGGCCACCCTGCGGGCCGTCACTGAAGCGACGTTAAAAATCGTTCCCGACGATTTTTTATGGCCGCCGTCCATGGCGGTCACCCTGCGGGCCGTCACTGAAGCGACGTTAAAAATCGTTCCCGACGATTTTTTATGGCCGCCATCCATGGCGGCCTATCGCCGAAGCGGGGCTTGGAGCATTGGCCTCAGGCCGGTTCAGTGAGGGTCCCGTTGCGATAATCCTGCAGGGCCTGCTCCAGCTCCTCCTGCGTGTTCATCACAAAGGGGCCGTACTGGGCCACCGGCTCACCCAGCGGGCGGCCCGCCAACAGCAGCAACCGGGCACCGTCCCGTCCGGCGGCCAGGGTGACCCGGTCACCGTCAGTGAGTACCGCCACATGGTCCACCGCCACCGTCTCTTCCGCCACCGTCACCGCGCCTTCGAACAGATACAGGAAAGCGTTGTAACCCGGCGTCAGCGGTACCGTGACGCTCTCGCCGGGACGCAAGATCACATCCAGGTAAAGCGGGTCGGTACTGCCACCGTGCACCGGCGCGGTGAGAGACTCACCGGCAAGGTCCACTTTCCCGGCAATCGCCTTGATCTGTCCGCCAGTCGGCAGGTCCAGCCGCGGTATTTCGCGATCCTGGATATCGCGGTAGCCGGCGGGTTTCATTTTTTCCGCCGCCGGCAGGTTGATCCACAGCTGGAACCCGCGCAGCAAACCGTCTTCCTGCTGGGGCATTTCCTCGTGGATGATGCCTCGGCCGGCGGTCATCCACTGCACACCGCCCTGTTGCAGATCACCCTCGTTACCCAGGTGATCGCGGTGGCGCATGTGACCTTCCACCAGGTAGGTGACGGTCTCGAATCCCCGATGAGGGTGGGGCGGAAAACCGGCAATGTAGTCGTCCGGGTTATCAGAGGAGAACGCATCCAGCATCAGGAACGGATCCAGACGCACCGCCGGGTTTTGACCCAGGGCGCGCTTGAGCCGCACGCCGGCGCCGTCGGAGGTTTCCATAGCCCGGATGGTATGCAGCACTTGTCTGTCTTTCATGTTTCCTCCTCGCCCCTCGGGGCTGTAGAGCCTGTTCATGATCTTTACGCCGCCGCGCCGGAGTTCCCTTCTCACCTGGTAGAAAGTGTCATCAGGTCGTGATTCCGATTGTGCGGTGTAGTCAATCTACATAAACAAGCGTAATTGCGGCCTGATGGCACTCTCCACCTAAAGAAAGTGGACCCGGCCCTTCGGGTTGCGCTGAAATAGCCGCCAGAGGACGCTGCGGCCTTTAACTTTGGACCCACCAGAGCCTGCAGTCCGCAACGCCCTCTGGCGGCTTTTCCAGCGGCAACGCGGCGGTGTAAAGATCATGAACAGGCTCTCATGGTGCCCAGGATCAGGCGCCACGTACTTCCCGCTCGCCCAGCCGTTCACGCTGATGCGGCGCGGTAAAATCCAGTTCCGGCCCGATCGGGATGATCCCATGGGGGTTCACCGTCGGGTGACTGCGGAAATAATGGTGACGGATGTGATCCATATACACGGTCTCCGCCACACCGGGTAGCTGATACAGTTCACGCAGCAGACCGTTGAGGTTCGGGTAGTCACTGATGCGGCGCCGGTCGCATTTGAAATGGGTAACGTAAACCGCATCGAAACGCACCAGCGTGGTCCACAGCCGCAAATCCGCTTCGGTGAGTGTGTTGCCCACCAGATACCGTTGCCGGCTCAACCGTTGCTCCAGCTCATCCAGGGTGTCGAACAGTGACACCACCGCCTCGTCATAGGCCGCCTGACTGGTGGCGAAACCGGCTTTGTAGACGCCGTTATTAACGCGGTTATAGACGGTGTCGTTGATGGCATCGATCTCCGCGCGCAACGCCTCCGGGTAATAGTCACCGGCCCGCGCGCCCAGACCGTCAAAGGCCTGGTTGAGCATGCGGATGATTTCCGCCGACTCATTGCTGACGATGGTTTCTCGCTGTTTGTCCCACAGCACCGGCACCGTCACCCGGCCGGTGTAGTGCGGATCGGCCTTCAAATACAGCTCGTACAGCTTGCTCAGACCGTACAGCGGGTCGCCCGTGGCGCCGTCGAAATCCGTACCCAGCTCCCAGCCATTTTCCAACATCAACGGGTGCACCACGGAAACACCGATGTGTTCTTCCAGCCCTTTCCAGGCCCGCATTACCAAGGCGCGGTGGGCCCAGGGGCAGGCATAGGAAACGTACAGATGGTAGCGCCCGCTTTCCGCCTTGAAGCCGCCCTCGCCACTGGGCCCGGCCTCGCCATCGGCGGTTACCCAGTTGCGGAATTGGCTTTCCGACCGCTTGAAGCGGCCGCCGGTACTGTCGGTGTCGTACCACTTATCCTGCCATTTGCCGTCCACCAATAATCCCATGGTGCTCTCCTTACTTTGCCGTTTGCCGCGTCAGCCGATCGCGGAAGTTACAGGGCCGCCAGCGCCGCTTCTGTTTCCACTCGCGCCTTTTCCAGGGCTTCCTCTTTCACATCCTCACTGATGTTCAAACCCTCGGCGTAAATGAAGCGCACATCCTCAATACCGATGAAACCGAAAATCGCTTTGATAAAGGTGGTGCTGGTTTCATGGGGCTGGCCCACATGGAAACCGCCGTGCGAGGCGAACACCCGCACCGGGCGGTCAGCCACCAGCCCTTCCGGACCGTCGGCGGTGTAGCGGAAGGTCACTCCGGCCCGGGCGATATGGTCGAACCAGGCCTTGAACTGGGTGGGCACGCCGAAGTTGTACATGGGCAGTCCGACCACCACCAAATCCGCCGCCCGCAACTCTTCCACCAAGGCATCGGACAGGGCCAGCACCGCTTTCTGCTCATCGTCCAGGCTGTCGGCAAAGCCGCGCAGCGCGCCGGCACGGGCCAGGTCCAGGTGAGGCACGCCGTCATTGACCAGATCGCGGACCACCACTTCGGTGCCGGGATGGCGGGCCTGATAAGCCTCGATGAAAGCCGTGGCCATCTGGCTGGACTGGCCCTGGTCACCAAAGATGCTGCTCTGCAGGTAAAGAATGCGGGTCATGGCTGCTGCTCCGTAATAATCGAATGACATCATTGTCTTTTCGTCTGATCCGATATAAAACAGCAACTATTCGAGCAATATCTTCGAAATATCTGATATGTCGACCAAAATTTCCCTGGACCAATGGCAAGCCCTGATCGCCGTGGTGGACGAAGGCGGGTACGCCGCCGCCGCCGAGGCGTTGGGCAAAAGCCAATCCGCGATCAGCTATGCCGTGCAGAAGATCGAAACCGAGCTGGGTATCCGCGCCTTCACTTTGGAGGGCCGCCGCGCCAAGCTGACGGAAACCGGCGATATGCTCTACCGGCAGGCCAAGCTGTTGCTGGAAGAAGCGGGCCGTATCGAAAACTCGGCAATCCAGTCCAGCCATGGCTGGGAACCTCTGGTGCGGCTCGCGGCGGACGCCTTGTTTCCCCGTCAGCAGGCGTTGTGCGCTCTGGTCACTCTGGCGGAGGAAAGCCCGCTGACCCGGGTGGAGTTCCAGGAAACCGTATTGTCGGGATCCGAGGAGGCGCTGCTCCGGCACGAAGCGGACGTGGTGGTTACCGGCCGGGTACCGCCCGGGTTCATGGGCGATCATCTGATGCGGGTGCGCTTCATTGCCGTGGCCGCTCCCGGCCACCCCTTGCATCAGAAGGGCGAACTGAGTCTGGAAGACTTGCGTGCGCACCGCCAGCTGGTGATCCGGGATTCCGGCAAGCGCCGCCTGGATTCCGGTTGGCTCGGCGCCGAACAACGCTGGACCTTCTCCTATGGCGGCAGCCGGCGGGAAGCGCTGCTGCGCGGGTTGGGGTTCGCCTGGGCGCCGGAAACCGAGGTGGACGGCGATCTCGAAGCGGGAACCCTGCAGCCCCTGCCACTCAAGGAAGGCGGCGAGCGCTACGGTGACCTGTACCTGGTCTACGCCGACGGCCAGTACGCCGGCCGTGCCGCGCGATTCCTGGGTGAAAGCCTGAAAGCCAGTTGCCGGAACCCGGACACTGATCATTAATCATACCCGGTCTATACTGAAGCTAGATTCGCTCTGGAGGCCTTCCCATGCGCAGTACCGTTGCTCTGATCCTTGCCCTCCTGCTAACGGGGTGTGTCGCGCCGGTGGTCATCGACCAGCGCGCGCAGACTGATTTCAGCCAATACCACAGTTATGCCTTCGATCCGCCGAAAGAAGATCAGGAAGCCCTGAGCCTGGACGGTCAGCGAGTGCAAAAAGCGGTGCGCGAGGCACTGGCCAACGGCCCGCTGCAACCCGCTGATGAGAGCAGCGCCGATCTGCTGGTGCGCTACCGCTTCGTTCCGGTGGACCGCTTCCAGGGCAGTTCGGTGCAGTTCGGCTTCGGTTTCTGGCGAGATCGCTACGGCCTGTCCACCACGACTCCGGTGGAAGGACAAACCAACCAGGAATACCGCCTGCAGATCGCCCTGGTGGACCGCGGCGACAAGCAGGTGGTCTGGCAGGGCACCAGCCGCGACACCCTCTATTTCGAGATGGCCACGGAACGACGGGCGGAGCGTATCGATACCATGGTTCGGGAAATGTTCAATCGTTATCCGCCGGTGGCCACCCCAGACTGACAAGCAGCCCGCCCGACGGACGGTTCTCCAGCCGCAACCGCCCCCCGGTGCGGGCCATGATACTGGCGACGATGGCCAGTCCCAGGCCATGGCCTCCGTCATGGCCGTGCCAGCCCCGATCCAGAACACGCCGTTGCCGCGCCTCGGGAATACCGGGCCCCTGGTCGGCAACCGTCAGCCAGCACAGCCCCTCCTTCTCTTCGAACCCGATGCCAATCACGCCCTGCCGGGGGCTGTGGCGCAACGCGTTATCCAGCACATTGCGCACGGCGATCCGAACCAGCCCTTCCGGTGCCAGCGGCACTAATTGACCACCCTGCGCCAGCTCCCATCGGAGACTCTGGCCAGGAAACTCCTCCAATACGCTGGCCGTCACTTCGGCCAGGGGCGGACAGGGCGGCGCTTCACCGGGGACGCGGTCCTCGCGCGCCAGCGCCAATAACTGCTCCAGGCTGCCTGCCAGCCTCACGCTGGCCTGCTCCGCCGCCGCCAGCGCCCGTTCCGCCTGTTCTCCGGAAGTGATCCGCGCCACCTGGAGCTGGGTGCGAATCGCCGCCAGCGGCGTGCGCAGCTCATGAGCCAGGTTATCGGTCAGTTCCCGCTCCCGGGTCAGCGCGCGGCCGCTTTGCGCCAACCAGTGATTCAATGACGCCACCATCGGCGCCAACTCACCGGCTCCCGGCGCCAGTGTCAACGGCCGGGTATCCTCCAGATCCCGCGCCGTTAACTGCTTGCGCAGCGAGGACACCGGTCTGAGCGCCCGTCCCACCGCCCACCAGACCAGCGCCAGACTGGCCAGCAGACCGGTCACCAGCGTCACCATCAGCATCACCGCCATACGATGGAGGAAGCGGGTCCGGCCACTGACGCGCTCGGCGGAAGCCACGCGCAAATCGCCCTCGGTAATGGTGTAGATGCGCCAGGCCTCACCATCCAACTGGCGCTCGCCGAAACCGTCCTCCGGCAGCACCAGCTCCCCCGGCGGCGCCCCGGCACTGCGCGCCAGAATCTCGCCGCGCAGTACACTGACTTCGCAGGCGATGCCCTGGAAAGGCATGTCATCCGGGTTGTCCACGGCCTGGTTCGGCGTGGCGCCACTGGCGGTGATCAGTGAAGCCACCATCCGCGCCGAGGCCGCCAGACGATGGTCGAGCATGTCCGACAGCCGGTCCCGGGTTTCACCATGCAGCCAGATCGCCAGCGGCAGCCATAACAACAACAGCCCCAGTCCCAAAGCCCAGAGCAGGCGCGCGCGCAGACTTTGTGCATGAATCACGGCGGGCTCCCCAGCCGGTAGCCTTCGCCACGCACCGTTTCAATCAGACTTTCCCCCAACTTGCGCCGCAGGTTGTGAATGTGCACGGCCAGAGCGTTGCTCTCCACGCCACCGGTCCAGCCGTACACACGGTCGGTGAGCTCGTCCACAGTCAGCAATCGCCCCCGACTTTGCAGCAGCGCCTGGAGCAGCGCCCGTTCCCGCCGGGCCAGTGAGACCGGCTGCTGATCCAGCCAAACCCGCTGCTGGCCCGGATCGAAACGCAGGCGGCCATATTCGATCCACGGCACGGCACGGCCTTGAGCACGACGCAGCAAGGCCCGCAAGCGCGCCACCAGCTCATTGAGATCGAAGGGTTTGACCAGGTAATCATCGGCGCCGGCGTCGAGGCCATCGACCCTGTGGGCCACCCGGTCCCGGGCGGTGAGCACCAGTACCGGCTCGTCCCGCTGACGGCGGCGCCAGCGCCGCAGCAGCACCAAACCGTCCTCGTCCGGCAGCCCCAGATCCAGCACCACCACATCGAAGTGGCCGTTGACCAGCGCCTGATCCGCTTCCGCCGCGCGGGTGACCCAGGCCACGGTGAAGCCGTGGGCCTCAAGACCGGCGTTTACGCCGTCGCCCAGCAGGGCGTCGTCTTCCACCAGTAGTACGTGCATTGTCTTCCAGGCTCCAACGAACGGATCACCGGGAGGTCCAGCCCCGGATGTTCCAGAATAGCACCGCCGTATTAGCCCGCCATTAACGAGAGGCGGGCCGCGACGGGCTAATGGTGTGTTAATCCACGCCCCGCACACTGAGCCGAGTTTTTTGGAGGAGCCGCGAATGACCACTTTCACGCTGGGCCCGCTGGCCCTGCCATGGATGGCGATGCCCTGGCTGGCTTTGTTGCTGAGCGCCTGGCTGACCACCGTGTGGCGGCGCCGGAGCGGCCGGGCGGACGCCGAGCCTTTGCTGTGGTGGCTGCTGACCGGCGCCCTGGTCGGTGCGCGCCTGGCCTTTGTTGGCCGCTATTGGGATCAATACGGCCTGAGCTGGGCGCTGATCGACATCCGTGACGGCGGCTGGTGGTGGCCGGGCGGGGTGGCCGGCGCGGTCGTTGGCGCCGCGCTGGGCTGGCCGCGTCATCGTCAGGCCGGCGGCGAACTGCTGCGGACGCTGGCGGTGGGCGCCGTGGTGGCCGTGCCAGTGCTGGCCACGGTAATGGCATTCAGCGGCGTGCGCCCCATGGCTCCCGATGTGGCCCTGCAGGACCTGCAAGGGCGCCCCGCGGGCCTGCTCGACGACGGCCCGTCGCCATTGACGGTGGTCAACCTGTGGGCCACCTGGTGCCCGCCATGCCGCCGGGAAATGCCGGTATTACAGCGGGGACAACAACACTACCCCGAGGTGGATTTCGTTTACGTGAACCAGGGCGAAAGCAGCGCCCGGATCCGCAGCTATCTCACCGACCAGTCATTGCGCCTGCAACGGGTCCTGGCCGATCCGCACAGTGATCTGCTGCGCGCCCTGGGCAGCAGCGCGCTGCCCACCACGGTGCTGATCGATGCCCGGGGCCGCCTGGTTGGCAGCCATGTGGGCCCGCTTTCCGACGCCAGCCTGCGCCATCTGCTGGCTCCGTACATCAAGGAGTAACGCCATGCTTCGTTCACTGTCCCTGCCATTGCTGTTGATGGCCGCCCTGTTCATCGTCCCGCTGGCACACGCCGACGATCAGGAGGATCAGGCCGCCGTGCAAAAAAGGGTCTTCGAGATGTTGGAACAAAGCCATTGGGTGGCGGAAGGCGCGGACGATCCGGAGCGGGTAGTGTACATGTTTACCGACATGGAGTGCCCGTATTGCGCCAGCCAGTGGCAAATGATGCGGCCATTTCTGCAGAACGCGGACAACGACGTCCAGGTGCGTCACATCATCGTCGCTCTGATCAAGCCCACCAGTCTGGGCAAGGGCGCGGCGGTGCTCGATGCCAATGATCCGCAAGCGGCTCTGGACAAAGCCCAGGGTGATTTCAACCAAGGTGGCATCGAGCCGTTGCGGGACATCCCCGCCGAGGTGGAAAACGCCCTCCAGGCCAATACCATCCTGATGATGCAGCTTGGCTTGCGCGGTACGCCGGCGACCCTGTTCCTGGATCCCAACGGCCGCTTGCAGGCGGCGCCGGGGCTGATGAACGAGGAGGTTCTGGCCTCGTACGTTTTCCAGACCCGGCCGGCGCCGAAGGCGCCGTGACCGGGATTCGCCGGGCTATTCGGCCAGCCAGCTCACCTCGCCATTACACAGGGTGCGGCGCACCGAGCCGGGCAACACGGCATCAAACCAGGGCGAGTTACGGCCGCGGGAAAGCCAGCGCTCATTCATGACACGCTGCTCATCCGGCGCCACCACCGCCAGATTGGCCATCCGCCCGGTTTCCAGCTGACCCGCGGGAATCCCCAGGCAACGGGCTGGCGCCGAGGTCACCGCGTCCAGTGCCCGGTGCAGCGGCAAGGCACCATCCTGAACCAGTTTCAGTACCAGCGGCAGCAGGGTGTCGAGCCCGGAGATACCCGGCCGGGTGGACGGGAACGGCGCGGCCTTGCTGAACGAGCCCAGTGGTTGATGTTTGGAACAAATGGCATCCAGCGTGCCGTCGGCCACCGCGTCCAGTAACGCCTGCCGGTCCTCCACCGTACGCAGCGGCGGCAGCACGTGGCAGCGGCTGTCGAAGCCCTCGAGGGCGGACTCGTCGAGAAGAAGATGGTGAATACTCACATCCGCTGTAACGGGCAGTCCACGGCGTTTTGCTTCCCGAATCAAGGCCAGAGAATGGCGGCTGGAAATCTGCTGGAAATGAGCCCGCACCCCGGTGGCCTCCACCAGCAACAGGTCCCGGGACAGGGCCACCGATTCCGCCACCGCGGGAATGCCAGGCAGGCCGAGACGGGCCGCCACGGCGCCGTCGTGGGCGCAGCCTCCGGCGGTCAGGGAAGCGTCCTCGGGCCGGAACAGCACCAGCAAATCAAAGGTCGCGGCGTATTCCAGACAGCGCTTGAGGGTGAGGGAACTTGCCACGGACGCGCCGGCCTGGCCCACCGCGATACAGCCGGCCTGGGCCAGGGTCTGCATTTCCGCCAGATGTTCACCCGCCAGCCCCTGAGTCAACGCCGCCACCGGCAGGGCCCGGGCAAAGTTGGCCTGCCCGGCCTGTTCCCGGATCAGGCGCACCACCGCGGTACTGTCCACCGGGCCGCAGTCCGGCTGCACCGCCATATGGGTGACCCCCCCGCCCGCGGCGGCGCGGCATTCCGAGGCCACGTCACCGGTCCAGGGGCCCTCACCGGGCAGCGACAGATGCACGCAACTGTCCACCAGGCCGGGAATCACCCACAGCCCTTCGGCTTCCATGATTTCCGCCCCCGGCGCGTCCAGGCTGGCGCCCACCCGCACCAGGCGGCCTTCCTCCACCAGCAGGTCGGCGACGTCGTCACGGCCGGAGGCCGGGTCGATCACCCGTCCCTTGCGGATCAGCAGGTTGGCTTTAGTGTCCATGGCCGCTCTCCTCCCGGGCTGCCTGAGCCGCATCCAGACTCTCCTGGCCGCTGATGGCCATGGACATCACCGCCATGCGCACGGCGATGCCGAAGGTAACCTGGTTGAGAATCACCGAGCGGGGTCCGTCGGCCACTTCCGAAGCGATTTCAACACCCCGGTTGATCGGCCCCGGATGCATGACGATGGCGTCCGGTTTGGCGTGACTGAGCTTCTCATTGGTCAGGCCGTAAAGGCGGAAGAACTCGCCTTCGCTGGGCAGCAGTGCGGAATCCATACGCTCTTTCTGCAAGCGCAGCATGATCACCACGTCCACATCCTCGATGCCCTGGACCATGTCGGTGAATACGGTGGCACCAAGCGCGTCGGCATCCGCCGGCAGCAGGGTGCGCGGCGCGATCACCCGCACTTCCTCGGCGCCCAGGATATTGAGCGCGTGGATCTGGGAGCGGGCCACCCGTGAATGCAGAATGTCCCCGACGATGGCCACCTTCAGGCCCTCGAAGCCGCCCTTGTAGTGGCGGATGGTGTACATATCCAGCATCGCTTGAGTGGGGTGCGCGTGACGCCCGTCACCGGCATTGATGACCGCCACTTTCGGCGTCACCTGCTCGGCGATGAAAAACGGCGCGCCGGAATCCTGATGGCGTACCACGAACATATCCGCCGCCATCGCCTCCAGATTGCGCAGGGTATCCAGCAGCGTCTCGCCCTTGCTGGTGGCGGACTTGGCGATATCCAGTGTGAGCACGTCCGCGCTCAAGCGCTTGGCGGCCAGTTCGAAAGTGCTGCGGGTCCGGGTGCTGGATTCAAAAAACAGATTGACCACGGTTTTGCCACGCAGCAGCGGCACTTTTTTGATCGCCCGTCCGCCGACGTCGACGAAACCGGCGGCGGTATCGAGGATGTCTTCCAAAAGCGGGCGGGAAAGGTGTTCCAAGGAGAGAAAATGGCGCAGCTTTCCATCATCGGTGAGCTGCACGCGGGAGGAGGGCGGCGCAAGCGTCATTCCTGAAACCTTATTTCCAGGGTCTGTGGGCACGGACAGAACCTATGGCATGCTCCGCGGCCGGGATGCGCGGATCCGCCACATTCTAACTATTGACCGGGGCAGAATGCTATGGAGCTGGGCATAATGCCAAAGTTTACGACATCAGTGTCCGTTCCGGACGGCCTGCACCGATGCTTCCAATTGATCCGGTCCGCTCAGTTCCACCCGTTGATCGGCGGGCAGGGACAACACCTCGCCGCAAATATCGGCGCGAATAGGTAACTCGCGCCGACCAATATCGAATAACACCATCAGCCGTATCGAGGCGGGACGGCCAAAATCAAACAACTCATTCATGGCGGCACGAATGGTGCGGCCGGTCATCAGCACATCGTCCACCAGGATCAGATGCGCCCCTTCCACGTCGAACGGCAATTTAGACGGTTTGATGCTTTTCTTCAGACCGCGCTTCTCGAAATCATCGCGGTAGAAATTGGCGTCCAGGAACCCCAACGGCAACGGTGTGCTCAGGCGCTCGTTCAAGGCTCGCGCCACCCAGGCACCACCGGACTCGATACCCACCAGGGCGGTGGTGCCGGCATCGTCCGCTCCGCCCATGCTTCCCATGCTCTCCAGCGAGGACGCCATGTCCCGCAGCAAGGAGTCAATCTGTTCCGGATTCCAATGCAAGGTCATCTCCTCGGCCTGTTGTGCTGGCCGTCACTTCGCAGCAGTCTAGCCGTTGCCGGCTGAATTGAAAAACAGGTTTACATCACGGGACCCACCATGGCTTTCGGAGTACACTGCGCAGCTTGTTTCATGTCACTTCGATTACTAAGGAACGGTTATGAACCAAATGATTCGGATTGCTGTGGGGGCGGTTCTGGCAGGAACCCTGGGCGCCAACGCTCACGCCTTTGACCTGAAAGGTATGGCCGACAAGGCCACCAAGGCCGTGGACGACGCCAACAAGGCGGTCAGCGAGCAAACCGACAAAGCCAATGGCGCCATCAATGCCGCCTCGGAGCAGGGCCAGGCCAACCTGGACCAGGTTACCGGCCAGTGGCAAGTGGCTGGTGACGCCAAGAACATGGTCGACACCCTGTCCAGCGACCTCGGCGTCAGCCAGGCCCAGGCCGCCGGCGGTTCCGCCGCGCTGCTCGCCCTGGCCCAGACCAAACTGGATGCCAGCCAGTTCAGCGGCGTTACCGACAAGGTATCCGGCCTGGATCAAATGCTCGGCAACAGCCAGGAAAGCAGCGGCCTGCTCGGTAGCGTGCTGGGCAACGTGAAAAGCCTGCAAGGCGTGCAAACCGCGTTCAGCGCCATGGGGCTGAGCCCGGACATGGTGAGCCAGTTCGCACCGACCATGCTTAAGTTCCTGGGCGGCCAGGGCGTGGCCGACGGCGTGCTTGGATCCCTGCAGCAACTGTGGACTCCGGCCGGCTAAACGCCGACAGCGTCACGGCCAGCCGGTCGTGACGCCGCCGAGCCGGGGCTCAAGGCGTCACTGGCTCGGCGCCATTCAGATACCCCTCCGCGATCACTACCGCGGCCATGGAATCCACCTTCGGATCCGGCCCTCTGGTGGCGGTGCGCTCCCGCGCTTCCCGGGTGGAAAGCCGTTCATCCACCATATACACCTTCAGTCCGAACCGCCCCTGGATGCGCCGGGCGAACTTGCGCGCGCGCTCGCTGGAATGGCTTTCACTGCCATCCATGTTCAAAGGCAGCCCCACCACCACCAGTTGCGGGCGCCACTCATCCAGCAACGCGGCCATCTGTTGCCAGTCGGGCTGTTCGTTCTTGCAGGACAGGGGCGGTAACGGCGAGGCGGTACCGATCAGGGCATTGCCGCTGGCGACACCGATTTTGCGGGTTCCGTAATCAAAGGCGAGCAGAATCAACCGTGTCCCACCTGAGTGGCGATCAGGCTCATATCCACGCCCATGCGGGCGGCCGCGGCATGCCAGCGCTGTTCAAACGGGATCTCGAACACCAGCTCCGGGGCGCTGGGGGTGCTCAGCCAGACATTATCCGCCAATTCCTGCTCCAGCTGGCCCTCGCTCCAACCGGCATACCCCAGGCACACCAGAGTGGATTCCGGCCCCTCACCCACGGCGATGGCCTCGAGAATGTCCCGTGAGGTGGTCATGCACAGCCCATCCGCCAACATCAGGGTGGACTGCCAGTGGCGCTCCACATCCCGGTGCAACACGAACCCGGCTTCCTGCTGGATCGGGCCGCCGGCCACCACCTGATGGCGGCTGGAAGGCGGCACCTCCACCTCGATCTCCATATCCGCCAGGATATCGTGCAGGCTCAAGCCGGCCGGACGGTTCAGGGTCAGCCCCATGGCCCCTTCCGGATTGTGCTCAACCACATAGGTCACGGTGCGGTCGAAGTTGGGATCGTCCAGTTGCGGCATGGCGATCAGGAACTGGTGTTTCAGGCTGTTGTGCGTCATGGGCCCAGTATCCGGGGAGCGCGGGACCAGGGCAAGAGTAGAGGGGTGCCGGATCAGCGTGAGGAGACCTGCCGGTTGGCATCGAACTGCCAGGTACGGATGATCTCCAGCACGTCCATATGTTCGCGCATCTCCGTGGAAAAGGGCTCAAACGGCGCCGACAGGCGCACACTCTGCACCGCCGCCTCATCCAGGAAGGCATGCCCGGAGGACTGCAACACCCGAATGTCGCGGATGTCACCGCTCTTGCCCAGCGCCACCATCAGCCGCACCCCGCCGAAGGTATTGCTGGTCAGCGCCCGGGCCGGGAAATGGCGGGTCCCGGTGACTTCGACTTTGCGGCGAAAGGCGTCGATATAAAGCGCTTCGTAATGAGCCTTGGTGGAAACCGAAGTGAGCCGGCGCACCCGTGGCCGTTTGGCATAGGCCTGCTTCTGTTGATCCAGGCGCGCCTGCAGGCTGGCGATCTCACGGCTGAGCTGATCCAGGCTGTCATCACGGCGTTGTGGTTCGCTGGGCTCCTGTTTCTGCTCTTGCCGAGGTGGTTCCGCGCGTGGCGAAAAGGAATGCGTCACGATCACTTTCTGGCGCGACACCGGACGGGGAGGCGGCGCACTGTCCGGCTCCAACTGCACCGGGCGCGGCCGGGCGTCGGTGAACGGCGCCTGCTCGGTGGTGGTCAGCTCCTGTTTTTCTTCTTCGTCGCCGGCCCCCTCCTGGTTGGCCTGGGCAATAAAGTCCGCCTCGTCCGGCGTCTGGTCGCTACTGTGAGTCGCCAGTGTCACATCCAGTGTCCGCGGCGCGGCGCGGGGCCGCTCTGGTGCGAAGCCGACACCGAACAGCACCAGGCCGTGCACGGCCAGCGCCATGAAGAGTGTGAAGCCGAGGCGATCGGCGGCGGTAACCTGAGCAGAGGCCATGAGTCGTGTCGTCAATAACCGGATGATGTCGGGCCGGTGGGCCGGCCCTGTTATAGGAGTCGTTATTGTCCGGCCCGTTTTGTTGTTTCGCTAGGACCGGTTGCGCATTTCCAGCAAAGCATCGAAAAGCTGCCCGGCGATATTGATGCCGTAAATGGCGTCCAGCTCCCGCGCACAGGTGGGGCTGGTGACGTTGATCTCGGTGAGATAGTCACCGATCACGTCCAGGCCGACGAAGTACAGCCCCCGCTCGCGCAGCACCGGCCCTACCTGTTCGCAAATCCAGCGATCACGGTCGCTCAGTTCCCGACCCTGGCCGGTGCCACCGGCCGCCAGGTTGCCGCGGAACTCACCTTCCTTGGGAATACGTGCCAGGGCGTAAGGCACCGGTTCCCCATTGATCATCAGGATGCGCTTGTCGCCGCTGGTGATCTCGGGAATGAATTGCTGCGCCATGATCGGCGTGCGCCCGTGATCGGTCAGCACCTCGATGATCACGCTGGTGTTGGGGCTGTCCTTGGATACCCGGAAGATATTGGCGCCGCCCATGGCATCCAGCGGCTTCATGACGATGTCATTGAACTCCGCTACAAAGGCCCGCAACTGATCGGCGCGGCCGGAAACCAGGGTCGGCACACAGCATTGCGGGAAATCGGTGGCGAACAGTTTTTCGTTGCTGTCACGGACACTGCCGGGACGATTCACCACCAGGGCACCCTCGCGCTCCGCTTTTTCAAGAATATAGGTGGCGTAAATGTACTCCGCGTTAAATGGCGGATCCTGGCGCATCAGGATCATGTCCAGATCCGGCAGCGAGGTCCGCGTGGCATCGCCGAGTTCGAACCAGTGATCATTGTTGTCTTCCACCCGCAGCGGCCGGGTGGTGGCCAGTGGCCGGCCATCACGGACGTACAGATCCCCCGGCTCCATGTAGTGCAGCCGCCAGCCGCGCCGCTGAGCTTCCAGGAGCAGGGATAAGGTGGTGTCTTTCCAGGGTTTTATGTGGGCGATGGGATCCATCACCACACCGATATCAAGGCTCATGGTGGCTCCAGGCAAGAGGACGACACCGCATGTTAGCAGTGCGCGGGAATGCTCGCTACGGGATGCTTTTCTCAAGTCCCACAGGGTCTTATAGATTGATTGTAGAAACTGTGTTAAAACCTCGGCGTGGGCTGAAAGACCCCGAAGCCCTGCCTATCGCGACACTATAAAAAGATTCCTCATTACAAGGTGTCGCGGCCTGTATTTGAATCACGGTGAAAGGCAGTTCTCAATGACTGACAATTTTCAAGACCTCAAGGTCATGGTGATCGACGATTCGAAAACCATTCGTCGTACCGCCGAGACCTTGTTGAAGAAAGCGGGTTGTGAGGTGATTACCGCCACCGACGGGTTCGATGCGCTTGCCAAGATTGCCGACAGCAAGCCGCGAATCATTTTCGTGGACATCATGATGCCCCGGCTGGATGGCTATCAGACGTGCGCCTTGATCAAGAACAACAGCGCGTTCAAGCAGACACCGGTGATCATGCTCTCTTCGAAGGACGGCTTGTTCGATAAGGCCAAGGGCCGCATCGTGGGATCCGATGAATACCTGACCAAGCCTTTTTCCAAGGACGAGCTACTGGGCGCCATCCGTCAGCATATCAGCGCCTGAAACGAGCGCCTGACCGGAGCCACCCAGCTCAACCATAGAGGAAAAGATGGCACGGATTCTTATTGTCGATGACTCTCCCACGGAGACGTACAAGCTGCGGGAGATTCTGGAGAAACACGGCCACCAGGTGCTGGAAGCCAGCAACGGGGCCGACGGTGTGGCGACTACCCGTTCCGAACAGCCGGACCTGGTATTGATGGACGTGGTGATGCCCGGCCTCAATGGTTTTCAAGCCACCCGGCAGTTAACCAAGGGCGCGGACACCCGACACATCCCGATTGTTATCGTCACCACCAAGGATCAGGAAACCGACCGGGTTTGGGGCAAACGCCAGGGCGCCCGGGATTATCTGACCAAGCCGGTGGATGAAGCGGTTTTATTGAAAACGGTCGAGCGTCAACTCACCGGAGCGTGACGAGGGGGTCGCCGATGAGCGCCGCGTCCACAGCCTATTTGAAACTGGCGGATTACTTCATCCGTTGCCGCGACAATGCCGCCAACCTGCCGGAGGAGCAGGAGGTCACGCCTTATTGGAGCGGCGTGGGGTTTTCCCTGAACGGCCACCGTCTGGTGGCGCCGTTGACGGAAGTGGCCGAGATTCTATCACCGCCGGCCTGTGCCCGGGTGCCCGGTGCTCAGGATTGGGTTCGCGGGGTGGCCAACGTTCGTGGGCGTTTGATGACCGTGACCGATTTGAACCGGTTCCTCGAACGCGCCTCGGAAGTGGCCGAAGGCCGGCGCCGGCTGCTGGTGCTGGACCGGGACGAACTCTACACCGGAGTGATGGTTGATGATGTTTTGGGGATGCAACATTTTCCGGTGGAAAACCGGGTGACGGCACCGCCGCGCCCGGAGGAAAGCCCAATGGCCGCTTATCTGGATGGGGGCTACCGTCGGGACGGGGAATACTGGTCCGTGTTCAGTCTTGCCCGGCTGGCACGGGATCCGCGCTTTATGCGCGCTGCCAGCGGGGAATGAGCAACCGAACGTAGCAGTGCAAAGCAGGCGGCGGGGGATGAACAACGGGGAATGAGCAATGGAGAGTGACCGCGGGGGGAGGGCGCCGTGCCGGGGGGAATATCGACACACGTCCATGGCAGCCATTGCGGTTCCAGAATCGCCGGGAACGGTTTTCGACGTCGAGCCAATGACTGCCCGGGGAGGGAACCGCCATGGACGGCGGTCACACAATAAGAGCAGAGTCAGGCCAGGAGCCAAGCTATGAAGTTCAAACCGGGGCTTGTGTTAAGCAAGATGCGGGGGGGAGCGGGTAACAATCCGCTGGGCGTTGCTCTGTATATCGGGTTGCTCGCCTGTATTGTTCTCGCCTTGATGAATTTCGTTATGTCCGCCATCGGCGCCAATCACGCCCGGGACAATATTACCCAGGCGTCGGACATGCGTGTGTATTCCCAGCAGCTGCCGAAAAACGCACTGGAGGCGGTGTCCGGTAATGCCGAGGCCTTCGCGCTGCTTGAGCAGGGCCGCCAGGGTTTTCTGCGCGCCTGGAATCAGGTCAAGGACGAACGGGTATCGGACCCGCGAGTGATGCAACGCCTGCAGAATTTGTGGGACGAGGCGCTACGACAGGTGAACACGGTCCTTCAGGGGCGCGCCACGGTGCTGGATCTGCACCAGGTGTCCGCCACCCTGGCACAGACTATTCCGGAACTTCAGAGCAAGTATGACGAGGTGGTGCGCATCCTGATCGCCAATGGCGCCTCCGCGGATCAGGTGGCACTGGCGCAACGCCAGTCATTGCTCACCGAACGTTTAATGCGATCCTTGTCGAAGATTCTGGAAGGCCGGGACAGCGCCGTGGCCGCCGCGGAAACGTTCGGCACCGACGCGGTACGATTCGGCAATGTCGTCAACGGCATGCTGCGCGGCAACAGCCGCCTCGGCATTCAGAGAGTCAGCGACCGCGATGCCCGTGCGCGGTTGACGGATATCGCCGATGTCTTTAATCAGTTCATCAACCCTTCCGTGGACAAGGTGCTGGAAACCGCGCCGGATCTGATACAGATCCGCGCCGCCGCCGACAGCCTGTTCCTGCGCTCCCAGGACCTGCTGCAGGAAGCCTCCAATCTGGACAGCCAGTTCGAGAACGCCAGCAGCGGTCTGTTCCCCTCCATATGGCTGGGCATCCTGTGCGCGGCGGCCTCGGTGTTACTGTTTTTCCTGATCATGCTGCAGGGCAATCGCAGCGCCAGCAAACAGCGTGGCGAGCTGGAAAGCGAGAATCAGCGTAACCAGGCGGCGATTCTGCGCCTGCTCGATGAACTGGGGGATCTGGCCGACGGCGACCTGACCGTGGAAGCAACGGTGACCGAGGATTTCACCGGCGCCATCGCCGATTCCATCAACTATTCCATCGACCAGTTGCGCAGCCTGGTACAAACCATCAACCAATCCGCCGTGCAGGTGGCCAGTGCCGCCCAGGAAACCCAGTCCACCGCCATGCATCTGGCGGAGGCTTCCGAACACCAGGCGCAGGAAATTGCCGGCGCCTCGGCGGCGGTGAACGAGATGGCGGTATCCATTGATCAGGTGTCCGCCAACGCCGCCGAGTCCGCGGCGGTGGCGGAACGGGCGGTGGCCATCGCCAACAAGGGCGCCGAGGTGGTACAGGCTACTATTCATGGCATGGACACCATCCGCGAGCAGATTCAGGAAACCTCCAAACGAATCAAGCGTCTGGGTGAGTCCTCCCAGGAAATTGGTGACATCGTTTCGCTGATCAACGACATCGCCGACCAGACCAACATTCTGGCCTTGAACGCCGCCATCCAGGCCTCCATGGCCGGGGAGGCCGGTCGCGGCTTCGCCGTGGTCGCCGACGAGGTGCAGCGCCTGGCGGAACGCTCCGCCGCCGCCACCAAGCAAATCGAAACCCTGGTGAAGACGATTCAGACCGACACCAACGAAGCGGTGATTTCCATGGAAGCCACCACCGCCGAAGTGGTGAAGGGCGCCCGTCTCGCCCAGGACGCCGGGGTGGCGCTGGAAGAGATCGAAACGGTATCCAAGAATCTGGCGGACCTGATCCAGAATATTTCCAACGCCGCCCGCCAGCAGGCCGCGTCCGCGGGGCATATTTCCAACACCATGAACGTGATCCAGGAAATCACCTCGCAGACCTCCGCCGGGACCACCGCCACCGCCCGTTCCATTGGCGATCTGGCGGAAATGGCGCAGGACATGCGTAACTCGGTGGCCGGCTTCAGATTGCCGGGCTGATGGACATTGCCGTGACGCCGCCCTGGGCTCTTCGCAACGCGCCAGCCATGGACGCGGAGCAATTCCAGCTCTGGCAGACCCTGCTGGAAGAGCGCACCGGCATGACCCTGCCGGCGGAGCGGAAATCCTTCCTGGAAACCAGCTTGAGCACACGCATGCGTGAACTGGGCCTGGAGGACTATCAAACCTATTACGCTCAGCTGGTCACCGGCGCCAGCGAATCCCGTGCCATGGAATGGTCGATTCTGGTGGATCGGCTCACGGTGCAGGAAACCGGTTTTTTTCGTCATCCGGGGTCCTTCGCGCTGATCAAAGCGTTCAGCCGTGACTTCGCCCGTCGGCATGCCGGCGGCGGCACCTTGAATGCCTGGAGCGTGGGGTGCTCCACCGGCGAGGAAGCCTATTCGCTGGCCATGGTCATCAATGAGTGTTTCGCCGGCGCCCGGGACAAATTGTTCTACGGCATTACTGGCACGGATATCAGCCTGCCCACTCTGGCCAGGGCGCGCCGTGGTGTGTTCCCCCTGCGCCGGGTGAACCGCGTGGCGCCGGCATTGCGCGAGCGATATTTTCAGCACTACGACGCTCAGCACCTTCAGGTCATCGCCACCTTGCGCGAGCGGGTGTGCTTCGCCCACCTGAACGTACTGGATCTGGATCAGGCACCGATGGAAAACCTGGATCTGATCTTCTGTCAGAACATGCTGATTTACTTTCGCCGTTGGCGAAAACGCCAGATCGTCAATCGCCTGGCCGCCCGCCTGGCGCCGGGGGGCGTCCTGGTCCTCGGGCCCGGCGAAATCACCGACTGGCAAAACGATAATCTGGAGCGGGAAGTCTATCCCGACACGTTGGCGTTCCGGCGCCGCGTTTGACGGCCAGGGGCTGGGGGCAGCCCCGGGGGGATCATCAAATGAGCGATCATCACGATTATCTGGCTCTCGACTGGGTACGCGGAGAAATCCAGGAAACACTGGATCAGGCCCGCGAAGCACTCGAAGCCTATGTGGAGAACCCGGGCGACTCGACACGCATGCGGTTCTGCCAGACCCACCTGCATCAGGTCCATGGCACCCTGCAAATGGTGGAGTTCTACGGCGCCGCGTTACTTGCCGAGGAAATGGAAAAACTGGCCCGGGCTCTGCTCGATCAGCGTATCGACCGGGAAGCGGAAGCCCAGGAATTGTTGATGCGGGCGATCCTGCAGCTGCCCCCTTATCTGGATCGCGTGGCCAGTAACCGTCGGGACTTGCCGGTGGTGCTGCTGCCATTGTTGAACGACTTGCGCGCCGCGCGCGGTGAACCGCTGCTGTCCGAAACCGCGTTGTTCAAACCCGATCTGCAGCATGCCCAGGGCGACGGCCGCATTGATGAGAGCATCCGCAATGACGCCCGCTTTCCGCAATTGATCCGCAAAATGCGGCAAACATTCCAGGTAGCGCTGTTGGGCATCATGCGCGGCGACCAGGTGAAACGTAATCTCGGATATCTGCGCCGGGTGCTGGAAAAGCTCCGGCAAATCAGCGGTGATGCCGCCCGGGCACCGTTGTGGCGGATCGCCGATGCCATGGTGGAAGGGCTGGAGGAAGAGGTTATTCCGCTGGGCTCCTCGGCCAAGCAGATGCTGGGCCAGCTGGATCGCACCTTGCGTGAACTGGCCGCCGACGGCGCCGACAGCCTGGAACGCCCGGCCCCCACGGAGTTGATCAAGAACCTGCTTTATTACGTGGCCCGGGCGGAGCGCGCGACACCGGCCATCGAGGCCATCCGGCGGCGCTTTCGTCTGCAGGACGCGCTACCTCCGGAGGCGCTGGTGAACGAGGAGCGGGCCCGGCTCAACGGCCCGGATGCCATGGCCATGCATTCGGTGGTGACCGCCTTGTCCGAGGAGATCACCAAGGTCAAGGATCGCCTGGAGCGGTTCGTTCACGACTCCCGGGCGGACCCCGCCGATCTGTCGCCGTTGGTCAGCACGCTGAAGCAGGTGTCCGACACCATCGCCATGCTCGGCCTGGGCCAGCCCCGGGTGCTGGTGGATGAACAACGGCAGGCCCTGGAGGACATCGCCGAACGCCGTCAGCCCCCACAACGGGAACGGCTGATGGATGTGGCCGGAGCCCTACTGTATGTGGAAGCGACGCTCGCCGGCTTTGGCGGCAACAACCAGCGCCGCTCCACCGGGAATACCATTGGCAATACTATTGAAGGCACCGGCACTTCGCCGCTGCCCAATCATCTCGGCCAGGCCATGGACGCGGCGCTGCGCGAATGCCGGGCGGGACTGGAGGAAGCCAAGGACGGGGTAGTGGAATTCATCGCCTCGCATTGGGATCGCGCCCATTTGCAATCGGTGCCGGACCGCCTGCGGACCGTCCGTGGCGGCCTGGAAATGGTGCAACTGCAACGCCCGGCTCTGGTACTGCGGCAGTGCGCCCGTTTTATTCAGGAACGGCTGCTGGACGACGAACAGGCACCGGACTGGCAGAGCATGGATACCCTCGCCGATGCCATGAGTTCGGTGGAGTACTACCTGGAACGTCTCAGCGACGACCCGCATACCAGTGACGATGTTCTCGAAGTGGCGCATCGCAGCATCGCCGCCCTGGGGTATCCGCTTCAGCCCCAGGAGAGCGATGCGGAGCCGCCATCAACGGGAGCACCGGCCGAGCAGGAACCGCGCAACGCGGACGACGATGATGATCTGGTGGATGATGAAATCATCGAGATTTTCGTCGAGGAGGCGGACGAGGTCATCGAGGCGCTGGACCAGTACTTTCCCCGCTGGGCCGCCGATACTGGCGATGAAACCGCGCTGGTGGAGTTTCGCCGCGCCTTCCACACCCTCAAGGGCTCCGGTCGCATGGTCGGCGCCACCACCGTGGGAGAACTGGCCTGGGCCATCGAGAACATGATGAACCGGGTCATCGACCACAGCATCGGCGCCGACGCCACGCTGATCGACCTGGTGCGCGAGGTCCACGGCCTGATTCCCGATCTGGTCAGCGCTTTCGCCCGCCGCCAACCGGACCCGGTGGACGTGACCCCGCTGATCGAAGCCGCTGGTATCCTTGCCGATGGAGGCAGCCTGGAGCGAATCCCCACACTGGGTAGCGAAGACAAAAACAAAGCGGAAGGCGACCAGGAAAGCACGGCGGCTCAAACGCCCGTCCAGGAAAAAACAGGCACCGGGCCCTCCGTCACACTCAGTGACGAGGACTACCAGGCCCTAACCGGCAAGGCACAAGCGGAACCGGCGACACCGGGCGACACTCTGGATAATCTGGACGCTCTGACGTTACCCGAAACATCCGCGGATCAGCCCGATCCGGTGCTGCTGGATATTTTCCGCCGTGAGGCCGACCGCAATCTCGCACTGCTGGCGCAGTGGCTGGATGGACTGGACCCGGAACTTGGCGAGCAGGATCTGGATGATCGCGTCCATCGCGCCTTGCACACACTGAAAGGCAGCGCGCGCATGGCCGAATTGAATGCCATGGCGGAAATGGCGGAGGCAGGCGAAAAGCTGGTGAAGGAACTGATCGCCGCCGGCCTGCGCGCCAGCCGTGATCAGGTGGCACTGATTCGCGACAGCCACCAGCAACTGAGCGAGGGCTTGCGGCGATTGGCCTCCCAGGGCGATGCCGCTTTACCCGATGCCGGCCCTCTGCTGAGTGCCCTGGACGACGCCCGCCATCAGGTACGCGGTGATCATCAAAACAATAACGCCCAGGTTCTGGCCATGCTGCTGTCCGACAGCATGGACCTGGTGATGGACGCCGACACCCTGTTACAGGCCTGGTCCACCGACCCCGAGCAGATCCGGCCGTTGGCCCGGCTACGCGATGAACTGCAGAACCTGGCGCAAGGTGCCCGCAAGGCGGGTCTGGAGGAAATCGAAGGCCTTGCCCTGGCGCTGGCCACCGCCTACGCCACCATCACTCAGGGGCGCCTGACCTTCGACCCGGGGCTGTTGGCACAGCTCAATGAAGGTCATGACGCGCTGATTAACATGCTCGATTGCCTGGCCGCCGGCCAGACCGTGCGCGCCGAATTGGGGCTGGTGGACGGCCTGCGAGACCTGACCGAAACCCGGCAGCCACTAACGCCTGATACGCAGGCGCCGTCCGCGCCCGCTTCGGAGCATAGCAGCGGGCTTTTGCAGCAGGCCGAGGAGGCCTTGCTGCGCGCCAACGAACATCTGGCCACCTGGCAATTGGGACAGCCGGCCAGCCTCGACCAGCTGGACCAGGAACTCACCGATCTGGCCGGCAGCGCCGGCGATGCGGAAGTACCCGCCCTGGCGGACCTGGCCCGGTCTCTGGCCGGCCTGTACCGCCGTCTGGCCTTACCGGAGACCACCGCGCCGACGCCTTCGGTATTCGATATTCTGCAGCGGGCCCATCATCGCCTGGCCGATATGATCGATCAGTTGCGCTCCGGCTCGCTGCCGGCCACGGACACGGTCCTCGAAGACGTGCTGGCACTGGCCGACACGCCCTGGACACCGAAGGGGAAGGGGGAGGCGAAGGCCGCGCCCCCGGAGCCGGCCGCTCAACCCGCCACGGAGGAGCGGGACCCGGAATTGGTTGGTATCTTTCTGGAAGAGGCGGAGGACATTCTCCACAGCTGCACCGAAAGTCTGGAACGGTGGATCGGGGAGCCGGAGAACCTTCTGCTGGTGCAGGCCCTGCAGCGAGATCTGCACACCCTCAAAGGCGGGGCGCGCATGGCCGAACTCCGCGAGCTGGCTGATCTGGGCCATGAGATGGAAACGCTCTACGAGCGCCTCGCTCTTGGCCGCGTGGAGCGACAGCCGGCGGTTTTCGATCTGCTGCACCGCTGCCACGACCGCGTGGCGGAAATGATCGACCAGGTCACCGCCCGGCAAGCCCTTGCCCCTGCCCGGGATTTAATTCAGGCCATCCATGACTATCTCAATGATCCGTCCGCTTTCAGACTCGCGGCTCCCGTCTCCGACGTCACCCCCGAAGCCGCCCCGGCCAAGCCTGTCGCGCTCGCGCCATCGTCCGGCGGAGGGGATAGCGGCGGCATTGATCCCGACATTCTCGATATTTTTCTGGAGGAATCGGAGGAACTGGGCGAGACCATTGAAGCGACCCTGACCGCCTGGCGGGATCAGCCGGAAGACCGCCAGCTCAATGACCAGCTCAAGCGGGCTCTGCACACTCTCAAGGGCGGCGCGCGGCTGGCCGGGGTGGCGCCTCTCGGGGACCTGAGCCACGACTTCGAGCAGTTTCTGGAGCGGCTGGACAATCAACGCCGGGCACCGGAAGAAGACGACTTCCTCACCATGCTCGGTTGGCTGGACGCGATTAACCAGCAACGCGGCCAACTGCGCGGGCAACCGGCGGATACCCGGGCACCGGACACCCTCCCGGCGCCCAGCGCGCCTACCGAGCCTGCCGCCGCCACGCCGGCGGCGCCGCAGGAAATGGTACGGGTAAGCGCGGAGGTGCTGGAGGCGCTGGTCAACCTGGCCGGGGAAACCTCCATCAACCGGGGCCGGGTGGAGCAGAGCATCAACGACTTTGTCGCTCACGTGTCGGAGATCGGTGCCACCGTTACCCGTCTGTACGAACAGCTGCGCCGACTGGACGCGGAAACCGAAGCCCAGATTCTCTCCAACTATCAGCAGGGGGTGGACCGGGGCGAATTCGACGCCCGCTTCGACCCCCTGGAGATGGACCAGTATTCCGAGCTGCACCAGATTACCAAGCAGCTCTCCGAATCCGCCTCGGACTTGCTGGATCTGAAAAACACCTTGCTGGAACGGACCCGCGACAGCGAAACGCTGTTGCTGCAGCAGCAGCGCATCAATACCGAGCTACAGGAGAAGTTGATGCGCACACGCATGGTGCCGTTCTCCCGGCTGGTGCCACGCCTGCGCCGCATCATCCGCCAGGTTTCCGGCGAGGTCGGCAAGAAGGTCGAGTTCGAGGTGATCAACCCGGAAGGGGAGTTGGATCGCACCTTGATGGAACGCATGGTGGCGCCTCTGGAACACATGCTGCGCAACGCCATCGACCACGGCATCGAGTCCCCCCGGGAGCGGCGCGAAGCCGGCAAGAACGAGACCGGTCAGGTGCGCCTGGAACTGACCCGCGAGGGCGGCGAGGTGGTGCTGACGCTGGCCGATGACGGCGGCGGTATCAATACCGAGGCGGTGCGCGCCAAAGCGGTGGAGCGAGGGTTGATCGATGCCGACGCCAATCCCAGCGACCAGGACGTGCATCAGTTCATTTTCCACGCCGGTTTCTCCACCGCCAGCCAGGTCACCCAGCTCTCGGGCCGGGGCGTCGGCATGGATGTGGTGGCCAGCGAAATCAAACAACTCGGCGGCACCGTGCGCATCGAATCGCACCGAGGGCAGGGCACCCGCTTCGTGGTGCGCCTGCCTTTCACCCTGGCGGTGAACCGGGCCTTGATGGTGCGCGCCAACGAGGACACCTACGCCATTCCGCTCAATCAGATCGAAGGCATCGTGCGGGTCAGTCCGTTCGAACTGCTCGATTATGTGGAGAATCAGAACCTGGTGTATCGCTACGCCGGTCAGGACTACGACCTGCATTACCTGGGCCGTTTCGTCCATGACATGCCGATGCCGCATCCGGATGTGCAGAGCCAGCCGCTGCCGTTGCTGTTGATCCGCAGTTCCGACCACGCCGTGGCCCTGGTGGTGGATAGCCTGGTGGGTTCCCGCGAAGTGGTGGTGAAATCCCTCGGGCCGCAGCTCACCAGCGTGGCCGGCATCAGCGGCGCCACCATCCTCGGCGACGGCTCGGTGGTGGTTATTCTCGACATCCACTCCCTGATCCGCGCCGCCCAGTTGCGCCAGCCAGCACCGTTGACCGCCCCGGCGGACCAGCGCGACGCTGCTCGCGAGCAGGCGCCGCTGGTGATGGTGGTGGACGATTCGGTGACGGTGCGAAAAGTCACCGGACGCCTGCTGGAGCGTCAGGGCTACCGCGTGGTTACCGCCAAGGACGGTCTGGACGCCATCGCCAAGCTGGAGGATCACACGCCGGACGCCATGCTGCTGGACATTGAAATGCCACGCATGGATGGCTTCGAGGTGGCGTCCCATGTCCGTCATGATGCGCGGCTGGCGCGGGTGCCCATCATCATGATCACTTCCAGAACCGGCGAGAAACACCGTGACCGGGCTTTCGATATCGGCGTCAACGGCTATATGGGGAAACCCTTCCAGGAAGGTGAGCTGCTCACCACCCTCGGCGAATTGCTGGAGGAAAGCCGGGAGAGCGTGGGATGACGCCACCGGCGGCCCGCATCGGCGTGATCGCCGATGACACCCTGCAAGGCCATTTGCTGTCCACGGCGATTCGCGGTCAGGGCTATCAGGTGGTGATCAGCACCGATCCGGAGAACCTGGCGGCACACTGGCTTGATGACAGCGATCTGGATCTGTGGGTGGTGGACCTGTCCCGGGAAGATCGCTGGCAGCACTTCCTTGATCGCCTGCTGGAAGGTGCTCGTGCGCCGTTGCTGTTCTGCGATGGTCAGGCCCCGCCGCGCAATGCCGCCCACTATCCCCGTTGGGAGCGTCGCCTGCTGAGCAAATTGCTGGACTATGTCGGCCCGCCGGCATTGCAGGAGCGCCTGCAAAGTCTGCCCCCGGACACCAGAGCACCGATCCCGGAGCCCCGGGAATTCCGCGATCTGCCGCGGCAAGACCAGGGCCACCCACGGAGAGTCTGGGTACTGGGCGCCAGCCTGGGAGGGCCGGCGGCGGTGAAACGTTTTCTCGACTCGTTACCGGAACATCTGCCGGTGGCCTTCGTGCTGGCTCAGCACATTGATCCCGGATTCATGGGCACTCTCCGCCAGGTACTGGACCGCAACCCTTCGATCCGCTGCCGGATCGGTGACGACGGCAGCCGGTTGTGCCACGGCGAGGTGCTGCTGGCGCCAGTGGACCAGGCAATCCGTTTTCATTCCGACGGCCGCGTCGTCGCCACTGGTAACCGCTGGGAGGGCCCCTATGCACCCAGCATCGACCAACTGATGACCCATGTCCTGGAGGGCATCGGCCACTGTGCCGGCGCCATCCTGTTTTCCGGCATGGGCAATGACGGCGCCATCGCCGCGCCGCGTCTTGCGGCTTCCGGCACCATGGTCTGGGCGCAGTCGACGGACACCTGTGCCGCCAGCAGCCAGCCGGACTCGGTGCGGGAAACCGGCTGTGTCAGCTACAGCGGCAGCCCGGAACAACTGGCGGGCCAATTGGTGGAACAGGTACGCCGGGAACTATCGGCACCGGGCAGGTGAACCAATCCCATGCAAGGAGAAGATTATGTTCGACAAGACCCTGTCCGATGACCGTAATCCCGACACGCTGCCCGACGACATCGCCAGTCTGCTGATTCCCATGGCGGAACGCCCCTGGCTGATTCCCAACCTGGTAGTGGCGGAGGTGATTCCTCTGCGCCACCCGGACCGGCCCGGCCACGGCCCGGAATGGCTGCTTGGCTGGATGCACTGGCGTGAGCAGGAACTGCCGCTGCTGTCCTTCGAAAAGCTGAATGAGTCCGGTCCCGTTCATATCGGGCCACAAGCACGCATCGCCATCCTTCATTCGGTGTCCGGGGCGTGCCGTTTCTACGCCATGGTGGTACAAGGGATACCAAGATTGCTGCGGGTGACGCCCGGCGCCCCCCGGGAGGAACCGGGAGACATCGGTCCGGCAGCGGCGATGAATGTGCAAATGGGAGGCGATCTGGCGGTGATTCCTGATCTCGACGCGGTGGAAAAGGCGGTGGCGGGCCTGCAAGCCGGGCAACGCCGATAATGATTGACTGGTCTCTGCTGGAACAATGGGCACGGCGCGATGCCCGGCCCCGCGGACGTTTCCGCAATCTTTACCCCACACCCGATCACGGACTGGCGGAGTTGCTGCGCTGGCAAAGGGAAACCCGTGGCCGTTTCCCGCCCCATTTGCCATTCCCATTACAGCAACCGGACCCGGCCCTGCTGGCCCGGCCGGCACCGCAACCGCGTTTCACCTGGATCGGCCACAGCACCTATCTGATCCAATACCGGAACTGGAATCTGCTGACCGACCCGGTGTTCTCCGAACGTTGCTCACCGGTTTCCTTCGCCGGCCCCAAGCGCGCCGTTCCGCCGGCGCTGACCATCGACGCGCTGCCGCCCATCCACGCGGTGCTGGTTTCCCACAATCACTATGATCATCTGGACCGGGCTGCGGTGGACGCGCTGCAACGGCGCTTCGGCGATCAGATCACCTGGTTCGCCCCCACCGGGGTCGGCGCCTGGCTGCGCCGCCGAGGCATCACCGAAGTGATCGAGCGGGGCTGGTGGCAGCACGCGGACTGGCACGAGGCTCAGGCATTCTGCCTGCCGACCCAGCATTTCAGCGGCCGTGGCCCCCGTGATCGCAACACCACGCTGTGGTGCGGCTGGCGCCTGCAGTGGCCGGATTTCAGTCTGTTTTTCGCCGGCGATACCGGCTACGCCCCGGTGTTCCAGGATATCCACAAGGCGGTGGGGCCGGTGGACACGGCGCTGTTGCCGATCGGCGCCTATCTGCCCCGCTGGTTCATGGCGCCGGTGCACATCAATCCGGAAGAAGCCGTGCGCATTCATCAGGATCTGCAGGCACGCCATTCCCTGGCCATGCATTGGGGAACCTTCGTTCTCACCGACGAACCAATGGACGAGCCGCCACAACTGCTCGCCCGGGCCCTTGCAACCCAGGGTATTCCCGCCGGACAATTCCGCGTTCCGGCCCATGGCGAAACCGTGACTCTGCCCTTGCACGACACCGTTGCCGCCGTTGACCCTGTTTTGCAGAGCTAAGCGCGGGCCGACCATGGGTCTGCTTAGCGACTCATGTAGAATGCGCTCATGGAAGGCCCCCGCCGGCACACCTTGACTCCGGATCCGGGACCACAAGAATTCAGCCTTCGCAGGCGGAGGCAGCGAGACCCAAGGAGAAAGCGGAACATGACACCACGGCAACGGGGACGGCGTCTCTGGTGGCTGATGCGTCTGTTTGCGTGGCTGCCATTACCCGTGGCTACCGGCTTGGGGGCGTTTCTGGCGGGACTGATGACCCGGGTGCCATTACGCTATGCCAGTGCTTACCGGGTTGCCCTGATCAACGTGCTGGCGGCTTATCCGGACATGCCCCTGGCCGAAGCACGCCGGATTGCCCGGCAAAGCGTGTGCGAGCTGGGCCGCACTCTCACTGAGTTCGCCCATGTCTGGAGCCGGCCGGTGGAGGAGACCCTGGCGCGATTCTCCCATATCCACGGCGAAGCCGCCTTTCTCGAGGCCTCCGCCAGCGAGCGGCCGGTGTTGCTGTTGTCGTTGCACCAGGGCAGCTGGGAAAACATCAATCTGTATTTGGGACAGAAAGGCAACACCACCGTGATGTACCAGCCGCACCCAGCCACGCTGCTGGACGAGGTGGTGAAGCTGGCGCGCGAACGCACCGGCTGCCGGCTGGTGCCCACCAACAGCCAGGGGGTCAAGGAGGGGCTGGCCACCATGCGCGCCGGCGGCACCCTGGCGCTGCTGGCCGACCATAACCCCGGCAGCCGCGCCAACCCCTATGTGCCGTTCTTCGGCCATGCGGTACCCACTCCGGCGCTGGTGGGGAAACTGGTGCGCCGCTTCCGACCCCATATTTTCGTGGTGTCCTGCTATCGCGGTGAAGGCGGCGTGCGTGACATCCAGGTGCATTTCGAACCGGCGCCCGACATTGAAAATGCCGAGGACGACAGCGCCATTCTGTCCGCGCTGAATCACCACCTGGCCCGCTGCATCAGCCGCAAGCCAACCCAGTACCAGTGGACTTACAAACGCTTCAAGTGGCGCCCCGGCGGGCGCCGGCTGTGGTACCGGCAATCCCTGGTTCTGTTGCGCCGCGCCGCTCACGGGGAGGATCGCTCCGCGCTGGGTCTGGCGCCGGACACCACGACGGCGCGGAACGCTTCCGTCCCTTCGGAAGGAAAAGCATAATAGCGCCTTCGTTTTCGAGGACTCGCCCATGCCGATCAATAAAGACAAGGTCGTTACCCTGCATTACACCCTGCTCGACGGTGCCGATGGCAGTGAACTGGAACGCAGCGCCGAGGACGCGCCACTGTTGTATCTGCATGGCGCCGGGAACATTCTGCCCGGCCTCGAGGCCGCACTGGAAGGCAAGGACGTCGGCGAGGATGTGGAAGTGACTCTGGCGGCGGCGGACGCCTACGGCGAACGCGACGACAGTCTGCGGCAACGCCTTCCGGCCAAGTATTTCAAGCACGCCGGCAAGCTCAAACCCGGCAAGGTGGTCCGGCTGCAAACCGAGCAGGGCCCACGCCTGGTCACCGTGGTGAAAGTGGGTTTGAAAACCGTGGACGTGGACGCCAACCATCCGCTGGCGGGCCGCGCCTTACGCTTCCAGCTTTCGGTGAAGGATATCCGCGACGCCAGCGCCGAGGAAATCGCTCATCGCCACGTACACGGTCCGGGCGGCCACCAGCACTGACGTATCGCTTTGGTCGTTTCCCACAGACCGCGCCACTTCAACGCCGCTTCAGAAACCGCTCCAACACTCGAACCAGTACCCGACCCAGTTGCGTGGCCAGGGTTCTCAGCAAACTCTTGGTAAAAGCCTCGCCGGCGCTCTGCCGGCGCGAGGTCCGCTTCATGCTGGCTTTTTTCTCCGGCTCCGGTTTTGCCTGTTCCGCCTCCTTCTGCCGCTGGCGGCGAGCCTGCAGACGCTCGTGGGCGGAGTCCCGATCCTCCGTTTGATCGTATTTGGCGGCCAACGGGGACGCCGCTTTCAGTTGCGCCAAAGCCTCCTCGTCGGCCGGCCCGATGCGGCTGCGTGGCGGCGCCACCAGGGTACGTTCCACCGGCGTCGGGATACCCTGATCGTCGAGCACGCTGACCAATGCTTCGCCGACACCCAGCTCGGTGATCACCCGGGCGGTATCCAGATCGGGGTTGGCGCGGAAAGTCTGGGCCGCCACTTTCACTGCTTTCTGATCCTTGGGGGTGTAGGCTCGCAAAGCGTGTTGCACCCGGTTACCGAGCTGGCCCAGCACACTGTCGGGAATATCGGACGGCGATTGCGTGACGAAGTAAATACCAACCCCCTTGGAGCGGATCAGCCTTACTGTTTGTTCGAGTTTTTCCAGTAGCGCTTTCGGCGCGCTGTCGAACAGCAAATGGGCCTCGTCGAAAAAGAACACCAGTAACGGCAAGGGCTGGTCGCCGCGCTCCGGCAACCGTTCGAATAATTCCGCCAGCAGCCAGAGCAGAAACGTGGTGTACAGCCGGGGCCGCAGAATCAACTCACGGCCATCCAGCAGATTGACCACGCCCTGGCCGTTCTGCTGCTGTATCAGATCCATGATATCCAGCGCCGGCTCACCGAAGAACACATCACCGCCCTGGTTCTTCAACACCAGCAGCCGGCGCAAAATAGCACCGAGGCTCTGCGAGGAGAGCGTGCCATAGCGTTCGGACAATGGTTTGCGTTGCTCCACCATCCAGTTCAGCAGGCTTTCCATATCCTTCAGATCCAGCAGCGGCAGATCCTCGCTTTCGGCGTAGTCGAAGGCGATATGGAGCACTCCGCTTTGCACCTCATTGAGCTCCAGCAAATTGCTCAGCAGCGCCGGCCCCATGTCCGCCACGGTGGTGCGGACCGCCTGGCCGGTGCGGCCATACAGATCCCACAGCCGGGCCGGGCAGGCCTCGGCGGCCCAATCAGTGATGCCGATGCGCTGAACCCGCTCCTGGATCTTGTCGTTGCTCTTGCCGGCCACGGCGATACCGGACAAATCCCCTTTCACATCAGCGGTGAATACCGGCACGCCCAGACGTGAGAAGCCCTCCGCCAGCACCTGCAAGGTCACGGTTTTTCCGGTACCGGTGGCACCGGCGATCAATCCATGGCGGTTGGCCATGGCCCCGTTGAGTGCAATCCGTCCCTGTTCCGTACCGCCGATCAAAAGCTGCTGCATGGTCCGAATCCCCGTTGTGTGCTGACCGCAGTCTGCGCGATTCGGCGGATTTTGTCCGTGAGGAGTTGTAAAAGCGGCGCTCAACCCCATGTGCTGGGGAGCCGTTTTATTGGAGAGCACACTATGCCCCGCCACTTTGAATCCGCTCCCGGCCTGTGCGAAAAGCCAGACGCGGAAACCAACCGTTACCTGTTCAACCAGACCATGCTACGGATCAAGGATCCCGAACGCAGCCTGGACTTCTACTCCCGCGTTCTGGGTATGCGCCTGGTGCGCAAACTGGATTTCCCGGAAATGCAGTTCAGCCTTTACTTCCTGGGCTATCTTGCACCGGACGAAGAAAATCGCGTGCCCGAAGACGACGCCGCCCGGCTGACCTACACCTTTGGCCGGGAAGCGATGCTGGAGCTGACTCATAACTGGGGCACGGAAAAAGAGGCGGATTTCAGCTACCACAACGGCAATGACGACCCGCGCGGCTTCGGCCATATCGGCGTCACCGTGCCGGACGTCTATGCCGCCTGCGAACGCTTCGAGAAACTGGGCGTGGACTTCGTCAAGAAGCCGGACGAGGGCAAAATGAAAGGCCTCGGCTTCATTCGTGATCCCGACGGTTACTGGATCGAGATCATTCAGGCCGACATGATGGAGAAACAGGCCAACAGCTAAAGATCGAGCAGCGCCAGAAAGGCCCGCGTCGCCGGTGTCGGGTTGGGGTGCCATACCGCCCGCACCACCCGGCGCGGCGCTTCCCGCACCGGCCGTGTGCACACGCCGGCCAGGCGCGGGGCGAGGCTGGCGGGAATCAGGCCGATCGCCAGGCCGCGGCGGACGATATCCACCAACAGCGAAATGGTACTCACCTCGAACCGGACCGCGTAACGCAGGCCCGCGGCGGCGAACGCTTCCTCCGACTGCTGGCGGGCCCCGCTTCCCTCGCCAAAGTCCGCCATCGGCCATTCGGTCAGTTGCTCCAGACCGACCCTCCGGCACTGGGTCAGAGGGTGCTCCCGGGGCAGCAACGCCACCAGCTCTTCTTCGCACAGCTCAGCACTTTCCAGCCGTTCAATCACCACCCCGGGCCAGAGACCGACAAAGGCCAGATCCAGGCTGTGTTCGTGCATGCGATCGATCATCCGTTCGCTGCCGTCCATGCTCATCTCAATGTCCACGTGGGGGTAGCGGCGATGAAACTGGGCCGTCAGCCCGATCACGTCCGGTTCGGTCAGTGTGGAGATGGTCCCCAGAGAAAGCCGGCCACGGACTTCACCGCTGCGCGCGGCCACTTCGTCTTCGATACGGCGCACCGCATCCAAAGCCCGCCGGCCGCTCTCCACGAACGCCTCACCGGCGGGAGTAAGCCGCAAGGATCGGGAGTTACGTTCAAACAGGATGGTCCCCAGTTGCTGTTCGAGCTGCGCCACCTGATGACTCAGTGCCGATTGCACGATATGGCAGCGGCGGGCGGCGGCGGTGAAACTGCCTTCTTCCGCCACCGCCAGCACATACTCGATCTGGCGAAGTTTCATGATTCAGCCCTGACCCATCTCTTTTATAGATAGCTGGAATGATATTAATGCATTTGTCACATGACGGCGATTGGCCGACACTGCGCCGCTCAGCCGACAATCGATACCCAGCCCATCAGGGAGAACCGCCAGGAGAGGCCATGAACACAGACCGCCAGCACGATACGGCACCCGGGCTCAATCCCATGCTGCTTATGCTGATGACTGTCACCACCGGATTGGCGGTGGCCAGCAACTACTATGCCCAGCCGCTGCTGCACACTATCGCCGATGAGTTGTCGTTGTCCTATTCCCGCGCCGGCATCATCGTCACCGCCGCCCAGGCGGGCTACGCGGCCGGATTGCTGCTGCTGGTGCCTCTTGGCGACATGTTCGAGCGGCGGCGGCTGATCGTCACCATGATCACGCTGGCCGCCGGCGGCCTGCTGATCAGTGCGAATGCCTCCACGCTGACCATGCTGCTGGTGGGCACCGCCATTACCGGCGCTTTCACCGTGGTGGCCCAGGTGCTGGTGCCCTTTGCCGCCACTCTCGCGGCGCCGGCGGTGCGCGGCAAAGTGGTGGGCACGGTGATGAGCGGTCTGTTGCTTGGGATTCTGCTGGCCCGGACCGTGGCCGGCGCCTTGTCCACCCTCGGCGATTGGCGCACCGTCTACTGGGTAGCTTCGGCGCTGATGTTCCTAAACGCCCTGGCGCTGTGGCGGCTGCTGCCCACCCACCGGCAATCGGCGGGGCTTTCCTATGGCCGTTTACTGCTGTCCATTGGCCAGCTGTTCGCCCGTTATCGTCTGTATCGGGCCCGTTCCGCTTTGGGCTTCCTGACCTTCGCCATGTTCAGCGTGTTCTGGACCTCGGCGGCGTTTTTGCTTTCCTCCGAACCCTGGCACTTCTCCGACGCCACCATCGGCCTGTTCGGGCTGGCCGGGGCGGTGGGCGCCTTGTCCGCGCGCAAGGCGGGCAGCCTGGCCGACCGGGGCTACGCCCGCTGGACCACCTTGGGCGGCGTGTTGATGCTGGCGTTGTCCTGGGTGGTGATGGGCTTCAGTGAAGTGAGCCTGATCGCGCTGATCATCGGCATCGTGATATTGGATCTGGCGATCCAGGCGGTGCACATCAGCAACATGAACGTGATCTACGCGCTGGATGAGTCGGCCCGCAATCGCCTCAATTCCGGCTACATGTTCGTGTACTTTCTTGGCGGCGCCGGAGGCTCGCTGGCCTCCGCGTGGGTCTACCAGCATTACCAGTGGAACGGCGTGGTCGGGCTCGGTCTGGGTCTGGCGGCCGTGGCCTGTCTGCTGGCGTGGCTGACACCGGCGGAGACGTCAACCTCCGCCTCGTGATTGCAGAACACGAAACAGCAACATGCCGGCGACCATCGCCGCCACGAACACAATGCCCTGCCAATAACCCAGAGGCAGCAGCGTCAGAGCCGGACCGGGGCAAATACCCGCCAATCCCCAGCCGACGCCGAACACCAAACTGCCGCCCACCAGGCGGCGGTCAAGGTCGCGCCGCGTGGGCAGCCGCATGGCACCGCCCAGCCAGGCCCGGGAGCGGCGGCGGGCCAGGGCCATCGGCGCCATGGCCGCGGCGATGGCACCGACCATCACCAGCGCCAGGGAAGGATCCCAGGCACCGGTCAGGTCAAGAAAGCCCAGCACCTTGGCCGGATCGGTCATACCGGACAGAATCAGCCCGACACCGAACAGCAGGCCCGCAAGTAGCGCCGTCAGCTTGTTCATACCGCGACTCCCAACAGATGGCGGACGACATAGACGGTGACGAAACCCGCCCCCATGAAGCACAACGTGGCCACCAGGGAACGCGGTGACAGCCGGGACAGGCCGCAGACACCATGACCGCTGGTACAACCGGAGCCGTAGCGGGTTCCCAGGCCCACCAGCAGCCCCGCCACGATCAGCATCGCCGGCGAGCCGCTGAAATGGCTTTCCGGTACCGCCGCGAACAGGCTCCAGAGCAGCGGCGCGGCCAGCAACCCGAGTAAAAACAGCGCCGCTTCACCACGCCCTTCCTGGCCGGACCGCGCCGACCCGCCAAACAATCCGTCCAGCAACCCACCGAGCAACCCGCTGATACCGGCAATGCGGCCGTTGGCCAGAATCAGCAAAGACGCGGCCAGACCGATCAACACACCTCCGGCCAGAGCACTCCAGGGGGTGAACAGGCTCCACTCCACGTTCATCGACGAGCCTCCTCGCAAAACAATCGATACAAGGTTTCGATCACCGCCAGCGCTTCGTCGCTGGCGATGCGGTAGTAAATCTGCTTGCCCTCACGCCGGGTCGCCACCAGCCCCTCCCGCCGTAACACGCCAAGCTGCTGGGACAGAGTGGGCTGCGGTACCCCCACGGCTCCTTCCAGCTCACCCACATTGCGCTCACCCTGGCAAAGCTGGCAAAGCAGCAACAAACGGTCCGGATTGGCCAGCGCCTTCAACAGGCGTCCCGCCGCGGCGGCATTGTCGCGCAACTGATCCATATCCAGGTCGGGAACGGGGTGCTTCATGGTGTCTCTCACTTTCATTTTGTTTAATTTATATTTTTATATATTGTATGGCAAGAAATCATCGCGACACGAGCCTGCCGGCCGCCACGGGAAGTAACCGCGAGGACCATAAAAAAGGGCACCCGAAGGTGCCCCTGTCCCGGAAACCCCGGGAAAAGTCATCGTCAAAGCTCTGGCGTGAACGTCGGCGGTTGGCGGGGGTGTACCTGCTCCTGATAGCCGTAGGCGATTTTGATCAGGGTCGGCTCGGCGTATTCCCGCCCCAGCATCTCCATGCCAATGGGTTGTGCCGGATCCAGATTGGTGGCCATGCCGGCGGGCAGCGTCAGCGCCGGGAACTGGGAAAACGGGCTCAGCCGGTTGTTGCTGCCAGCACTGGGGCTGCCCCCGAGATCACCGGCCAGACCGGTCATGGTCGGGTACAGCAGCACATCGTAAGGCTGGCCCAGGCTGTTGCCGACGGCGTCCACGTTATCCAGCGCCCGCATCAGCCGCTCGCGCACGAATACCGGGCGTTCCACCGTGTTCTTGGTGTACACCGCCTGTTGTTCCGGGGTGAGGTTGTCCAGATCGATGGTGCCGCGATATTCCAGGCTGCTCTGGTAGTTGGGCAGGTAGCCGCCGCTGTCCAGGAGCCCCTGGTAGGTCTGGATGTGACCGTCCATGACGTTGACCCAGCTGTTCAGGTAAGCGACCAGATCATGCTGGAACTCATAGCTGGACATGGAAGAGTAGTCGCCGAGGATGGTGCTCAGATCATCGACGGTAACATCTTCCACCGTGGCGCCGGCGGCTTCCATGGCGGCCAGCGCCTCTTCCATCACCGCGTTGACGGTTTCGTTCTCGCCGAACAAGTCCCGCACCACACCGATACGGGCGCCATTCAGACCATTGGCGTCCAGATAATCCGTGTAGGTGTCCGGAACACCGGTAATGCTTTTGTACTCCTCCTCACTGGTCATCAAGGGCGCGTCGATCTCAAAGCTGATGCGCTGATTGGCGTGGGGTGAATCATCGAAGCCAACCATGGCATCCATCATCAAGGCGCAATCTTCCACCGTGCGGCACATGGGGCCACCGGTATCTTGCCAGGACGCCAGCGGCATGATCCCATCCTGGCTCACCAGCTTCAGCGATGGGCGAATGCCCACCAAGCCACCCAGACTGGAGGGCACCCGGATGGAACCGCCGGTGTCACTGCCAGTACCCATCATCGCCAGACTGGCGGCAATGGCGGAGCCAGTGCCGCTGGACGAACCGCCCGCGCCCTTGCTCTGGTCATAGGCGTTTTTGACCAACCCGCGAACCGAGCTGGCGCCCGTGTAGCCGAACGCGAACTCATCCATGTTGGCCTTGCCGATGATGATGGCGCCGGCTTCGCGCAGACGGCGGATGGTGTAGGCGTCTTCCAGCGGCCGGTTGTACTGGAAGGCGATCGCGCCGCCCGTGGTCGGCATCTGTTTGGTGTTGAAGTTGTCCTTCGGCAGCACCGGCACACAATAGAGAGGGCCATCGATGCCGGTTACCTCGAAGTTCAGATCTTTTTCCCGGGCTTCGAACAACGCATCCGGGTTGATGTTGACGACACTGCGCAACTCGGTTTCGGTACCGTCGTCGTCATAAGCATGGATACGATCGATATAGCCCTGGATGACTTCTTCACAGGTAACACCGCCAGTCTCCAACGAGGTGTGCAGACTGCTTACCGTGGCTTCAACATAGGAAAACGGTACCGGCTCCACTACCGGCGGAGCAGAATCACTGCTGGAGGAGCCGCCACAGCCGGCAAGTACGGCAAGCGATAAGGCGGTAACCGCGAACAATCTGGTTTTGATCATGGAAACATCCCCATTTCCCTCTGTACGGTTCAACACATATCCCTGAATAAAAGGGCCCGGGACCTGCAACCGGCCCCGGGCAAACTCCTGTCGCGTTGCCTGTCCAGGAATCAAGAGCCGTGCCAGATTTTCCAATGTTCACAAAAATACCCGCGAGAATGCGGAAATAGTGGATGCTCACGTACTACAAAGTACGAGCACACCAATCATGAGGTACACCACCTATGAAAGAGCGCACAAAAATGGGAGGGGCGGCGCACTAACTTCGAGCGGGGGGGGGGAGCCGGGGTGGTCAGGATAACCAGGCCCACAAGGCGGCCAACAGCGCCACCGGCGCGGTTTCCGCGCGTAATACCCGGTTGCCGAGGGCAAAGGCGGAAAAGCCGGCGTCGAAAGCGCTTTCGAGTTCGTCGTCATCGAACCCGCCTTCCGGGCCGGTGAGCAAGGTCAGCTCGCTCTGCGCGGTCAGGCGGTGGCGGGAAAAAGGCTCACTGCCCGGATGAGCAATCAGTTTAAGCCCGGGCAGCGGTCCGGCCAGCCAGCTGTTCAAGGGCATCGCGGTGAGAATCTCGGGCGGCCGGTTAAGGCCGCACTGCTCGCAGGCGCTGATCGCCACCTGCCGCCAATGCTCACGCTTTTTCTCCTGACGTTCGCCTTTCAGGCGGACTTCGCAACGGGCGGTATCCAGAATCTGGATACGGGCAACGCCCAACTCGGTGGCTTTCTGGATGGCGTAATCCATGCGCTCGCCTTTGATCATCGGCAACCCCAGGGTCACCGCCAGCGGTGGCGTGCGTTCCACCGGATCGTGGGCCAGGGGCAACACCTCCACGGTTTTCTTGTCCACCGCGACGAGGCGGGCCCGCCATTCGCCTCCCCGGCCGTTGAACAGCACCACCTCCTCTCCCTTGCTCATGCGCAACACCCGGGCGATATGCTGGCTGGGGCTGGCGCCCAGCTGGCAGGGCCGGTCGAGGTGAAAGTCCTGGTCATCGAAGAATCGGCGCATTGAGGGCATCGGCGGATCCGTTAAAACGAGGGCGGTTTTTGCGGTGCGCCTAGGCTACCATAGGGCACTTGTCAGGGGCGTCATTTCGCCGCCAAAAGCACACCGATTACAAGGGATTGAAACCTATGCCGGAATACAGTTACTGGATCATTCTCGGGTTGATTCTGATCATCGCGGAGTTTTTGATCTCCGGGCTGCTGACCATTTTTCTCGGTCTGGCGGCGGTGATCGTCGGCATCCTGGTGTTTTTTGGTGTTCTCAATGACCTGACCTGGGAAATCACCACCTTCGCCGTCATCAGCCTGCTGTTGCTGGTGGGAGCGCGGCGCTATTTGCGCGCCTGGCTGTTCGGACGCGAGGCCCAGTCCAAATCCATTGAGGACAGCGCTGGCCTGATCGGCTCCCGCGCCACCGTGGATCAGGATTTCGTGGACGGTATCGGCGCGGTACGATACCGCGGCGCCCGCTGGCAAGCGCAATCGCCAGTGGCCTTGAAGGCCGGGGAGATGGTGCGCATCACCAAACATGATGGACTCTGGCTCACGGTCGAGCCCTGGTCCAGCACTTCAACCGACAAGCAACCGTAAGGATTACATTATGCAAGGATTGATTATTTCCGCACTGATCGCCATCGGCGTCATCGTGCTGCTGGGGATGACCATTCGTATCGTTCCGCAACGGAACGTCTACGTGGTGGAACGGCTCGGTAAGTACCGCACCTCTCTGGAAGCGGGCATGCATATTCTCATGCCGTTCATCGATAAAGTGGCCTACAAACATTCCCTGAAGGAAATCGTGCGCGACGTGCCACGCCAGAGTTGTATCACCAAGGACAACATCGAAGTCTCCATCGACGGCGTCATGTACCTGCAGGTGGTCGATCCCAAATCCGCCAGTTACGGCGTGGACGACTATGTCATGGCTGCCCAGCAGCTGGCGCAAACCACGCTGCGTTCGGTGATCGGTAAGATCGACCTGGACAAGACCTTCGAGGAACGCTCCGAAATCAATATGGAAGTGGTCCAGGCGGTGGACGAAGCGGCCCAGCCCTGGGGCGTGAAGGTTCTGCGTTACGAGGTGGCGGACATCAATCTGCCGGCCTCGATCAAGGACGCCATGGAGAAACAGGTCCGCGCCGAGCGGGAACGCCGTGCGGTGGTGGCGGAGTCCGAAGGGGATCGTCAGGCCGCGATCAACCGTTCCGAGGGTGACCGCCAGGCGGCGATCAACCGCTCCGAGGGTGAGAAGCAGGAGATGATCAACATCTCCGAAGGTGAAAAGATGAAGCAAATCAACGAGGCGGAAGGTCGCGCCCGGCAGATCGAACTGATCGCCCAGGCCACCGCCACCGGTTTGCGTGAGGTGGCCACGGCGGTGAAGGAAGACGGCGGCGAGGAAGCCGTCAGCCTGCGCATCGCCGAACAGTACGTGAGCGCCTTCGAGAAACTGGCGAAGGAGTCCACCACACTGCTGCTGCCGTCCAATCTGAGCGATGTCGGCGGCACCGTCGCCGGTCTGCAAAAAGTACTGAAGACCATCGACAGAACCCAGCCCTGAGCATGACTTCCGCCGCTTTTCGGGCCCCCTGGTGGGCCCGTTCCCCTCATCTGCAAACTCTGTGGGGGCCGCTGTTGCGCCGTACCGGAGCACCGGCACGGCGGCGGGAGACGCTGCCGCTGGCGGATGGCGATTATCTGCTGCTGGACTGGTGCGGCCCGGCACCGGACGGCCAGCTTCCGGTCTTACTGCTCCAGCACGGCCTGTCCGGTTCCAGTGATTCGCACTACATCATCGGTATCCAACGGCGTCTGCTCGCTCTCGGCCTGCCTTCAGTGGCGGCCAATGGCCGTGGCGCCCTGGTTCCCAATGACACCGCCAGGTCTTACCACGCCGGGGAGATCGATGATCTCAACGCGGTGATCGAGCACGTCCATGCACGCGCCAAGGGGGCACCGGTACTAGCGCTCGGCGTTTCCCTGGGAGCCTCACGCCTGCTCAACTGGCTGGCCCTGGCGGATTCCGGCAAGCTGGCCGGCGCCCTGGCGATCTGCGCGCCGTTGCAACTGGCGAACAGTGCCGACCACATGGATCAGGGCTTCTCGCGCATCTATCGCAATCATCTGATCAAAGCCCTGCTCGCTACCCTGGATGCCCAGGAACGGCATCTGCACGAGGTAAACCCCGAGCAAGCGGCGATCCTGGCGGGCCTCGACCGCACCGGCATCCGCTCTTTCTGGGACTTTGACGGGCGGATCGTCGCGCCTTTGTACGGCTTTCGCGATGCCGCCGACTACTACGCTAAGTGCTCCGCCGGGACACGCCTCGGCGCCATTGACACTCCCACCTGGCTACTCCAGGCCCGGGACGATCCCTTCATGACCGAGGCCAGCCTGCCCCGGCAACAGGATCTCAGTGACGCGGTGACGTTGGAAGTGGCCGAACACGGCGGCCATGTGGGGTTTGTTCAAGGTTCGATCCGGCGCCCTCATTATTGGCTGGAGCAACGGGCCGAGGTGTTCGTCCGCGCGTTTTCATCTGATCATCAAAGCGTATCGGCCGCTGCCGGCTGAACGCCATCAACGGCGAAGAGATGACCTCACGGCATCAACATCACGGTAAGCAAAGCGGCCAGCCCGCCGCTCAACACCAGCCAGCAGGCGGACAACCCCAGGTTCCAGCGGAACGCGGCGACCCGGGCGTCGTAGCCGGTGAGCCGTTCCATCAATAGCGAATTGGCGGAATAGGGTGTCCCCGTGGCGCACTGGGCCCAGCCACTGACGATGGCCAGCCCCAGACCGACATACGCTTCCGGCGGCCATACCGGCCCCATCACGCCGCCGGCCAAAGTACCCATTATGATCGGGTTGAGTCCGAGCTGGCCGCCACCGAAGAACAGAAACGGCACCACGAAGGCCACCAGAGGGTAACCCCAGTCCGGTAGCGAGAACGCCTCCCCCAGAGAATGCAGCACCAGCAAACTGATCAGCGCGCCCAGAAACGATGAGCCGCCCATGATCACCACTTCGTTGGCCAGCGGCGCCATGGTCGGCAGCGATACCCGTTCCCCGCGCCAGCGCTCGCGCACCATCAGCAGGATGACCGCGATCAGGCAGCTCAGAGTGACCGCTTTCGAGTAACGCAAATCCAGCAGACCGTTGAACAGCAGCGTCACCATCCAGATCGCGGTGACCACCGCGCCGAAGCGCAGCCAAGGCATCAGCATACTGTCTTTACGGTCGTCGCCGCCGACCGGTTTTTCCGCCTCCCGGAACAAAGCACCGCTGGCCAGATAGATCATCGCCAGCGGCACGCTGATCGCCAGCAACTCCCAGGAATGCAGACCCACGAGGTAGGTCAGGGTGGTGACCACGGAGATCGACAGCGGGGAGAACATTGGCGAGGCACCATAGCCACGCAGCACACCACGGGCGGCGTTGCGCGCCATGGCCGAATCGCCATGGCTCCGCACCTGTTGGTCGACCATCGAGCCGATCAGCCCCACCGAACCGAAGTTGAGCGGCACGGAAAGGAAGGCCGTGCCAAAAGTGATGCTGTAATAGCGGGGCAGGGGCCGGCCGCTGAACAGGCCGGCGGAAATCCGCTTCAGATCCGGCGAGCGGCCCAGTACCGCCGCCAACAGCATCATGATAACGATCAGGGCGGTCAGGCGAATCATGGCGGTGGCGGCCAGCACCAAGGAGTGCGGCGCCACCAACAGCGCCGCCAGCAATGACAGCAGCACCAGCGTCAACAGACCCCGCGCCACCATCCGCAGCTCACCCCAGGCCAGGGTCACCGCCACCAGCGCGGCGGCGGTGCCCGCCAGATTCACAGCCGGCCAGGCCGGCAGCAAACCTGCGACCAGGGCCGCGTAGGTCAGCCCCGACCGCCAGCGAAGCCGTGCCGCCGTCGACACGTCAGCTCAGCGCCGGCAACAGCGTCGCGCCGGTCAGCGCCTGCACCTCATCGAAGGTGTTATCACCGTGCAATTGACGTACCCGCAGCCCTTGGTCGGTCACGTCCAGCACCGCCAGATCGGTGTAGATGCGTTTCACCACGGCGGCGCCGGTCAGCGGATAGTTACAGCTTTCCAGGATCTTCGGCTCACCGCTCTTGGTGGTGTGGCTCATGATCACGAACACCTGCTTCGCGCCCACCGCAAGATCCATGGCACCACCCACCGCCGGCGGGTAGGTGTCGTTATTGGTGGCCCAATTGGCCAGATCGCCTTTTTCCGACACCTGGAACGCGCCCAGTACCGCCAAATCCAAGTGACCGCCACGCATCATGGCGAAGGATTCAGCATTGTCGAAATAGGCGCCGCCGGGCAGCAGCGTGACGAACTGTTTGCCGGCGTTGATCAAATCCGGATCTTCCTCGCCCGGGGCCGGAGCCGGGCCAACACCGAGGATGCCGTTCTCGCTCTGGTAGATCACCTGCCGGTCGTCGCTGACGTAGTTCGCCACCATGGTGGGCATGCCAATGCCCAGATTCACATAGGCGCCATCGGGAATATCCTGGGCCACCCGCTCGGCGATCTCCGCCGGTTTAAGCCGCATCATTCCGCCACTCCTTCTGTGCCACTACCCGATCCACGAAGATACCCGGGGTCACGATGCATTCCGGGTCGAGATCGCCCACTGCGTCCACCCGCTCCACTTCCGCCACGGTCAACGCGGCGGCGGTGGCCATGGGCGGATTGAAGTTGCGGCCGGCGGTGTTATAAATCAGGTTGCCCCAGGCATCCGCCCGTTGCGCCTTGATCAGGGCCACGTCAGCGGGCAGAGCGGTTTCCAACACATAGCCGCGCCCGTTGATCACCTTGGTTTCCTTGCCTTCGGCCAGCCGGGTGCCATAACCGGTGGGCGTATAGAAACCGCCAATGCCGGCGCCGGCGGCGCGGATCCGTTCCGCCAGAGTGCCCTGGGGCACCAGCTCCAGCTCGATGGCGCCTTCTTCATAGAGACGCTCGAACCACACCGAACCGGCGGAGCGCGGAAACGAACAAACGATCTTGCGCACCAGACGATCTTTCAGCAGGGAAGCGATGCCCTCATCGCCCACCCCGGCGTTATTGGAAATCACGGTCAGGTCCCGGGCGCCGTGTTGGCGCAAGGCCTCGATCAGCTGCAGGGGAAAGCCGGAGCTGCCGAAGCCGCCGATCATCACCGAATCACCGTCCTTGACGTCGGCCACCGCCGACTCGAAGGAATCCCAAACTTTATTGATCACGTTCTTTCACCTTTACGATTCACGCGAGGACACCGCCGCCACCGGTTTGAACAATCGACGGCTCAGGTACACCAGCGCCAGCAACCCGAACCCGACCACGTCGCTGATGGGTTCCGGGTAAATCAGCAGTGCACCGGCCACGATCAGCACCACTCGCTGAATCATCGACAACAGGCCGGCGCGATAGAGATACCCCTCCATGGCCGAGGCCAGCAGCCAGATCGCGGTGATGGCGGTGATGGTGGACAGCAGGATTTTGCTCCACTCGCCCTGCAGGATCAGGGACGGGTTGAGCACGAACAGGAACGGCAGGACGAACAGAATCGCCCCCAGACGCATGGCGTATATACCGGTTTTGGTAGCGTTGGCATCGGCCACGCCCGCCGCGGTGATGGCGGCCAGAGCCACCGGCGGGGTGACATAGGACATCATGCCCCAGTACAGAATGAACAGATGACTGGCCAGCGGATTGAGGCCCGCATTGACCAGCGCCGGCGCCAGCAAAATGGACAGGAAGATATAGCAAGCGCTGACCGTCATTCCCATGCCAAGCACGAAGCTGGTAACGGCACCCGCCGCCAGCATCAAAGGCACACTGCCATCAGCGTACAGCAGCAGTTCGCGCGAGAAAGCGCCCGCCACGCCGGTGTAGGAAAGACCACCGACCACCAGGCCAATACCAGCCAGAATCGCCACCAGGTTGGAAACGCTCAGCGTCAGATCCTGGATCATTGTCTTTGCCCGGGTCCAGTTCATGCGGTGGTTGCGTTTGAACATGGAAATACCGACCAGTACCAGAGCGGCATAGTAGGGCGCGTAGGCCTCCAGCCGCATCACCAGCAACATGTAGATCAGGGCCACCAGGCTGAACAGGTACGGCCAGCCGTCCTTGAGCGTTTCCTTGAGGTCCGGAATCTCGGACTCTGGCATGCCTTTGAGACCGCGTCTGGCGGCGTAGTTATCCACCTGGAAAATCAATGCCAGATAGAACAGCAGGGCCGGCAGAAAAGCGGCGATCATGATTTCGGAGTAGGGGACACCGAGAAACGACGCCATGATGAACGCCACCGCGCCCATGATCGGCGGCATCAGGGTACCGCCGGTGGAAGCACAGGCCTCCACGGCACCGGCATAGTGAGCCGGGTAGCCGGTTTTCTTCATGGTCGGAATGGTGATCGGACCGGTGGTGAGAATGTTGGAAATAACACTGCCGGACAAACTGCCGAGAATGCCACTGGAGAGCACCGCCACTTTGGCCGGACCACCCCGGCTGCGGCCCATCAGGGCAGTGGCGAAGCGCATGAAGAATTCACCACCGCCGGTGGCGGTGAGCGCCGCGCCGAACACGACAAAGCCAATCACCAGTTGCGCCACCACCTGCATCGGGATACCGATGATGCTTTCCACACCGATCACATGGGAACGGATGGTTTCGGCGAAACCGTACTGGTTACCCCAGAGAAAACCGGGCATGTGGTCCGCGTAGAGGGGGAAGCTGCCAAACAGCAAAGCCACCGCCAACAGCGGCCAGCCGCCGCAGCGACGCACGCCTTCCAGCACCAGTACCAGCAGGATGCCGGAGAATACGGTGGCCTCGGTGGGCGCCATGAAATCCCAGCCCTGCTGAATCATGACCAGGCCGTGGTGCCCCAGATAGCCGCAGGACACCAACGCCGCCAGCGCCAGGATCCAGTCGTACCAGGACACCCGCTCACGAGCACCGGACCAGGCCGGGAAGGTAATGAAAGCCGCCGCCAGGAACAGGCCGATCAGGTAGTACAAATAAGCGTTACCCAACGGCTTGAAGCCAAGCAGCTCCAGATCAAAGGTTTGATTGATGGCCATCAACAGACCCAGGGTACCCAGGGTCATGACCAGCCAATAGGCCGGCCCGCGCAAACGGGAGGAAGGAGCGCCGGCCTCCTGGCTGTGCTCTTGGGAAGCATCCGCAGACGTCGTCATGGAGGGACTCCGGAAATAGCATGATGGAACCCGGGGCGGGCTCCCTTTCCGCCCCGGCTTTCAGAGAGGGATCAGAGGGAATTGAGTGCCTGTGTACGGATACGGTCCCAGATCGCGGCGAACTCTTCGTCGCTCTTGCCATCGCCTTCGGCCACGGCTTTCTTCCAGGCGTCACGCAAGACATTCAGGCGTTTGGTGCGAGCGTCATTCCAGGCCTGGGCCTCGTCGGTCCAGATGCCTTTTTCCTTCAGGTAACGGATGGCGCCTTCATGGAAGGGAGCATCCGCCGCCGGCACACCAGCCTGCTTCAGATCCCAGCGCGGCATCACGGACGTGGCGTCCTTGTACATGTCATAGGTCTCGTCCAACGCCTTGGTGAAAGCATAGACCAGATCCGCGTCGGTATCGGAACGAACCACCAGCACCGGGTAACGGTAAGCCAGGATATCAACCGGGTTTTCCTCGCTGATGCCGGCGCCCACGGTTTCCGTGTACGGCTGGAAGAACGGCGCTACCGCGCGCAGGCGTTTCCAACCTTCCTCGTCGTCGGCGGGCACTTCCAGCCAACGGATACCACGGGGGGATTGCTCCAGCTCGTACACGTGGCTGGGCGTGGTGGTGGTACAGGAAGCGTCGGCCTCGTTGCGCGCCAGGGAACTCATGGCGTTGGCGTAGGTGGGGAACATCTTCGCGTCGACGTCATCCCGGGTCAGGCCGGCGAAGGCCAGGAAAGCATCGCATTTGACGTTGATGGACGGGTTACCCGCCACGTAGGCGAAGCGCTTGCCCTTGAGATCCTGGAGCGTATGAATGTCGGCGTCCGCGGCGGTGAAGATACCGAACGAGGAAGGACGTCCGGCCACCACCCGAAGATCCTGCGGTCCCCAGCGGCGAGTGGAGAAATCATGGATCCCTTCACTGGCGAAGAAGGTTTCCGTGGCCAGGAAGCCAATGTCGGCACGCTTGCTCAGCACCGGTTGCAGACGGCCAATGGAGGAACCGGAAGGCTGGATACGGATGCGGGTACCGAATTTCTTGCCGAACGCATCGGCAATGGCGGACGCTTCGGCGTAGCCGGCGGAACCCACATCATAGGAGGACCAGGTCATGGATTTGGGCAGTTCCGCGGCGCTGGCGCCAGCGGTAAGAGCCAAACCGCCACCGATCATGATAGAGGCGAAAAATCGACGCAGGCGAGTCGATGAAGTCATAAGCATCTCCGAGATTGTTTTTTTACCGCCGTCGTGGACGGCGTCAAAATCGTTCGTGACGATTCAGGGGCATCCCGCCCGGCTCAGGGAGGCCATCCTCATGCCGGAAAGAACTCCGGCATCGGCCCTTTGCGAAAACTAGTCGGTCACTCTGGTTGGAGTCAATAAATTTTCCCAAATCCAAATAAAAATTTCTCGCATTTCAAGAAAAAAAGCAAAAAGTGACCATCAATGCAACAACAAATAAGCACTTATTTGTTTATCTGGCCCTCAGCGTCATTCCTGCAGACGGGAGATTTCATCCCGGATCACGTCGATCACCATGCGTCGGCGTTCTTCGTTCATCCGGGACACCACCGACGCCACACTGACCGCCACGTCCTGCCCGGAGCCAGGCACCCGGAATGCCATTCCCAAGGCCGCCACTTCCGGAATAATACGGCCATTATTGAAAGCGAAGCCGTCACGCCGGTATTCCAGCAGCCATTGGCGTACCTCCGACAAGGTGATGCCTGAGTAGCGCTCATAGCGGTCCTGATTGAGCAGCAGCATGCGGTCACCTTCCTCCACCGGCAGGGAAGCCAGCAGCGAACAGGAGCCGGCCCCGATCCCCAACGGTCGGCGGGCCCCGACCATCAGAGTGTTGGCGCTGATCGGATAGGTGCCTTCGGAAAGATCAATGCACACCGAATCCCGGTTGGAACGAATCGACAGGTAGGTGGATTCCTCGGTGCGCCGGGAGATGTTCTTGAGCATTGGCCTCAGCCGCTGCCGCAGTTGCAGATCCGGCGCCACCGCCTGGGCCGACTCGGCGATATCGAGCAATTCGAATCCCACGTGATAGGTCTTCACATAGGGGTCAAAGGTCAGCAAGCCTTCGTGGGCCAGAGCGGTCAGCAACCGGTGAGCGGTGGCGGTATTCATCCCCACCTCACGGGCAATGCGTGACAGAGTCCCTCCGGTGGGGAAAGTGCGCGCGACCGTGCGCAGCAACAGCGACGCCTTGGCCAGAGTGGTGCTGGTGACGGGCTTGGCCTTCTTGGCGGTGGGGGTTCGGACTGAGCTCATGGGACTCCGTGACGGCAAGTTTTCTCGTTATACGTGATTTTTATCTCGTATAACGATAGCCATTACCCCACGATCTGCCAAGCTCAGCCGTTCGACGACTCCCCGATGTGGGGGCCGGATGCCGTGAACAACAGGTTCACCGTGGTGTCGCCAACCCGGAATTCCGCCTTCATGGCATCCAGATGATCCAGAGCCTCCCCCCTCAGATAGGGCGCTTCCAGGCACACGATCTGATAAATACCCTGACGCAACAGGGCCCGATCCAGAGTCTCGTTCTCAGCGGCGGCGGGGTTGAGGCCGTGGGTCAGGCCCGGCCACGACATCGCCAATACCCAGGTATTCACCATCAGGGCACGCAGGTCCTCATCGCTGGCCTCGATCAGACCGCTGGCGCGCAATCCCTGATAAATCTGCAACCCGCGCTCCATGCCATCTTGCACGAACTGCGTGTATTCGGCGCGCAACTCCGGATCCTGGTGGAGAAAATGCGGCAAATCCCGATGTAGAAACCGGCCCTGCCACATCGACTCCAGAATCCCCTGCAGGTAGTGCATCTTGTCCTGCCAGGTCAACGCTCCCTTGGGCGGCGGCAGCCATTCCCAGATTTGTTGGCGGTAACGTTGGAACAGCGCCGCCACGATCGCCGTCTTGTTGCGGAAGTGATAATACAGGTTGCCGGGACTGATCCCGAGGGCTTCGGCGATGTGGTTGGTGGTGACATTGCGCTCGCCATGGCGATTAAACAAGTCCAGGGCGGTGTCCAGAATGCGCGTTTTGGTGCCAGTCATACGGGGCCAATCCAGTCAAAGGGGAAACAGAGGGTTGACCTCTAGAGTAATTACTCTAAAAATCCCAATCAGTCCAATAACAATCCAGGAGGCGCATTATGGTCGCCGAAATCAAGGAGCTCAAAACCGATCAGGCGCGGATCACGCGCATGAACACCTTGTTCGAAGCCCAGCGGGCCGCTTTCCGTCGTCAGCCTTACCCTTCCGTGGAGGAACGCCGGGAAGCCATCCTGCGCCTCAAACCCATGTTGCTGGATCACCAGGATGAGATCATCGAAGCGCTGCGCCAGGATTTCGGCAACCGCGCCGCCGATGAAACCAAGCTGGCCGAGCTGCTCACCAGCGTCGAAGGCATCAAATACCACGCCAAGAAAGTCGCCAAATGGATGAAACCCAGCCGTCGTAAGGTCGGCGCGCCGCAATGGCCGGGCAAGGCCTGGGTGGAATATCAGCCGGTGGGCGTGGTCGGTGTGATCGTGCCCTGGAACTATCCGGTGTACCTGGCCATCGGTCCGCTACTGGCGGCGCTGGCGGCGGGCAACCGGGTGATGATCAAGATGAGCGAATCCACCCCGGCCACCGGGGCTCTGCTGCAGCGTCTGATCGCGGATACTTTTCCGGAGGATCAGGTGGCGGTGGTCAACGGCGAAGTGGATGTGGCGGCGGCGTTCTCGGCGCTGCCGTTCGATCATCTGCTGTTCACCGGTTCCACTTCCGTGGGCCGCCATATCCTGCGCGCCGCGGCGGAAAATCTGACACCGGTGACGTTGGAGCTGGGCGGCAAGAGCCCCTGCATCATCGGCGAGGATTTCCCGATGAACGAAGCGGTGGAGCGTATCGCCTTTGGAAAATGCCTGAACAGCGGCCAGACCTGTGTGGCGCCGGATTATATTCTTTGCCCCGAACAGCGGGTGGAGGAATTCGTCGAACAGTGGCGCGCGCAAATCGGCAAGCTGTATCCGACCATGGCGGAAAACCCGGACTATACCAGCATCATCAACGATCGTCAGTACCAGCGTCTGCAGGGATACCTGCGCGACGCGGAAGAAAGAGGCGCCCGTATCATCAGCATCAATCCCGCCAATGAGGGCCTCGGCGACAGCCGCAAGCTACCGCACACTCTGGTGCTGAATGTCACCGACGACATGAAAATCGCCCAGGACGAAATCTTCGGCCCCTTGATGTTGGTGATTCCGTATAAAGGGCTCGATCAGGCCCTGAACTACGTCAATGACCGTCCCCGCCCGCTGGCGTTGTATTACTTCGACTGGAACAGCGGCAATGCGCAATACGTGCTGCGCAATACCCACGCCGGCGGCGTCTGCCTCAACGACACCGTCAGTCACGTGGGTGTGGATGACATGCCGTTCGGCGGTGTCGGCCCCTCGGGGATGGGCCATTACCACGGCCACGAAGGCTTCCTGACCTTCTCCAAGGCCAAAGGGGTCTACCGCAAGGGCAAGTTCAACGGCACCAAGCATATCCTGCCGCCCTACGGCCGGGGCATGCACCGTTTCATCTATAAGTATCTGCTCAAATAGCCGGCCCGGCGGGCGTGACTTTTCGGTGACGCCCGTCCGGTCGTGATAACAAGCACAACAACACAATCAGGATGGAAAACGGGAATGGATCGTCGCGACTTTCTCAAACTCAGCGCCGGCGCCAGTGTCATGCTGACGGCGGGATCAAGCCTGGCCCTGCTGACCGGCTGCAGCCGCAACGACGGACCGGCCCATGGCTATCGACACCTGCGTTCCCAGGACGTCACCTTGCTCAGGCCGCTGGCCCGGGTGCTGCTGGCCCCGGCCCTGGCCGCGGCGGACGCCACCGCCGACCAGGCGCTGCTGGCTTTCGATGACCTTCTTGACGGCGGCATGCCCGGCACCCGTGGCGCGGTATTCGAGTTGCTCGATCTGCTGCAACTGGCCCCAGGGCGCTGGTATCTCACCGGCACCTGGAAACATTTCGCCGAGCAAACCGAAGAACAGCTCAGCGCGACCCTGGATCACTGGTCACGCAGTCAAAGCGAGTTGCCGCGAGCCGCCTTCCGCGGCCTCACCCAGCCGTTTCACATGGCCTGGTACGTGAAACCGGATGCCGCCCGCACCACCGGTTATCCCGGCCCGCCGAACAAGATCATCGGTTGAACCACGCCAGCCCACCTGAAAACAAAAAGCGTAAGGGTATCGCCATGCAGGATTTATCCGCTTTGCCGATCAGCGGCATCAAGGATCTCTGGAAAACCGGTATCGCCGAAGGCTGGCAGGCCTTGAATGGCCAGACCATCACGGAAGACCGCACACTGGAAGCCGATGTAATCATTGTCGGCACCGGGGCCGGCGGCGGTGTCAGCGCGGAAGTGCTCACTGAGCACGGCCTCAAGGTCATTCTGCTGGAAGCCGGCCAGTTGCGCAGCTCCGACGATTTCATTCTTGATGAGGGCAAGGCCTACCACGACCTCTATCAAGAGGGGGCAATGCGCGCCACCAAGGACGCCGGCATGACCATCCTGCAAGGCCGCACCGTGGGCGGCACCACCGTGGTCAACTGGACCAGCAGTTTCCGCACACCACGCCAGACCCTGGATTACTGGCGTGACCGTTTCGGCGTCAGCGACCTGGACCGGGAAGCGCTCAACCCCTGGTTCGACCGAATGGAGCAGCGCCTTAACATCAGCAAATGGGCCATGCCACCAAACGCCAACAATGCCGTGATCAAGAAAGGGTGCGAGAAACTGGGGTGGCACTGGGGCATCATTCCACGCAACGTCAGCGGCTGCTGGAATATTGGCTATTGCGGCATGGGCTGTCCCACCGACGCCAAGCAATCCATGCTGGTCACCACACTGCCGGCGGCAATGAAGAAAGGCGCCACCTTGCTCTACAGCACCCGCGCCGAGCGACTGCTGATGGAAGGCGATCAGGTCGTGGGGGTGGAAGCGCGGCCTTTGAATCAGGCCAAGGAGCCCACCGGCGCCACCCTGACCCTGAAAGCGCGGGCCGTGGTGGTTTCCGGCGGCGGCATTCAGAGCCCGGCGTTGCTGTTGCGCTCGGAGGCGCCGGATCCGGAAAAACGGATAGGCAAACGCACCTTCCTGCACCCCACCAGTTTCACTTTTGGTCGGTACCAAGAGGAAGTGGCCCCCTACTATGGCGCGCCCCAGTCCTTGTATTCCGACGAGTTCATCTTCAAATACGGCGTGGACGGCCCCGGCGGCTACAAGCTGGAGATGATGCCGCTGCATCCGGGGCTGGCCAGCGCGCTCATCGGTGGCACCGGCGAACAGGCACGGCAGCAGATCACCGGTTTGCCGCATCTGGCGGCCTCCATCGCGCTGGTCCGCGACGGCTTCCATGACAATAGCGAAGGCGGCTCGGTGGAATTACGTGACAACGGCGAGCCCGTGCTGGACTACCCGGTGAATGGGTATCTGCTGGAAGCGGTGAAACGATCCCATCTGACCCAGGTGGAAATGCAGTTCGCCGCCGGTGCCAAGGCAGTGCGGCCCGGTCATTCCCATGCTCCGTACTACCGCAACTGGGATGAGGCCCGGCAAGGCATCGAAACCCTGGAATACGCGCCTTTTATTACCTCGCTGGGCAGTGCTCATGTGATGGGCGGGTGCGCCATGGGCGACGACGAAAAACACTGTCTGGTAAACCACGACGGCAGCTACAAATATCTGGACAATCTCTACGTCATTGATGGCTCGGTGTTTCCCACCAGTCTCGGGGTCAATCCGCAATTAAGCATCTATGCAATCAGCGCGCGCAACGCCACCGCCCTGGCGGAAAAGCTCAGCGCCTGAAGGAGCCAACCACAAACGCGCTCAGGTGCCGCGTGATCGCGCGGCACTTTCCTCCAGCTTTCGCTGCTCCCGCGCCAGCAGATCACGCACCTCGGACAGCTCCGCCATGCGCCGCTCCACCGCTTCCCGTTTTTCCGCCATCAACGCCGCCCCCCGGGCACAATCAATACGATCGTCACGTAGCGCGTCCAGCACCTCGCGGATTTCCCTGAGGGAGAACCCCAGCTCTTTCAGTTGCCTCACCATGGCTACCCGCTCCACCGCCGGTTCCGGGTAATCACGGTAATTGTTACCACGGCGGTCCACTTCCCGCAGCAGCCCCTGTTTCTCGTAATAACGCAGCGTGTGGCGACTCACTCCGGTTCTTTGTTCCAGTTCCGCGATGCGCACCTTTCTCTCCGATCAATATTGACCTTAGAGCATACTCTACACTTTACAGTGGCGGGCCACTCATCAGGGAGAACCGTCATGACGCTACTGATCACCGGCGCCACCGGCTTTATCGGCCGTCACCTGTGCGCCCGGCTCACCGCCGGGGAGCAGCCCGTTCTGGCGCTGATGCGCCACCCGCAAGCCCTCGCCAAGCTCCGCGCCACCGTGGACCGGCTCGGAGGAAACAGCCACTACCTCGATGCTCTGCCCGGAGACCTGGATGCCCCCGATCTAGGCCTTACCGGCAGCCCGCCGCCACTGGACGCGGTGGTGCATCTGGGCGCCCGCTTCGGTTGGCGGTTACCAGCGGAAGCCGCACGCCGGACCAACGTTTCCGGCAGTCTGGCGGTGGCGCGGCTGGCGCGGCATCAGCATTGCCGGCTGGTCTTCATCAGCGGCTTCATGCTGGAAAACCAGCGCCACCTGAAACGCCTGGGAATTGACGGAGAGGATCCGGCGGCCATCGACTGGCAACGGGTGTACCGTCATGCCGGAGCCTATGAAGCCAGCAAAATGGAAGCGGCAATCACCGTGCGCTGGCGGCTGCGCAACGAGGACTGGGTGGAAGTACAGCCCGCCACGGTGGCGGGCCACAGCCTCAATGGCGATCTGGATCCGGCGCAACCCCTGCACGCTCTGATCGACAATCTGGCCCGGGGGCGACTGGCGGTGGTCCCCGGCGGGCCCGAACATTGGCTGCCGTTGATTCCGGTGGATACCCTGGCCGCGATCATCGATCACGCCATCCGGGATCCGGCGCCGCCACGGCGAATCCTTGGGCTGGACCCGGGCACGCCAAACCTGAAGCCGATGCTGAACCTGATCGCCGAAACCCTGGGATGCCGCGCCCCCGGACTCCATTTCCCCATTCCGCTGCTCGCTCACTTGCTGCGGTTGCCCGCCCTGGCTCGATTCGCCAACACCGAACCGGAAGCGCTCCATTTCATCCAGCCGGAGCGGTTCGATCTGAGTGACACCACGCCCTTCCTGGAACGCACCGGCGTGCGCCTCCCGCCAATGCCGCAAGTGCTTCGGGCCAGCGCCGGCCACTATCTGGAAAGTCACGGCCGGACATCGGAAAAACGGCAAGGTTCCCGGTAATGTGCGTGCGCGCATGGATCGCGTTATGCTTGGCGCCCCATTTCAAGGACAAAGCGAGCCGAACATGACCAATCGCGTTGTTTACCCGGGCACCTTCGATCCCATTACCAACGGCCATAAAGACCTTATCGAACGGGCCGCCGACATGTTCGATGAAGTGATCGTGGCGGTGGCCGCCAGTGAAAAGAAACGCCCCCTGTTCACGCTGGAGGAGCGCGTCGGGCTGGTGGAAGAATGCATTCAGGAACGCGATAACGTCCGTGTGGTAGGGTTTTCCCAGCTGCTGGCGCACTTCTGCCAGGACCAGGAAGCCAACATCCTGCTGCGGGGCCTGCGAGCGGTCAGTGACTTCGAATACGAATTCCAGCTCGCCAACATGAATCGCAAGCTGGCGCCGGAACTGGAGACCGTGTTCCTCACACCGGCCGAGCATTTGTCCTTTATTTCCAGCTCCCTGGTTCGGGAAATCGCGCTGCTGGATGGCGATGTCAGAGAGTTCGTGCCGGACAACGTGGCCATCGCGCTGGAGCGCCGCAAGAAAGAACTGGCCGGCGAGTAACACCGCCGGCCTGCTCGTTGGTGAAGATGCTTGGTGAAGAGAAGAGCCCACCGGTACGGATTGAATCAGGAGCCTCCTTATGACACCGCGTGCCTTGCTGCTGTCCCTGCTCGCCGGCTTGGCCTTGCTGTGCGGCACCACCGCCGCCGTGGCCGGCACCCCCGATAAAGCGGCCATCGCCAGTGCCCACCCTCTCGCCACCGAGGCCGGTTTTGAGGTGCTGGATCAGGGGGGTAACGCTTTTGACGCCGCCATCGCCGTGGCCGCCGCCTTGGCGGTAGTGGAACCTTACTCCGCCGGCATGGGCGGTGGCGGTTTCTGGTTGCTGCATCGCCAGAAGGATGGCTATGAAACCATGGTGGACGCCCGGGAAACCGCGCCCGCCGCTGCCACCGAAACGCTGTTTCAGGATGACCAGGGCAAAGTCGTGCGCGACCGAGCCATCAATGGTCCCCTGGCCGCCGGCATCCCCGGCCAGGCCGCGGCCTTCGTCCACCTGAGCGAGCGCTACGGGCGTCTGCCGTTGGCCCGGACCCTGGCCCCGGCGATCCGTCTGGCCCGCGATGGCTTCCCAGTGGAAGACCACTATCGGACCCTGGCCGGCTACCGCGTTGACGTCCTCAATCGCTACCCGGAAGCGGCCTCCATCTTTCTGCGCGACGGCAAGATTCCCGAGGCCGGCACGACGATCCGTCAGCCGGATCTGGCCAAGGTTCTGCAGGCCATCGCCGACCAGGGCTTCGACGGTTTCTACCGTGGCCCGCTGGCCAAGAAGATGGTTTCAGGGGTTCGCGAAGCCGGGGGTATCTGGACCCTGGAAGACTTGGAAAACTATCGGGTGAAAGAGCGCCCCCCCATCATTGGCGAGTACCGGGGAGCCCGTATCGTTTCCGCGCCGCCGCCTTCCTCCGGCGGGCTGGTGATGATGGAGACGCTCAATATCCTCAGCAATTTCAATGGCGGCGAGATTAGTAAGGACTTACTTCCTCATCTTGCGGTGGAAGCCATGCGGCGCGGATATCAGGATCGCGCCCGCTATATGGGTGATCCGGATTTTGTGGATATGCCTGTGGATAAGTTGGTGAGTAAGTCCTACGCCAAAGCGCGCGCCGCTGGCATTGAACTGGACAAAGCCACACCCAGCGCCAGCCTCGGTGATCCGGTGACGGTGGAGGAGGGCTTCCATACCACCCACCTGTCCGTACTCGATGGCGAAGGTAACCGGGTCGCCGCCACGCTCAGCATCAATCTGCCCTTCGGCAGCGCTTTCGTGCCCCCCGGCACCGGAGTCCTGCTCAACAATGAGATGGACGATTTTTCCGCCAAACCGGGCAGCCCCAACGCCTATGGCCTGGTCGGCAGCAAGGCCAACGCCATCGCTCCCGGCAAGCGCCCCCTCTCCTCGATGACGCCGACCTTCGTGGAAATGAAGGACGGCGTCGCCATTCTCGGGACCCCTGGTGGCAGCCGCATTATCTCCATGGTACTGCTCGGCGTGCTGGAAGCGGTGGATGGCAAACCGGTGGAAGACTGGGTCTCACGGGTTCGTTTTCACCATCAATACCTGCCTGACGAAGTGGAAGTGGAGCCGGACTTCCTGGACACCGCTGAGGCCCGTGGGCTGGCGTTACGCGGCCATACCCTGAAATCCACCGGCCGCCGCTACGGCAACATGCAGGCGATTTATTGGAATAAGCGTACCGGCGAGGTCACCGCCGCCAGTGATCCACGAGGCATTGGCGCCGCTCGGGTGCGAGCGCCGGATTCTTGAGACGGTCCGGCGCGTGACGGCACGGATCAACCGGGTAAGATAGGGTTGATCCGTCTCACAATGGGAGGCCTCGACGGTGGACCTGTTGATGCCGCTCGCACCGCATCCCCGGTTGCGGCGTTACATCAGCCATTACTGGCTTAGCCGGAACAGTAGTGCCGGTGACCACCGCATCCTGCCCGATGGCTGTGTGGATCTGGTCCTGGCCGCCGGTCACGACCTCACCGTCACCGCCTACGGTTCCACCACCGCCCCGGGAACCGCCCGCGTACAGGCCGGCCATCACTATCTCGGCATTCGTTTTCATCCGGGACAGCACCGTCATTTTCTGCCTCTGCCGGCGGCGGAACTGCGCGATCGCGCCCTCCCTTTGCCAGACAATCGAGGACTGATCGCGACATTAGGTTCCCAAGTTTTTACCCATCCGCACCCATGTCGGATCCTCGATCAGCTGCTACTGGACTGGCTGGGGCATTATCCGGCGGAGACCGACGCCCTGGATCGTTGGCTGCTCCACGCGCCCTGGAAGAGCGGTATCGCCCCTGTTTGTCATGCCTTCGGAGTGAGCAAGCGCCAACTACAAAGGCAATTTCAGCAGCGCCTGGGTATCAGTCCCGGGACCTTTCTGACCATCCGCCGCTGCCAATGGCTGATCCGAACCCTGACCCAAGAAGGCGTGCCGCCCCTGGCGGCGCTGGCCCAGGACGCCGGCTTCAGTGACCAGAGCCATATGACCCGTACCCTGAAACGGGTGATGGGCGTGACCCCCGCCGCCGCCATCTTGCCCGATCACGATGTCGCTTTTATTCAAGACGCGATGCGCGCCGCCCCCTAATCTGACACCTCCCGGAGCCTGTTCAGGGGCTCCTATCTGACGGAGATCGACGATGAAACTATGGTCAGGTCTGGTGGTGAAGGATCCCACGGCGGCACGGGACTTTTACGTGAGCCACTTCGGCAGCGAGGTTCTGTTCGACAGCGACTGGTTCGTTTTGTTGACCCTGGGGGGCGGCGAGCTAGGCTTCCTGAAGCCCGATCAGGCGGCACAAGCCCCCATGTTCCGGCAAACGGTAACCAGCGGCGCCTGGGTCGCCGTGGATGTGGACGATGTGGATGCGCAGTACCAACGATTCCGCGACGCCGGGGTCGACATCGAGGTGCCACTGCGGGACGAACCCTGGGGCGACCGTCACTTCGTCGTCCGTGATCCCAACGGTATCCCGGTGGATGTCGTGCGCCATGGATGATGGCGCCACCGCCACGGCGGGGAGTATCCTTGAGCGGAAATCGATGGCACGGTTGGTTCATGAAGTCTTTTTTTCCTACCCTGGCGATAGGTTTGTGTTTGCTGCTGATCGCTTGCGATGAGGGCCCCTCCCGGCCCGCGCCGCCGCCGCCTTTCTCCCACCCTCCGGGACCACCGGCGGTGGCCGGTGTACCCGTGGAAACACATCAGAGCACGGTGCGGCTGTTTCTGGACCATCTGGCCCGGAGGGAATCCGAAGCCGGCTGGGATCTACTCAGCCGGGAAAGCCGGGCGCTTTACCCCGACATCATGGCCTTCGCCCGTCAGACTTCGGAACTGGCGGAACTGGCCGCGGACCTGCTCGCCGACCCCGCCCTGACCTGGACCACCCGGGCCGTGGCGCCGGGAGCCCAGGTCGGGGTGACCACGGTGTCCGGCGAGACCCGGCGTGAGGGGATGACGGATAATGTGGCGTTCAGTTGGATCACCCGTTTCCAGCAAGGACGTCTGGCCATCGAGCTGCCGCCCCAGGCGGATGACACCCTCTACCGTTGGGAAAATCCCAGCGGCACCGGACCCGGCGGTCTTTACCAAAGCGACACCCCCCTAACCATAGCCTTTCCGGCAAACGAGGAGGGAGACGATAATGGCGTGGAAAGGGTGCACATCAGCCTGGACCAGCGTCTAAGCGTGGCGCCGATGACCGCGATGGAAAAAGAAGACGACACCATCCGCTACACTTTCGCTCCGGAATCCCTGGCGCCTGGCCCTCATGTGGCCACCGTGACCTGGTGCGATAGCGAACTGAAAATCTGGTACCAGAGCACCGCGGTCTTCGTCGTCACCGCCGCCCCGTCTCCAAGCTGACACGCTGCTGGAAATCGTGTCTATTCCTGCTCCCGATCCGCGCTGAGCAAGGACTGCAGCTCCTCACGTCCACGAGCGGACAGCTCGATCAGTTTCTCCAACTCATCGCGGTGGGCCACCTGTTCGCGCAGCAGCCGCTCGTCCACTTCGCGGAAGGTGCGCACCAGATCGATGGCGGTGGTCTCCGGCAGACCCAGCTGCGTCAGTACCGCCTGGCTGGCGCGCAGACTGGATTCCAGCGTTTCCCGCACCACATGCTGCACCCCCAGCGCCAGCAGGGAATAGGCATGATGGCGGTCCCGCGCCCGGGCAATCAGCGTTACCTTGGGAAAATGCTCGAGAATCAAATGAGCGGCGCGCAGTGAGTCCTCCACGCCATCCACCGCCAGCACCACCACCCGGGCGTGCCCGATACCGGCATGATGGAGCAGATCCAGCCGGGTAACGTCGCCGAAATACACTTGGTTGCCGTAGCGCCGCACAGTATCGATGTGCTCCGGATTGGTATCCAGCGCGGTGAACGGAATGTTCCGGCTCAGCAGAATACGGCCAATGATCTGGCCAAAGCGGCCAAATCCGGCCACCACCACCTGTGGCTCCTGATTGTCGGGCATCGGCTCCTCGGGCAGCGCGGCACTGGGCCGCTGTTCCGGCCAGAGCCGGGTAACCAGTTTCAAAAGCAAGGGGGTGGCGGCCATGGACAGCGCCACCACCAGGTTCAAACGGCCGATGTCGTCGCTGCCCAATAACCCCAGAGCACCGGCCTGAGTGAACAGCACGAAGGCGAATTCACCGCCTTGACTGAGTAGCAACCCGAACAGCAGCGCGCCACGCCAGCTGTTGCCGGAGACTTTGGCTATCACCATCAACACCAGGGTTTTCAGCGCCAGCAGCGCCACACCCCAGGCCAGGATGTCCAAGGGTGCCCGCACCAGCAGGCGCAGGTCCATGGTCATGCCGATGGCCATGAAGAACAGCCCCAGCAGCAGTCCCTTGAACGGCTGAATATCGGTATCGAGCTGCTCCCGATAGGGCGAGTTGGCCAGCAACATACCGGCCACGAAAGCCCCCAGCCCCATGGACAGGTGCAGCATTTCCATCAAGGCGGCGGCGCTCAGAACCAGCAGCAAAGCCGTGGCGGTCATCAATTCCCGGTTATGCAGCTTGGCCAGCCAGCCAAGCCAGGGATTCAGCAGATAACGCCCGGCCAGGACCATGCCGGCCAACGCCAGGAACCCGATCAGCAGGTTGGGTTTATCCGCGCCCTCGGCACCGCCGGCCAGGGCCGGCAGCAGCAGCAGCAGCGGGATCACCGCCAGATCCTGAAATAACAGAATGGAAAAAGCACCCCGCCCCTGGGGAGTGCCCAATTGCCGGGTCTCCACCAGCATTTGCACGGCAAAGGCGGTGGAGGACAACGCCAGGGTGGCGCCAATGGCGATAGCCGCGTTGGTGGGTTCACCCCACCACAGGAAAAAGCCGGTCAGCAGGGCGGCGCTGAACACCACCTGGCTCACCCCCATGCCCATCAGCTGGCGGCGCCGCGCCCAAAGCTGTTGTGGTGCCAGTTCGAGGCCTACCACGAACAGCATCAACACCACGCCCAGTTCGGCGAAATGCAGTACCTGATCCGCGCCCTGGATAGCGGCCAGGCCCATCGGCCCCACGATCACGCCGGCCACCAGATAACCGAGGATACTGCCCAGTCCCAGGCGCTGAAACAACGGCAACAGCAGCACCGCTGCGCCCAACAGCACTAACGCTTGTACGAAAAAACCTTCCATCGGCGGCTCCTCGGAATTGGCTATCGCGGCTCGTCAGTCCCAGCGGATCGGCGCTTCCGAGGAGCCGGGGGAGGGCGGCTGCCCGGCTGGCCCTTGCTCCCCCGATGCCACGACCCCCAACACCCGCACCCGGTCACCGGCCTGCACCGCGGCGGCGGCCCGGGTCACTCGCGCCAGCGCGTACCCTTCACGGGTCTCGATTACCCGCGCCCGGGTCAGCTCCGCCCCGGCCAGTTGAATCGGCAAACCGGTGTCCGGGTCCTTGATCTGCTCCCCTGGCCGGTACACCGACACCATCGCATCGGTTTCCAGCCGTCCCGCGCCCTGGCTCAGGTAGAGCATATCGCCGCTGACTTTCAGGACCCGCACCGGATACAGCACGTCCGTGGCGGCGCCACTCAAGGCACGGGCGATGCTGGGGTAAAGCCGGTCGGCCAGACGCTCGGGATGGCGGCGATCCTCGATGTTCTGTAGACGCGCCCAGGCCCGCACCGTGGCCTCGTCCTGCCGCCAGTCGAACAAGTCACTCCACAGCACTTCACCGGTGGCGGTATCCAGCATCCGGTAACGGATCCGCACACGGGGCTCGAACCCCTGGAAGTCGGCACCGTAAAAGCGACGTTGACGGTCGCCGATGCTGAAATCCTCAATGCGCCCCACCAGCAACACATCGGCGCCCTGCACCCGGCCCAGACGGGCCCATTCCGCCGGCTCCACGCTGCCACCGGACACCGTTACTCTTTCCTGTTCCAACACCGCCTGATGGGCCCGATCAAGCACCCGGAACCGGCCCGCCTGCGTGAACGCATCGACCAGATCGTCCCGCAGCCGGCCTTGCACCTCGGCGGCGCCGATGGTCACTTCACCCAATTGATATTCATTGGCACGGGTTTCGAAAGGCATCACCGCGATGGCGGGAAGGTGTCCACGCCCCGGACGCAAGGACTGATAACGCAGCACCCGGGCTTCCACGCTCGCTTTCCACAAAGCGTCGTCGACCCGATCTACCGACAGCACTTGATAGCTCCGCAAGCTGCCCAGGGTAGGCAACTGTGGATCCGCTACCGAGGTCTGGCTGCCGATCCAGGTGCTGACGTCGCCCTGACGCTGAATCAACCACTGGCCGACCTTGCGCCGAAACGACGGGTCCACCGCCAGCGCCACGCCACCGGCCTGACGCACCGCGCCGACCAGCGCTTCGGAGACCGCATGTTGCGGTGTTTCACCATAGCCCTCGGCGGTCACCTTGACGGTTTCGGTGGCACTCCAGACCAGGCTGCTCAATAACAGACCGAGCGTCACCAGGAGGATTCTATAAGACCGGATCACCATAACTGCCTCCGTGCCCATTGGGGCAGCCGGTTATAAACCAAACAGGCTGCGGCTGCGGGTCTTGCGGATTTCCTTCTCGCCGGACCATTCGATGATGCCGCTCTGGATATTCAGCAGTTTGAGCGTGAATTTGTAATACACGTCCTTGGTGCTGTTATCCCGTTTAACGATGGAGGACAGATTACCGTAGAGCATGAACTCGGCGCCGATCTGCCGCCCCATCTGGGCGGCGGTGGACTGATCCACCATGCCGGAGTCCTGTTGGTACTCCAGTTGCTGACGCACGCGGTCCACCACGGTCATGTCGACGAAACGGAACTTGCCGGAGTTGATCAGCCTGGACTGAATGGTGTCCGTAATGGATTCGGTGTCCACGTGCTCGCTGGTCTTGTTCTTGACCCGGTCCACGAACAGCACCGGGCGACGGTTGCGGGTGAGTTCCACCACCGGTGGGAACACCATCATGTCATCCACCATCTTGGTGGCGATCATCTGCAGGTCGGAGGAGCCGAAATCCGGAGTCACGGTCTCCCGCGCCTGGGGGTCGCCGTACTCCACTTTCGAGGCACAACCGCTCGCCAGCAGCGCCACTCCCAGCATTATCGCCATCACTACGCGCATCTTCGCTTCTCCTCGCGGACATCCATTGGGGTCGGGGCGTTATTCACGCACCCAGATTTCAAAGCGCACGGCACTGGGGTTGGGCGCCACCGCCTGCACATTGGCCTGACTGCGGCCGGCCATCACCAACTGGCGCCAGGGTTGGGATTGCGGCGCCAGTTCAAAGCCTTGCTGGTCGAACCATTTGATCTTGTACTGGAAATCCAGTTCAAACTTCCAGCCGTTTTCCAGCGTGGCCTGCATGTACAGCAGGTCATTGACCCGCTTGCGCCGCACTTCCTCCACCGACAAGCGGCTGGCCAGCAGGCTGTTATTGGAGTACAGCTGCAAATGCTCGCCGTCATCCGCCACTTCCAGGCGCGACATATTACTGGCCGAACATGCCGTCAGCAGCAGCACTGCCAACATCGGCGCGACGCGGCAAAGAAAACGGGTCATAAGGGTCCCTCCTGAACGGGTAGCACTCGGGTGACCAGACGCCCGGCGCGTTCGGTCACGTGAATCAAGGTTAAACCGCGCTCCATCACCGGTACGGTCACGCTAGCATCGCCCCCCGGGCTGCTCAACAGAACCTGCTGCTCCCCCACGGGCACGCTGATACGGCCAGCCTGGACGTAGGCCGGCAAGCCCAGCCAGCTGCGCCGGTCAGCCTGCTCGCTGATCAGGTTGAACAGCTGTGTGAGAAAGGCGCCGGCGCCGCCAAAGTCGTCGTTGGCTTTCTTCTGCAGATTATACTTGCCGGTGGCGCGCAGCACCTGACGAATCAGCATTCCCGGCGCCTGCTCCCGCAGATTTCGTGCCGCCAGGGCGCCGACATCCGCCAGTACCCGGGTTTGCGCGCTTTGCTCTCCAACGTGAAACGTCAGCGGCCGGGCTGCGGACCAGGACGTCACTGAGTAAGAAGGAAACGCCACCAGAAACAATCCATGCGGGGTGGGAATGGGCAGGCTCACTTCCTGCCGCGCCGGTACCTCGCCTTGTTCGTAGAGCACCGCCACGGTGCCAATGCCGCGCTGGCGATAGCCGTCCAGGGCCCGGGAAACCCGCTGCACGTCGGCCTTGAGCCAATCCGCCCGGGGATGCAGCTCCAGCGCCTTCTTATAGTCCACCAAGGCGTCGTTGTATTCTCCGTGGGCTTCCCAGAACAGCGCCGAGAGATAGAAGGTCCAGGCGTTCTGGAAGCTGCTTTTCACCGCGCCGGCGGCGAGATCCAGACCTTCGAAGTAACCTTGGTACTGGGACAGATCCAGGACGCTGGCGGCGTCCTCATCGGCCTTGGCCAGCTCTTTCTCACGGCGCTGTTCGGCCATGCGTTGCGCTTGCGCGGCCCGGCGCAATTCCACCGCGGTGCCGGTGACATCGCCGGCGGCCCAGTAGTTCAGCGCCTGATAGCTGTAAGTGAAAATACGCTCGTAATCCGGCGCCCGATAGGGCAGAGCGTTGTCGTTGATCAGCAGAGCGCCGGTCTGCGATGCCAGGCCGGTCACGCGGATCAGCGCCTGGGCATCGGTGTGCTCATAGTGGTTGATGACATCGGCGAACACCGTCCGGCTGGCGGCGTCGTTGCCCAGACGCTGCTGCAATAGCCCAAGTTCCTGCAAATAAAGCACCCCGTCCCGGCCCTTGCCGGCGCGTTCGAGGTGTTGAACGATGGAGGCGTCGCGGCCAGGAGCGGGATGGACCCAGGATTGGGCCTGGCTCGGATAAGGCTGGAACAAGGACCCCATGGCACAGCCGGCGAGCCAGAACGGCAACACCAGCATCAAGCAGAGTGTTTTGCTTTCCCAACCACGGCCTGCTTCCATGACAGCCCTGAAAGCCAGAGGACCCGCCACCGGACATGGCGGGCCCGATCGGTTTAGAACAGCACCCGGGTGCGGATGGTGCCTTCGATGGTCCGCAGCTTCTCCAGGGCCAACTGGCTGTAGCCCTTGTTCACGTCGATCACGACGTAACCGATATCTTCGTTGGTCTGCAGGTACTGGCCACAGATGTTGATATCGTTCTCGGAGAAAATGGTATTGATCTGGCTGAGAATGCCCGGGATATTCTGGTGAATATGCAGCAAGCGATGCATATCCGGGTGGGCCGGCAGGGCCACTTCCGGGAAGTTCACCGCGCTCAGGGTGGAGCCGTTATCCGAGTAACGGATCAGTTTCTCGGACACCTCGGTGCCAATGTTTTCCTGGGCTTCATGGGTGGAACCGCCGATGTGCGGCGTGAGGATGACGTTATCGAAATCCCGTAGCGGGCTGATGAATTCGTCATCGTTGCCCTTCGGTTCCTCCGGGAAAACGTCGATCGCCGCCCCCAGCAGGTGACCGTCCCTGAGGGCGGCGGTCAGCGCTTCGATGTCCACTACCTTGCCGCGAGCATAGTTGATCAGATAGCTCTTCGGCTTCATCGCCCGGATCTGCTCTTCCTTGATCATCCAGCGGGTAGCCGGGGTGTCCGGCACGTGCAGGCTGGTCACGTCACACATGCCCAGCAGGTCGTGGAGGCTCTGCACCTGGGTGGCGTTACCCAGCGGCAGCTTCGGCACCACGTCGTAGAAGTACACTTTCATACCCATGGATTCGGCCAGCACCGACACCTGGGCACCGATGTTGCCGTAGCCGACGATCCCCAGCTTCTTGCCGCGAATCTCATAGCTGTCCTTGGCGGATTTCAGCCAGCCGCCACGGTGAGCCACCGCGTTCTTCTCCGGAATGCCCCGCATCAGGTTGATGGTGTGGGCGATCACCAGCTCCGCCACCGAGCGGGTATTGGAGTAGGGCGCGTTGAACACCGGAATGCCGCGTTTCAGCGCCGCCTTGAGATCCACCTGGTTGGTGCCGATACAGAAACAGCCCACGCCGATCAGCTTCTCCGCCGCCGCGAACACTTCTTCGGTGAGCTGGGTGCGGGAGCGGATCCCCACGAAATGGGCGTCCTTGATAGCGTCGGTCAAATCGCTGCCGGTCAGGGCCTTGGGCAGTAGCTCCACGTTGTGGTAGCCGTTCGCCTTCAGATTATCCACCGCGTTCTGGTGGATGCCCTCGAGCAGGAGGATACGGATCTTGTCCTTCTCAAGAGAGGTATGGGCCATGGGTGGTCTCTATAGCGGGCTAAATGGGCGCGTATGGTATCATAGCGCGCCCCGGATGAGAGCCACCCGGACCGGTTGCCTTTTTCAAGTTGAGTTGAGGACTGTTGGAGTCGCCATGACCGCTTTAGCCCATGCCGCCCTGGAACACCTGACCGAACTGCTCGGTGCCCGCTGCCTGACCGACCAGGACAGCGCTCAGCGCTACGGGGTGGACTGGACCAAAGTCTGGGCCCCGGCCCCCAGCGCCGTACTGCTGCCGGAAACCATTGACGAAGTGCAGCAGATCGTCGAAATCGCCAATGAGCACGGTCTGCACCTGGTGCCCTCCGGCGGCCGTACCGGCCTTTCCGCTGGCGCCGTGGCGGCGTCCGGCGAGCTGGTGGTGGCCTTTGACCGGATGAACAAGGTGCTGGACTTCAACGCTTATGATCGTTCCGTCACGGTCCAGCCCGGTGTGATCACCCAGCAGCTTCAGGAGTACGCCGAGCAGCAGGGCCTGTTCTATCCGGTGGATTTCGCCTCCGCCGGCTCCAGCCAGATCGGCGGCAACATCAATACCAATGCCGGCGGTATCAAGGTGATCCGCTACGGCATGACCCGGGACTGGATCACCGGCCTGAAGGTGGTCACCGGCAAAGGCGAGCTGCTGGAGCTCAATAAAGGACTGATCAAAAACGCCACCGGTTATGACTTCCGCCACTTGTTCATCGGCTCGGAAGGCACCTTGGGCTTCGTCGTGGAAGCCACCGTGAAGCTGGCCCGCCAGCCCAAAAATCTGACCGCCCTGGTACTGGGCGTACCCGGCTTCCAGGAAGTGATGAAGGTGTTGCACGCCTTCCAGTCCGAACTGGACCTCACCGCCTTCGAGTTCTTCTCCGACAAGGCCATGGCTCATGTGCTGGCGCACGGCGTCTCCCGCCCCTTCGATACCGATTGCCCGTTTTATTGCCTGCTGGAATTCGAGCAGGTCTCCGAACAAACCGCCGACCAGGCAATGGCGGTGTTCGAGCGCTGTGTGGAACAGGGTTGGGTGCTGGATGGCGTGATGAGCCAGTCGCTGCAGCAGCTGGATCAGCTGTGGCAGTTGCGCGAACGGATTTCCGAATCCATCGCGCCGCACACCCCGTACAAGAACGACATCTCGGTAACCATCGACAAGGTGCCGGAGTTCGTCGAGGCGGTGGACAAGGTGGTCCAGGACGCCTATCCGGATTTCGAGATCGTCTGGTTCGGCCACATCGGCGACGGCAACATGCACCTGAATATCCTGAAACCGGAGGCGCTGCCGAAGGAAGATTTCTTCGAGAAATGTAACAACGTCTCCAAGTGGGTGTTTGAAATCGTGGAGCGCTACAACGGCTCCATTTCCGCGGAGCATGGTGTCGGCATGACCAAGAAGCCCTACCTGGGCTACTCCCGCGGCCCCGAGGAAATCGCTTATATGAAGGCGGTGAAACAGGTCTTCGATCCGAACAACGTGATGAACCCAGGCAAGCTGTTCGACCTCTAACCGGTCGATCGTCAGCCCTTTTTTCAGGATTATCGTGATGACGCCAAACTATCTTCACCGTTGGATCGACGGCTCGACCATGGATATGCCGGTGGGCAAAGTGGTGTGCGTGGGCCGTAACTACGCCGAACACGCCCGCGAACTGGGTAACGAGGTACCGGAACAACCCTTGCTGTTCATGAAACCCGCCTCCGCCCTGGTGAGCCTGCATGAACCGGTGGTGCTGCCCAAAGGGCAGGGGGAAGTCCATCATGAAGTGGAAATGGTGGTCATGGTCGGCGAGACACTCAGTGGCGAGACCGATCCCGACCGGGTCCGCTACGCCATCGCCGCCTATGGCGTGGGTCTTGATCTGACCTTGCGGGACCTGCAAAACACGCTGAAGGCCAAAGGGCATCCTTGGGAACGCGCCAAGGCCTTCGACGGCGCCGCTCCGGTGTCCGGCTTCGTCGATGCCCGTGGTATCTCCGTGCGCCAGAATCTGGAAGTATCACTGGAAATCAACGGCGAGACCCGTCAGCACGGCCACACCGGACAAATGCTGTTTCCCACCTTTGAGCTGATCGCCCACATCAGCCAGACCTTCCGGCTGGATCCTGGTGACCTCATTTTTACCGGCACCCCCAGCGGCGTGGCGGCACTGAATACCGGCGACAAGCTGACCGCTCGGCTGGGCAATATCATTCAGGTGTTCTCGGAAATCGCTTAGCGCGCCAAGGCTGGCCGGCGCCAGGCGCCGGCCGGACGGATCATTAGTCGCCGATATCCTCGTCGTCCTTTTGATCCTTGTTGTGCTTCACTTCGGACCCATCGTCGCAGGTAGGTGGATTCTGGAAAGTGCTGGTGACGTCCAGCAGGCCAAGATGCTGAATGGTGCGGCGTCCGAGAAGCACCGGATACAGCATCTCGCTACGGTCACGAAGACTGAACTGCTCTTCGTACACGGTATCACCCATACAGATTTTCATCAGTACCACCGGACGCTCATCCTTGCCGCCGGCGCCACGCACGGTGAGATCCCGGAACAGTGGCTTTTCGTATCGGCGCTCCACCTTCTTGCCGCTGTCCGCGTCTTCCACATCCACCGTGAACCGCACCCAATCCTCACCGTCCTTGGTGAAATTTTCGATATCGGTGGCCTGCATGGAGGACGTCAAAGCGCCACTGTCCAGTTTGGCTTTCATCTCCACATCCCAGGACTCAATGGTGGTTTTCTCCACCCATCCAAACACCTTTTTCCCATCCTGGTCCGCCTGTGCCGTGACGGTGAAAACCAAAGCCACCGTCATGATCAGGGCAGCGCTGGAAATTCGTCTCATTGATCGGCTCCTTTTGGATCTCTATGGCGTTGTCCGGAAATAGACCCGTGATGAATCACTTCGTTCCCTCATGGCCGTTCGCGCAATGCCACCACCGCGTTTCTCATGGCCTCGGCATCAACGGCCTCCGGCGCCACCGGTTCGCCGACGGCAAGTTTGACCCTTGACCAGAAGCGCCGCGGCATGCGAGTGAGGGCCGCGCCACCTTTATGACTGAAGAAACTGCCCCACAAACCGGATAATGCCATGGGCACCACCGGTACCGGGGTTTCCTTAACGATTTTTTCCATTCCGCTCTTGAATTCACCCACTTCGCCATCCGGTGTCAAGCGGCCTTCCGGGAAAATGCACACTACCTGACCATCCGCCAGTTCTTCACGTACCCGGCGGAAGGCCTGCTCATAAATGTCCGGATGTTTTTCCTTGGAAGCAATGGGAATGGTCTTGCCAGTGCGGAAAATATAATTCAGCAAAGGCATGTCGTAGATCGGCTTCGCCATCACGAAACGGATCGGCCGGCGAACCGCTCCGGCCAGCAACAGCGCATCCGTATAACTGATGTGATTGCATACCAGCAAACAAGGCCCTTCCTCGGGAATGTTTTCCAGCCCCTTGTGTTTCACCCGGTAGATGGTGTTGGTCAGCATCCATACCAGAAGGCGGATAAGGAACTCGGGCACCACGGTATAAATGTAGAGCGCCACCACCACATTGGCCAAGGCCAGCGCCAGGAAAAACTGCGGCACGGTCAGATCCAGAACTCCGACCAGAAGGATACCCGCCGCGGCCGACGCCACCATGAGCAAGGCATTAAGAATGTTATTGGCGGCGATAATACGAGCCAGATGCTTCGGATTGGAACGGTGCTGCACGAAGGCAAACAAGGGCACAATATAGAAACCGCCAAAGATACCGACGCCAAGCAAATCAGCCATGATTCGATAGCCACCGGGCTGTTGCAAAAATTCCGCGATGGATAGCTGGCCGCTCAGATTCAATGAGGCATAAGAGAAAAACAAATCAATGCCGAACACGCTGATACCAATGGAGCCCAACGGAACCAGCCCCAGCTCCACCCGCTTTCCGGATGCTTTCTCACAGAAAAATGAGCCCAGGCCAATGCCGATGGAAAAGGTGGCCAACAACAACGCGTACAGCCCCTCGGTCCCCATCAGGTAGTCATCCACATACACCTTCAACTGCGTGGTGTAGGCGGCACCAAGGAACCAGAACCAGGAAATACCCAGCACCGACATCCATACCGATTTCACCTCCCGGGCGTAACCGACAATGTGCCAGGTTTCCTTCCACAAATTCCAGTTCAGACGCAGGCCCGGGTCCGCCGCCGGCGCTTTGGGAATACCCAGGGAGCAAAGAAAACCCAGCACCGCCAGACCGATCACCGCGGTGCTGATCACCAGCGGCGTATTACCGCCCATTTTCAGCATCACACCGGATACCGAGCCCAGCAGAATCGCCAGAAAGGTGCCCATTTCCACCAGTGCGTTACCTCTCACCAGCTCTTCGTTGGGCAGATGCTGAGGGATGATCGAGTACTTGATCGGCCCGAAAAAAGTGGATTGCAACCCCATGAAGAACAGCAGCACCAACAGGCCGTAAACCGCGTCGAAGTAAAACCCCAGCGCGGCGCAGCTCATGATCACGATCTCCGCGAATTTGATCCAGCGGATCAGACGGGCGCGATCAAACTTGTCGGCGATCTGACCGGCCAGGGCGGAGAACAGAAAGAACGGGACGATGAACAACGCCAGCGCCACATTATTCAGAGTATTGACTTCCGCTCCCACGACCACGCCGGAGGCGATCAGAAGTATCAGCCCCTGACGAAAGACATTGTCGTTGAAAGCGCCAAGAAACTGGGTACCGAAAAAAGGCCCGAACCGGCGTTTGAACAATAAGGAAAACACGCTCTTTCCCATTTATTTTTCTCCTTCCCTGGCGCATGACGACAGATAGTGGTCGAGCAGCGACTCCAGCATCGCTTCCGGTGCCACGTCGCCGGCCACATTCAGTTTGTTTTCCACATGCAGCAAACAAATTCCGTGCACGCTTCCCCACAGTGTTCTTGCCATTACCTGCCTTTGCCGTTGATCCGCCGCCGGCACCCAGTCCTTCAACTGAACTTCCACTTGCTCGAACATGTGCCGGGTACGATCGACATACCAGTCCGGCACCGGGGCCTGGTTCGCCATGCGATGGCTGAACACCAACTGCCACAGGGCGGTGTGCTCCCGGGCCAGGCGCAAGTATTCAAACGCCATGGCTTTCAGTACCGCCATCGGATCACCATGGCCGGCGGCCCGGTCAATACGGGCATTCAGCGCATCCAGAGTCTGGGCATTCAGATGCAGAATCAGATCATCCAGATTGACGAACAGGTGGTAAAGCATGCCAGGGGTATAGCCGAGCTTCCCGGCGATCTGGCGAACACTGAAATTATCCACCCCTTCCCGTTCCACCAGATCCGCCAGCGCCTCGATGGCCATGGCCCTGAGTTCTTCCTTGCTGTGCTGATTACGCCTCGCCATTTCACCACTTCCCCTTAAACGCCGTTCAGTTGGACCAGGATGCAACATTAATGAACGGCGTTCAATACCGTGGTGCGATTACCTCTCCCCGCCTTCTTCTGGTGGCGCCCCCGGCCGACGGCCTATGGGGCGCGCCGGGTTGCCCGCCACCACGCTCCAGGGGGGCACATCCCGGGTTACCACCGCCCCCATCGCTACCACCGCGTGGTCACCAACGGTAACACCATCGACGATGCCGCAGCGGGCACCCAGCCAAACATCCCTGCCAATACGAATCCCCCGGGATGTCACCGGCTGCTCACGGATCAGGCCGCCGGCTTCCCTGCCATGATTGAAGGCATAAAGAGTGGCGTAGGCGGCAATGCGGGAGTGATCGCCGATTTCGATACCGGCGGCCCCGCCTTCCAGGGTGGCATGATGGTTAATGCTGACATGGGCCCCGAGCCGGATCGGTCCATGCAGCACTGAGAGCCTGTTTACGATCTATTCACCGCCGCGCCGGAGTGCATTTTTTCGTCAGAGCGTGATTTCGATTGTGCAGTGTAGCCCGTCTACATAAACAAGCGTAATCACGCCCTGGCGGAAAAAGGGGCCCGGCCCTTCGGGTTGCGCTGGAAAAGCCGCCAGAGGACGCTGTGGCCTTTGACTTTGGAACCACCAGAGCCTGCAGCCCCCAACGCCCTCTGGCGGCTTTTCCAGCAGCAACGCGGTGGCGAATAGATCGTAAACAGGCTCTGAGTCGGCGGCGATGTGGCTGTGATCGCCGACACGAATATCGCGGCCCGGCTCGGCGAACAGGCGCGCCTGCGGTGCGACAAAACAGTGCTCCCCGAAGCGCACCGTTTCGAGGCGCTCCAGTTCCTCTTGCACCTTTTTCTGCCAGGGCTCCGCCCAAGCCCGGTGCCGCGGCTTGAGCCGGGGATACAGCCAGGGCATATACGCCAGGCGCAGTTTGTGTTGTTCGCGGTAGGAATCGCTCATGGCCTTGGTGAAGAAGCACGGAGGACCGGCATCCTACACCAAGCGCCCGCCGCTGACCGCCAGCTTGCCTAGGCGGCGCAAAGATCCTGTACCAGTTGTCCGAATCGGCTCAATACTTCATTGGCACCAGGGCATTCCCGGACTTCGGACATGGCGTCCGCGGCACGCTGGTCACTGATACTCCGTCCACGCAAGGCTTGCAGGTAGGCCCTGGTAATATCGGCGTTGAATTCCGGATGAAACTGACAACCCCACACCCGTTGCCGATAGCGGAACGCTTGGCAGGCGTCATGGCCATTACTGGCCAGCACCGACACTTCCGGCGGCGCCACCAGCACCGATTGCTGATGCACCATCTGCCCCCAGGGCTGCTCGCAAAGTCCGGCGAACAGGGGATCCCTGGCCGCTTCCGATGCCATTCTCAACGCCACCGTGCCCACCTCCATGCCCTGTGGGTGATCTCCCACCTCACCACCGAGCAGTTTCGCCAGCAGCTGATGGCCAAAACAGATCCCCAACACCGGCAGCGCCGCCGGATGGGTGATGACGTCATCCAGCCAATCGGTCAGGCGCACCATCCAGGGCGCCTGCTCCGTGACCATGGCATGGGAGCCGGTAATAACCACCGCCGCGATACGGTCCGGCGACGGTAACGGCACCGGCTCGCGCACATCGCATACCTGCACGGCACAGCGATCACCGAGACCCCGCGCGATCCAGTCCTCGAAGTCCCCGTAATGCTCGATCAATTCGGGGTAGGTGCTGCCGGCCTTTATAATCAACACCGGTTTCATGGGAGCCTCCTTCACCAGTCCCTGGGTTGCGTTCCCCAGTGCCTCAGCAAAGCTCATACCAGCTCTGACGCCACCGTTGTAAAAGTTTTCAATTTAGGGCCTGTTCCCCCTATTTGCATCCAGCAGGCGGGATGCAAATAGGGGGAACAGGCCCTAGGCCGGATTTTCACCCGTCCGCCAGCTGCCGGTGACGCGGACAGCTGATCAGATGGTCGTTCACCAAGCCGGCGGCCTGCATGAAGGCGTACATAATGGTGGGGCCGACGAAACGAAAGCCTTTTTTCTTCAGTTCCCGGCTCATGGCTTCGGCGGTGGGGGTAACCGCCGGCACGTCGGACAGCGACCGGTGGCGGTTTACCCGGGGTGTGCCATCAACAAAGCCCCACAGCAGGGCATCCAGGGTCTGGCCTGCCTCACGCAGGTCCAGATACGCCTGGGCATTACTCACCGCCGCCTTCATTTTCAACCGGTTGCGGATCAGTCCCGCATCCTGCAGCAGTTGTTCCAGCTTACGGTCGTCATAGCGGGCGATCTTTTCCGGGTCGAAGTCATCCAGGGCGCGCCGGTAGTTCTCGCGCTTGCGCAACACCGTGATCCAACTGAGGCCGGCCTGCGCGCCTTCCAGAAGCAGGAATTCAAACAATCGGCGATCATCGTGTTCCGGTACCCCCCACTCCTGATCGTGGTAGGCCACGTACAGGGGGTCGGTACCGCACCAGGGGCATCGTTCCATGGGCGATCTCGGTGAAAGACGGGAATGTCGGGTTCCGGGCCACGGTATCACCGGCCCCTGGGGAACGCTATACTTGCGGTCTTCGTTTCACGAGCCCGTCTCTCTCCCTCCCGAACACGGGGCCAGCGCCACCGTGGAGGGCATGGCATCGCCGCCAGGAGCACGGGCTCGCACCGGTGCACCAGCGGAATAACAGGAAGCGACATGGCGGATCAACCGCAAGCGGACGTGATGACCTTTCAGGGCCTGATCCTGGCCCTGCAACAGTATTGGGCCGAGCAAGGCTGCGTGGTCGTGCAGCCTTTGGATATGGAAGTGGGCGCGGGGACTTTCCACCCCTCCACCTTCCTGCGCGCCATCGGCCCGGAAAACTGGAACAGCGCCTATGTGCAGCCGTCCCGGCGGCCCACCGACGGCCGTTACGGGGAAAACCCCAATCGGCTGCAGCACTATTACCAGTTCCAGGTGGTCCTCAAACCGTCCCCGGACAACATCCAGGAATTGTATCTGGGCTCCCTGCGCCTGCTCGGCTTCGATCCGCTGGTGCATGATATCCGCTTCGTCGAGGACAACTGGGAATCCCCCACGCTTGGCGCCTGGGGGTTGGGCTGGGAAGTGTGGCTCAATGGCATGGAAGTGACTCAGTTCACCTACTTCCAGCAGGTCGGTGGCATCGACTGCTACCCGGTCACCGGTGAGATCACCTATGGCCTGGAGCGCCTGGCCATGTACATTCAGGGCGTGGATTCGGTGTACGACCTGGTCTGGTCCGATGGTCCTTTCGGCAAGGTCAGTTACGGCGACGTTTATCTGCAAAACGAAGTGGAGATGTCCACCTTCAACTTCGAGCACGCCAACGTCGAGGAACTGTTCAAACAGTTCGACCTGTTTGAAGCCGAATCCACCAAGCTGATCGGCGCGGGTCTGCCGCTGCCCGCCTACGAGTACGCTCTCAAGGCTTCTCATACTTTTAACCTGCTGGACGCGCGCAAGGCCATCTCGGTGACCGAACGTCAGCGCTTCATTCTGCGTGTACGCACCCTGGCCCGGGCCGTGGCCCAGGCCTACTTCGACGCCCGCCGTAAACTGGGCTTCCCCATGGCCGATCCAGCCATCCGTGAGGAAGTGGAAGCGGAGCTGGCAAAGCAGGATGAGAAGGCGGCAGGAAACGCGGCCGCCGGGAAAGGCAATAAAAAGAAGGGGAAGAAATAATGTCCCGGGATTTACTGATCGAGCTGGGCACCGAGGAACTGCCCCCGAAGGCGCTGCCGACCCTGAGCGCGGCGCTCACCGAGGAGTTCGTACGGCAACTGGACGAGGCCGGGCTGCAACACGGTGAGGTGGAAAGCTTCGCCGCGCCACGCCGGCTGGCGGTGCTGGTCCGTGACCTGGACGAAAAACAGGCCGACCGTGATATCGAGCGTCAGGGCCCGGCGGTACAGGCGGCATTCGATGCCGAAGGCAATCCGACCAAGGCCGCCCAGGGCTTCGCCGCTTCCCTGGGGCTGACCGTGGACCAGTTGGACCGCCAGGACACCGGCAAAGGGGAACGCCTGATTGCCCGTATCACCGAAGAGGGCAAGGCCACCACCGAGCTGGTTCCGGCATTCTTCGCCCAGGCGATCCAGAAGCTGCCGATTCCCAAGCGCATGCGCTGGGGCAGCCGCAAAGTACAGTTCGTGCGCCCGGCACATTGGCTGGTGGCATTGTTCGGCGACGAGGTCGTACCGTTCGAACTGCTGGATCTGCAATCCGGCCGCACCAGCTATGGCCACCGCTTCCACGCGCCGGGAGCCATTGAGCTGAGCCAGGCCGGTGAATACGCCGGGCGCCTGGAAAATGAAGGGCATGTGATCGCCGATTTCGACCGCCGCAAGGCGATGATCGAAGAGCAGACGATCACCGCGGGCAAGCAGGCCGGCGGTACCGCGCGGATCAATCCCGATTTGCTTGACGAAGTAACCGCCCTGGTGGAATGGCCGGTGGCGCTGACCGGCGGCTTTGATGAGGACTTCCTGCGCGTGCCCCAGGAAGCGCTGATCAGCGCCATGGAAGAGCACCAGAAATATTTTTCCGTGCTCGACGCCGATGGCAAGCTGATGCCGAAATTCATCACCATCAGCAACATCGAGTCCAAGGACCCGGCCCAGGTGATCGCCGGTAACGAGAAGGTGATTCGGCCGCGGCTGGCCGACGCCGCCTTCTTCTATGATAACGACTGCAAGAAGACCCTGGCGCAACACGCCGAGGGACTGGCCCAGGTGGTGTTCCAGCAGCAGCTGGGGACGGTGGCCGACAAGTGCCAGCGTATCGGGGCCCTGGCGGCCGTGATCGCCGAACAAACCGGCGGCGACAGCGCGCACGCCAGACTGGCGGGGGAACTCAGCAAGGCCGACCTCAATAGCGAAATGGTGTACGAGTTCGACACCATGCAGGGCATCATGGGCTATTACCTTGCCCAGTGTGAAGGCCAGCCCGAGGACGTGGCCGAAGCGCTGTACGAGCAATACCTGCCCCGTTTCGCCGGCGACAAGCTGCCACAAAGCAAGACCGGCATGGCGGTTTCCCTGGCCGACAAGATCGATACGCTGGTGGGGATCTTCGGTATCGGCCAGAAGCCCAGCGGTACCAAGGACCCCTATGCACTGCGGCGGGCCACTCTCGGTGTGCTGCGCATCATCATCGAAAACCAGCTGGAACTGGATCTGCGCGACCTGCTGGATCAGGCCGCCACCCAGCTTGGTGATCGCATCGACGCCGCTCAGGTCGACGAAGCCTTCGATTTTATTAAGGGCCGTTACCGCGCCATGTATCAGGAACAGGGCATCGCCACACCGGTGATCCTGTCGGTGCTGGCCATCGAGGACGCCTGCCGCAAACCGCTGGATTTCGATCGCCGGGTGAAAGCCGTGGCCGCGTTCCAGCAGCGGGAGGAAGCTCAGGCTCTGGCCGCGGCCAACAAGCGGGTCTCCAATATTCTGGCCAAGCTGGAACAAGCCCCGCCGGAAGAAATCGATGGCGCACTGTTGGAAGACGAAGCGGAACAGGAACTCACCAATCTGGTGGTGGCCGCCTACGAACAGTCCGAGCCGCTGCTGGAGCAGGGCGACTACCAAGCGGTGCTGGAACTGCTGGCGGAGCTGCGTGCCCCGGTGGACGCCTTCTTCGAAAGCGTGATGGTGATGGCCGAGGACCCGGCGGTTCGTGACAACCGCCTGGCCCTGCTGAGTTTCCTGCGCGATCTGTTCCTTAACGTGGCCGATATCAGCCTGTTGCAGGAGTAGGCGCGGCGTTGCCCAGATAGGCGTTGGCGAGATCCACGTTCGCGCGGATCTCGTCAGCCGTCCCTTGCGCCACCACACGTCCACCTTCGATCACGTAGGCGCGATCCGCCAAAGCCAATGCCAGTGCCGCCATCTGATCCACCAGCAAGATGGTCATGTCCTCCCGGCGCAGCTGATCCAGCACCTCGAACAACTCGGCGATGATTTTCGGCGCCAGTCCGAGGGACGGCTCATCCAATAGCAACACCCTTGGCTTTGCCATCAAACCCCGGGCCAGCGCCAGCATTTGCTGCTCCCCTCCGGAGAGCAGCCCGGCACGCTGATGTTGGCGCTCGCGCAGACGAGGGAACCGCTCCAGCATACCTTGCACGCGGGCTTCACGGTCCTCAGCGTGAAGGAAGCCGCCAAGGCGAATGTTATCCAGCACCGACAACTCGGGGAAAACCTGTCGGCCTTCTGGCACCAACACCACCCCCCGGCCGGCAATTTTCTCCGCCGGCATGGTGTTGAGCACCTCGCCTCTGAGATGCACGCCGCCGCTCTGGGCAGGATGCAAACCGCTGAGCACCCGCATCAAGGTGGATTTGCCGGCGCCGTTGGCCCCCAACAACGCCACCATTTCACCCTGGCGGATTTTGAGATTGATGCCGTGTAACACCGGCTCGGCGCCGTATCCCGCTACCAGACGGCTGACGCCGAGCAGCTCGGGACCTTGTGGAGGATGGCGGCTTGCCGAGGCCGGCAGATCCCCGCTGTCACCGAGATAGGCTTTGCGGACTTCCGGATTGGCCTGCACCTCGGCGGCGGCGCCCGCGGCCAACAAGGTACCGGTATCCAGAACAATGATCTGGTCGGATACCGACATCACCAGCTCCATGTCGTGCTCCACCACCAGGACCGCGATACCGGCGGCCGCGACCGCTTTGAGCAGGTCCCCCAACCGGTCGGTATCTTCCCGCGACAAACCGGCGGCGGGCTCATCCAGTAACAGCACTTCCGGATCCAGCGCCAATGCCCGGGCGATTTCCACCAGGCGCCGGTCCACATGCGGCAGTTGTGAAGCGGGCAGGGCGGGATCGCCGAGATAGCCACAGAACGACAGCAGGGCGCGTGCCCGCTGGCGTACCATCCGGGAACGGAAAGGCCCGCCAGCGAGCACCGTTCCCAAATGACCCCGGCAGGCTGCCAAAGCGACGTTGTCCTCCACTGAGAGTGAATCGAACAGCTGCGACGTTTGGTAGGTTCTTGCCACCCCACGGCGGGCGATGCGCCACGCCCCCTCGGTTTGCAGAGCGGCATCGGTCAGAGAAAAGCCACCGTCCGTGGGCCGGTAAAACCCGCTGAGCATATTCAACACCGTGGTTTTGCCGGCGCCATTGGGGCCAATCAGACTGCTCACCGCCGCCGCCGGCAAATCCATATTCAGGCCGCTGACCGCTTTGACGCCGCCGAAGGTCATGCTCAGCCCCCGCACTTTCAAACCATGACGAGGGCGCGCATCCAGCACGGGGGCGGCATCATCACTGGGAAGCGGGCTGGTGGCGCCGTTCCCGGCACGCCGGCCCATCCAGGCCGTCAGCCAGCCCATCAAACCATTGGGCGCCACCAACAAGACCACCAGCAACAGGCCACCAAAGAACAGCAAGCGATGGGACTCCAGGGACGCCAGCAGTTCCGGCAGCACCCCGAGAATAATGGCGCCAATCACCGGCCCGGCGATGAACCCCGCGCCACCAATGATCACCACCAGTACGAACAGAATGGATTGCATGAAACTGAAAGTATCCGGCGTTACAAAGCCGGACAGAGGCGCGAACAGCCCTCCGGCCAACCCGGCCATCAGCGCCGACAGCGCGAAGGCCATGGTTTTTGCCGCCAGTGGATTGATACCGACGGATTCCGCCGCCACCTCGCTGTCCTTGACCGCCCGCATGGCCGCGCCCCAGGTGCCGCGGGCAATCAGAGCATAAACCAGCAACATCGCCGCCGCCGTCAGCACGGCGAGCACAGCAATGTTCTGCTCGGGGCTCCAGGCCTGATGAAGCGAGGGCGCCATAACCCCCATGATGCCGTTCTGACCACCGGTGACATGTTCCATTTCAATGACGGCGTGCTGAACGATAAAGCTGAAGGCGATGGTGATCATCGCCAGATAAGGCCCCTTGGCCCGTAATGCCGGCAACGCCACCAGAGCCCCGGCAATGCCGGAAAACAGCGCTCCCGCCAGCCAGGCCGGCCAGAACGACCAGCCCGCCTGTGTGGTGAGCACCGCCACTGTGTAGGCGCCAATGGCGTAGAACCCCACGTGACCAAAGGAAATCTGTCCACTCAAACCCAACAGAATGTTCAGGCCGACGCCGACAATGGTGATCAGCGCCACATTGGCCAGCACGAACACGTAATAGCTGTTCAAGGAGAAAGTGCACACCAGGGCCACCGCCACCAGGGCAGCCAGCATAATCAAGTGCGGGTACTTCATACTTTCTTCACCGCGGCGCGCCCGAACAAGCCGTTGGGACGCAGCGCCAACGCCACGATCACCAAGGCAAAGGTAATGATGTGGGTGTAGCCGGATCCCAGCGTCACCGTGATCAGGCTCTCCGCCACACCGAACAACAGCCCGGCCATCACCACGCCCCAAGGGCTGGTGATGCCGCCGAGAATGGCCACTGAAAAGGCCTTCAACCCGAACAAGGTGCCCATGTCGGAATTCACATTGGCAAGGGGCGCGATCAGCATACCCGCCACCCCCGCCAGCAAGGTGGACAGGGCGAACGCGCCGGCAATAGCCCGGCCAATGGGAATCCCCATCAGACGCGCCGCATCCTTGTTCTGTTCAGTGGCCAGCAGCGCCGTGCCCCAACGGGTATGGCGCGCCACCCAGTGCAGCACCAGCGCCAGCGACAGTCCCACCACTGGAATGATCAATTGCAACGGATACACCGCCAGATTCACCCCCGCCACCTCCAGCGGCGTAATCGCCAGTGAGGAGGGCAGGCTGCGCGGTTCACGACCGAAGGTGTGCATGACCAGGTTATCCAGCACGATGCCCAAAGCCACGGTGGACATCAGCCAGGCATCGGAGCCGCGCCGGGTAAACGGCCGTACCGCGAGAAACTCCACCACCAGACCGTAGAGCGCGCAGCACAGCAGCGCCATTGCCACCGCCGGCACCAGCGGCCATTGCAGGGTCTGGGAAAAAGTGAAGCACAACACCGCGCCGAGCATCATGGAGCTGCCCTGAGCGAAGTTGACCGTCCCCGATACCGCATAGGTGATGTAAAAACCCAGCGCCATAAGGCCATACATGCTGCCCATGCCAAGGCCGCTGATCAGAGCCGATACCAGCTGAATATCCATGTTCGTTCCTTGCTTACCGCGACAACGCCACCGGAACGATCCGGTTGTCGATGAACCGGGCCCAGACGTAGTCATCAGCGCTCAAGGCATCGTGCACTTCAGGGGAGAAAGGTTGCTGGTAGTTCTTGATCAGGCCTTGGTACTGCTTGATCTTGAAGAAACCTTCCCGGATCGCTTCCCCTTCGGTGGAACCGGCCTCATTGATGGCCAGAGCGGCCAGATGCAGGGCGTCGTAGGCATTGGCCACCCCCACCGCCGGAGTAATGTCTTCCGGACCACTGATATCCGGATACTTCGCTTTCAGAGCGGCGATGACTTTTTCTCCCACTGGGGATTGCTCGCCGAAGAAACTGTAGGTCTGGATGAAATGCACTTCCTCTGAACCCGGCCCCGCCAGTTCGGTGAAGCGGCCACCGGCGGGCCCCCAGTGAGACACCACCGGCACTTCCCAGCCCATGCGGCGCAGGGATTTCACCACCTGAGCGGAAGGTCCGACGTTGCCGACCAGGCAGATGGTATCGACACCGGCGTCACGCAAACGGGTCAGCTGTGGCACCAGATCCACTTGATCGCCATCGAATTTCTCGCTGGCCGCCGGTTCCAGACCTTTATCCTTGAGCGCGGCCACCAGCCCTTTTTGATTGGACTCTCCCCAGGGATTGTTCACCATCATCAGGCCGAATTTCCGCGCGCCGAAATTTTTCTGCGCGTACTCCACCATGGCGATGTCAACGATCTCGTCCATCGCCGAAACCCGGAACACAAAATTGGGATTCGCACCGTTTTTGGTGATAGGCGTACCCGCGGCCCAGGGTCCCACAAAGGGCATTTTGGCCTGGTTGACCAAAGGCACGATGGCCATGGATACCGGGGTGTCCAGGCCACCGAACAAGACCGCCACCTTCTCCTTATGAATCAGTTCACGCGCCGCCACCACGCCTTTGGCGGGATTGGCCTCATCATCCCGGCGCACCAACATCAACGGTCGGCCATCGAGCACACCACCGGCGGCATTGATCTCATCAATCGCCACCTGCAAACCACGGGTGATCGATTCACCGGCCTGGGCGGACTGTCCGGACAAAGCGGTGATCAACCCGATCTTTACCGGCTCACTCGCCAAAGTACCACCGGCCATCAGGCACAGTACCAATGCGGCCCATTTCTTTACTGCACGAAGCATGGCTTCCCCCTTTTGCTGAGTTAGGGCTGTTCCGCCCGACACCGGTAACAACGCAAAGGGCATGCCATTTTACTCGCCGCTCAGGTTGGGCATGCATATTGCTTTATTTTTTGTCGTCACCTAAGTCATTAATTGACGACAAAAAACAAGGAAGAATGGCGACGATACATGAGGCCCGAAGCGGCCGACATCGTGTCATTCAAGCCGTCGAATTACCGCTGAACACAGGCCATGCCTGCGCAAAAAGAGGGAGAAAATATGACCGACGCACCAAACTGGGACAAAGAGATTCAGCATCTCGATCTTTCCGATCCTGCCGGGCTCGTGGACGCCTACCTGATTATCCTGATGAAACCGGATCCGGACAGCGCCCGACGCTTCGTTTCCCCGGAACTGAGCATTCGCTTCACCGGCAACCGCCCGATGACCGACCCAATGGACACCACCGCCTTCAACAAAGGACGTTATGCCTGGGTAAAAAAACGCTTTGAAGCCACCGAGGTGATGAGCGGCGGTACGTTACAGTACGCGGTGGTTTACAACCGGGGCACGCTCTATGGGGAATGGCCGGATGGCACCCCGTTCGAAAATAATCGCTACGTGGACCGGTATGTGATTCGCGATGGGCTGATTACCGAGATGGATGTCTGGAACGACAGCGCCGAATGGCTGCTGGTACGTGCCGGCCTGGCGGAACTTTAGAACGGGACACCACCATGGATTCTGTCTTCGCTCCGCTGTCCCACCATGGTCGCTTTCCTTATTCGGCCATCACCCAACGCTGTGATTTCCACTGGCCCGGAGGAAAACGGCTGGCCGTGTACATCGGGTTCAATGTCGAGCATTTCGCTTTCGGAGAAGGGCTCGGCGCCAAACTCGGGGCAGCTTTCAACGAGCCGGACGTGCTCAACTACTCCTGGCGCGAGTACGGCAACCGGGTGGGTGCCTGGCGCTGCCTGGAACTGTTCGATCAGTTGGAAATGCCCACCGGCCTGATCGCCAACACTGCCCTGTACGATCATTGCCCCGAGCTGCTGCAGGCTTTCCAGCGTCGGGGCGATGAGGTCATCGCCCACGGCCACAGTAACGCCTATCACCAAGGCACCTTGAATGAACAGCAGGAAGCGGCACTGTTGTTGCATTGTCGGCGGCGCATCGGGAAAGAATCCGGCCAGCTCCCCACTGGCTGGCTGTCGCCGTGGATCGGGGAGTCGCATCTAACGCCGGATCTGTTGAGGGAAACCGGGTACCGCTACACCCTGAATTGGAGTCACGATGATCAGCCCGTGGCGATGCGCACCCGTAACGGCGGGCGCCTTTGGGCGGTGCCGTATCCGCAAGAGGTCAATGACATTCCAATGATCATCGCCCGCAAACTGGACGGCAGCGCGTTCGCTCAAATGATCATCGACCAGTTCGACGAGATGCTTCGGCAGTCCGGCCATCAACCACTGGTAATGGGTATCGCACTGCACCCTTATTTGGTCGGGCAGCCCTACCGACTGCGCCATCTGCGCCGGGCCCTGGAACATATACAGTGCCATCGCGAGGCGATCTGGATGACCACGCCGGGGCGAATCTGCGATCATATGGACACGATCATGCCCCCGGACCAGGAAAGGGATCAGGAAAGGGAATGAGTTCGACCTCCACCAAATCAAACGGCCGCGGGCGTCCCAAGGTACGGCCGCCGGTACTCGGTGACCGCAAGCCAACGGCTCGGGCCTCCGCGGCGGAAAAGGAACAGGACATCTACGACGCCATCGTCGCCAGTGTCATGGGGCAAAGATTGAAACCCGGCACCAAGCTGCCGGAACTGGCACTGTGCGAACTATTCGGAGTCGGCCGGTCACTGGTGCAGAAGGTACTGCAAAGGCTGGCCCACGACCACGTGGTACAGCTTCGCCCCAATCGTGGCGCCATTGTTGCCATGCCGTCACCGGAAGAAGTAGGCCAGTTGTTCGAGGCCCGCCGTGCCCTGGAAGCCTCGGTGCTACCATTAGTGGCTGAGCGCGCGACCCGTACCGACTATGCCTCTCTGCGGCGGCAACTGCGTGAAGAGCACAAGGCCATGCATCGTTACGCACAGACCCAATGGGCGGGTCTTGCCAGTGCCTTCCATCTACGCCTGGGGGAACTGTCCGGCAACCCGATCCTCTATCGCTATCTCTCGGAGATCATTTCCCGCTGTTCGCTGGTGGTGGCGTTATTTCAGCCTCCGGGCAACGCCACCTGCGAGCATGAGGAGCATGTGCGGGTAGTGGATTACCTGGAACAGGGCAATGTCCGCGCCGCACAAAGGGAAATGAAGCGACATCTCATCGATCTGGAACACCATATTCGTCTGGTGGAAGAAAGCACGGATCAGAGTCTGGCGGACATACTCGGCCTGGCCACGGAGTAATCCTCCTTCACATACCTTGTCGCTACGCCGGGAGCTTTCTACACTGGGGCCCTTTTATGGGTAGGCCTCAATGACCAACAAGTTAATCATTCTCGACCGGGACGGCGTTATCAATGAAGATTCCGACGCCTACATCAAAGCTCCCGGAGAGTGGATTCCGATCGCCGGCAGTGCCGAGGCCATTGCTCGTCTGAATCGCGCCGGCTATCGCGTGGTGGTCGCCACCAACCAATCCGGGGTAGCGCGAGGCTATTACGATTTGATCACCCTGGAGGCCATTCATCAGCGCATGACGGCCTATCTGGCCGGCCTCGGCGCCCATTTGGACGGCATCTACTTTTGTCCCCATGGTCCCAATGACGGCTGCGATTGCCGCAAGCCGCTTCCCGGCCTGATCGACCAAATTGTTGCCGATTATGGCGATGTCACCTCGGTGCCTCTGGTCGGTGATAGCCTTAGGGACCTGCAGGCCGGAGTGACCCGTGGCTGCCAACCGGTACTGGTGCTCACCGGCAAGGGGCGCAGCACCCAGACAAAAGGCCTGCCTCCAGAGCTGGGCAAGGTGGAGGTTTACGACTCACTGGCCCACTTCGTCGACCATTTTCTCAAGGACACCGAATGAGCGGATTTCCGCGTAATGCCCGGGTAACCTGGAATATCCGGGTACGCAGCTTGTTGTTTTTCCTGCTCTATAACCTCGCCGGTATTATTCACAGCGTTATCTGTGTATTGATCGGCCCGTTCCTGTCTTTCAAGAAAAGGCATGTCCTAGTTAACCTCTGGACCCGATTCGCCATGTGGCTGCTGCAGTGGCTCAACGGCGTACGCTTCAAGGTTGAGGGACGGGAGCATCTGCAAGGCCAGGCAGCGGTAATTATCAGCAACCACCAGAGCAGCTGGGAAACGTTTTACCTGCAACTGTTGGTGGGGCCCCAGGCCACGGTATTGAAAAGAGAGCTGCTGTGGCTTCCCTTTTTTGGCTGGGCTTTGGCATTGCTAAAACCCATCAAAATAGATCGGGGAAAGGGCAGGGCGGCTCTGAAGGCGGTCGTGCAACAAGGAGAAGACCGTCTGCACTCCAACATACCGGTGGTTATTTATCCCGAGGGGTCACGGCAGCCACCGGGACGGATCGGACATTTCAATAGTGGCGGCGCTCTTTTGGCCAGCCGCTCAGGTTTTCCGGTGATCGCGATCAGCCATAATAGCGGTGATTGCTGGCCGGCCCGCTCCTGGCTGCGTTTACCCGGCACTATTACTCTGCGAGTGAGTCCGCCAATGGATACTCGCAATAAAGACGCTAAAACCGTTACCCGGGAGGTAAAACACTGGATTGTGACGAATTACCCGGGAGAATTGGACAAAATGGATAACGATTAATTGCGTTTCAATTGTAGAGTATTTAAAGTCCTGGCTGAGCTGATTTAACCAAGAAGGAACGCCAAGAATGACTATTAATATCGACGACCTTTCCGTCGCTGAATTGGAAAAGCTGATCAAGCAGGCGGAAAGAAAACTGGAAAAGAAACGCCGGGAAGCGGTGAAAAACGCTCAGGCGGAAATCGAGAAGATCGCCAAGGATCTCGGCGTTTCCGTTGAAGATCTTCTCGACGAGAAAACCACTGGTCGCAAGAAGGCCGCTCGCAAGACGACCACCCGCAAGAAAACCAAGGCGGCCGTTCGTAAGCCAGCCAAGATCAAATACCGTAACCCGGCGGACAGCTCTCAGACCTGGACTGGCCGCGGCAAGCGGCCTGTATGGCTACGAGAGGCGTTGGAAAAAGGCGGCAAGCTGGAAGACTACGAAGTCTGATTTATCACCAGCAGGCACCTTCTGACACGGCAAGGGCTCCCATTGGGAGCCCTTTTCGTTGCTGTACACGAACGAGGGGGCATCAGCCCCGCTGGTCAGATATCCAGGTTGGATACGTACAAAGCGTTGGACTCGATGAATTGACGCCGGGGGTCCACATCATCGCCCATCAGGGTAGTAAAGATCTGATCCGCCGCGATGGCATCTTCCACGGTTACCTGCAGCATGCGACGGGATTCCGGGTCCATGGTGGTTTCCCACAATTGATCAGCGTTCATTTCACCCAGACCTTTATAGCGCTGTACGTTAATACCGCGGCGGGCCTGTTGCATCAGCCATAGCATGGCCTCGGCGAAATCCCGGATCGGACGGCTCACCTCGCCCCTGACCACCTTGGCATCATCGGCCAGCAAGCCCTCCAGTGTTTCCCCCAGCCGAGCGATGCTTTGATAGTCCGGCGACTCCAGAAAATCCAGAGTGACTTGATATTCGCGGACTATGCCGTGAGCGAGTACTCGCACACGTGGCAAAAACAGGCCCCGCTCCATATCTTTCTCGGCGCTGATAGTGAACTTCTGGATGTTATTTCCGAGATTGGCCAGGCGCTCCTGCAATTTAGCGCACCAGTCCACCATGAAAGCCTCATCTTCCAGCTTGCCTTCATCGATGCTGGGCAGATAAATCATCTCCTCCAGCACCTGAGCCGGGAATACCCGTGATTGACGCTCGACGAGCTTCATGACTTTCCGGTATTCGCCAATCAGGTTGGACAGAGGCTCCCCACTGATCGGCGGTGCCTCGTTACCGGGGTAGAGCGCGGCCTTATCCAGAGCCAGAGTAGTCAGATACTCATCCAGTGCGGGGTCGTCCTTGATATAGGTTTCTTGCTTACCCTTTTTCACCTTATACAGAGGAGGCTGAGCAATATAAATGTGGCCGCGGACAATCAGTTCCGGCATTTGACGGAAGAAGAACGTCAAAAGCAGGGTACGGATGTGAGAACCGTCCACGTCCGCATCCGTCATGATGATAATGCGATGATAGCGAAGTTTATCCGCATCATACTCATCCCGGCCGATACCACAGCCCAATGCCGTAATCAGCGTCGCCACCTCCTGGGAGGAGAGCATCTTATCAAAGCGGGCCTTCTCCACGTTCAGGATCTTACCCTTCAACGGCAAGATAGCCTGATACTTACGGTCCCGACCCTGTTTGGCGGATCCGCCCGCGGAATCACCCTCCACGATATACAGCTCCGACAGGGCAGGGTCTTTCTCTTGGCAATCCGCCAGTTTCCCAGGCAATCCGGCGATATCCAGCGCCCCTTTACGGCGTGTCATTTCCCGGGCCTTGCGTGCGGCATCCCGCGCCCGAGCCGCATCGATAATCTTTTGAACAATGTTCTTGGATTCGACCGGATGTTCCAGTAGAAAGTCCTGGAAACGCTCCGTCATGGTCTGCTCGACGGCGCTTTTCACCTCCGAGGACACCAGTTTGTCCTTGGTTTGGCTGGAAAATTTTGGATCTGGCACCTTCACCGAGATAATCGCGGTTAGTCCTTCCCGGGCATCGTCTCCGGACGGGTTGGCTTTCTCCCGCTTCAGGAAGCCTTCTTTCTCCATGTAGTTATTCAGAGTCCGGGTCAAAGCCGCCCGAAATCCGGCCAGGTGAGTACCGCCATCCCGCTGTGGAATATTGTTGGTGTAGCAGAAGATGTTCTCCTGATAGGAGTCATTCCACTGCATTGCCACCTCTACGCTGATGCCGTCTTCACGATCCACCTGGAAGTGGAACACCTGATTCAGCGAATTCTTGTTCTGGTTCAGATAGGTAACAAAGGCACTTAGTCCGCCTTCATACTCAAACACATCCTCATCACCACTGCGTTCATCCACAAGATGGATGCGGACACCGGAATTCAGGAAGCTCAGCTCCCTCAGGCGTTTGGCCAGGATATCGTAGTGGAATTGGATATTGTTGAAGGTGCCGGAAGATGGCCGAAAGCGGATAGCGGTCCCACTGCTTTCCGTGGTTCCAACGACTTCCAGAGGCTTCTCCGGAACTCCGTCATGGTAAACCTGCTCGTGAACCTTGCCGTGGCGGCGGATGGTCAGCTTAAGAGTTTCAGAGAGGGCATTGACCACGGAAACCCCCACGCCATGTAAGCCACCAGAAACCTTGTAGGAGTTATCGTCGAACTTCCCTCCGGCATGCAGCACCGTCATGATCACCTGCGCAGCACTGATTCCTTCTTCCGGGTGGAGATCCACGGGAATACCACGACCGTTATCTGTAACGGAAACGGATTCATCAGGATGGATGGTGACTTTGATCTCGCTACAGTAGCCCGCCAGGGCTTCATCGATGGAGTTATCCACGACCTCGAAGACCATATGATGCAAGCCGGTGCCGTCATCCGTATCGCCAATATACATGCCGGGCCGCTTGCGAACGGCATCCAGGCCCTTGAGAACCTTGATGCTGGATGAATCGTAGCTGTTTTCCGCCATTTTCTTCCCTTACGAGTCGTTCGATATCCGCTGAATCCGTCCATGTTCCACGTGGAACATTCGGGCGGCAGCACCGCTGTTTTCAACGGTGGCGCGCCCTAAATGGTCCGCGTCCACCGCCGTGATCAATGTCTGATGGTTCCCCATGGTCAAAAAGCGCAACAGGGTGTCCCTATGAGTCTGATCCAGCTCAGAGCCCAGATCATCCACAAGCAGAGTGCAGACCTTGTTTGCTTCAGAGATCATGGGGAGCTGAGAGAGTACCAGGGCATAAGACAAAATTTTTGCCTGCCCACGGGAGACACGATCCCGGGCCACCACACCATCTTTCGTGATTCTGACATCCGCCCGATGGAAGCCCGCATGGGTAAAACCTCGACGTCGGTCTTCTTCCTCGGTCCGAATCAGCGCCTGGAGATAATCTTCACCAGGGCGCAAACCAGTATGCAGCTCCAAATTAACTTTGAGATCAGGAGATAACTTCTCCAGAATCTTTCGCCACTCTGCTTTCAGCCGAGCCAGATACGGTCTGCGCAACCCTTCAATAGTAGCAGAACTGGCTGCCAGTTTCTGGTCCCAATAGCGCAGCTCCCTTTGCGACGCCTGTCCTGTCCTAAGTAACGCATTGCGTTGCCTGAGTAAGGCATTCGCTTCTTTCCAGGCCGCGAGAAAAGAATGTTCCACGTGGAACATTCCCCAATCCAGAAAACGCCGGCGGACAGAAGAGGCGCCAAATATCAAATCCACGGACTGAGGGTGTAATGCCAGAACAGGAAGCAGGGTAGCTACATCACTCAAGGCGGAGGGTGTCTGGCCGTTGAGCTTTAAGGACTCAATGCCGGATAAGGCTCTTCTGACCCCCAATCTATCCTGCTTTCCAGATGGCTGATCAATCACAGCGAACAAGGTAGCCGCGGGCGCACCATCCCGAACCAGACGAGACAGTCTCCCCCCACGAAAAGACCGCCCCCCACTACCGATAAAATAGATGGCTTCCAGCAGGCTGGTCTTGCCGCTACCATTGGCGCCCAAAATGAGATTCAGCCCTGGAGAGGGCAAAAAATCCGCCTGATGATAATTTCGAAAGTCTGAGAGACGAAGTTCGGTGAGCATAAGGGGGAGGGGGAAGGGGGCCTCGACGTGCTCGAGGCCCTGCTGCCGGCGTCAGAGGCGCATCGGCATGACGACGTATACCGCCGCTTTATCTTCCGGATCGGTAATCAAGGCACTGCTATTGCTGTCTCCCAGCTCAAGATCCGCCTGAGGACCATTCAGAGTGGTCAACACATCCAGCAGATAGCTGACATTAAAACCGATCTCCAATGGGGAGCCATTGAAATCAACGGACACTTCCTCTTCCGCTTCTTCCTGCTCCGGGTTGTTCGCTACCACCCTCAAACTCCCCTCGGACAATTGCACCCGAACCCCACGATATTTTTCATTGGAGAGAATCGCCACACGGGCCAGGGCCTGCCGCAGAGTTTCGCGATCCGCGAGAATCCGGCGTTGACCGTCTTTCGGGATGACCCGCTCGTATTCAGGGAACTTACCGTCCACCAATTTGGACGTGAAAGTGATTGCGCCAGCGACAATACGAACATGATTGCGCCCGAGGGTCAGGCGCACCATCTCGCCAGCATCCGCCAGAATACGAGACAACTCCATAACCCCTTTACGCGGCAGAATCACGGAGGCTTCCTGATCCGGCCCCTCCAGCTCCGCGTCGCATAAGGCCAGACGATGGCCGTCGGTGGCTACCGCACGCAGTGCTCCTGGGCGCAACTCGAACAGCATACCATTCAGGTAATAACGCACATCCTGCTGTGCCATGGAAAAGGCGGTACGATCAATTAAGCCGCGCAAAACACCCGGCGCGATATCAAATCCGGACGCGGCCTTATCCTCTTCCTGACTGGGAAACTCGGAGGCGGGCAAAGTAGACAGAGAAAACCGGCTACGGCCGGATTTCACCAGCATTCGTTCGCCATCCACCTCAAAACGAATCTCCGCCTCCGCCGGCAAACTCTTGACAATATCAACCAATTTGCGAGCTGGGACCGTAGTCTCGCCGCCCTGGTTTTCCCCCTCCAGCGGCAGGCGAGCCACCAGCTCCAATTCCAGGTCGGTGCCCGTCAGCGCCAGCCAGCCATCGCTGACTTCCACCAGCACATTGGACAGCACGGGCAGCGTCTGCCGCTTCTCAACTACCGCCGCTACCTGCTGCAGCGGCTTAAGCACCTGTTCACGGTTGATCGAAAATTTCATGTCCCTTTCCCGTCATCGATGAGCCGACCCCAGCGCCGTCAAGACGTGAGAGTTCTCAGCAAATTTTGGTAATCTTCCTCAATTTCGGGACTAGTTTCCCGAAGTTCATTCACTTTTCGGCAGGCATGCAACACCGTGGTGTGATCACGCCCACCAAAACTGGCGCCAATCTCAGGTAAACTGTGGCTGGTCAATTCCTTCGACAATGCCATGGCGATCTGCCTCGGCCGCGCCACTGAACGAGTCCGGCGTGGTGAGTGCAGATCCGGAATCTTGATCTTGTAGTACTCAGCCACAGTACGCTGAATGTTATCGATACTGATCTGTCGCGCCTGCAGCGCAATCAGATCCTTCAAGGCTTCCTTGATCAAACCGATATCAATCTGCGCCCCGGTAAACCGCACATGGGCAATGACCCGGCGCAGGGCGCCTTCCAGTTCCCGTACATTGGAACGAATACGCTGGGCGATAAAGAAGGCCGCGTCATTAGGCAGCTCAATACGGGCCTCTTCCGCCTTCTTCTTCAAGATCGCCACCCGGGTTTCCAACTCCGGCGGCTCCAGCGGCTGAGATAACCCCCAGCCGAACCGGCTCTTGAGACGTTCCTCCAGACCATCCACTTCCTTGGGAAACTTGTCGCAAGTCAGGATGATCTGCTGCCCATTCTCCAACAGAGCGTTGAAGGTATGGAAGAACTCTTCCTGGGACTGCTCTTTTCCTGCAAAAAACTGAATATCATCAATCAGGAGCGCGTCCACGGATCGGTAGAACCGCTTGAATTCATTGATGGTCTTGTTTCGCAGCGCGGAAATCATATCCGCGACAAAGCGCTCGGAATGCAGATAAACCACCTTGGCGTTGGGATTACGCCGCAACAACTCGTTGCCCACCGCATGCATCAGGTGCGTCTTGCCCAGCCCCACGCCACCGTAGAGCAGCAAGGGGTTGTAACCATGGCTGGCCGGGTTCTCCGCCACCTGCTGGGCGGCGGCGCAGGCCATGCGATTGGACTTACCCTCAACGAAGGTCGGAAAGGTGAAGCCGGTATTGAGGTTACTACGGTGCTTGGCCGCCAACCCCACATCAGAGGGGGGAGCCGGTGGCGGCGCCGGACGCGTTTCCGTCGTTTGAGCTACTGCCGCGGGGCGAGGCTCGGGCGCCTGGCGCTTGGGGATAATCTCGGTCACCCGGGAACTACCAACCTCAAGACGCAACTGGGGCAGGGGGCCTTGTTCCATCTCCCCCATGACCTCGCCGATACGCTCCATATACTTGTCGCGGACCCAATCCACCACGAAACGATTAGGCGCGAACAGCGTCATCTCCGCGCCATCGGCGGATACCGACACCTGCAAAGGGCGAATCCACATATTGAACTGCTGTGACGGCAACTCGTCCTCAAGTCGCGTCAAACAGCGATTCCAAAGCGTTTTGGACACATCCCCGCCTTGCCAGAAACCGTGAATTTGAACGGGCCATTCTATACCTCTGAGCGTGTAACTATCCACAGCACGGCAGGTCTTTTTTCGCTTATCTTTTTCTGTGGATAACTAGGTCCGCAACCCTGTTGGCAGGGGGGCGTATAAGTATGGGGATAACCGGTTGAACTGATTTCTCCCACAGTTCCGGACAGCTTGTCCCAGCTTAGTCACCAGGAGTTACACACAGTTATACGTCGGTTACTCACATCACAACACACTGATCTACTTACACTTTTCCGGCTTATCCCCAGAATTGGCTTTGCCTATAAGAACTACTATCACTAAATAAGAAAATAAATATTTAAAGATATTGATAAGCTAACCCTCCCATCCGGCAAAGCGCTTGACAGAGAGACAAGCCAGGGCTAACATCCGCGCCCTCTTAAGACTTCCACAGCGGGGATGCCGCCATGAAACGCACATTCCAGCCGAGCAATCTGAAGCGTAAGCGTAACCACGGCTTCCGCGCTCGCATGGCTACCAAAAACGGACGTAAGGTACTGGCCGCTCGTCGCGCCAAAGGCCGCAAGCGGTTGGCTGTATAAGCCAATCGCTGTTTCTTCTGGTGGCATCACCGGGGTATCAGACACGGTGAGCCCATCAGTACCTCTCCCCAGTAACTCCTCTTCCCGATTCGGGTTTTCCCGCGATCTACGCCTGCTTGACGGCAAGGCCTTTCAGACTGTGTTCGATCAAGCCGATTGGCGCATTGGCCAGCAATGTTTTCTGCTATTGGCTCGGGAAACCGATCAACCCTTGCCACGTCTGGGCCTGGTGATCGCCAAACGTCGCATTCGGCGTGCGGTGGACCGTGGTGCCGTGAAACGCCGGATCCGCGAACAGTTTCGTTTGCGCCAGCACGAACTGACCGGCCTGGATATCGTGGTATTGATGCGCGGACCCCTGCCAGCCGGAAAGGAAAACTGGACCCCTCAGTTGGCGCGGCTGTTCGACAAGCTGCTTGCCAAGCGTAGGCAAGACTGAGAAACTGCCCCCCGCTTTTCCGCCAGCCGAATACAAAGCTATGGATATCCCCCGAGCCCTTGTCATTACGGGCATTGCCGTTGTCTCCTACCTGATGATTCAGGCCTGGCAGCGAGACTACGCCGCCCCGGACACCGTCGAGCCGCAAATCAGCGAGCAAGTGGCGGGCAATAATGCCGATAGCAACGCCAATACCACGGGCAACGACCTGGTGCCCGATCCGCAGGAGCATACCGACCCGACGGCATCCTCCATTCCCGGCGGAGAAGTAAGCGACAGCATTCCGGACAACAAAGCACAAAACGGTGGTGCCATTCATGTCACCACCGATGTGTTGAACCTGGAAATCAACCCCCGTGGTGGCGACATCGTGCGCTTGAGCCTGCCGGCTTATCCTCGCCACGCCGACACGCCGGATCAGCCCTTTGTGCTGCTGGAGAACACCTCCTCCCGCACCTATGTGGCTCAGACTGGTCTGATCGGTGCCAATGGCACCGATTCCGCTTCCGGCCGTCCGGTGTGGAGCAGCGCCGAACAGAGCTACCAGATGGGCGATGCCCATGAGCTGAACGTGGATCTGACACTGACCCAGGACAACGGCGCCAAGATCACCAAGCGCTACACGTTCGAGCGCGGCAGTTACCTGGTGCGGGTAACCCACATTGTCGAGAACAATAGTGGAGAAACCTGGAGCGGCCAGCTCTACGGCCAGATCAAGCGTGATGGCGGCGATGATCCGGGCCTGTCCAAGCAAGGGTTCGCGCCCATGCCCACCTATCTGGGCGCCGCCTACTGGTCCAGCGAAAAGCCGTACAACAAGCTGAAATTCGGCGATATGGAAGAATCCGCCCTGCGTACCACGCAGGAAGGCGGCTGGATCGCCATGGTTCAGCACTATTTCCTGTCCGCCTGGATCCCTGATCCGCAACTGCAGCAGACCTATTCCACGGTGTACCAGAAGAACCGTGACCAATACCTGTTGCGGTTCGTATCCCAGGGACAGAAAGTGGCTCCCGGCGAAACCGGGCAGATGTACGCTGAGTTCTACGCTGGCCCGAAAATCCAGGATCACCTGGAGGCCATCAGCCCCGGGCTGAACATGACCGTGGACTACGGCTGGCTGTGGTTCCTGTCCCAGCCGATCTTCGCCCTGCTGGTGTTCCTGCAAAGCGGCAAGCTTTCCATCTTCGGTCTGAATATGGATTTGGGCGTCGGCGTGGGGAACTGGGGTGTGGCGATCATCCTGCTGACCTTCATCATCAAGGCGCTGTTCTTCAAACTCAGTGCCGCCAGCTACCGCTCCATGGCCAAGATGCGGAAGGTGGCTCCGGAGATGCAGCGTATCCGCGAAGAGCACAAGAGCGACAAGCAGAAGCAGCAAATGGAGACCATGAAGCTGTTCCAGCGGGAGAAGATCAATCCGCTCGGCGGCTGCTTGCCGATTCTGGTGCAAATGCCGGTGTTCATTGCCCTGTACTATGTACTGCTGGAATCCGTGGAGCTGCGTCAGGCGCCGTTCTTCCTGTGGATCCAGGATTTGTCGGTCATGGACCCGTACTTCGTCTTGCCGATTCTGATGGGCGCGTCCATGTTCCTGCAGACCCGTCTGAATCCGACGCCGGCGGACCCCACCCAGGCCCAGGTAATGAAATGGATGCCGGTGATCTTCTCGGTGTTCATGCTGTGGTTCCCGGCGGGTCTGGTACTCTACTGGCTGACCAATAACCTGCTGTCCATCGGCCAGCAATACATCATTACCCGCCGAATCGAGCGGGAGTGATGACAGAGGGGGCCGTTGGCCCCCTCTGTGATTCCGGTTCCGGGTAAGCTCATCATGTCCGCCACTGATTCCGATACCATCGTCGCCATCGCCACCGCCCCCGGCCGTGGCGGTGTCGGCGTGGTGCGGCTTTCCGGTGATCGCGCGCTGGACATCGCCGCCGGCGTGGTCGGTGATCGGCCATTACAGCCGCGCCAGGCTCATTTCCGTCGTTTTCGTGATGAGCGGGGAGAGGTCATCGATGAGGGACTGGTGTTGTCGTTCCCCGGCCCCGGCTCCTTCACCGGCGAGGATGTGGTGGAATTCCAGGGGCATGGCGGCCCGGTGGTGCTGGATATGCTGGTCCGCGCTTGCCTTTACCACGGCGCCCGTCAGGCCCGGCCCGGTGAATTCTCCCAGCGGGCGTTCTTGAACGACAAACTGGATCTGGCTCAGGCGGAAGCCATCGCTGATCTGGTCGATGCCGGCACCCAGGCGTCGGCCCGCGCTGCTCTGCGCTCCCTTCAGGGGGCGTTCTCCGAGGAAGTGAATCGGTTGGTGGAGCAGTTGATCCAACTGCGCATCTATGTGGAAGCCGCCATCGATTTTCCCGAGGAGGAGATCGACTTTCTCTCCGATGGGCGGGTGGCCGCTGACCTGCGGGCATTGTTGGCGCAAGTGAACCGGGTACTCGCCACTGCCCGCCAGGGGCGCCTAGTCCGTGAAGGGCTGACCCTGGTCATCGCCGGGCGGCCCAATGCCGGCAAATCCTCCCTGATGAACCGCTTGGCCGGTTTCGACGCCGCCATCGTTACCGAAGTGCCCGGAACCACTCGGGACGTGCTGCGTGAATCGATCCAGATCGATGGCCTGCCATTGAATGTGATCGATACCGCCGGCCTGCGTGAAAGTCCTGACCGGGTGGAGCAAGAGGGGATTCGCCGGGCATACGAGGAGATGCGCAAGGCGGACCGGCTGCTGGTGGTGGTGGATTCGCAAACCGGAACCGAATCCCTGAAGGAGCCCGCCTTGTTACTGCCGGACAGCCAGAAACAGCTGGAAAATCTGGAACTGCCGGTCACCATTGTGCTCAACAAGGCCGATCTTAGCGGGCTGGCGCCTGGTCCCCTGGACGGCCACCCGGACACCTTCGTGATTTCCGCCGCCTCGGGAGAGGGGCTGGATGCGTTGCGCGACCACCTCAAGGCCGTGGCCGGCTACCAGAGTACCGACGAAAGCCCGTTTTCCGCGCGCCGCCGCCACATCACCGCCCTGGAGCAGGCCCTGGCCGCGCTCGATAAAGGCCAGCGCCAACTGGGTGATCACGCCGCCGGCGAACTGCTTGCCGAGGACCTGCGCGCGGCACAGAAGGCCCTTGAAGACATCACCGGGGCCTTTACCGCCGACGATCTTCTGGGGCGGATTTTCTCGTCGTTCTGCATCGGCAAATAGCCTGGCTCAATCCTGCTCCATCCAGCGGGCCAGCTCCCGCAGTTCCGCCCGGTCCCGCTCCAAGGCTAATGCCTGCTCCGCCCGCGCCAGTGCCAAGCGGGCATGAAGCCGGGCGCTGGCGCGAAAGGAGCCGCCGTAAGAGGCCAAGACCTCGAAGGCCTTCTGCAGGCGAATCTGCACTTCCAATAAGGCCGCGCCGTCCCGGGCGATGGGGTTGAACAGATCGTCGAAAAATTCCCTTTCGTCGAGCAAGGGAACCCGGATCCGGGGCCAGCGCACGGTATCATCCGCTTCACCACGTTGGGTATGCCAGTGATGGAGAACCCGCACCGCCCGTCCGATCACATCAATGGCGGTGCCGGGGTCATTGACCGCTGGGGACAACGCCCGCGACGCAATTTCTGAAAGTACCACCAGGCCGAAGCGGGGATCCTGGTCGAAGGATCGTTCGTCATCCACGGTGAAATGCTCCCGCACGGAAGAGGTGTCGTCGTCGGTGGCGCCGATCAGCCAGGCAACGGGCCGGGCCGGATGCACAAAACCGCCCGGAAGGGCGGTCAGGTAAATCTCGGCATCGTTCTGTTCCGCCCACTGGGCGAGCGCTTCCACGTCCACATGTTGAATGTAACCCACCAATGTCGGGTAGACGGGAAGAGCCTGGTCCGGAATCGGCTGGTCGGGGGAGAAAGGTTTGCCGCCCAGGGCCGGGTTGGCGGCACGCTGAATAATGGCCGCGCAAGTGGCCTGTTCCACCCGGTCGGTGGTTTCACCCACCCGGCCGAGGCGCGACAGATGTTCAATCCAGCGCAGAATAGTGACGACGATAATAACGATCACCACCAGCGTGACCAGAAACAGAATCACCCGGCCGCCTTCGCCGTAGGCACCGGTGCTGAGGGCCACCAACCCGACCAGACTGAACAGGAAGGAACCAATGAAAGTGGCCAAGACGTTCTGAGTGGTGGTGTCCTGCATCAGCAACCGCGTGGCCCGGGGAGTCACGTTGGTGGTGGCGGCGCTGTAGGCACTGACCATGACACTGAGGGAAAAGGTGGTGACCGCCAGCATGCTGGAAGCCAGCACATTGAGAATGGTGTCCACGGCTTCCGCGCCAATGCTCACCGGTATATCCGGTGGCAGCCAGCGCTGGCCGATAATGGCCAGCAAAGAAGTGGCCACGGCGAGAATGGCGAACGCGGTGGCCCGTACCCAGAGGGCGCGGGAGAACTGGACCAGCAGCCACTGCCATTTTGAAAACATCCTTGCACTCCTTGCCCTGACGATGGCTTCAGAATACCTCAGAGACGCGGGGTAGTGGGGGTCGTTATTGGTATCCGGTCGGCGCTATGATCGGATCTTTCGTTTGCATGGGAGAACACGATGACAATAACGAACTTCAGCAAGCCCCAGCACGACCGCTATTTTGAAGATTACCAGGTGGGCACCACCTATGACCTGGGCTCCATTGAGGTGGAGGAGGAAGAAGTGCTTTCTTTCGCCCGCCGCTTCGACCCCCAGAAGATGCACACCGATCCCGAGGCCGCCGCGGCCGGCCCCTTCCAGGGGCTGATCGCCAGTGGCTGGCACACCCTCAGCCTGATGATGCGGCTGATGGTGGATAACTATGTTTCCACCGTGGCGGGGCTGGCTTCCCCCGGGGTGGATGAGGTGCGTTGGCACAAACCAGTACGCCCCGGTGACCGGCTGTCCATGCGCGCCACCGTCCTTGAGGCGCGCCCGTCCCGCTCCAAACCCGATCGCGGCCTCATTTACTCGTTGATGGAAGGCGTCAATCAGCATGGCGAAGTGGTGGCCAGTTTCAAAGGCATGGGGCTGATTCTCAAGCGGCCGGTTTGAGGCGGTATCGGCCATGACTATGGCCGGAATTGCCCGCGCTCCCCTGGACGTCCAACCGGGCCTTGCCGATACTGACCTTTCACTTCCCGGCTGAGGAGAACGGTCATGAACGACACACGGGTGGAGAAGGATTCCCTGGGCGAAGTGGCGGTACCAAAGGCGGCGTTGTGGGGCGCGCAGACGCAGCGCGCGGTGAATAATTTCCCAATCAGCGGCCGGCGGCTGCCGTTCCGTTTCATTCAGGCGGTGGCCCGGATCAAGCGTTGCGCGGCCTCGGTGAACGTGGATCTGGAGCTGCTGTCCGAGGAGCGGGGTGACGCTATCCGTTCGGTCTGCGAAGCGCTGATCAACGGCGAGCATCGGGATCAGTTCCCGGTGGACGTGTTCCAGACCGGTTCCGGTACCAGCACCAACATGAACGTCAATGAGGTGGTGGCCCATCTGTGCCAGACCCAGGGCGTCGACGTGCATCCCAACGATCACGTCAATCTCGGCCAGAGCAGCAATGACACCATTCCCACCGCCATTCACGTGTCGTCGGCGATGGCCGTTAACGAGCAATTGATGCCCGCCCTCGAGCATTTGATCACCACGCTGGGGTCGAAGGCCGGGGAGGGCAAGGATTTGGTCAAAACCGGCCGCACTCACCTGATGGACGCCATGCCGGTGACGGTGGAACAGGAGTTGCGCACCTGGGTGCTGCAACTGCAGGCGGCCAGCCAGCGTCTGGCTGGCGCCCGGGACGAATTGCATGCCTTGCCGCAGGGCGGTACCGCGGTGGGGACCGGTATCAACGCCCATGCTGAGTTTGCCGAGCGCTTCGTCGATGCGTTATCCGATGAAACCGGACATCCGTTTACCGCCATGCCGTACCCGGCCGTGGCGCAGAGCGCCGTGGATGCACCACTGGCACTGTCGTCGGCATTGCGCGGTCTGGCGGTGGTGTTGATGAAAATCAGTAATGACCTGCGCTGGATGAACTCCGGTCCGATTCATGGTTTGGCGGAAATTCAGTTGCCGGCCACCCAGCCGGGGTCGTCGATCATGCCAGGGAAGGTCAATCCGGTGATCTGTGAGTCCGCCACCATGGTCGCCGCTCAGGTGATCGGTCTGGATCAGGCCAATACGGTGGCGGCGCAGAGCGGTAATTTTCAGTTGAATGTCATGTTGCCGCTGGTGGCCGCCAACCTCCTGGATATGGTGGAGTGGCTGGCCAACAGCTGCCGGAATCTGGCGGATCAGGCTATCGCCGGGCTGACTTACAACCGTGAGCATCTGGCCGAGGGCGTGGGGCGCAATCCGATCCTGGTCACCGCTCTGAACCCGGTGATCGGCTATGAGAAGGCGGCGGCCATCGCCAAACAGGCGTTCGCCAGCGGCCGGCCGGTGATCGATGTGGCGGCGGAGCAGACCGACCTGTCGGTGGAGGAACTCACCGCTTTACTCGACCCGCTCAAACTGACGCATCCGGCGGCCTCTGACTCTTGAGTCAGCCGCCGCTCGTGACCTCGACGATCAGCTGTGACAGGCTTGGCGCCGGGCTTTTGTGACCACCTCCGCTGGTGGTCACCCTCCGGGCCGTTGCCAAGGCAACGTCAAGAATCGCTCCCGGCGATTTTATGTGGGGAGGCCAGGCGTGGCGCCGGTGTCCGGATTCGCCACTGTGACAATAAAAATGTGATGGAGAGTAGTAACCGATGAGCAACGATCTGACCATCCAGCGTACCGCGGAAGCCGTGGAGTCACCGCTCTTGATCAACAGTATCCTGGAGGCCGGCGTTCGCAACGCACCCAATCAGGAAATCGTCTACGCCGACCAGCGGCGGATGACCTATCGGGAAATGGGGGAGCGGGTTGCTCGTCTCGCCAGCGCCTTGCAACAGCAAGGAGTGAAACCCGGTGATACCGTGGCGGTGATGGACTGGGACACCCATCGCTATCTGGAAGCGTTCTTCGCCGTGCCGATGATGGGCGCGGTCCTGCACACCGTGAACGTGCGTCTGAGCCCGGAGCAGATTCTCTACACCATCAACCACGCCGAGGATGATGTGATTCTGGTGAACCGGGAATTCCTGCCGGTGCTGGATCAGATCAAGGACCGCATCGAGACGGTCAAGACTTACATTCTGCTGGATGACGAAGGCGGCGACACCGACACCGCCATTGATCTGGCCGGTGAGTACGAGGCTCTGGTGGCCCAGGCTTCCGCCCAATTCGATTTCCCGGAGCTGGATGAGAATACCCGTGCCACCACCTTCTACACCACGGGGACTACGGGGCTGCCCAAGGGCGTGTACTTCTCCCACCGGCAACTGGTGCTGCACACCTTTGCCGGCCGTGCCGCTCTGACCGGCACCGGTCACGGCCGTTTCAATCAGAACGACGTGTACATGCCGATCACGCCGATGTTCCACGTGCACGCCTGGGGCGTGCCGTTCGTCGCCACTTTGCTCGGCGTGAAGCAGGTTTATCCAGGCCGCTATGTGCCGGAAACCCTGCTCAAGCTGCTGATCACTGAAAAGGTGACCTTCTCCCACTGCGTGCCCACCATCATTCAGATGCTGTTGCAATCGGAAGCGGTGAAGAACATCGATCTGAGTGGCTGGAAGGTGATCATTGGCGGTTCCGCGCTGCCCAAGCCCTTGGCCAAGGGAGCCCTGGAACGTGGTATCGACATTTACAGCGGTTACGGCATGAGCGAGACCTGTCCGCTGATCTCCCTGGCTCTGCTGACGCCGGAGCTGGAACAGGCCGATCTGGAAACCCAGGCGGATTACCGCACCCGCACTGGCCGTCCGGTTCCCATGGTGCAGTGGCGCATTGTCGACGGTGACATGAACGATGTGCCCCACGACGGCAAGTCGCAGGGTGAGCTGGTGCTGCGCGCCCCCTGGCTGACCCAGGGGTACCTGAAGGACGAGTCCAATTCCCAAGAGTTGTGGCGCGGTGGCTGGATGCACACCGGGGATATCGGGGTGATCGACGCCGATGGTTGGCTGAAAATCACCGACCGCATCAAGGACGTCATCAAGACCGGCGGCGAGTGGGTATCCTCCCTGGATCTGGAGAGCCTGATTCTTCAGCACGATGCCGTGCGTGAGTGCGCGGTGGTGGGCGTGCCGGACGAGAAATGGGGTGAACGCCCGGTGGCGCTGGTGGTCAAGGGCGCCGAAGTGGAAGCGCAGGCGATCATCGACATGGTGGCCGATTATGCCGAGAAGGGTGTGATCAGCCGCTATGGCATCCCGGATCGCGTGGTGTTCGTGGAGGAGCTGCCACGCACCTCCGTGGGCAAACTGGACAAGAAAAAGATGCGCGCGGAGCTGGTCTGACCCTCCGGCCGGCGGGAGCCCTCCCGCCGGCTTGCCCTTCCCCCTGTCACATAATGACTGCACAATGCAGTGTCATACTCCGTGGTCTGTTGTATCAAATGTAAGTGCCTTTGAACCCTGGGCGGGTTCCCGGGTCCGATCCACGGAATAACGCTCAAGCCTTGGACGGCGTAGAGACCTTAAACGGGCTCTAAGAGCGATCATTACGGAATACAGAACAATCCTTTCTTACCGGCCCGTGGCAGTGCCGGTACCTTCGGTTGCCTGATTTTTTTATGGGAGCCGGCCCGGTCACGGTTCTCTCCGTGACGGCGTTGTTGCTCGGAGAACAAGATGGTGCGTGTGGGCGCCTTTGTGGTGGTGATAGTCGTGGCGGCGGTTGCGCTGTTCTGGTGGTGGCGGGCTGAAGAGCCGGCGGCCACCGGAGCCCGGCCGGCGACCACGGTCAATGTGATTTCGGCTCTGGTACGTCCCCTGACGGAAAAAGTGGAAGTGGTGGGCAACGCCCGTGCCACCCGCGCCGTGGTACTGTCCGCGGAGGTGGAAGGCCGGGTGATGCAAGTGCATTTTCAGGAAGGGCAGGCCGTTGACGCCGGAGACCTGCTGGTGGAGCTGGATGACCGCCAGGCGAAAGGCGAGCGGGACCGGTTGCGCGCTGAATACCAGCGGGCGCTGTCCGATTACCAGCGTGCTTCCCGTCTGATCGACAGCCGTGCCATTTCCCAGGCCGAGGTGGACAACCTCAAGAACGGCATGGAAGCGGCCCGGGCGGCTTTGCGGGTGGCCCAGGCCACCTATGAAAAGCATAAGATCCGCGCGCCTTTCGAAGGCGTGGTGGGGTTGCGCCAGGTCGACCCCGGTGCTTATCTGCAGCCGGGTACGCCGGTGGTCACCCTGGATAGCGTGCGCAATCTGGAAGTGACCTTCGAGGTGCCGGAGCGCTATCTGGCCCGGGTGAAGCCGGGGCTGGTATTGATGGTGTCCAGCGACAGCTATCCGGAGCGCCTTTTCCAGGGCAAGGTCACGTTGCTGGACTCCCGCGTCAACGCCGCCAGCCGGACGCTGTCGGTGAAAGGCAGTCTGGACAACAGTGATGGGCTGCTGCGGCCGGGGCAACTGCTGCAAATCGATATCCTGCTCAGCCAGCATCAGGCCTTGCTGGTACCGGAACAGGCGATTGTCGCCCAGGGCGCCCAGAATTTCGTGTTCGTGGTAGCCGAGAACAACACAGCTTTGCGGTTGCCGGTGGAGCTGGGTGGGCGCCGGGACGGCTGGGTCGAAGTGGTCCAGGGCCTCGGCGATGACGACGCGGTAATCGTTAACGGGCACAGCCGGCTTGGCAGCGGCGCGCCGGTGAAGGTGGTCGAGGATGAAGGGGCGCTGCTGCCGTCTCAGCGGGTTCTGCTGGAGACCAGTGCCTGATGATCCTCAGCGATGTCTCCATCAAGCGTCCGGTGTTCGCCACCGTGATCAGTCTGCTGATCGTGGTGTTCGGCATCAGCGCCTTGATGAAGCTGCCGGTGCGGGAATATCCGGATATCGATCCCCCCGAGGTATCGGTGGCGGTGGAATACCCGGGAGCGGCGCCGGAGGTCATTGATACCCAGATCATCCAGGTCATCGAAGGGGCCATCGCCGGCGTGGAAGGGGTCCGCCGCATTGAATCCCGTTCCCGCCGGGGGGCCGCCCGCACCTCGGTGGAGTTCAACCTGGACCGGGATCTGGATGTCGCCGCCAACGATGTCCGCGACGCGGTGTCGCGGGTGCTCAATCGTTTGCCGGAGGAAGCGGAAGCGCCGGTTATCGCCAAGACCGACGCTGATGCCCGGCCCATCATGTGGGTCACACTCAGTAGCGACAGTCTGGCGCCGCAGGAACTGACCGATTTCGCTGAACGCTCGCTGGTGGACCGTTTCGCCGTTCTGGGCGGGGTTTCCGAAGTCATTATCGGCGGTGAACGCCGCTATGCCATGCGCGTATGGCTGGATCGTCAGCGCATGGCCGCCAACGATGTCACTGTCACCGACATCTATAACGCTTTGCGCGCCAACAACGTGGAATTACCGGCCGGCCGCCTGGATTCCGACAGCCGCAGTTTTACCGTTCGCGCCGACAGCCGGCTTGGCTCGGTGGAAGAGTTCAACCGCATGGTGGTGCATCGCCAGGGCAATTATCTGTTGCGGCTGGGGGATGTGGCGCGGGTGGCGCTGGGCGTGGAAAACGACGACACCGTGTTGCGAGCCAACGGCCAGACCGCCATCGGGCTCGGGGTGGTGCGCCAGTCCAAGGCCAATACCGTCACCGTGTCCAACAATGTCCGCGAAGAAATCGAGGCGGTGCGCAATAACCTGCCCGATGACATCCGCCTGGACGTGAATCACGACGAATCCCTGTTTATCCGCGCGTCCATCAAGGAAGTGCTGGTGACCCTGGCGATGAGCGTGACGCTGGTGATCCTGGTCATTTTTGTTTTCCTGGGCAATCTGCGCGCCACACTGATCCCGGCGGTCACGATTCCGGTATCCATCGTGGGAGCGTTCATTGGTCTGGGGATTCTCGGATTTTCCATCAACGTGCTGACGTTGCTGGCGCTGATTCTGGCCATCGGTCTGGTGGTGGACGATGCCATCGTCATGCTCGAGAACATCCAGAGGCGTATCGACGAAGGTGAAAGTCGTCTGGTGGCCGCTTTCTTGGGGGCTCGGCAGGTGGCCTTCGCGGTCATTGCCACTACCGCCACTCTGGTGGCGGTCTTTGTACCGATCTCTTTCATGGGGGGCGATGTCGGACGTCTGTTTGGCGAGTTCGGTTTTACCCTGGCGGTGGCGGTGATCATTTCCAGCATAGTGGCGTTGTCCCTGGCTCCGATGCTGTGCTCCCGCTGGTTGCACGCGCACACCCCTGAGCAGGAAAAGCAGGAACAGAACAACCTGCTCAACCGGGCGCTGAATGGACTCAACCAGGCCTACGGGACGAGATTGGCTAAGACTCTGCGGCGACCCGCTCCCATTGTGGTGATCTCGGTGCTGATCTGCGTGGCCGCGGGGGGGGTATTCAGCCAGCTGTCCCGGGAACTGGCCCCCACCGAGGATCGGGGTGTGTTCATCGTGTCGGCGAACGCCCCGCAGGGATCCAGTACCGCATACGCCAGTCACCATATTCAGAAAGTGGAGGAAAGGCTGCTTCCTTTGATCGAGGACGGGGTGGCGGTTCGGGTGTTATCCATTGTCGGTTTTCGCGGGCAGACCGAGCGTGGTTTCAGCATCGTGCGTCTGGAGCAGTGGGAAGATCGGGACCGGAGACAGCAAGACATCGTTAACGACATTCGCGGCGAAGTCACCACCGTGCCCGGTCTGCGCGTATTTGCCGTTAATCCACCGGGATTGGGGCAAAGCGGTTTCGATCAGGAGCTGGAGGTGGTGATCGGGGGGCAGGATTACGAATCCGTGGTGGGCTGGAGCGAGACCCTGCGCGCCGCCATGGCCGCCAATCCCAATCTGTTGAGCGTGGACACCGATTACGAGGAAACCCAGCCCCAGGTGGAAGTGGTGATCGACCGGGACCGGGCGGCGGACTTCGGCATTTCCGCCGCCGAAGTGGGCCAGACCCTGCAAGCCATGTTCGCCACCCTGACGGCCTCGACTTATATCGACCGGGGCCGTGAATACGATGTCCTATTGGAAGCGCGGGAGCAGGATGCCCGCATTCCGGACGACATCAACTCGATTTACGTACGCACCGCCAGCGGTGATCTGGTGCCCTTGTCCAGCCTGGTGGAGCTGCGCACCCTGGGGGCGGCGCCGGAACTGAGAAGACTGGACCGTCTGCCGGCGGTAACGCTTTCCGCGAATCTGGCCCCGGGCTATGACCTGGGCCGCGCGTTGGATTTCATCGAGCAGACGGTGCGGGAAACCCTGCCGCTGGAAGCGCGTTTGAGCTACAAAGGCGTTGCCCAGGAATTCACCGAGGCTTCCGCGGCGATTCTGATAACGTTCCTGCTGGCTCTGGTAATCGTCTTCCTGGTGCTGGCGGCGCAATTCGAAAGCTGGATCCATCCGCTGATCATTATGCTGACGGTGCCCCTGGCGATCGCCGGCGCCATTCTGGCGTTGCGTGTGACCGGCAACAGCCTGAATATCTACAGTCAGATCGGTATGGTGATGCTGGTGGGACTGATGGCCAAGAATGGTATTCTTATCGTCGAATTCGCCAATCAGCTGCGCGACCAGGGGCTGGCGGTACGTGAGGCGGTCTATCAAGGTGCTATTCTACGCTTCCGGCCCGTATTGATGACGGGTATTTCCACCATCTTTGGCGCGGTCCCCCTGGTGCTGGCCACCGGTGCCGGAGCGGAAAGCCGCATGACCATAGGGGTGGTGATTCTCGGTGGCCTGTTGTTCGCCACTGTGCTGACCCTGTTCATTATTCCCGTGCTCTATCTGTGGCTGGCCCCCTACGCCCGCCCGGCGGACGCGGTGGCTCAGCAGCTGGCGTCGCAAATGCGGCGGGAAACGGATCGCTGATCCGGCCCCGTCCCGCACCGGATATCTCCAGGTAACCCGCATGGATTATCAACTGGTTCGCTCCAAGCGACGTACACTGGCTTTACGAGTGGCGGCCGATGGCCAGGTCGAAGTCCGCGCGCCGTTACGTCTCGGCCGCCGGCACATCGATGACTTCGTGCACGAACACCGGGACTGGATCCGGCGCCAGCAGGCCTATTGGCGCGCCCGGCCTCGCCAGCATTGGCGGGAAGGTGATACCGTGCCGCACCTGGGCCGCCCGGTGCGGTTGCGGGTTACCCATGCGGCCAGACCCCGGGTGGAGCTGGAAGGGGATATTCTGACCGTGGCGGTGCCGCCGCCGGCGTTGGAGGAGACGGTCAGGGAAGCCGTGGAAGCCTGGTGGCGGCGACAGGCGCGCGACCAGTTCCAGCACAGTATCGAACGGCAATTCCACTGGTTCGCGGCCCGTGGCCATGAATTACCGGTATTGAGGATCAAGAAAATGCGCACTCGCTGGGGATCTTTGTCCCAGCGGGGGTACATCAACCTGAACCTGGCGCTGATGCGCTACGACCTTGAGGTGATCGATTACGTGGTAATGCACGAACTTTGTCACTTGGAGTACGCCCATCATGGACCGCAATTCCATGACCTTATGGATAGACGCATGCCGGACTGGCGGCGTCGAAAACAACGATTGGATCAAGTATTGCCTGAATAAAAGGAGACGGCTTTGACTATAGACATCGATACCCTGATCAATGGACTGCGGGAAAAAGATCCCCATCAAACCTACTTCCACCAGGCGGCCAGTGGTCTGCTTGAAGGGTTGGCGCCGTTCCTGCGGAACCAGCCTCGCTACGCGGATCCGAGTTTGTTCGCGCGCCTGCTGGAGCCGGAGCGGGTGATCATTTTCCGTGTACCCTGGGTGGATGATCAGGGGAGGGTGCAGGTGAACCGTGGCTTCCGTGTGCAAATGAACGGTTCTCTCGGCCCTTATAAAGGCGGATTGCGCTTCCATCCGTCGGTGAATCTCGATGTCCTGCGTTTCCTGGCTCTGGAACAGACCATCAAGAATGCATTAACCGACCTGCCCCTGGGATCCGGTAAAGGGGGGGCGGATTTTGATCCCCATGGCCGTTCCGATGGCGAGATCATGCGATTCTGTCAGGCCTTTATGGCGGAACTGTTCGATCATATCGGTTCCGACGTCGACGTCCCGGCCGGAGATATTGGTGTCGGAGCCCGGGAAATCGGCTACTTGTTTGGTATGTACCGGAAACTGAACCGCTCCCACGACAGCGGTGCCATCACCGGCAAATCGCCGGTCTTCGGCGGCAGCCTGCTGCGCACCGAAGCCACCGGCTATGGGTTGGTGTATTTCCTTCAATACATGCTTCAGGAACAGCAAGAGTCCCTGGAGGGGCGGCGGATAGCGGTGTCCGGCGCTGGTAACGTGGCTCGCTACGCGGCGGAGAAAGCGTTGGCGGAAGGCGCCACGGTCATCACTTTGTCCGACTCCCGCGGTGCCTTGCATGCTCCCAACGGGCTGACTCAGGAACATCTGGAGACCCTTGATCGGATCCAGGAGGAAGGTGGTCGCCTCCATCAACTGCCGGAGCACCACGATGGTCTGACCTACGAAAGCGGCATCAAGCCCTGGCGGTTCCCCTGTGACATCGCCTTGCCCTGTGCAACCCAGAATGAACTGGATGAACAGGACGCCCGTGTTCTGGTGGAAAATGGCTGCCGCTGGGTGGCGGAGGGCGCCAATATGCCCACCACCACGGAGGCGATTGCCCATTTAGTGAGCCACGGTGTCGGTTACGGACCCGGCAAGGCCGCCAACGCCGGCGGTGTGGCGGTAAGCGGTCTGGAGATGAGTCAGAACAGCCTGCGTCATCCCTGGAGCCGTGAAGAAGTGGACCGGCGTCTGCACGACATCATGTCGCGCATCCACCATAAGTGCCTGGAATATGGTGGCCAGGGCAAGCGCCCGGATTATGTCCAGGGCGCCAGTGTGGCCGGCTTCGTGCGGGTGGCGGAGGCGATGCTGCGCCAGGGCGTGGTCTGATCCGCTAAAGGCAGGGCTGTCGCCGCTTGTACGGACGAGCGATTCGGCGGCCTTCAACCCCCGGCTGGTCGTACGGACAATTTGTCCCGGGCCAGTCTTGGCGGGTCTGGAAAATCAATCAAGGCGTCGGCGCCAATCGAACGTAAAAAGGCATCGGCCTGTTCCCGGGCCGCTGGCTCCATCCCCTTCAGGTGATCGCGAATCCGCTGCACCATCCACAGACTATAGGGACGCAGGATTCTTTCCCCGCGCCGGCCTTCCAGCTCAAACCCGTGCTTGCCCAGGGTCCGGGGCAGAGGCTCGCCGGGATGCTCCGCCATCCAGGCACTGACCTTGCCGGCGGCGTCCACCAAAGGCGGCAACTGTTCCCGGGCCATACGGCGCAGGATCGGCAGCAGCGTGGCGGGGATGTCATCACCATCGTCCAGCGGTTGCCTCAATCGCTGGGGCTGAAACTGCAGCTCCTCCACCCAGCGTGTCACGTTCGGTGCCCGCCGACGCATTAGCTCACCGGGTGTGGGATCGCGATAGAGATGGGCATAGAGCGGACCGATCAGGCCGAAGTCGGCCATGGTGGCCTGGGCTCCAAGCAGGGCTGGTGACGAGGCGAAATGGGCATCCAACTCCGCCAGCAGGGCTTCGTAGGCAGTTTCCACCGCGTCCATCATGTCCGGTGTGGCGCCCAACAGTGACGCGGCGTTGGAGAAAGGCACGGCCAGCTTGCCGCCAATCTTGAACTGCTCTTCGGCGGACGCCTGAGGCGCATTGAGGGCGCCGAATTCGCCCATTGCCCATTCGCGATCATAGTGCCAACGGTAGTGCATGGCGGGGATCACCAGCCATTCATCCCCGTAGGTTTCCAGCATCAGTGCGACCAGCTTGCGAATGGGGGTGGCGGGATAGACGGAAGGCGGGCCGTTGGCGCGATCCCGGTCCAGGGTATCGATGATCACAGTGGTGTCTTGCAGGATCTCGCCGCTTTGGGTGCGCAGTACCGGAATCACTGGTACGCCCACGGAGGGGAGAATCACCTGTCTGTAAACGTCGGCACTGGCGATCACTTCCTCGAACGGAAGATCCGCCCAGCGCAGGTAGGCGCGGACTTTGCCAGTGAAGTAGCTGACTTCACCGCCATACAGGGTAATCGTCATGGTCTCTGCCTGGCTTTGTCGATTGTCGTCGTAATACAGGGAGACGTGGCGAGGCCGTCAAGTTGCCGCGGCGGACAGGTTGTCCGGAGCAAAGGGGGAGGTTGGGAGATAAAAAAGAAGAATCCGACGGTCCGGCTTTCGCCGTCGCCCTGAGTCCTTAATATGAAAACCCCGCGCGAGGCGGGGCTTTCCAGCGTACTAAGAAGCCTTAGCCGGCTTCTACGTTAGCTGCCTGCGGGCCTTTCGGGCCCTGCTGGATATCGAAGGAAACTTTCTGACCTTCAGCCAGGGTACGGAACCCGGAGCCTTGGATCGCGCTGAAGTGAACGAATACGTCCGCACCACCGTCGTCCTGGGAGATGAAACCGAACCCCTTGGACTCGTTGAACCATTTAACGGTACCAGTAGCCATGTGAATCTATACCTCAAAACTTTACATAGGGTTTTGCTTGCAAACCGGAGGAGGGTGTTCGGAGACTTCTCAGCTTCGCGCGGGGGAAGGCAACTACCAAAACAAACCACCACTGCCTGAATCTGCAGCACTTCCGACTCTACTCCCCTTTTCTAGCCGGCACCACCGATTTTTTTGTAACCGAGGCTCGTGGCGGGAATATGGTCCGCAATCGGGGCCGGGCCGGTTTCTATTTGAAACCGGCGGCGATCTCCAGTTCCCGTACCGAATTTTCCAGATAATCCAGCAGGCGCTGCATGGAGGGCAGGGTCCGGCGGCAGGCGATCAGGCCGAATTCCAGCTGATCCTGATAGCTGGTCAGGGTGATATTGAGGGCGATCCGATCCAGTACCACCGATACCGGGTACATGCCGCGCAAGCGGGCGCCATTCCAATACAACGGCTCCCGCGGTCCGGGGACATTGGAGATAATCACATTGAAAGCGCGCCATTTTGGTGCAAGCCCGGTGAGCAGGTTGAGACCGGTGGGAGTCATGCTCAGGGCGGTGAAATTGAGAATTTCCTCCGGGCTCATTTGGGCAAAGCGCCGTTTGGCGTCTTTCACCGAGGCCTGGACGATACGCAGGCGGTTGGCCGGATCACACACATGGGTGCCGAGATTGGCCAGAATCAGGGCAATCTGATTGCCGCCGGCGCTGTCATCCTTGCGCAGGGAGAGTGGCACCATGGCGATCAGCGGCTGGTCCGGCAGGGCGTTCTGGCCGATCAGATATTCACGCAGTGCATGGCCGCACATGCTCAATACCAGATCGTTGATGGTGCAGTTGAAAGTACCGGCCAGCTTGCGCAGACGAGGCAGGGCAAAACTTTGCGCGGCGAAACGACGGGAGCCGGTGATGCACTGGTTCAGCATGGTATCCGGCGCCTGGAAGATGGACACGTAGTTCGGGTCGGTCTTGGCTTTCTGGCTGACCTTATACAGTTCCCGCGCCAGCGCCGGCACCGTGGCCACCTGCTTGCTCACGCCGGCGGTCAGGCGCGCCAGACTGCTCATGGCGTCCACCGGATTGCTGGGCAGAGAGCGTTGTTTTTTCTCGGGTTTATAGGCCCACACTGGCGGCAGGTCCCGCTCATGCGGATCCTTGGACAGCGCCCGCATGCCCATGCGCATGGCGGAGATACCGTCGACCACGGAATGGTGCACCTTGGTGTAGAGGGCAAACTGGCGTCCGCGAATCCCTTCGATCAGATGGGCCTCCCACAGTGGCCGTTCCCGGTCCAGCAGGTTGGAGTGTTCGGCGGACACCAGTGACAACAGTTCACGAATTCGGCCCGGTTTGGGCAGCGCCTCGTGGCGGAAGTGGTGATCGATGTCGAACTGCTTGTCCTCGGTCCAGAAATACTGGCCGAAACGGCGGGTCAGACGCTGATTGAACGGGGGCTCGGGACAGCAATAGTCGCGGATCGACTGGGCCAGTTCGCTGACGTACTTGGGCCCGGCATCCTCGGGAAACGAGAACAACTGCAACCCGGCCACATGCATGGGTTGCTGGCGCTTTTCCAGCCACAGAAAGAGCTGGTCCACGGGACTCAGTGATTTCATGCCATCCCCTTTGTTATGCGGTTAACGCTTATCTGCCTGGCAATAGTTGATAGTGCCCTAAAATCCAGACCCGGCGCGATCAAAGATCGAGCCGGTCGGGCACGCCCTATCATGACACCCCATACTGGCGGTGTGATCCGTTCTCTGCACCCTCACTCTCTGTACTAAAAAGGTGCAATATTCCTGCCATCTTCATGCCACCGAACGGTCACACCCATAAGCCAGCCTGGGGCAAAAATTTTGGGAGTCTGGAATGACGCGCCTTTCATTGATCCTTGCCTGCGCCCTGGTGGGACCGCTCGCCCACGGGGATGTGCTGATCAGCGAGTACGTCGAGGGCGGTGGATACAATAAAGCCCTGGAGCTATACAACAATGGCGGCAGCGCCGTCAGCCTGGATGGCTATCGTCTTGAACTGTATTCCAATGGTGGTGTTACGGCCTCGCGCTCCCAAACGCTGGAGGGGGTGCTGGAAGCCGGGGAAGTCCTGGTCATCATCACTGATGATTCCAGAGCCGACAGCGAGTTGATCAGTAAAGGCGATCTACCCAGCGACACCATCAACCACAACGGTGACGACGCCTACGTACTGTTCAACGGCGATGCCGTGGTGGACAGCTTCGGCCGGGTCGGCGAGGACCCCGGAGACGCCTGGACCAACGGCGACGTCACCACCAAGGACCGTACCCTGCGGCGCATGGCAACCGTGACCAGCGGAGACACCGTCATTGATGACGCCTTCGATCCCGCGGAGCAATGGATCGTGTTCGACAAGGACGACTTCAGCGGTCTGGGCCTGCCCGGAGAAGAGGGAACGGAAGAAGAAGAACCTCCGATGGTGGAACTGGGCAGCTGCGGTGATCCCGCCACCCTGATCTCGCAAATCCAGGGGCAGGGAGACGCCTCCCCGCTGATCGGCGAGGCCCATGTGGTGGAAGCGGTGGTCACCGCGGTCTTCCCGGGTCTCAGCGGCTTCTTCGTGATCGAGGACAACGGCGACCGGGATGGGGATGAGCTGACCTCCGAAGGGCTGTTCGTCTATACCGGTAATAACGAGGTTTCGGTGCAGGCGGGCAATCAGATCCGTGCCAGTGGTGCCATCAGTGAGGAGAACGGCCAGACCCAGATTGCCTGGAGTGAAGGTGAGGTGTGCGCTGCTCAAGTGGCGGTGACGCCGGCGACACTGACTTTGCCGCTGACCGAGGCGGATCAGATGGAAGCTCTGGAAGGGATGTGGGTAGTGAGCGATCAAACCCTGACGGTGAGCGAAGTCTATGATCTGGCCCGCTACGGCTCGGTGATGCTCAGCCACGGTCGCCGCATGATTCCCACCCACGCGGCCGAACCCGGAGACGCCGCCAACGCGGTGGCCGAAGCCAACGCCCTCAACCGGATTTTGTTGGATGATGCTGGCAACGCGCAGAATCCGGATCCGGTGATCTACCCCGAAGGCGGCCTGTCCGCCACCAATACCCTGCGGGTCGGGGACACCGTTACCGGATTGGAAGGCATTGTCAGCTACGGCTTCAATGACTGGCGCATCCAGCCGGTATCGGTACAGATCGAAGCCGCCAATCCGCGCCCGCAAGCGCCTGCCCGCACCGCCGGCAGCAACCTGCGGGTGGCGGCGTTCAACGTACTGAACTTCTTCAACGGTGACGGTAATGGCGGCGGGTTTGATGATCCAGACTACCGGGGCGCCAACAATCCGGCCGAATTCGAACGGCAAAAAGCGAAAATTCTCACCGCCCTGTCGCAACTGGATGCTGACGTCATCGGCCTGATGGAAATCGAGAACGACGGCTACGGTAACGACTCCGCCATCGCCGAACTGACCGAGGCTTTGGGAACGTCCTGGGCCTTTGTTGACCCGGGGCTGGAGCGGCTGGGCACCGACGTCATCGCCGTTGGTTTGCTCTACCGCACCGATGTGGTGGAACCGGTGGGCCAGCCGGCCACGCTCGAAGGCGGGCCTTTCACCGATAAAAGCCGGCAACCGCTGGCGATGAGCTTCCGTCATCTCAACAGCGGGGAAGTGGTCACGGTGTCGGTGAACCATCTCAAGTCCAAGGGCAGCTGTCCCAAAGCAGAGGACAACGACGACGCCAACGCGGAACACGGCCAGGGTTGCTGGAATCCGCTGCGCACCGAGTCCGCGCGGATGCTTGCTGACTGGTTGGCGAACAACCCCACTGGTCTGGAGGAAGCCGCCGCCGGTACCCTGATCATTGGTGACCTCAATGCTTACGCCAAGGAAGATCCGATCCGTGCACTGGAAGAGACGGGCTACCAGAATCTGCTGGCCCGCTTTAACGGCGATGACGCCTATAGTTATGTATATAAGGGCGAAACCGGTTATCTGGACCACGCACTGGCGGACGCGGGACTGGAGAGCGCGATCCTGGGCGCTGGTGAATGGCACATCAACGCCGACGAGCCCCGCGCCCTGGATTACAACACCGAATATAAGAGCGAAGGGCAGATCGACAGCTTCTACGCCACCGACGCCTACCGCGCCAGCGACCATGACCCGGTGTGGGTGGACCTGGCCCTGGATGGTGGTGAGCCCCAGCCGGAACCCGAGCCCGGCGATGAGGATGATTCCGGCAGCTCAGGCGGCGGTGCCCTCGGTGGCCTGATCACCCTGGCGTTGCTGGCTGGCCTGCGCCGCCGGATTCACCGTTAGGTGACGCCGGCACGGGTTGGTTTACAGCGTTCGCCGAGACACCAATAATCCGGCATGTTGCCATGTCGGATTATTGGGAATCCGCGCTTCATGGGGAATTCGCTGTATGCCCAAGGGACCGTTCGCGGCGGTGTTGTTCGATCTGGACGGGACCTTGGTGGATACCCGGCTGGATTTCGCCGCTTTGCGGCTGGAACTGGGGTTTCCTGAAGGCATTGGTGTGCTTGAGCACCTGGCGACCCTGGAAGACCCGGAGCAGGCAGCTTGGGCGAGTACGGTGATTGATCGCCATGAAATGGAAGGGGCGGCGGCGGCCACCTGGATCGACGGCGCCAAACACGTTCTGGAGACGCTCCATCGGAAGGGCGTGCCCACGGGTATCCTCACCCGTAACAGTCGGGCGGCGGTGGCACGGACCAATGCCGTGCTGGGGTTGCCGGTGGACCTGATCCTGACCCGCGAGGATTGTGCTCCGAAGCCACATCCCGAAGGTTTACTGTTGATCGCTGATCAACTCGGATTGCGGCCGGCCGCCACGGTGTATGTCGGGGACTTCGTCTTTGATCTCCAGGCCGCCCGTAATGCCGGTATGGCATCGGGATTGTTGCGCAATGGGAAGAATCGACATTTCCAGGACCAGGCGGATCTGGTGCTGGATCACCTTGGCGAGGTACTGGACTGGCTGTAATCCGGCAATGGCGCAAACCGCGAACACCGCCGGATTGAAAGATCATCGCGGCTCTTTCCTATATGCGGAGGACCGCTCCCACGGGGACAGCACCAGTCCCCCGTGGGAGCGGTCGATCGACCGCGATTAGTGGTGTGAGAACGCTTACTCGTAGTCGAACGAGAAGTGCTCCGCGCTCATCTGCATGGTGCTGCGAGTGGGTTTGAGCGCCGCGTCGGCATGGCCTTTGGCGGCGGGCAGCAGGCGATCGAAATAGAACTCCGCGGTGGCCAGCTTCGCCTTGTAGAACTCCGCCGGCTCATTACCTCCGTTCTCCAGCTTGTCGCGGGCGGTGGCGGCCTGCAGGGCCCAGAAGTACGCCATCATGGCGTAGCCCGAGTACATCAGGTAGTCATAACTGGCGGTGGAGACGATGTCCCGGTCCTTGGTGGCGGCCAGCATGATGCGGGTGGTCAGATAGTTCCATTCGGCGGCGATTTTCAGCAGCTTCCAGGCGTAGGGGCGCAGTTTGGCGTCCTTGAGGTGCTGCCGCCCGAAGTCCACCAGGTTCTTGGAGAAGCTGCGCACACATTTGCCGCGGCTGGTCAGCAGCACTTTGCGGCCAAGCAGATCCAGTGCCTGGATGCCGGTGGTGCCTTCGTACAAGGTGGAGATGCGCGCGTCCCGGGCGATCTGCTCGATGCCATGTTCCTTGATATAGCCGTGGCCGCCGAATACCTGCATGGCTTCGTTGGCGGCTTCCAGGCCTTTTTCAGTGAGGAAGCCTTTCAGGATCGGGGTGAGAAAGCCCAATTCGCTGTCCCACTTGTCGTACTTCTTCTGATCGTTTTCCAGCATGCCGGCGATCATATGGTCCGCGTACATGGCGGTGAAGTACGCCATGGCGCGGCCGCCTTCGGCATAGGCTTTCTGCTTGAGCAGCATGCGGCGCACGTCGCCATGATGAATCAGAGCATCGGCTACCTGTTCCGGGTCTTTCTTACCGGACAGGGCGCGCATGGAGCGACGTTCCTTGGCGTAGGGCAGGGAGGCCTGATAGGCGCGTTCGGCGTGGGCCACACCTTGAATCGCGGTGCCGACACGGGCGCTGTTCATGAAGGTGAACATGCACTCCAGGCCCTGATTGGGCGGGCCGATCAGGAACCCGGTGGCCTGGTCGAAGTTCATCACGCAGGTGGCGGAGGCCTTGATACCCATTTTCTTCTCCAGGGCACCACAGCTCACGCCGTTGTCCTCGCCGATCTGGCCCGGCAGATACTTGGGTACGATGAACAGCGAAATACCCTTGGTGCCGGCGGGGGCGTCCGGCAGGCGCGCCAGTACGATGTGGACGATGTTCTCGGTGAGATCGTGGTCACCGGAGGAGATGAAAATCTTGGTGCCGGTGATCTTGTAGGAACCGTCTTCCCGGGGCTCGGCCTTGGTTTTCACTTGCCCCAGGTCGGTGCCGCATTGCGGCTCGGTCAGGCACATGGTGCCGGCCCAGGTGCCTTCGGTCAGCTTGGTCAGATAGGTTTCTTTCTGCTCGTCGGTACCGTGCATCTGGATAGTGTTCATCGCCCCCAGGGACAGGCCCGGGTACATGGCGAAGGACCAGTTGGCGGTGCCGAGCATTTCATGCTTGATCAGGCCCAGGGACATGGGCAGGCCCTGGCCGCCGTACTCCACCGGATGGCTCAGGCCTTGCCAGCCTCCAGCGACGAATTCGCGATAAGCCTCGGGGTAGCCTTTGGGGGTGAACACCTGCCCGTTCTCGAGGCGGCAACCTTCCTCATCGCCGCTCTGATACAGCGGGGCAACGGTGTTCTCGCACAGCTTGGCCATCTCCGACAGGATCGCTTCCACCATGTCCGGGGTGGCTTCTTCCCCGTTGGGCAGCGTCTTGTAGTGGCTTTCGAAATCAAACACTTCATTCATCAAAAAGCGCGTATCGCGCAGGGGAGCCTTGTAACTCGGCATAAACACACCTTCGGTTGGCAAACGGGCCGGATGCCGCATTGTTGGCGAACAGTCGTTGACAGACATTGACGGGAAGGCGTGTGAGGGGCGGCTTTAGGGTAAATAGGTGAGGAGTCTTGAGGGAACGTTTATGCACCAAATCGCGGAAAGAGGTAGCTACAAGGCCGCTGTGGGAGATTCTATGGTGCCCTGCAACGCTTAAAAGAGCTTTGCGGGGCAATATTCTTGTTGCTGCTTCATCAGGGCGAAGGCGGTGCGGGCG
>NZ_OBMO01000028.1 GCF_900217905.1 Alloalcanivorax xenomutans
CAATAAACGCCATCTCTCGTGTCTTCCCTTGCTTATACGGCTTCATCCCGCTGTGAGGAGAGCCCGGATACCGTTCAGATTTAAGAGAATGTGGGGCGGAGCCAGATCTACAATACAGGGTCTTGGCCCTCAGGAGCTTGCCAGGCTTTGGTCCGACCCGGGAGTGCCGGTAGCTAACCAACACTCGTGGAGAGATACAAGGAGCTTGTCCGGGCGGCGGGCCGCTGCAAGCGAATTTTTTTAGCTCTTGTGCCCTCCCCAATTCGCTTGCAGGCAAGCTCCCACAGCGGCACAGCGGCACAGCGGCACAGCGGCTTCGTAGTTCCCCCTCTCTGTGAGAAGCGAGCTTGCTCGCGAATAGCCTGTTGCGTGCAAGCGCCCCGCCTCGTCAACAGGCATAATACCCGCTCCTGTTTTCTGCCCTGGACGTCCGCCCCATGGAATATCTTGGCGACCCCTGGCTGGTGGCGGCCCTGCTTGGCTCGGGGGTGATCGCCGGCTTTATCAATACCTTGGCCGGCGGTGGCGGCCTGTTGATTCTGCCGCTGCTGATGCTCAGTGGCATGGGCCCGGCCCTGGCCAACGGAACCATGCGGGTGGCGGTACTGATTCAGTGCGTGGAAGGTGTGCGCCAGTTCCACCGGCACGGTTCGGTGCCGTTCAAGGTCCTGCCCGGCATCCTCATTCCCACCCTGAGCGGTGCCTTGATCGGCGCGGTGGCCGCCTCTTTCCTGCCCACGACCATTCTCAAACCGGTGTTGCTGACCACCCTGGTGGTGATGGCGGTGATCATGGTGGTGCGTCCCTCCACGTTGATGCCGGAGGAGGGCGAAACGCCCAAGGCGTTGGCCAGTACCCCCGCCGCCTGGCTGGGCCTGTTCCTGACCGGCGCTTACGGCGGGTTTGCCCAGGCCGGCGTCGGGTTCCTGGCCATCGCCGTGCTGGCCGGCCAGTTACGCTATGACCTGCGCCGCACCAACGCGCTGAAACTGGCCATGACCGCCAGCTTTACCATCCTCGCTCTGGTGGTGTTCGTCTGGCGCGGCCAGGTGGCCTGGCTGCCGGGTCTGGTGGTGGGGCTGGGCACTTTATTGGGAGTGCGTCTGGCGGTGGGCTTCGCTCACCGGGTCTCCGGCGGCTGGCTCAAAGGGCTGCTGCTGATCATGGTGCTGGTGACCTGTTCCGCCGCTTTCCTCAAGGGTTGATCGGCCATGCCTATCGGTGTTCGTGACCCATCGCAACCGATCGATGACGACGCTATACTTGCCGGTCACCCCCAATCCAGCAATGACGTGTTCCTTATATGAAGAGCGCTGAGATTCGCCAGGCCTTTCTTGATTACTTCGCCAGCCAGGGCCATACGGTCGTGCCGTCCTCCTCCCTGGTGCCGGAGAACGATCCCACCCTGCTGTTCACCAACGCCGGGATGAACCAGTTCAAGGACGTGTTCCTGGGCCGTGAAAAGCGGGATTACACCCGTGCCACCAGCTCGCAACGCTGCGTGCGTGCCGGCGGCAAGCACAACGACCTGGAAAACGTGGGCTACACCGCCCGTCACCACACCTTCTTCGAGATGCTGGGGAATTTCAGCTTCGGCGACTACTTCAAGCGCGAGGCGATCCGCTTTGCCTGGGAATTCCTCACCGGCACCCTGGGGCTGCCGGAAGAGCGCCTGTGGGTGACGGTGCATGTCTCCGATGACCAAGCCGCCGACATCTGGCTCAAGGAAATGGGTGTCAGCGCCGAGCGCTTCTCCCGCCTGGACGAGGACAATTTCTGGCAAATGGGGGACACCGGTCCTTGCGGTCCCTGTTCGGAAATCTTCTACGATCACGGCGAGGACGTTCCCGGTGGCCCGCCGGGCTCCGAGAACGATGACCTGGATCGCTACATCGAGATCTGGAATCTGGTGTTCATGCAATACGATCGCCAGCCGGACGGTGAACTCAAGCCGCTGCCCAAGCCCAGCGTGGACACCGGCATGGGGCTGGAGCGCATTGCCGCGGTGATGCAGGGCGTCCACTCCAACTATGAAATCGATCTGTTCCAGGCCCTGCTGAAAGCCGCCGCCGAAGCCACCGGTTGCCAGAATCTGGAAGAGAAGTCTCTGCGGGTGATCGCCGACCACATCCGTTCCGCCAGCTTCCTGATCTGCGATGGTGTGATTCCCTCCAACGAGGGGCGCGGTTATGTGCTGCGCCGCATCATCCGCCGGGCATTGCGCCACGGCCATAAACTGGGGCAGGACAAGCCGTTCTTCTCCACCCTGGTGAAAGCGCTGGTGGCACAGATGGGCCAGGCCTACCCGGAGCTGGTGCGCGAGCAGGCACGCATCAAAAAAGCACTGCTCACCGAGGAAGAACAGTTCGCCCGCACGCTCAACGCGGGCATGAAGGTGCTGGAAAATGCCATTGCCGGCCTGCAAGGCAGCGAACTGCCCGGCGATGTGGTGTTCGCGCTGTACGACACCCATGGTTTCCCGCCGGATCTGACCGCCGACGTGGCCCGCGAGCGCGGCCTGACCGTGGATATGGCCGGCTTCGAAAAGGAAATGGAAGCGCAGCGGGCCCTGGCCCGGGGCACCGGCGCCTTTGCCAATGATTACAGCGACCGTCTCACCATCGAGTCGGTGACCGATTTCTCCGGTTACGAGAAGCTGGCGGATCAGGACGAGATCGTCGGTCTCTACAAGGACGGCAACGCCGTGAACAGCCTCAATGCCGGTGATGAAGGCATGGTGGTGCTGGCGCGCACGCCGTTTTACGCCGAATCCGGTGGTCAGGTGGGCGACACCGGCCTGCTGGTCAAGGGCGACAGCCGCTTCGCCGTGGCGGATACCAAAAAGCGCCAGTCCGCCCATGTGCATCTGGGCACGCTGGAAGCCGGCACTCTGAAGGTAGGGGACAAGGTCGATGCCTGCGTGGACGTCGAGCGCCGCAACAACATCATGCGCAACCACTCCGCCACTCACCTGATGCACGCCGCGCTGCGTCAGGTGCTGGGCGGGCATGTGCAGCAGAAAGGCTCGCTGGTGGCGCCGGATTACCTGCGCTTCGATTTCTCCCACGGCGAGGCGCTGAGCGCTGAACAGCGCGAGCAGATCGAGACCATCGTCAACCGTCAGATCCTGGCGAACACGGCGGTATCCACGGAGTTGATGGACATCGACGCCGCCCGTGAGGCCGGTGCCATGGCCCTGTTCGGCGAGAAATACGACGACCAGGTGCGGGTGCTGACCATGGGGCGCGATGGCTTCTCCAAGGAGCTTTGCGGCGGCACCCACGTGAGCCGTACCGGCGACATTGGCCTGTTCAAAATCACCCTGGAAACCTCCGCCGCCGCCGGCGTGCGCCGTATCGAGGCGGTCACCGGGGAAGGGGCCCTGGCGCTGGTGCGTCAACACGAAGCGGCGCTGGCGGAGATTGCCGGCACTCTCAAGAGCAGCCCGGAACTGGCCGCCGAGCGGGTGGGTGCCCAGGCTCGCCGTGTGCGCGAGTTGGAGAAGGAAGTGGAACGCCTGAAGCAGAAACTGGCTTCCGGTGCCGGCGGTGATCTGACCGCCGACGCCCGCGAGGTGGCCGGGGTGAAAGTGCTGGCCACCCAGGTGGACGGCGCCGACGCCAAGACCCTGCGGGTGACCATGGATAAGGTGAAGGACAAGCTCGGCTCGGCGGTGATCCTGCTGGCGGCGGTGGAAGGTGACAAAGTGGCGCTGGTGGCCGGCGTCACCAAGGACCTCACCGACCGCTTCAAGGCCGGTGATCTGATGCGCCAGGTGGCCGGTCAACTGGACGGCCGCGGTGGCGGCCGGCCGGACATGGCCCAGGGCGGTGGCAACGACGTGGCGGCGCTGCCGAAAGCGCTGGCCGGCGTTTACGACTGGGTGGCGGAACAGGCCTGAGCCCGCCGCGTTTCGGCGGGGAAAACCGGCCTCACATGATAACCGGGCGCGGAAATGTTACCCTTACGCGCCCTTTTTTGCGGAACAACGTCATTTATGGCCCTAATTGTTCAGAAATACGGCGGCACCTCCGTGGGGTCCGTCGAACGCATCCAGGCCGTCGCCGAACGGGTGGCGCGCTTTCACCAGCAGGGTGATCAGGTGGTGGTGGTGGTCTCCGCCATGAGCGGCGAAACCAACCGTTTGATCGAGCTGGCCAACGGCATCAGCGGCACCCCGTCTCCGCGGGAAATGGACGTGCTGGTGTCCACCGGTGAGCAGGTCACCATCGCGCTGCTGTCCATGGCCCTGCATGGCCGTGGCATCGACGCCCGTTCCTACACCGGTTGGCAGGTGCCGATCCGCACCGACCGCAGCCACTCCAAGGCGCGTATCGAGGACATCGACGACCAGAAAATGAGCGCCGACCTGAAGGCCGGGCGCGTGGTCGTGGTGGCCGGGTTCCAGGGGATCAACGACGACGGCCACATCACCACCCTTGGCCGGGGTGGTTCCGACACCACGGCGGTGGCCCTGGCGGCTGCCCTGAAGGCCGACGAGTGTCAGATCTATACCGACGTGGACGGGGTTTACACCACGGACCCCCGGGTGGTGGACAGCGCCCGCCGCCTGGACAAGATCACCTTCGAGGAAATGCTGGAAATGGCCAGCCTCGGCTCCAAGGTGCTGCAGATCCGTTCGGTGGAGTTCGCCGGCAAATACAATGTGCCGCTGCGTGTACTGTCCAGTTTTCAGGAGGGTCCGGGCACCCTCATTACCGTCGACGACGAGGTGGATATGGAAAAGCCGGTAATTTCTGGCATTGCTTTTACCCGTGATGAAGCCAAGATCACCGTGCGTGGTGCCCCCGACACCCCGGGTATCGCCGCCAAGATCCTCGGCCCGGTAAGCGACGCCAATATCGAAGTGGACATGATCGTGCAGAACGTGGGGGCCGACGGCGCCACCGACTTCACCTTCACCGTGCACCGCAACGACTTCAACAAGGCCAAGGACGCGCTGCAGAAATCGGCCTCGGAGCTGGGCAGCCCGGAGATCATCGGTGATGACAAAATCGCCAAGATCTCTCTGGTGGGTGTGGGCATGCGCTCCCACGCTGGCGTGGCCAGCAAGATGTTTGAAACCCTGGCCCAGGAAGGGGTTAATATCACTATGATCTCCACCTCGGAAATCAAGATTTCCGTGGTGGTGGCCGAAAAGTACCTGGAGCTGGCGGTTCGCGCACTGCACCAGGCCTTCGAGCTGGATCAGCCCGCCGCCTGACGAGACATTCTTATTGGCATGCGGCATACTACCCGCCTCGCACACGGGGCGGGTACCGGCTTCCCGATAGTGGAACGCTCAAGGATGACGGGTGGCTCGTATCCAGTGTGCAAAACCGCGCTCACTGAACAACATATGGATTCGAGGAGGGAACTCCCATGCTTATTCTGACCCGCCGCGTCGGCGAGACGCTCATGGTCGGCGACGATGTCACCGTCACCGTTCTGGGTGTAAAAGGTAACCAGGTACGTATTGGTGTTAACGCGCCCAAAGAGGTGGCGGTGCACCGTGAGGAAATTTATCAGCGTATCCAGCACGAAAAAGGCTCTGATGGCGAGTCTGCCTGATTTTTGAGCTGTATTTTCTGTCCAAACTGGTATGATGCGCGGCGATGTCACGAGTCGCCGTGAGAACAAAGCGATCGACCGTGTTCCGGAGAGGTGGGTGAGTGGCTGAAACCAGTTCCCTGCTAAGGAACCATACGGGTTACCGTATCGCGGGTTCGAATCCCGCCCTCTCCGCCATACAAACAAAAGCGCCCCGCTCCGCGGGGCGTTTTTGTTTGTATCGGTGACGGGCAGGGCTGAGAACCCGCCGGTTCGACAAGCCGCGCTTGCGCGGCGCAGGACGTCGCAAAGCGACGCCCCGAAGGGGTGAGCCGGCACGCCGGCGAATCCATCCCGCCCTCGGCACCTGACTCTCGTGCCACCATTCTCCTAAGCGCCCCGCTCCGCGGGGCGTTTTTGTTTGTATCGGTGACGGGCAGGGCTGAGAACCCACCGGTTCGACAAGCCGCGCTTGCGCGGCGCAGGACGTCGCAAAGCGACGCCCCGGAGGGGTGAGCCGGCACGCCGGCGAATCAATCCCGCCCTCTCGACGCTGACTCTCTCGCCCCCCTGATTTCTCAAGCTCCCACAGCGGCTTCGTAGACAGGTCTACGGGAAATTCTATTTAGCAGCGAATGGCGTGCTAGCGTGCTAGCGGGTAGTCGAGCAGGCATCCGACCCGGTGGCCCTCCAGAACAGAAGGGTCGAAGCAGACGATGTTGTTGTCCCGGTGCCAGCCGCAGGGGTAAAAGCCAGCATGGTAGACCTGGAACAGCGCTTCAAGCACCGGTTCGCCGTCCGGGCCCAGGCAATGCCGTGCCGCCGACACCTGCTTGAGTTGTTCCACGGCGTCGTAGAGCAGGGTGGTGACGAAGTTTTCGAACTCGGTCTGGGTTTTCCTGAGACGGCGTTTGACCAGCGTCATCCGGATCGGCTCCCAGTGTTCCCAGAATGGGGCGACGGCTTCCTCAATATCCGGGCTGATGGCGGCGTAGGCGTCGGTGCAATAGAAAGGGGAAACCGCATTGGCCTGCACGTCCTGCCAGATACGGTACTCCGGCGGTAACTCCTGCGAGTTCTCCAGCAGCATGGCCCGGTCCAGATCGGTGAGGACCTCCGTGCCGTCGGGCAGGGCTTCCCGGTGGGCGGCGGAGAACAGCCGCTCCGAAAAGGGGAGCCGGACCGGCTCCAGTACCAAGGACAAGTCATAATCAGACAAGAGGCCTCTCCCAAATCACGCTAATGGTTTAAGCCTGGCGTTCACCCAACGTCCGGCCCTGGAACCGGATCAGCAACTGCGCCAGTGAGTCCGCGCTGACTCTCAGCTCCGAGGCCATCATCACGCCCATGTCCACTTCAAACACGGCAGACTCCTGGTCGCGCAGCAGCAGCGCCATGCCGCCGCTGTCGTCTCCGATCATCAGGTAGCCCGGCAGATACTCCGCCACCTCATAATCGCGATTGCGTTCCGCGATGCTGTCCGCGTCCAGCAGCACCAGGTTGCCTCCGGTGTACAGGCCATCGCTGAGCCGGAGAAAGGCTGCATAGTCCGGATGCAGCGGCCGGCCCAGTCCGGCTTCGGCCCCGGCAAGGGCTTCCGGGGAGGCCGGCGGCTCCAGCCGGTAATGTTGCTCCAGGTTTGCTCTGTTCAGCATGGTCGCTACCGTTCAGTTGTCGCCGATCAGCCAGGGCCGGCATTCGTCCCGATTCATAAGTACGATTTGTTGTGCCTCCGGCGGGCGGTTGGGCGTTTGCTCCAACCGCAGCCACTGTAGCAGGTAGCCGACCAGCGCCGCCCGGGTGGGCAGGGCCAGTTCACCATCCTCCATGCCGTAATCGGCGGCGATCAGCGCTTGCTGCCTGGCGTCCAGGCGAGGGTCCGGTGCCAGCCGCAGGGTGATGACCGTCTGCCAGGGGCGGTCCTGCCGTGCGTCCCGGCTGGCCGGGGTGAGCAGACGGGCGCCGTCGCCGATGCGGCTCAATACGAAATCGCGATACTCCCGGTTTTTCTCACACCAGCCACGAACGTGCCAGCGATAGCCCGAGAACACCACGGTATGAGGGTGGATTACCCGGGGCTCCGGCTCGGGGTGAGCCAGCGAGACGTATTCGATTTCCAGCCGCCGCCGCTCCCGGCAGGCCTGGATCAGCGGCCGCAGCACTTCCGGGCGGAGCCCCCGGTTCGGCACCGGCAGCATCTCGATATTCAGTTCCCTGACCGCCAATTGCTCGAAGGAGCCGGCCAGATCCTCGCGGGTCCGGACCATTTGCAGGTACTCGTCGGCGGCTCCCAGGGTAAAGCGCGGGGTGAATCCGGGGCCGGGCCGGTAGCCCTTGAGGGAGCGGTCGTAGACCAGATTGCCCGGTGCATACTGCTTCAGGTACAGGTTGATGTCCTTGCTGGCCTGCTGGCGGCCAATGCCGAAGGCGCGCATGAGGTGATTGGTGGTGAGGCGGCCCTCCCAGAGGGCGATGATCTCGATCAAACGGTAACGCAGCAGCAAATCCCAGCGTAACGGCCAGTCGCCGGCACTCTTGCGGGGGGAACGGGACATTTCCCATGGGCTCCAAAAAACGACGTGTTCATGTAGTCAGTGTTGGTATGACCACACTGAATACATATTATGGTCTCCTTGCCCGGCAGGGCGCTGGAACAGGTCACGAATCCAGACCATCGTGAATCGGTTCACCGCGCTTCCGGGCCAGGAAGAAGAATCGAGACCCTGAGTAGGCTCTGAGATCGAATAAAGAAAGGAATGTCCGCGCCGCCTTTGGGACGCGTCGCCGGGGTAACTATCCGTTGGGGAAGGATAGAGGGTGAGCGAGATGGGGATCTTCGCTTTGGGGGCATCGATACCATCGATGACCGGTCATCGGGGGGAATCTTCGTGCCATCCACCTGCGGTGGAGGGTCCTTCAGTGCAAAGGTGCATTCGGGTGGGCATGACCTTTCGTGGTTGTGACATGGCGCCGGCCATGTCCATCGTCGCCCAGAGGTAATGCCATGGCCCAGCGTTTGCGCCACACCCTAGTCCTGGAACCCGGTTTCGGGCCGCCGTCCCCCTATGCCTGGAGCGGACTGCCGGAATCACCGGAGACCACGGAACGGGTTGCCCACCGTCTTGGCCTGCATGGCGAAGGCGGCTTGCTGGTGCCCGACCGGGGCTATGGCCATCGCCTCAAGTCCGTGCTGAGCCGGCGTTCCCTGGTGCGGCGGGGTCTCCGCCATGGCGAACTGGAGGTCTTGTCGCGGGTGGCGGCGCTGCTGGTCAACGAGCATACCGGCAACATCCAGGTGCTGGACCGGGAGCAACGTCCGCTGGACCCCCAGGCGTTAATGCTGTTGTTACGGGTGGATCCGGACGGGGTTCGTCAGTCGGTGGATGAGCAGATCCAGCAGCACCAGCAACGACTGGAAGGGTTGGTGACCTTGCACCATTGCACTCCCGCCCCCGGGGAGCAGCCGCTGCTTTCTCCAATGGCGGCGGAGGAACCGGAGCCGGCCATGTTGCCGTTCCGGGCCGGGCTCTGGGAGCGGTTCCTGGCGCTTTGGTCGGCGCGCCGGCGGGCTTGTCTGGCAAGTCGGCGGCGGCAGTGGCAGGAACAGCAACAGCAGGTGCGGCTGGCCTGGTTGCAGCGCCTGCATCGACACGCTGGCCAGTTCGAGCGGCTCAGGCGGCTGTATCAGGCGGCCCGGCAGGGGCAGCGCCAGGCCCTGGAAGGCGTGCTGGCCCATCGGTTGTCCATGGTGCCCTGGCCGCGGGTGACTCAGGTGGCGTTCCAACTCAGCGATGATCTGCGCGGCCTGACCCTGGAAGTGGATGTGCCGGATCCGGCGCTGTTCCCCTATACCAAACTGCGTCCGCACCCGCGTGGCGCCGGGGTATTGGTGACCTGGCTGTCCGACGGTGCCCGGCGGTGCCTGCACCGCGAGCACGCTCATGCCACCGGGGTGCGCTTGATCGGTGAAGCGCTGGCGGCGATTCCGCAGGTGCATTGGCTGGTGCTCTCCGCCCATGGCCGGGGCCGTGCCGGTGATCCGGTGCGCGGCCACTATCTCTACAGCGTTCGAGTGGAGCGTGGCGGCTGGCGCGGGCTGGTGTTCGAAGAGTTTTCAAGCCACCCGCCGGAGCGCATTTTGTCCGGTTTCGAGTATCGGCAAACCCTGGATGGCCAGGGCAACTGGCGGCCGGTACAGCCCTTTTCCACCCAGCCCCCCGGAGCACTTTAACCCCCGTTGACAATATCGCTACATTCCTGCGCCGGCTGACGTAGTACAACCGTACCAGATACCCACATGAAAATGAGGGGTAAGGATCCAGAACAACAATATTCAGGGGATCTGCTTATGTGCGAGCGAGGAATCGGTTGGCTGTCCTTGTGTTTGCTGTTGGGCGTGCTGGCGGGCTGCGGTGGTTCGGGCGGCTCGGACTCTGGTGGCGATAATCCTGGTGGCGAGAACCCGGGAGGTGAAGTGCCGGATCCGGAAGGCCAGGGCCGGGTGTTCACGGTAGCGCCGGGCGAGGACGCCACCCAGAGTATGGTGGACGCCATGATTCAGCTGAAGCCGAAGGACGTGCTGCAATTCGAATGTGGTTTCTTCGAGCTGGATCAGGGGCTGCTGATTCAGGCCACGGAAGACGTCACCATCCAGGGCTGCGGCAAGGATAAAACCGTGCTGTCATTCCGCGACAGCGTCAACGTCACCGGCCTGGAAGCACTCAATGTGCGCGGCATCACGGTGAAGGATCTGACTATTCTCGACTCCCCCGGTGACGCCTTTAAACTCAAGGGCGTGAAATGGGGCACCCTGAGCAAAGTGCGCGCGATCTGGTCCGGCGGCGGCGAACCCATCACCGCGGCCAATTATAGTGGGCGCCTGCAGGTGGCCTGCACCGCGCCGCCACTCAACGAGGGCGACCCGGCGCCGGATTATGTGCCCAGTTCCAGCAGCGGCCGTTATGGCATTTACCCGGTGGAGTCGGAATACATCCTGGTGGAGGACTCGGAATCCATTGGCGCCTCCGATGCCGGCATCTACGTGGGACAGACCGACACCACCATTATTCGTAACAGTCGCGCCGCCTATAACGTCATGGGGTTCGAGATCGAGAACGTGCGCGGCGGTGAATACGACAACAATATCGCCGAATGCAACACCGGTGGCTTCCTCATCTACGATCTGGAGAACATCACCCGCTACGGCGACACCTCGGTGATGGTCAACAACGTGGCCCGCAACAACAACACCTACAACTTCGCCCACAGCGGCCTGGTATCCATGGTGCCGCGTGGGGTGGGGTTCATCACCCTGGGCTACGACAATATCGAGGTTTACGACAACCTCTTCGAGGATCACAGCACCGCCGCCATCCTCTACATCAGCTATGAACTGATCGACGGTCCAGGGCAAACCGCCGACAAGAAGCTGGATCCTTATACCGAAGGGCTGCACATCCACGACAATGTTATCCGTAACTCCGGTTACAGCCTGCCACCGCCGGATCTGGAGGCGGCCGCGAACGGTGACATCCAGACTTTGCTGCCGATGATGATCGGCCTGAAAAATCTGCCCACCATCAATGATCCTTCCGAGTTGCTCGGCAGTCTGGACAATCTGTTTAATCTCGGCCGCGGCGCGCACATCATCTGGGATGGTTTACTCGATGACCTGGACGCGGACTGCCCCTATCCGGTGGACGCCAACGGTGATCCGGTGCCCGCCGATGCAAACGGTAAACCGATCCACACCAACCAGCATCCCAATCCGTCCTGCCACTACAACGCCTATAAGTTCGACGATCAGGGGCAGCGAAAACTGCCGCAGTGGGGCTCGTGCATTCATGACAACCAATTCGATGAAGACAGCGTGCCGTATCTGAATTTCCACGGTACCGATGGGCTCGAAGTGGTGATGGCTCTGGCCGAGCAGGATCTGTCTCTCCTTGATCCCGCTGAGCTGCTGGAGGTCATCCAGGGCCTGTTGAATCTGCCCAGCGATCGCAAGCTGAAGGATCACGACTGCCAGGCCCGTTTCGGCAAGCTGCTGGCGCCGCTGCCGAGGGTGACGATTCCGCCGTTCGAACCCAGCGGCGAGCACGATCCGGCGGTGTCCGAGGAATACGTGAAATTCCTGTGCGAAGCGGAAACCGCCCAGAACGCCATCAATCGTCCGGCTCTGGCGGTGGACTGTCCGCGTCTGGATCAATACAACCTGTTCGCCGATCCGGCGGATCCGCGCAGCCTGCCCCATGAAGGGGGCGTGCCCTTTGTCCTTAACACCAAGCTGTTTTCCGACTACGCCACCAAGTACCGGGTGGCCTTTATTCCGCCCGGAGAACAGGCGGTGTATCAGGACGGTCGGGACGGCGCCAACTCGAACGGCGCCATTGAGTTCCCGTTGGGGACGGTATTGGCGAAAACCTTCGCCTTCACCGACGAGGAGCAGGGCACCGAGCAACTGGTGGAGACCCGCCTGCTGATCAAACGGGAAAACAGCAGTGGCAATGCTTACTGGGCCGGCTTGCCGTACATCTGGGATGAGGATGGCGTGGCCCGGCTGGCCATGGGTGGCGGCGCCCGGGCGGTGAGCTGGCATTACCGTGACGTGGACAGTGGCGCGGTGATCAGTGGCGACACCGAGCGCTACAACATTCCCAATGCCAACCAGTGCATCACCTGCCATGGCAATGACGATCAGGCCACCGGCAGTCCGCCCATCGGTCCCAAGCCGCGTAACCTGAATCTGGCCTACCGGCCGGAAAGCACCTTCATGGGGGAGCAGGGACAAGGCGGCTTCCCGCGCGTGAATCAATTGCAGTACTGGGTGGAGCAGGGCCTGCTGGCCGGCGCGCCGCAATTGCAGATCGATAGCCGTGGCGTGGCCACCAACGTGCCTCGTTTGCCGCATTGGAACGTGGCCGGCGACGGCGGCGAAGCAGCCCATTCCCCGGCGGATATCGAGCAGCGGCTGCGGGCCTATATGGAAGTCAATTGCCAGCACTGCCACAACGACAAGGGTGCCGCTTCCAACACCGGCTATTACCTGGACCACTTCCGCGACGTGGATGCCGGCTACGGTATTTGCAAGAAACCCACCGCCACCGGCGGCGGCTCCTGCGGCCGGCAGCATGTCGTGGTGCCCGGTAACAGCGAGGCCTCCATCGTCACCTGCCGGATGGAAGCGGAACACGATCCGCAACGGATGATGCCGCCGATCGCGCGCAGTGTGGCCGACGACGAGGCGGTGGCCTTGCTGCGGCAGTGGATTGATACCGTGGTGGATGACAGCTACACCAACGCAGGGGCCTGCCAGTAGAGAAGAGGCGGTGCCCTCCATTATGGGCAGCAGAGCGGCGTTACGCCGCTCTGCTTCGTAGCCCCTTCTGTGCCAGCGGTCCTCTCCATACAGAAAAGGGCTGAGATCGGGTTCAACGGTTACCGTTCCGTCACATTGAGTCTCTATCCTTCCTTCTTCCTGGATTTTGAGTAAGGGGAAAGAATGAAATGGCTCGATGACATGACGGTGAAGCGCAGCTGGGACTGGGTGCTGCTTGGCTTCAGCGTGATGATTCTGGTGCTTGGTGGGGTGAGCCTGTACGCCTCCCATTTCAGCCGCCAGGCATTCGGTACCCTGGAGCAGATTCACGTCCGCCAGACCAGCGCCCTGAACCGCACCTACATTGATCTGCTACAGGCCCAGGTGGCCATGGATCGGGCAGCAGAACTGATCCGGGTGCCGTCCTTCGATGAACCGGAGCCGGTGATCGACGAGGCCGAGTCCTTGATGAAGGACGCTCGTCAGGCGTTCCAGCGCTTTTTGGAAATCCCCCCGCAACCGCAACAGCAGGAGGCCATCGATGCGTTGTCGGAGCAGTTGTACGCGTTGCTCAATGTTGGCCTGAGTCTGCAATTGACGGTGCTCAAGGAAGGGGATTTCGCCAGTTATCGCTCCGGTCGCGGTCGGGTCAGCGACATGAATTACGCTTTCGCCACTGGCGCGGACGCTTTTCTGGAAGCTTCGGAGGAGAGCGCCCGGCGTCTCACCGAAGGTTTCGAAGGACTGGTGCGACAGGGCGTGGCGGTGTTGGCGGTGACCGTGGCGGCGGCGCTGCTGCTGGTTTTGCTGGTGCGCTGGGGCGTGACAGTGAACGTGATCCGGCCGCTGCAGCGTTTATTGACGCATTTCGAGCGCATTGCCGAAGGGGATTTGTCCGCCCGTCTGGAACGTCGTGGCGGTAACGAAATCGGCCAGTTGTACTCCGGCCTGAGCGCGTTGCAATCGGGATTGGCCAATATCGTGGAGCGGGTGCGCAAAAGTTGCGAGACGCTGCACCGGGGCAGCGCCGGTATTGCCAACGGCACCGGCAATCTGTCCTCCCGCTTCGAGCAACTGGCCACGTCATTGGAAGAGACCGCCTCCAGCATGGAACAGCTTACCGCCACGGTGCGGCGCAATGAGGACCACGCCCGCCAGGGGCATGGCCTGGTCCGCGATGCGCACCGGGTGGCTTCGGAGGGTAGCGAGGTGATGGGCGCGGCGGTGAATCGCATGGAGCGTTTGCGCGCCGCCGCCGGGCAGATCGCTGAAACCACCAGCGCGATCCAGGGGATTGCCTTGCAGACCAGTATTCTGGCGCTTAACGCCTCGGTGGAGGCGGCCCGGGCCGGGGAAGAGGGCAGCGGTTTCGCGGTGGTGGCCAAGGAGGTGCGGGATCTGGCGCGGCGCAGCGCCACTCTGGCCAAGGACATCGAAACCCGTATGGAGCAAGCCCTAGTGGAAGTGGACGACGGTGTGGCTCTGGTGGGCAAAGCGGGAGGCACCATGGAGCACATTGTCGAGGCGGTGACGCGGGTCACCACCATCATGGATGACGTGGCCGTGGCTTCCACTGAACAGGCTCGGGGGATCGAGCAGATCGGCGAAGCGGTGGCGCAGATGGATCAGGTCACCCAGCAGAACGTTTCGGTGGTGGCCCGCGCCGCTGACCACGCGGACCATCTGCGCCGCCAGGCGGATGAGCTGATGGCGGCGGTGGCGTCCTTCACCCTGACGTCCGACGGCCCGGCGTCACCCCCGGGCGAGCTGGAGCAGCCGCGCCTCGGTGTCCGCCCAGCTCAGGCACGCATCGGTAACGGAAACGCCGTAGCGTAGCGATTCGGAAAGGGGTTGGTTGCCGCCGTTGAGGTGGCTTTCCAGCATCACCCCGACCACCGTGCTGTCACCCTGGCGCCGCTGGCGCAGCACCTCTTCCAGCACCAGCGGCTGGCGGGCCGGGTCCTTGCCGCTGTTGGCATGGCTGCAATCGACCACCAGGCGTGGATTGAGGCCGGCGCTTTCAAGGGCGTTACGGGCGGCCAGTACCTGTTCTTCCTGGTAGTTGGGGCCCTGATGGCCGCCGCGCAGCACCAGGTGCGTATCGGCATTGCCCGGTGTTTGCACCAGGGCCGGATGGCCGTGATCGTCCAGCCCCAGGTGGGTGTGGCCGTGGGCGGCGGCGCCCATGGCGTCGCGGGCCACGGTGACGCTGCCGTCGGTACCGTTCTTGAAGCCCACCGGCAGCGGCAGGCCGCTGACCATTTCCCGGTGGATCTGTGATTCGGTGGTGCGCGCGCCGATCGCCGCCCAGGCCAGCAGATCGCTCAGGTAGGAGGCGGCCAGCGGGTTCAACAACTCCGTGGCCAGTGGCAGACCGAGCCACGCCAGGTCGCGCAGCAGCTCCCGGGACAGACGCAGCCCCGTGGCCAGGTCGTGGCGGCCATCCAGATGCGGATCATAGAGCAACCCTTTCCATCCCACCGTGGTGCGTGGCTTCTCCACGTAAGCGCGCATGACCAGCAGCAATGAATCGCTCACCTGCTCGGCGAGGCCGGCCAGCCGCTGGCCGTATTCGAGAGCGGATTCGGGATCGTGCAGGGAGCAGGGGCCGGTGATCACCAGCAGGCGATCATCCTCGCCGTTGAGGATGGCGCGGACTGCCTGGCGTTGCTGGCGGATGCGAGTCTGCAACCCGGTTTCCAGGGGCAGCGCCTCACGCAGGGCGACAGGGCTGGGCAGACGTTGGTGGCGGGTTTCCTGGTCCTGGGCTTCGCCGGTTTCGGCCAGGGTGGCGACGGAGGCGTTCATAATCCTTTCCTTGAGCAATCAGGCGCCGATCATCGGCGCAAGGGTGTCGATGGTGGTGTCGAGTCGTGGCGGCGGCCGGCGGTAAGGCCGGCGCCGCTAAATCGCCAGTAGCAAAACAGCGCGAAGTTACGGTAGTAGCGGTTCATGGCGTCTCTCCATCCTGTTTTCAGTAAAAAAATCCGTGAAAAATGTTATACCCGAAAATGAAAAACCCCCGGTTGGGAAGCCAACCGGGGGTTCAGGGGTTTGGCAGGCGTCCCGGATCCGGGCGCCTGGGCGGGTGGGCTCAGGCGCTCGAGCGGCTAAACCAATACCCGTAAAAATAACCGCCACACGCCATCGCCACCGGAGTACCGGCGGTGAATGAAGCGTTGTCAGGGCGTGCGATGGTCATCGGAATCTCCAGAACAATGGACGAAGACTAACCCAGCCCTGGCGCCACCGCAATCCCCGGAGGTAGCCCCCCGGGGACCGGCGGCGACTCAGGCATTGATTCAGGCGTTGGACTCCGCCGGCTCCAGGGCAGGGGCTCGGGAGCCGAACAGCACCCCGGAGACCACCTGCCAGGCCACCGCCAGGGCGCCGATGATGAACACCACATCGCCGAAGGTGCGTACCCAACGCAGCGTTTGCAGCAGATCTTGTTGCATGAACGCCTCGCTGCGGGCGTACCACATGCCTTCGCTGACACTGGCGTGGAACTGGATCAGGCCCACCGGCAGCAGACTGGTGGAGATCATCAGCACCAGACCAATATTGAGCAGCCAGAAGCCGTTGCGCATCAGACGGTCACTGAACCGCAGTTGCGGGCGGATATAACGCAACACCAGCAGCGTGAAGCCCAGTGCCAGGAAGCCGTAAACACCGAACAGGGCGGCATGAGCATGCACCGGCGTGGTGTTCAGACCCTGGATGTAGTACAGGGAAATCGGCGGGTTGATCATGAAGCCGAACACCCCGGCGCCGAGCATGTTCCAGAACGCCACCGCCACGAAGCAGGCTACCGGCCACTTCATCTGCTCCATCCAGGGGGCCCGCTCGCGCAGCTTGCTGTGTTCCCAGGCTTCGTAGCCGAGTACCACCAGCGGTACCACTTCCAGAGCACTGAAGGTTGCCCCCACCGCCATCACCGGTGTGGTGGTGCCGGCGAAGTACAGGTGATGGAAGGTGCCGGGCACGCCGCCGAGCAGGAACAGGGACGCGGAGGCCAGGCTGGCGCCGGTGGCGACGGTGCGGGATACCAGCCCCAGGTTATAGAAAATGAAGGCCAGGGCGGTGGTGGCGAATACTTCGAAGAAGCCTTCCACCCACAGATGCACGATCCACCAGCGCCAGTACTCCATGATGGAAAGGTGAGTGCGCTCGCCGTAGAAGAAGCCGGCGCCGTAGAACAGACCGATGGCGGTCACCGAGGCGGTGAGCAGCACCAGCAGATGTTTGTCGCCGGGTTGGCGCAAGGCCGGGCCGATACCGCGCAGCATCAATACCAGCCAGAAGGCGACGCCGGTGAACTTGCCGATCTGCCACAGACGGCCCAGATCCACGTACTCATAGCCCTGATGACCGAGCCAGAAGTTCAGGTTCTCCGGCATGATCTGGGCGATGGCGAGGTAGTTGCCGACGAAGGAACCGACCACCACAACCACCAGCGCCCAGAACAGAACATCGACGCCGAGCTTCTGGAACTTCGGATCCTTGCCGCCGTTGATGATCGGTGCCAGGAACAGACCGGCGGCGAGGAAGCCGGTGGCGATCCAGAACAGCGCACTCTGGATATGCCAGGTGCGAAGCAGCGAGTAGGGGAAGTATTGAGACAGCTCGAAGCCGTAGAAATGCTGCCCTTCCACGGTGTAGTGCGCCACCGCTCCCCCGAGGAACACCTGGAAGGTGAAGAGTGCCACCACCAGGAACAGGTATTTCCCCAGTGCCTTTTGCGATGGCGTCAGAGAGACCAGACTGAGCGGGTCGCGGGCGGGGGCCGGCGGCTCATCATCATGGCGACGCAGGAAGGCCCAGCCCAGGATCAGGAAACCAACACCGGCGATCAGCAGGATGACGCTGACGATGGACCAGATGATGTTCTCGGCGGTGGGCACGTTGTCGATCAACGGCTCGTGGGGCCAGTTGTTGGTGTAGGTGGCTTCCCCGTCGGGGCGCTCGGTGGCCGCCGCCCAGGCGGTCCAGAAGAAAAATTGAGTGAGCGCCCGCCGGCGGCTTTCACTGGGCAGAGTGCCTTCCTTCATGGCGTAGCTTTGCCGTGTGCCACGCAGTTCCGGCGCGTCGCCGAACAGCCGTGAATAATAGTCCGCGGTCAGTGCCATGGCTTCGGCGCGCCGGTTGCTGACCGTCAGGGTACCGTCACTTTGCTGGAAGGTGTTGGTGCGGTAGGCATCGCGCAACGCTCGTTGCAGCATCGCCTGATGTTCGCTGTCCAGGGCGTCATAGGACTGGCCGTAACGTTCCCGGGCGGCCAGCTCCAGCCAGTGGATCAGCTCCCGGTGCAGCCAGTCGGCGGTCCAGTCCGGCGCTTGATAGGCGCCGTGTCCCCAGATTGATCCCAGTTGCATGCCGCCCACGGATTGCCAGGCGGTTTGGCCGTCGAGAATGTCGTCCTGGGTCATCAGTACGGTGCCGTCCTCGGTCACCACCCGATCCGGGATCGGCGGCGCCTTGCGGTAGACCTCGGTACCGAAGTAGCCGAGCAGCGCGAACGTGACCGCCAGAACGGCGATCAGCGTCCACCAGAGTTTGCGGTAGTGGGCCATGGTCGGGTCCTCCTGTTGATCCATGGGCATGGGGTTGGCGAACAAGCTTTAAAGGTGCATATAAAATATATCTTTAAAGATGTATTAACAATACATGTTAAGGATAATTTTCTGTCTTCAGTGGTCTTGGTCTTCCATGGAGCAGAAGCAGCAGGGTCAGATAGGCGAGACTCCAACAGAGAGAGGCCGCCGGCAGCAGCCACGACGGCGCTATCTCCGCGCCCCAGCGGGCCGCCGCGGCGGCGTTCAGCAATACCATCACCGCCACCATCGGGCGGTGCGGCGGAACCCAGCCGCGAAGGCGCGGCCCGGCCTGACGGGCCATGACGCCGCAGGAGAGCGAGCCAAGGGCGCCCACGGTGATGCCGTGCAGCGGCGTGGTGATGGCATGGCCGCTGATCAAGGCGAGCCCTATGCCACTGAGCCCCAGCGCCAGCCAGCCGTAGCCCTGGCCGAGTAGCCATAGATCCGGCCGGGGCACCGACCACAAGCGCCAGCGCCACAGGCGCGCCAGCACCAGAGCGCCGAGGGCGTTCAGCAATAATCCAGTGAGTACGGGGTAGCGCCAGGCGCTACCCCAGGCCAGTCCGAAGATGATCAGCAACAGGCCTTCCAGGCGTGGCTGCACCCGCGCCCGCAACACTTCTCCCCGTTGCTGCCAGGCTGCCGCGGCCAAAGGCGCGATGATGCGCCCGCCCATGAAGGTGAGCAGAGCGGCGAGGATGATTACGGTAGCCAAACGCGGCCAGGGGGGCGGCAACCACCACACCAGCAAGGGGATCAGGCACAACCAGGGAACCAGACCCAGGCCAACCCGGTTACGCCATTTCCTGGCATGACGCAGGCGGGGCAGCAGCAGCGCGGCCAGCAGCATACCAGTAAGCAAGTCCCAGCCGGATAGCGCAAATGGCGCGCTGGCAAACAGCCTTTGCCAGCGGCCCAGGGCCCATGGCAGCGTAAGCCCCCATAGCCGTGCCGGCGTCTGCGGGCCGAGCAGATAGCCGGCGATCAACATCGGCGCCAGCCCGAACAACATTTCCATGCCATGACCGGCACCCAGCAGGCCCGGGGGGCCGCCATCGAGTTGGGCCCAGGTGGAAAGCGGCACCATCACCACGGCCTCGGCGCAGGCGAGAGAAAAGAACAGCCGGGAGCAAGGCCACCGGCGCGACGGGGAAGAGGCTGCAGTGGACATGGACTGGTATTTCCTTTAAAGATGCATATAAAATACATCTAAAGTCTCATGATCACCCACTGTCATGCCGGTGGTATCGAGGAACCTTGTCATGGATCAAATATCGCGATCACCAAGACGACCATGGGCGGTGTTGTTCGCTTTCCCGTTTCGTATTTTCTTCGTTTCCACGGGCGTTGCCGCCGTACTGCTATTGCCGCTGTGGCTGTGGTGGTTGCTCGGCGGCGGCGGACCGGCGATGTCGGCGTTGCTATGGCATCAACACGAGATGACGGTGGGGCTGCTTAACGCGGCCATCGCTGGCTTTCTGCTCACCGCGGTATGCAACTGGACCGGCACCGCGCCGGTGTCGGGGCGCGCGTTGCTGGCTCTATGGGGGTTGTGGTTGTCGGCCCGTCTCGGATTGTTGTTGGGTGACGCTTGGCAGCTGCTGGCGGTGTCGCTGGATCTGGCTTTCCTGCCCGTGGTGGCGATGCTGGCCGCAAGGCGCGTCTGGACCGCGCGCCAGGCTCGCCAGGCGCCCCTGATCGGAGTATTGCTTGCCCTGTGGGGATTGGACGTGGCGTTTCATTGGAGCGGGGATCCCCGTTTCCTGCATGGGTTGGTGCTGTTGGGCGCATTGCTGATCCTGATGGTGGGCGGCCGCATTACCCCGGCTTTCACCGCCAACTGGCTGCGTTTGCACGGCGATGATCCGGAGCGGGTCCGGCGTCGGCCGGCGCTGGATATCGCGGGCCTGGTATGCGGATTGGCCGTGGTGGTGTTGGAACTGACCCCGTGGCGGGGGCTTGCGGTGGCTCTGGCGGGGTTGCTGGCGGCACTGATCGCCGCCGTCCGGCTGGCCGGTTGGGCCGGTTGGCGGGTCCGGCGCGAGCCGTTGTTATGGATTCTGCATCTGGGGCATCTTTGGGTGGTGCTGGGATTCGGGCTCTGGGCGGCGGCCAAGGCCGGCTTGCCGGTGGCCCCCACGGCCTGGGTGCACGCCTTGGGTGCCGGCGCCATCGGCACCATGATTTTGGGCGTGATCACCCGTGTCGCCATGGGGCATACCGGACGTCCCATGCGCCTGTTGCCGGGCATGCGTTGGGGGTTCCTGGCGATCCTGGCCGCCGGTCTGGTCCGGGTGCTCGCCGGGCTCGGTATGGTGTCCTGGCTGCCGGGGCTATGGCTGGCGGCGGCCTTGTGGTTGCTGGCCTGGTTGTTGTTCCTGTGGCTTTATACCCCGGTGCTGGCGGCGCCGAGGGCGGATGGACGGCCGGGCTGATGCGGATTACCCGCTACACCGACTATGCTCTGCGCGTGTTGATTCAACTGGCGCTGCAACCGCGGCGTCTGACCATCGCCGACATGGCCAGGGCTTACGGCATCTCCCGCCACCACCTGACCAAGGTGGTGCATCAACTGCAACGTCTGGGTTACGTGGAGACCCAGCGCGGACAAACCGGTGGCGTCCGTCTGGCCCGCCCGGCGGCGGATATCCGGGTGGGTAAGGTGGTGCGGGATATGGAGCCGGACCTGGCTCTGGTGGAATGCTTCCATGGCGAGGACCGCTGCGCGATCACGCCATACTGTCAACTGCGGGTGGTGTTCGAGCAGGGGCTGAGACGGTTTCTGGAAACGCTGGACGGCTATACCCTGGAAGACATGGTTCGCGGCGAGCGCCGGCAATTGATCCGGATTCTGGAGCCGCCATCCTTTGGTTGACCGGTTGGCTCAGGCGCTCCGCTCGGTGACGGTCGGCAAAAGCCGCTTGTGCAGCGCCCGCCGCGGTTCGATGAGGTCGGCCAGGGTGTAGCCATCAAGGACGTGCAGGAACGCGTTCAAGGCTTCGTTGAGGGCGCCGCGTAGCACGCAATTGGGAGTAAGGACACAGGCATTCTGGTCGCCGAAGCACTCCACCAGGCTCATATTGGCCTCGGTGTAGCGAACCACCTCGCCCACATTGATGTCTTCGGGGCTATGAGCCAGGCGCAGGCCGCCGTTCTTGCCACGCAGGGTTTCCACATAGCCCAGTTGTCCGAGCTGATGCACTACCTTGACGATATGGTTGCGGGAAATGCCGTAGCTTTCTGAAATGGCACTGATGGTGCTCAGTGCCTCTCCCCGCAGGCCAAGATAGATCAGTACGCGTAAGGAGTAGTCACTGTATTGGGTCAGCTTCATGGTCCCGCTTCCAAACGATGAACAATGGATTAGCCGGCAGTATAACGGAGTCTCGCAATGATGTTGGATTACCTGTTGATCAAGCACCTGCACATGACCTTGGCGGCGATGAGTCTGGGGTTGTTCGTGCTGCGCGCCGGCTGGTCGGTGGCCGGCTCGCCGATGCTGCGGCGGCGCTGGGTGCGCGTCACTCCCCATATAGTGGACACGCTGTTGCTGACCTTCGGGGGCACGCTGATGATTCTGCTGCGCGCCTGGCCTCACCAAACGCCCTGGCTGGCGGCCAAGCTGCTGGCTCTTCTGGTTTATATAGGCCTGGGCACCATGGCGATAAAGCGGGGAACCACGCCCGCGCGAAGGGCTGGGTATGCGTTGGCGGCGATAATGGTATTTCTCTATATGGTGGGGGTGGCGGTTCGGCACCACCCCGGTTCCTGGTTGATATGAGAAGGCGGCAAATACAACAATGAAGTTGACCTGGAACCATGGTCTAAAAAGTGTTTTTGGTGAAAATAGTTTTACTTTGATTGGTCGAAAAGACAGTAAATAAAGCTTTAAAAGCCAATGAGGGAATTTTTATTTTTTGAACGGTTTCCCTTTTTTTGTAGAAAAGAGTCGCTTTTACCTTTTGTTACTTGAGCTTCCCGTCGCCTGATTTAATGTGCCCTCATCTGGGACGAGTCGTGTCTCCAGTTCGTTAGATTGCACGAGGAGCGAAATATGAAAAAGCACTGGATGTTGGTACTGGCTTCCACGGCGGCCCTGAGCAGCCAGGTAGCCGTGGCGGATCTGTCCGCTGGCGTCAATGCCGCGGTAAATGCGGAGGCCGCTGGTGTCAATGCAGCGGTGAAAGCGGATGCCGATGCGAAAGCCGCCGAGAAAGCTCTGCGTGACAAGCGCGATGCCGCCAAGGACAAGGCCGAGGCTACCCTCGAAAAAGCCAAGGCCGAGAAAGACGCCGCCGTGGAAGACGCGGAGTCCAGGAAGGAAGCCGCTAAGAATCGCATGGAAGACGCCAAAACCGAGGCCAACGCCCGGGCCGAAGCCGGCAAAGCCAAGGCCGAAACCAAACGTGAGGAAGCCATGAAGAAGGTGGACGCAGCTCGGGACAATGCCTCGGTGGAGGCGGAAGCCAACGCCAATGCCAGCGTGAAAGCGGAAGAGAAAGGCAAGCCCTGGTACAAATTCTGGGATTGATGGTGCCTCCGCCGATAAATCACCCCGGTCGCTGTCTTGCGCGCCCGGGGTTTTTGTGCCCAGCGGGAACGGCCGTCCACACAGTCGTAAGAAAGTCCGCTTATACGCAACACGCTGATTCGCCGCCAAGGCAGCTTCCCACAGCGACTTCGTAGCCCCCGTCGTGGCGGCGAATCGGCGCGTTTTTATATCGCCTGGACCAATAGAGGGCCACGGCCATGGATTCCGCGGTCAAGCGTCAGAATCATCGGAACTTGTGAGGCAGCCGTTGCCTCCGGCGATTTTTGGGCTTGCCTTATTACACCAATGGGCTATGGTCATGGTTTCCATTGGTGCTGAATCCTGATTAGCTCAACGCAAATGACTCTCTTCTTTCGTTTTACCTCTTTGACCTTTCCGGTTTAAGCCGGACGGCCTCTGGCTGTTCCGGCATCCCTCGTTTTATTTCGACAACTGTCTGTCGTTAACCGACATTTCCATGATGACGTGGAGGCGCGCTGGTGAAGCCTGTTCGTGGTTCATGGCTGGAAAAGCGATTTGTACCCATGGTTCGAAAGTATGCGGTGAGGAACCCGTGTTGCTTCCCTCCTGGTCCCGGAGAAATCAGCGCCGTACTCGGCAAGCTGGAAGCACTGAGGCAGGCTGGGGGAGAGGCCCGGGTTGGCGTCGGTACCGTCGTGCGGATGGAAGATCTGCTCAGTGGTGAGCAGGGGAGCTTTCAATTGGTATGGCCGGACGAAGCGGCCCCGGAACAACGTCGTCTTTCGATTCTATCGCCACTGGGCGCTGCTCTGCTGGGAGCCCATCGCGGTGATGAGGTGACGGTGACCTTGTTCGGATGCCGCTGTGAATTTCGAGTTCTGGCCCTGCGGGAGGCGGAGCCTCGGGAGGGTAGCGCCGTGCGGTTATGAGTGCGCCGGGCGGGATACCGCGAATCGCCGAGCCCTGTTCCGGGGCCCTGTGACCCACCTCCCGTCATTGGCGGCGCGGCGGGGGGACGTCTCGTTCACCATGGGTGAGATCATGAGTAAAGAGAAACCCAAAAAGAAGGCACAAAAATCCCTCAAGGAAAAACGCCGCGACAAGCGGGAGAAGCGGTAGGGGATGCCTGGCGGGGCCATTATGGCCCCGTTTGCCCTCTTCATATGAAAAACCGTTTGAAAGCCGAGATGGGCGGTGTGGGGCCGGAATTTGAGCTACATCATGATTCTCGGGGGCGCTTCTTGATTCAATAAGGTCCGAGCCGGTCCATTTGCCGGTGGATCGTCAACCATAATCAAAGAAGAGAGGACGATGTCAGCGATCATTGATGTATTGGCGCGGACGGAGCTGTTCTCGACCCTGAAACCAAACGCCTTACGGGCGCTGTGTGAGGGTGGCCGGACCATCAATCTGCCAGATAACGGTCATTTGTTTGAAGTGGGGGAGATGGCGAACGCCTACTACCTGATGACCAGTGGCGTGATGCGTTTGTACCGGCCGGGTCTGGATGGCGAGGACAAAGTATTCCAAGTGGTCGCCGAGGGGGACCTGGTGGCGGAAACCGCCATGTTTTCCGAACCTTGTATATATCCTTTGTCGGCCGAAGCGGAGAGCGCCAGCACCCTGATCCGCCTGCCTCGCCCTGGCTTGCTCGGTCTGGTCCGGGTACAGCCGGATTTCGCCCTGCGCTTACTGGGAGAGATGTCTCACCGGCTTTATCAGGCGGTGAACCGGTTGGACCAGCTCACGGTGACCAATGCCGGACAAAGGGTGGCGATGTATTTGCTGGAGTTGACCGAGTGGCGGCCAGAGCATTGGGTGGTGCTGCCGGTAAGCGCCAAGGTGCTGGCGAGACAGCTGAATGTAACACCGGAAACGCTGTCGCGTCTGCTCACCCGTTTTCGCCAGAGCGGTTTGATCAGCGGGCGCGGACGTCGCTGGATGATCCTTGATCCCGCGGAGTTGTGCCGGGCCGCCAATCTGCCGTTACCGGACGCCCAGTGCCACTGTGCCGGCTCGCAGTTCTTTCGCTGTTGTAATTTCGGCCACCGGTCCTGCTCATAGGCGTATCCGTCGCTTAGTGGTCCAGGGTATTGATCAGGGTGACGACCTGATCGATCACCTGTTCAATGTCCCCTTCACCATAACGCCGCCCGCGTCTTTTTCGCAGTCCGTTCTGATAAAGACGAACGTGGTGGTCCGGCCGTACATCCGCGCGTTTGAGGCAGTGCTCGGCGCAGTGCATCTGGCAGCCGTCGATGGCGATGATCACCCGCCCGGAGCGGGCCTTGCGTACCAGGCCGGGCACGCCGCCGCCGACACCGGCGATACAGGACATTTCGGCGTGCCCGGCGTGGTCCAGACGCACCGCCACTTCGTTGGCGAGCTGAGCCACGTCGGAGCAGCCGGAACAGGAATACAACAAGGGCGGTTTGCGTGAACGCTGGCCGGTCATGAATCCTCCTCGAGGTGGAATCCGCGCACGCCGATATCGTTCTCCAGCGCCAGAAGATACTGGTGCAGGGCGCGTCGGCTGGCTTGCTCGAGCAGTTCGTGACGCACGCGTTCATTGACGTGTTCATAGGGCAGGGGGCGCGCTGGCCGCAGCTCTCTGATGTGTACCAGATGCCAACCGTAACGGCTGGCCAGCGGTCTCCCGTGCAGCCCTGTCGGCAGCCGCGCCAGCACCCGGTCCAATTCGGCGACGGTCTGTCCCGGCCCCAGCCAGCCCAGTTCACCGCCCTGGTCCCGGGATGGGCAGTCGGAATAGCGCTGGGCCAGTTCCGTGAACCGATGCTCTGACGCGTCCAACTGGCGCAGCAGTTTCTGTCCCAGACGATACTGCCGGTCCCGGGCCCGGGCGTCGTCCGGCGCGGCGGCCAGAAGGATGTGCCGGAGATGCCAGCCGGGAGGGGTTTGGAAGCGCTCCGGGTGGCTGTGATAGTAACGCCGGCAATCAGCCGGGTGTGGCTCCGGGACCTGCAGGTCCTGCTCCAGCAGGGCGCTGATGCAGGCTTCTTCATCGGTCGGATCCAACCCGCATTGCGCTGCCCGTTGCAACAGCAATTGGCGAATCACCAGGGCCCTGGCTGCCTGTCGCCGGGCCCGATCAAGGTCGCCAGCGGGATGGTGCTGGGTTTCCCGGGCGATCTCGCTCTCCTCGATGAGGGCCTCGCCAACCTGAATCACGCCGCCGCCGGGGCGTTCCACCATATCGATGCGTTGCATGGCTCAGGCCCGCCTGCGGACGATTTGATAGCGACGGAAAAGATAGCCCAGGGGCAGGCTCCAGACGTGCACCAAACGGCTGAACGGAAACACCAGGAAAATGGTCAACCCGATGAAAATGTGCACCTTGTAGATCCAGCCCACGCCTTCCAGATAAGCGGCGGCGCCACCCTGGAAGAAAGCGATGGCCTGGGCCCAGTGCGCCAGCTGCAGCATCAGGCCACCGTCCAGATGCCCAAGGGCCGGGCCGATGGTGGCCAGCCCGAGGGTAACCTGTACCACCAACAGAGCAATGATGAAGGTATCCATGGCACTGGAACTGGCCCGCACGCGGGGGTTGAACAGGCGCCGCCACAGCAGCATGACGCCGCCGATAAAACAGAGCACGCCGGCGATGCCGCCCACCAGGATCGCCATTATCTGTTTAGCCCCAGCGCTGATAATCCAGGCGTAGGCCCAGTGTGGCGTCAGTAACCCCACCAGATGGCCGAAGAAAATCACCAGGATACCGATGTGAAAGCTGTTGCTGGCCAGCCGCATGTGCCGCGACGACAGCATCTGGCTGGAGCCGGTTTTCCAGGTGTACTGGCCATGATCGAAGCGGATCAGGCTGCCCACCAGAAAGACGCTGACGGCGATATAGGGATAGATGCCGAACAGCAATATGTGCAGATGATGCGACAAGGATTCCATCAGCTCACTCCTTGGCGCGACCGCTGACGGCCGCCGCTGTGGGTGGGACGAAACGGACCGGTTGTTCCTCGGCCTGTTGCCGTTGTCGGGTCCGGTGACGGCCTTGGGCGGATTGCAACTGACAGTCCTGATCGGATTCGGCGGAGAAGCGCACGGCTTCCTCTTCCCACACCGCGTCCAGGGCCTGGGGAGTGTGGTCCGGTGCTTCCCGGGATACCTCGGGCCGATGCGCCTGTATTTCCGATTCCGCGCCGATCAGAGCCAGCAAGGCGGTGACGGCCAGAGTCTGGGGTGCCTCCCGGCTTTCCAACCGTGCCGCCAGCCGGGCGAGAATGGCGCGGATTTCACCGAGCCAGCGGCCGATTTCCGTTTCCCGGCGGGTGGACAGAAACTCCAGAAACAAGGGCAGATAATCGGGTAATTCCCGCGCTTGCAAACGGAAGCCGGCCTGTTGGTAGTGATCGAGCAGATCCACCATGGCCTGACCCCGGTCCCGGGATTCACCGTGGACATGCTCGAACAGCAGCAGTGAAGTGGCGCGGCCACGGTCGAACAAGGCCACGTATTCGGCTTGCAGATCCAGCAAATCGGCGGCGGCGATCCGTTCGCACCATTGGCCAAGCCGGTCCCGCATCGACAGGGTCCAGCGTCGTTCCGCGCTCAGGGCGGCGGCCAGTTCCGGCGCCGCCTGTTGCAAGGCGATTTCGGGATACTCCAGCAGGCGGGCGAGGGCACGCAGGCTCCGTTGGGTGATCTCAGTCATGACGCGCCTCCTGCTGCTCCGGTTCGAAACGTCGCGGTTTTACCAGGGTGGCGGTCTGCTTGCGCCCGCCGAACAGACTGGTATCGTCGTCGCCGCCCTGACAACCATTGCCAAAGGTGAAGCCGCAGCCGCCGCGTTCCGGAAACGCCTCACGGGCCTGTTCGCGATGGCTGGTGGGGATGACGAAACGGTCCTCGTAGTTGGCGATGGCCAGATAGCGGTACATTTCCATGACCTGGGCTTCGCTGAGACCCACCTGGTCGAGTACGGTGGTATCGGTTTCGCCATCCACCTGTTTGCCGCGCATATACAGGCGCATGGCGAGCAGCCGTTTCAATGCCAGCACCACCGGCTCTTCCTCGCCGGCGGTGAGCATATTGGCCAGATACTTCACCGGGATGCGCAGGGATTCGATTTTCGGCAACACACCGTCGAATTCCAGATGGCCCGCCTCGGCGGCGGACTGGATCGGCGACAGTGGTGGCACATACCAGACCATGGGCAGGGTGCGATACTCCGGGTGCAACGGTAGCGCCAGCTGCCAGTCCACCGCCAGCTTGTACACCGGCGAGGCCTGGGCGGCGGTGATCACATTGTCGGGAATGCCATCGGCCCGGGCCCGTTCGATAACATCCGGGTCATGGGGATCGAGAAAGATATCCCGCTGGCGGTGGTACAGATCCCGCTCATCCGGGCTTTCCGCCACGTCCTTGATACGGTCCGCGTCGTACAGCAGCACGCCCAGATAGCGGATCCGTCCGACGCAGGTTTCCGAGCACACGGTGGGTTCACCAGCTTCAATACGCGGAAAACAGAAAATGCATTTTTCTGATTTTCCGCTTTTCCAGTTGTAATAGATTTTCTTGTACGGACAGCCGGACACACACATGCGCCAGCCCCGGCATTTGTCCTGGTCGATCAGGACGATGCCGTCCTCCTCCCGCTTATAGATGGCGCCGCTGGGACAGGAAGCCACGCAGGTCGGGTTGAGGCAGTGCTCGCACAGGCGCGGTAAATACATCATGAAGGTGTGCTCGAACTGCCCGTAGATGTCCGCTTGTATCTGATCGAAGTTGCTGTCCTGACGGCGCCGGGCGAACTCGGTGCCGAGAATCTCCTCCCAGTTGGGACCCCATTCGATCTTCTTCATGCGCTCACCTGAAATCAGCGAGCGTGGCCGCGCCACCGGTTGATGCTTGCCAGGCTTGGCCTGATGCAGATGCTCATAGTCGAAGTCGAAAGGCTCGTAGTAGTCGTCGATTTCCGGCAGATCCGGATTGGCGAACAGATTGGCCAGCACCCGCCACTTGCCACCGATGCGTGGTTCGATGCGGCCGTCCTTGCGACGCAGCCAGCCACCTTTCCATTTGTTCTGGTTCTCCCATTCCTTGGGGTAGCCAATGCCAGGCTTGGTTTCCACGTTGTTGAACCAGGCGTATTCCACGCCCTCGCGGCTGGTCCAGACGTTCTTGCAGGTCACCGAGCAAGTGTGGCAGCCGATGCACTTGTCCAGATTGAGGACCATGCCGACCTGGGATCGAATAGTCATTTCGCGGCCTCCTGAACGAAGTCCTGGCCTTCACCGTCCAGCCAGTCGATGTGTTTCATGCGCCGTACCATGACGAACTCGTCGCGATTGGAGCCGACGGTGCCGTAATAGTTGAACCCGTAGGCAAGCTGCGCGTAGCCGCCAATCATGTGGGTGGGTTTGGGACAGGCCCGGGTCACCGAGTTATGGATGCCTCCCCGGGTACCGGTGATTTCCGAGCCTGGCACATGCACATTGCGCTCCTGAGCGTGGTACATCATCACCATGCCCTCTTTCACCCGCTGGCTGACCACCGCCCGGGCGGCGATGGCGCCATTGGCGTTGTACAGCTCGACCCAGTCGTTGTCAGCCACGCCCAAATCAGCGGCATCGGATTCCGACAGCCACACCACAGGCCCGCCCCGATTGAGCGTCAGCATCAGCAGGTTGTCACTGTAGGTGGAGTGAATGCCCCATTTCTGATGCGGAGTGAGGAAGTTCAGCGCCTTGCTGGGATAGCCATTATCCGGCGGCGGCGTGACACTGCTGGCGGCGCGGGTATCGATGGGCGGCCGGTAAACCAGCAGGCTTTCGCCGAAGGCGCGCATCCAGGGGTGGTCCTGATAAAGCTGCTGACGGCCGCTCACCGTGCGCCAGGGAATCAGTTCGTGCACGTTGGTATAGCCGGCGTTGTAGGACACATGTTCGTCTTCCAGGCCGGACCAGGTCGGGCTGGAAATGATCTTGCGCGGTTGGGCGACGACATCGCGAAAGCGGATTTTTTCCTCTTCCTTGGCACGGGCGAGATGGCTGTGATCGCGGCCGGTGAATTGGGACAATGCCTCCCAGGCTTTCACCGCCACCTGACCGTTGGTTTCCGGGGCCAGGCTGAGAACGACCTCGGCGGCGTCGATGGCGGTTTCGATGCAGGGCCGGTCCTTGGCCGGGCCCGCTGTCTTGCGACGGTTAAGCTGGCCGAGAAAAGCCACTTCCTTATCCGTGTTCCAACTGATGCCCTTGCCGCCATTGCCCAGTTTCTCCAGTGCCGGGCCCAGAGCGGTAAAGCGTTCGTAGGTGGCCGGGTAATCGCGTTGCACCTCGATCAGGGAGGGCATGGTTTTCCCCGGCACCGGCTCGCATTCGTCTTTTTTCCAATCCTTCACCCGTGGCTGCGCCAGCTCCGCCGGAGAGTCGTGCTGCAGCGGCAGGGTGACCAGATCGGTTTCCTCGCCCAGATGGCCCTCGCACACTTGGGAAAAGGCTTTGGCGATGCCTTTATAGATATCCCAGTCGCTGCGTGACTCCCAGGCCGGATCGGTGGCGGCGGTGAGCGGATGAATGAACGGATGCATGTCCGAGGTGTTGAGATCGTCTTTCTCATACCAGGTGGCGGTGGGCAGCACCACGTCGGAGTACAGGCAGGTGGTGGACATGCGGAAATCCAGCGTCACCAAAAGATCGAGTTTGCCTTCCGGTGCCTCGTCGCGCCAGGTCACTTCCCGGGGCCGTTCACCGCCGTCGCCAAGGTCCTTGCCCTGAATACCATGGCGGGTACCGAGCAGGTACTTGAGCATGTACTCGTGGCCCTTGCCGGAGCTGCCGAGAAGATTGGAGCGCCACACGAACAGATTGCGAGGGAAGTTTTGCGCATCGTCCGGATCCTCGGCGGCGAATTTCAGCGCGCCGGATTTCAATTGCGATACCACGTAGTCCGCGGTGCTTTGTCCGGCTTGCTTCGCGGCTTGGGCCAGGCGCAGCGGATTGGTGTTCAATTGTGGCGCGGAAGGCAGCCAGCCCATGCGCTCGGCGCGCACATTGAAATCGATCAGGCTGCCGCCGTAGTCCTCCACTTTGGCCAGGGGCGAGAGCAGGCTCTTCACGTCCAGTTTTTCGTAACGCCATTGGGAAGAGTGGGCGTAGAAAAAAGAGGTGCCGTTCATATGGCGCGGCGGCCGGGACCAGTCCAGGCCGAAGGCCAGAGGCAGCCAGCCGGTTTGCGGCCGCAGTTTTTCCTGGCCCACGTAATGAGCCCAGCCGCCGCCGCTTTGTCCCACGCAGCCGCACATCACCAGCAGATTGATCAGGCCCCGGTAGTTCATGTCCATGTGATACCAGTGGTTCATGCCGGCGCCGACGATGATCATGGATCGGCCACGGGTCCTGTCGGCATTGCTGGCGAACTCCCGGGCGATGCGGATGCACTGGTCCGCCGGCACACCGGTGATGCTCTCCTGCCAGGCGGGGGTATAAGGTTTGACTTGCCGGTAATCGGTGGCGCCTTGATCCTCGCCGAGTCCCCGATCGATACCGTAATTGGCGCAGAGCAAATCAAACACCGTTACCGCCACAATCTCGCCGCCATCGGCGCTGGTGAGCACTTTCACCGGCAGGCTATGGGTGAGGGTGTCGTCGCCGCCATTTTCCACATGAGGAAAGTGTTCGTGGGGAATGCCGCCGAAATAGGGGAAGGCGACCTTTTCCACCCGGTCGTGATCGCCGGCCAGGCTGAGGCGGGGTTGGATGTCCTGGCCATCAGCGTCAACCGGCTCCAGGTTCCATTTGCCCTGTTCGCCCCAGCGGAAGCCAATGGAGCCGCGCGGTACCGCCAGCCGTTCCCCGTTCTCATCCCAGACCAGTGTTTTCCAGCCCGGATTATTGTCCTGGCCCAGATTGTTGGCGAAGTCGCTGGCGCGCAGTTGTCGGCCGGGCACATAGCGGCCATCGTCGCGGCGTTCCAGTTCCACCAGACAGGGCAGGTCGGTATAACGGCGCACGTAGTCGGTGAAGTAGGCGCTGGGGGAATCCAGGTGAAACTCCTTGAGGATCACATGGCCCATGGCCAAGGCGAGGGCGGCGTCGGTGCCCTGTCTGGCGCTCACCCACTCATCGGAGAGCTTGGCCACCTCCGCGTAGTCCGGCGTGATCGCCACGGTCTTGGTGCCCTTGTAACGCACTTCGGTGAAGAAGTGGGCATCGGGGGTGCGTGTCTGCGGTACGTTGGAACCCCAGGCGATGATGTAGCCGCTGTTGTACCAGTCCGCGGATTCCGGCACGTCGGTCTGCTCGCCCCAGGTCTGCGGCGACGCCGGCGGCAGGTCGCAGTACCAGTCGTAGAAGCTCAGGCAGACACCGCCGATCAGCGACAGGTAACGGGCGCCGGCGGCATAGGACACCATGGACATGGCCGGGATGGGCGAAAAGCCGATGATACGATCCGGCCCGTATTGCTTGGCGGTGTAAACGTTGGCGGCGGCGATCAACGTATTGAGCTCATCCCAGCCGGCGCGCACGAATCCCCCCATGCCTCTGTTTTTCTTGTATTGGGCGGTCTTGTCCGGATCCTCGACCAGGCTGGCCCAGGCATCCACCGGATCACCGTGCCGCTCCAGCGCCTCGCGCCACAGCCGCCACAGGGATTGCCGCACCAGCGGATATTTGAGCCGGTTGGCGCTGTACAGATACCAGGAATAACTGGCGCCGCGGGGGCAGCCCCGGGGCTCGTGGTTGGGCAGGTCCGGGCGGGTACGGGGGTAATCGGTTTGTTGGGTTTCCCAGGTCACCAGGCCGTTCTTTACGTAGATCTTCCAACTGCAGGAGCCGGTGCAGTTCACCCCATGGGTGGATCGCACGATCCTGTCGTGTTGCCAGCGGGCCCGGTACCCGTCTTCCCAGTCCCGGTTTTCGTCGCGGGTCTCACCATGGTGATCGGAAAATTCGGTTGGCTTCTTTCCGAGATACCTCAGGCGGTCCAGAAAGTGGCTCATGGTGTTGCTCCTAACAGGGAATCTCCGCTTTTTTGCGGGTGTAATAGAACCAGGTCAGTCCCAGACACAGGACGTAGAACAGCAGGAAGCCGTACAGCGCCGGTTCGGCGCCGCCGGTGAGATCCAGGGCCGTGCCGAAGGCCTTGGGAATAAAAAAGGCACCGTAGGCGGCGATGGCGGAGGTAAAGCCGACCACGGCGGCGGCTTCGCGGTCGCTTTCCAGTTGCTGTTGCCGGACATCCTGGTCCGGCATCAGCCGGGCCACTTCATGACGGAAGATGGCCGGCACCATTTGAAAGGTGCTGGAGTTGCCCACCCCGGAGACCAGGAACAGCCAGAGGAAGCAGACGAAGAAGCCGACAAAGGCACCGGGTTGATCGCGATGGTCGAGGAACCAGAGTAATCCGATCACCCCGGCGATCATGCCGACGAACACCCAGAAGGTAACGCGGCCTCCGCCAAGCCGGTCCGCCACGCCACCGGAGAAGGCACGGCTCAGCGCTCCGAGAAGCGGACCGAGGAACGCCAACTTGAGAGCGTCCACTTCGGGGAACAAATGGGAGCTGAGCAGCGGAAAGGCGGCGGCGAAACCGATAAAACTGCCAAAGGTGCCGGTGTACAGCACGCACATCAGCCAGTTGTGCTTGCGCCGGAAAATCACCGCCTGATCCTGGAATGAGGACTTGGCGCTGGCGATATCGTTCATGCCGAACCAAGCAGCCACGGTGGCGGCAATAATGAACGGCACCCAGACGAAGCCCGCGTTCTGCAGCCATAAGCGCTCGCCGTCGGCGGTCGTTTGCGGATCGCCGACCGCGAAGGCAAACACGCCGGTGGTAATCACCAGCGGTACCAGGAACTGCATCAGGCTCACGCCCAGGTTACCGAGGCCCGCGTTGAGTCCCATGGCGGCGCCTTTTTCCTTTTTCGGAAAGAAAAAAGAAATGTTCGCCATGCTGGAAGCAAAGTTGCCGCCCCCAAAGCCGCACAACAAGGCCAGTACCAGCATTACCAGATAAGGGGTGTCCGGGTTGCGTACCGCGAAACCGATCCACAGCGCCGGCAGTAACAGCGATGCGGTGGAGAATGCGGTCCAGCGGCGGCCGCCGAAGATCGGTACCATGAAACTGTAGAACACTCGCAGGGTGGCGCCGGAGAGGCCCGGTAACGCCGCCAGCCAGAACAGCTGATTGGCGTTGTAGTTGAAGCCCACTTGCGGTAACCGCGCCACCACCACCGACCACACCATCCAGACGGAAAAGGCCAGCACCAGATTGGGAATGGAAATCCACAGGTTGCGGCGGGCGATGGCGCGACCCTGCTGCTCCCAGAAATCGGTGTCCTCCGGCCGCCAGTCCTGCAGTACCAGTTTGCTCGGGGTGGACAGTTCCGGCAGGTCGCCGGTTTCGCGCTGCTCCGTCCATTCCACCCGGTTGGCCTTGATAATGGCGTAATGCATCCACGCCAGAGCTCCCGCCACCAGCACGAACAGCAGCATGAAACAGCTTTGCCAGATGCCCACCACGTCATTGAGCATGCCGAAGGTCAGCGGCAGGAAGAAGCCGCCCAGGCCGCCGACCATGCCCACCACACCGCCCACGGCACCCACGTGTTCGGGGTAGTAGGTAGGGATGTGTTTGAAGACCGCCGCCTTGCCCAGAGACATAAAGAAGCCCAGCACCATGATCAGCAGCACGAAGGGTGGCAGGCCCATGATCAAGGAAAAACGCAGTTCACCATCAATGCCCTGAATGCGGTATTCGGTGGGGGGATAGCTGAGCAGGAAAGTGCAAACCAGGCAGGCGATGAAGGTCCAGTACATCACGCGCCGCGCGCCGTACCGGTCGGAGAGCCAGCCACCGAGAATGCGGAACAGGGAGCCGGGAAGGGTGAACAAAAGGGTGATCATGCCGGCGGTGGTGAGACTTACCCCGTAGACCCTCATCAGGTAGTGGGGCAGCCACAGCGCCAGGGCAACGAAGGCGCCGAACACAAAAAAGTAATAGAGCGAGAAGCGCCACACTCGAAGGTCGGCCATGGGCGCCAGCCGCTGGCTCAAGGTGAGGGACGGAGTCGGGTGTCGCGGATCCCGCGCGAACACCAGGAAGCCAAGGCCCATCAGCGCCAGCACCAGCGCATACACCTGGGCGGTGCCCTGCCAGCCCAGCGCCACCAGCAGTAAAGGCGCGGCGAAGTTGGTCAGCGACGAGCCCATGTTGCCGGCGCCGAAAACGCCCAGGGCGGTGCCCTGGCGGTCGCCGCCAAACCAGCGGGAAACGTAAGCGGTGCCCACGGCGAAGGCGCCACCAGCCAGACCCAGGCCCAGCGCCGCCAACAGCAGCATGGGGTAACTGTGGGCCAGGGTCAGAAGATAGACGCAGCTGGCGCTGACCAGCAGCAGGATGCCCATAACCGGACGCCCGCCGAAGCGGTCGGTGAGAATGCCGAGAACCGGCCGGCTGATCGAGCCGGTGAGCACCGGTGTCGCGATCAGCAAAGCCAGTTCGGTGTCCGACAGATTCAGTTCTTTACTGAGAGGGATGCCAATAATGGACAACAAAGTCCATACGGCGAAGCACAGCGTGAACGCCAGGGTGGAAAGGAACAACGCCTGCCCCGAGCCGGGGGGTGAGACCGGTTCCGTTGATGCCACGGTGCCTCCTTGAGGTATGGGCCGTCCGTGTGTGGCAATCTGTCAGAAATAACTATCAAACGTATTGATTAGGGTCAACCTCTCTCCGACGAATGGCATGGAGTATGGGGTTCCCGTCATGACAGTCCGGGGACTGCTCAATGCGATATCCTTTCACGCCGCCGAAGCCGCCGTCGCCACTGGCGGTATTTCGCCATATCGATGCTCATGCGCCGTTGCCGCTGAAGCGCCCTTTTCTGGAGCCGCTGATGAACCGTCTACTGGCGGAGCCGTTGGCGGCGGGGGAATTCGAACCCTTGCAGGGGCGTCACCTGACCCTTGATCTGGCTGACGGCGCGCCGCGTTTTACCGTGACGCTGCAGGCCAACCGTCTGCGATTAAGCGAACGCCCCGGCGAGGCGTGTATTCGTGGAGGCTGGCGTGAATTTTTGCAGCTCCTTGGCAGGGAGCAGGATCCGGACACCTTGTTTTTCCAGCGCCGTTTGTTGGTGGAAGGGGACACCGAATTGGGGTTGTGGGTGAAGAATCTGCTCGATGGTCTGGATCAGAGCGGCTGGCCGGGACCGGTGCGGGAGGGATTGCGGTTGCTGGCGTACGCAACACGTTGATCGCTGCCATGGCTGATTCCCACGAAAGGATTACAAAGCTCTTGCAGTGCTCTTGAAGCGACCTTTGAATTCATATCCCCATTGTCAACGCACGCTGAGCGTTTCAAATAACGGCCGCAGCCGTTCCGCCAGTTCGGGCAGAGGATTGGCTATCGGCGACGGCTGTTGATAGGACGGTGACAGGCATTGTTGTGGTCGCGCCCATTGCAGGGCGTAGTGGCGCACTCCCTTGGCGGCCAGCCAGCGTGCCAGCCGTTCCACGGCGGCTTCATCGAAGTCCAGCCAGTGCACGGTGGTGCGGCACTCCAAAGCGAGATCGGCGGCCAGCAACTGATCCAGACTGTCGCACAATTGTCGCCACTGCCGGCCGCGCCCGGTGATGCGATCGATTTGAGCCGCATCCCCTTTCACGTCCAGACCCACCCAATCCAAATCCGGTATCAGTGTGCTCAGCCGGCGGGGGTAACTGCCGGCGGTGTGCAGACCGATGCCGAATCCTCGCTCACGGGCCCGCTGTATCGCCGGTAACAGGTGTGGATGCCGGGTGGGCTCGCCGCCACTGAACACCACCGCTTCCAACAGGCCTCGTCGTGTTTCAAGAAAGGATTCGACTTCAAGCCATTCCCGCACCTGGCCCCGCCGGGGCGGGATCATGTGCGGGTTATGGCAATAGCCGCAGCGCAGCGGGCAACCCTGCAGGAAGACCACGCACGCCAGCCGGCCTGGATAGTCCAGTGTGGTCAGCGGCGTCAGGCCCGCCACCGGCAGGGCCGGAACGGCATCCGCGTCAGCCATTCAGGCGTGCCTGTTGCTCACAAAAATGACGGCGCTGGCGATGCTCGGATTTTTTACCCGGATTGAACTGGCTCACCGGCCGGTGGTATCCCATCACCCGGGTCCAGACTTCGCAGCGCTGGCGTTGCTCTTCGGGCAGGGTGTCACGGGGATTCAGAGAAGCGGTGGAGAGAGAAGCGTTCATGGTATGTCTCCTTTTTGCGATGGAATAAAAATCAGCGTGAAAGTGTCAGGCCACGTGGGTGTCTTTCACTGTTGTTTGCTGGGCCAGCAGCGCGTCGTCGCAGCGCGGGCAGAATTCGTGTTCTCCAGCCAGGTAGCCGTGGACCGGGCAAATGGAAAAGGTTGGCGTCACGGTTATGTAAGGCAGTCGGAACCGGGACAGGGCGGTGCGTACCAACTGGCGGCAGGCGCGGGAGCTGGAAAGCCGTTCGCGCATGTACAGATGCAGCACGGTGCCGCCGGTATAGCGGGTTTGCAGCGGGTCTTGATGAATCAGCGCCGCGAACGGATCCTCGGTATGGCCCACCGGCAACTGACTGGAGTTGGTGTAATAGGGAGCCTCGGGCGTACCGGCCTGGAGAATGTCGGGATAACGGCGGGCGTCCTCCTTGGCGAAGCGGTAGGTGGTGCCTTCCGCCGGAGTAGCTTCCAGGTTGTACAGATGGCCGGTTTCTTCCTGGAAACCACGCATGCGTTCGCGTACGTGTTCCAGAAGACGCAAGGCCAGGTCACGACCCTGCTCGGTGGCGATATCCTGGCGATCATGGGTGAAATTACGCACCATCTCGTTAAGACCGTTCACGCCCAGTGTGGAGAAATGATTGCGTAACGTGCCCAGATAGCGCCGGGTGTAGGGATAAAGCCCCGCGTCCATCCAGCGCTGAATGCAATCGCGTTTGATTTCCAGACTGTCGCGGCCCAGTTCCAGCAGCCGATCCAATTCCCGGTAGAGCCCTTTTTCGTCGCCGGCGAAGCGATGACCCAGCCGCGCGCAGTTGATGGTCACCACACCCACGGAGCCGGTTTGCTCGGCACTGCCGAACAGGCCGTTACCACGTTTGAGCAGCTCACGGACATCCAGCTGCAGGCGGCAGCACATGGAACGCACCATGTGCGGTTGCAGATCAGAATTGAGGAAATTCTGGAAGTAGGGCAGGCCGTACTTGGCGGTCAGGGCGAACAGCCGCTCCGTGTTGGGCGCGTCCCAATCGAAATCCTCGGTGATGTTGTAGGTGGGAATCGGGAAGGTGAATACCCGGCCGCGTTGATCGCCGGCTTCCATCACTTCCAGATAGGCGCGGTTGATCAGATCCATCTCCGCCTGCAGCTCGCCGTAGGTGAACGGCTGCTCCTCGCCGGCGATCACTGGCACCTGTTCGCGCAGATCCTCCGGGCAGGTCCAGTCGAAGGTCAGGTTGGTGAACGGGGTCTGGCTGCCCCACCGGGAGGGCACATTGAGGTTGTAGATAAATTCCTGGATGGCTTGCCGTATCGCCGGGTAGTCCAGGTTGTCACGGCGCACATAGGGTGCCAGGTAGGTGTCGAAGGAACTGAAGGCCTGGGCACCGGCCCATTCGTTTTGCAGTGTGCCAAGGAAGTTGACCATCTGGCCAAGCGCGCTGGAGAGATGTTTGGGCGGGCCGCTTTCGGCGCGGTCGGTGACGCCGTTGAACCCTTCCATCAACAGGCTGCGCAGGGACCAGCCAGCGCAGTAGCCGCTCAGCATATCCAGATCATGCAAGTGCAGATCGCCTTCCCGATGGGCGCTGCCGATCTCCGGCGGGTAAACCTGATCGAGCCAGTAGTTGGCGATCAGCTTGCCGGAGATGTTGAGGATCAGCCCGCCCAGGGAGTAACCCTGATTGGCGTTGGCGTGCACGCGCCAGTCGGCGCGACTGAGGTATTCCTCGACGGTGGTGCTCACTGCCACCGTGCTGTCCGGGCGGGGTGTGGTCATGGCGCTGTTTCCATATTTAGTGTGTTTTATTTGGTTTGGCACAATATATGGTGGTCAGCGTAAAGGTGAGACCGAGAGAAAGGGCTGATCTGGGTCAAGGAAAGTGAGGGTGGGAGGGGCCGGACGCCGATAATGCAAAACCAGACCCAACGCCCTGGCAAGCACTAAAACGCTTATTTATTTCCGCAATGCCTGCAGCCCCGGGTTTTGACTTTAGCGTCTGGCGTCCGGCGTCCTACCGCCGGTCCATCCCGGGGGCGCCGTGCCAGTAGCCGTCACAGCGCGCTTCGTCCACCAGGGCAAGCGGGTCCCGGTGGTCCGGCTGGCCCCGGCGCACTCGATCAAAAGCCGCCACTATCTCCGCCATGGGCTCGTCGGCCACCACCAGGCGCGCGCTGCTTATCCCCATTTCAGCCATCACCGGCAGTTCCCGGCGCAGGTCCTGGGGCCAGGCGGAGAGGGTCTGGATGCCATTGAGAGTGAACAGTCTTCGACCATCCTGACTGAACAGAGGCAGCCCCTGAGGATCGTCCCGGCAAACAAACTGGCAGCGGTCCTTGGCATTGCCCCGCCGCCGGGCGGTGAAGCAACGGGCCGACCAGGCCAGCGCCAGATGCCCATAGGCATGGACCTCGCACGGCAGAGCCAGATCCTGTTCCCGCAGTGCTGTCAGCAAAGCGGTGAGCGCCTGCCGGGACAGTTCCAAGGGCGCGTGCCAGCGTTGCATACCGGACCCAGCCAGCAAGCGGATGGCTTCCACGTTGTAGAGGTTCAGAGGCGCGCCGCCGATAAAGGGAATGCCGGCTTCGCTGAGCAAATGGACGGCGCTCATATCATTGGCTTCCACCGGCAGTTCGCCGTTGTCGCACAGCCGGCGCAGCGCGCGCAGGTCGGCGCCGGCCTCGATCAGCGTTTGCGAGGCCAGCACCACGGTCTTGCCCTGAGCACGCAGTTCCCGGGCCAGCCCGAGCCAGTGGTCCAGTTTCATGTCCCGTCGCCGACCGCACACGGTCTCGCCCAGATAGATCCGTTCCACCGGCCAGTCCGCCGCCTGCGCATAGAAGCTCTCGTAATCCTGTTGGTGCCAATAAAACGGTACCGGTCCCAGGGCCAGTTCCAGCATGCCGATGCCTCCTATTTCCAGCGCCGCTCGTAGGCGCCCAGGGTGGTGGTGGTGCCTTCGGACAGGGCGCTCAGCGCACGTTGCCAGGCCGGGTCGGACTGGAACATGGATGATGTCCGGGAGAGACGGTCCAACGCCTGGCGCCATACCCGGGTGACCTCCCGTACATAAGCGGGACTGCGTTGCCGGCCTTCGATCTTCACCGCGGCGATGCCGAGGGCCTGCAACTCCGGCAGCAGCTCCAACGTATTCAGACTGGTGGGTTCCTCGATGGCGTGATAGAGCTCGTTGTCCACCCGGAAGCGGCCCTTGCACAGGGTTGGATAACCGGCTTGTTCGCCAGGACCATAACGGTCGATGAGCACGCCGTTGAGACGGGAACTGAGACCGCCGTCCCGCTCTTCCCAGCGCACGTGGGCGGCGGGTGAGCAGGCACCGTGGGTATTGGGCGATTCACCGGTGAGATAGGAAGAAAGATAGCAGCGCCCTTCCACCATGATGCACAGGCTGCCGAAGCCGAACACTTCCAGGGCCACCGGCGAAGCCGCCGCCAGCTGTTTGACCTGATCCAGTGACAGCACCCGGGGCAGCACCGCGCGGCGAATGTCGAAATGCCGATGATAAAAATGCAGGGCCTCGGCGCTGGTGGCGGAGCCTTGCACGGACAAATGCCGGGGCAGGTCAGGGTGGCGGCGGCTGGCATACTCGAGCAGGCCCAGGTCCGCCAGAATCAAGGCATCCACACCGAGATCCGCGGCCTGATCCACGGCCCGGGTCCAGAGCGGCCAGCCCTCGTTTTGCGGATATGTGTTGATGGCGCAGAACACCCGGCAACCTTGCCGGTGGGCGTAGTCGATACCTTCCCGGGCCCGTTCCGGAGTGAAGTTGAGACCGGCGAAGCGACGCGCGTTGGTGATGTCCTTGAAACCCATGTAAACCGCGTTGGCGCCTTCGTCCACCGCGGTTTTCAGTGCCGGCAGATTGCCGGCGGGGCAGACCAGTTCCGGGGAACCGCTCATGTCTCCTCCCATGCCAGGTAGCGTGGCCGGTCAGGGTAAAGCCGCTGGGCCGCGCCGGGCTGACCTGGATCAAGGGGAAGGCCGGACTTCAGAGGTCGAGGACGAGCCGGTTCTCCATCCGTTCGGCATGGCGCCGGTCATGGGTGACCATGATCAGAACCCGGTCGTTCAAGGTGGAATGCAGCGTGTCGAACAGAGCGTCGGCGGTGGCCGGTTCCAGACCGGTGAAGGGCTCGTCCAGCAGGACGACCGGACTGTCCCGCAGCAGCACCCGGGCCAGCGATAAACGCCGTCCCTGTCCGCCGGAGAGGTGCATGCCGTTGGTGCCGATCCAGTGATCGAGACCGCCACGTTGCCGTACCAGATCCGCCAGCCGTGCCTGTTCCAGCACCTGCCAGAGGCGCTCGTCGCTGGCGTCCGGTCTGGCCAGGCGCAAGTTATCCCTGAGAGTGCCGGTGAATAGCTGCTGTTGCTGTAACAGCAGGGCGAAACATTGGCGCCAGGCGTCGCTGTCCGCCCGTTCCTGGCTGACACCGCCGAATCGGATCTCGCCAGCACTGATCCGTTGCAGGCCCATCAGGCAATGCAACAGAGTGGATTTACCACTGCCGCTTGGACCGACGATGGCCAGCGGAGCGCCGGCTCGCGCTTGCAGATCAAGACCGCTGAACAAGGCCGGTTGTCCAGGCCAGGCGAAACTCAGTCCGGAGACCTTCAAATCGCCGTCGGACCGGGGAATCCCGCTGCCGCCGGCGGCCGGCGGCGGGATTGGCGTGCCGGTCAGGGCCTCCAGGCGTGTCACGGTGGCACGGGTGTCTGGCCAGCCCTGCCAGGCCTGAGCCAGGGGCAGGGTCACCTCGGCGGCGGCGAGTACCAGCAGCATCAGGGCCAGCGCCATCGGCGCGTCGATCATCTCTTGCCGCACCGGCGTGATCAGTATCAGCAGCATCGCCACCGCCAGCCACTGCATCAGACTCTGAATCAGGGTCTGGGTGATGGCGTGCCGCAAGGCCAGCCGATGCTCGAGCGCGGCCAGATCGGCCAGGCGGCGGCGCCACTGCTCGAGTAATGACGGCCGCAGGCCATAGGCAAGCACATCGGGCAGTCCGTTGAGGGTTTGCACCAAATCCCCACGAAGCTGTTCGCGTTGCCAGGCCCGTTGTTCCAATGGTTCGGCGGAAACTTTCGACAAGTGCCGCAGTGGCAGGAACATCGTGATAAAACCGGCCAGCATGGCCAGGGCCGCCGCCGGTCCGGCGATCCAGAACCCGGCCAGCAGCAATACCACGGCGGTGGCGATGGCCACCAGGGCGGGCTGTCCCTGTCCCAGCCAGGCGTTCTCCAAGCGCTCCACATCTCCCAGCAGGCGCTCCAGCAAATGGCCGCTGCTCAGTGACGACAAGGGGCCGGGTATGCGCGGCAGAATCGCCGCGAACAATCGCGTGCGCAGGCGCTGCATCACATGGAAGGTGGCGTCATGGCTGACCAGCCGCTCGAAATAGCGGGACACGGTGCGGCCCACCGCCAAGGCGCGAATGCCGGCGCTGGGAACCAGAAGGTTGAACGCCACCGCCGGACCGCCAGCGGCCAGCCCGGCCAGCGCCGCGGCGCTGATGAACCAGCCTGACAAGCCCAGCAGCGCCATGGCGGCGAGGGCGGTAATCAGCGCCAGTAACCCGGCATTACGTAGCCGAGTGCCTTCCCCTTTGAATTGATGACGAAGCCAGGTGATGCGATCAGCCATGGGCCCGCCCTTCCATGGGCACCGGGGAAGGGCCCAGCCACAGGCTCTGGTCGGCCAGGGTGGCGAGCGCCGGGGAATGGGTGGCGATCACCAAGGTGCGTTGTCCCTTGCGGGCGCGCAGCGCCGCGATGATGCGTTGCTCCAGGGGGGCATCCAGCTCCGCGGTGGGTTCGTCGAGCAGCAGCAGTGGTGCCGGGCTCAGCAAGGCCCGGGCCAATGCCAACCGGCGGCCTTGCCCGCCGGAAAGACCGCCGCCGTTCTCGTCCAGCGCCGTATCCAGTCCGGCGGGCAAGTGTTCCAGACCACATTCGGCCAGTACTTGATGTAAGGCCTCGTCATCGGCATCCGGGGCGGCCAGACGCAAATTATCCGCCACCGTGCCGTGGATGAACCACGGATGCTGCCCGGCCCAGGCCAGATTGCCGGTCACCTGTGCCAGCAGTGGCGCCGGCCGGCGGTTATGGCGTACTTCGCCGGTGTCCGGCGCCAGCAAACCGGCGATCAGTTTCAACAGAGTACTCTTGCCCGTGCCGCTGTCGCCCCTGAGTACCAGGCACGTCCCGGCCGTTACGGTCAGAGAGCAGTCGTGAAGCAGGGTCTCCTCGCAGCCAGGGTAACGGAACGACACCTGGTCAAGGGTCAGCGTGGTGGCGGTGGTGGAGACGTCAGCGGAAACGGTGGTGGCGCCGCTATCCTGGAGCAGTGGCGCCAGGACCTCGGCGGCGGCGCGGGCAGCGGCGCGGTCATGATAGCCGGCGGCCAACTGACGCAACGGCTGATAGAACTCCGGTGCCAGCAGCAATAGCCAAAGTCCGGTGGCGAAATCGAGCCGGGGACCGGGACCGATGGCGATCAAATTGAGCAGGTGCAAACCCACATACAAGGCCACCAGGGCCACCGATAGCGCCGCGAAAAGCTCCAGCACGGCGGACGTAAGAAAAGCGATTCGCAGTACTTTCATGGTGCGTTTGCGGTATTCGGCGTTGACCGTATCCACTGCCCGTTGCTCCGCCGCTTCACGGGCGAAGGCTCGCAGCGTCAGCACGCCACGCAGACGATCGAGAAAATAGCCGCCGAGAAAGCGCAAACTTTCCAGCTGTCGATCCGCTGCCCGCTGCGCGCCACTGCCCACCAGCATCATGAAGACCGGGATCAAAGGCGCGGTACACAGGAAGATCACACCAACGATCCAGTCCATGCTGAACGCGGCCAATAAAAACAACACCGTGGCCACGCTGGCCACTCGCCGTTGCACCGCGAAACCGGCGTGATAGCGACCCACCGCGCCGGCTTGTTCCAGCAAAGCGGTGCTGGCTTCCCCCGCGGTCAAGGTACCGCCGGCACCGCGCAACAATGCCTCCGCCACGGCGCCGCGTACTGCCTGGCTGATATCGGCGGCGGCGCCGGCACTGAATCGGGCGCGGGCGGCTCCGGCCAGGGCCCGCGACGCCAGCGTCAACAACAGCAGGGAGGCGGGCAGCCATAAAGAGGGCTCGCCGTTGAGCAGACCAGCGGCGAGCCAGGCCAGCAGTCCCGCCTGAATGATCGCCAGCGGCGTATCCGCCAGCGCGCTCAGGTATAGCCAGCGCACCATGTTCTTGGCGTGTTGCCGTTGTGCATCCAGCCAGAGGAGCGGGCTGGCCGGGGGTTCCGCGGACGCCGCGGGAGAATCTTGATGTAAATCAATAGGCATGCCGGTTTTCAACTCTTCTCTGGACCGCCGACGTGAACAGGGGCAGGGCCGGTGCTATGCTGAACCCGGCTTCACCAGCGCGAACAACGATGGGGATCAATGGTAGACCCGATTGCTCAGGCTTTCACCCGCAGTCTGTAATCACATGGATGAAAGTCAACGGGCAATTCCCTGTGGCCACGGTCCATGGTGGCCACTCTGGCGGGTCGTCGCGGGGCAACGTTAAAAATTACGCCCGGCAATTTTTAATCCTGAATCGTTTCTTTGTCGACACGGAAACGCTGCTTCCATCGTATACGCGCACCGGTAAACAGAGGGCCACGGAGGGTCTTCAGCAGGATATTTCTGCAGGCAAGGAATGGCTGGCCGTCAATATCTCCATGGGATGGAGCGGATCGGTTGAGTCCGATCCGGTTGGCGAACCGCCAATGTGTAATCAGGGGAGAAACGCAGATGATCGACGCTACTCTGGTTGAGTTGTCGCGGGCGCAGTTTGCCCTGACAGCAATGTACCATTTCCTTTTCGTACCTCTGACTCTGGGACTGTCCTTCATGATCGCCATCATGGAGAGCGTCTATGTCATGACCGGACGCACCATCTGGCGTGACATGACCAAGTTCTGGGGGTTGCTGTTCGGCATCAACTTCGCCATGGGCGTGGCCACCGGTATCGTCATGGAGTTCCAGTTCGGTACCAACTGGGCTTACTACAGCCACTATGTCGGTGACGTGTTCGGCGCGCCTTTGGCGATCGAAGGCCTGATGGCGTTTTTCCTCGAAGCCACGCTGGTCGGTCTGTTCTTTTTCGGCTGGGACAAACTGGGCAAGGTCCAGCATCTGGCGGTGACCTGGCTGGTGGCCCTGGGGTCGAATCTGTCGGCGTTGTGGATTCTGATCGCTAATGGCTGGATGCAGAATCCGGTGGGCTCCTTTTTCAATCCCGACACCATGCGCATGGAAGTCACCGATTTCGCCGCGGTGATTTTCAATCCGGTGGCGCAGGCCAAGTTCGTTCATACGGTGGCCGCCGGTTACGTTACCGGCGCTGTGTTCGTATTGGCGATCAGTGCTTACTATTTGCTGCGTGGCCGTTATAAGGCGCTGGCCAAACGCTCCTTCACGGTGGCGGCTTCGTTCGGACTGGCGGCGGCGCTGTCGGTGGTGGTGCTCGGTGACGAGTCCGGTTATGCCATCACCGAGAATCAGAAGATGAAACTGGCGATGATCGAGGGGATGTGGCACACGGAAGAGGCGCCGGCGTCGTTTTCCTTGTTCGGTATTCCGGACCGCGAGGCCCAGGAAACGCACTATGAGTTGAAGATTCCCTGGGTCATGGGGTTGATCGCCACGCGCAGCTTCAGCAAGGAGATTCCCGGCATCACGGAACTGGCGGCCCTTTCGGAGATGCACATCCGTGATGGTTTGCTGGCCTACGACGCGCTGGAAACCCTGAAGGTCGATGAGGCCAACCCGGAGGCCAGGGAGACTTTTCTTCAGAACCAGGAATATCTGGGCTATGCGTTGCTGTTGAAAAAGTACGTGGAGGATCCCCGTGATGCCAGCGATCAGCAGATCGTCATGGCGGTACAGGATTCGCTGCCCAATGTGTTCGCGTTGTTCTGGTCGTTCCGTTTCATGGTGGCCATCGGTTTCTACATGATCGCGCTGTTTGGCCTGGCGTTCTATCTGGTGTCGCTGCGTCGCCGGGTGCCACGCTGGTTCCTGAGGGTGTCCTTTTACACCTTGCCGTTGCCCTGGATCGCCGCGGAGCTGGGTTGGCTGGTGGCGGAATACGGCCGGCAGCCCTGGGTCATCGAAGGGGTGTTGCCTACTTTCCTTGGCGTCAGTTCCATCGGCATCAGTGACATTCTCATCTCCCTGGGGGGCTTCATGGTGTTGTACACGGTGCTGGCGGTGATCGAGGTCCGTCTGATGCTCAAATACATCCGCAAGGGCCCGGAACAGGAAAGCGGTGACGATCCCGCCAAACTGGATGCCGGCCTGTCACCGGCCTTTGCCAAGTCCCAGGAATGAGGGAGGAAACGCCATGATTTTCGATTACGAAGTGTTGCGTTTGATCTGGTGGGCCTTACTGGGTGTTCTGCTGGTGGCCTTTGCCGTCACCGACGGCTTCGACATGGGCGTGGCGGCGCTATTGCCAGCGGTGGCCCGAAGCGACGGCCAGCGCCGCCAGGTGATCAATACCGTGGGACCGGTGTGGGAAGGCAATCAGGTCTGGTTCATCCTTGGCGGCGGCGCCATTTTTGCCGCCTGGCCCGCGCTTTACGCGGTCAGCTTTTCCGGATTCTATCTGGCCATGTTCCTGATCCTGTCGGCGCTGATTATCCGGCCGGTGGCATTCAAATTCCGCTCCAAGCGCGACGAACCGGCCTGGCGCGCACGCTGGGACGCGGCGTTGTGCTTCAGCGGTGTGGTACCGGCGCTGATTTTCGGTGTGGCGGTGGGCAATGTGCTGCAGGGCGTGCCGTTTCATTTCGACAGCAGTCTGCGGCCGTTCTACACCGGTTCCTTCTTTGCGTTGCTGAATCCGTTTGCTCTGTTGTGTGGGCTGGTGTCACTGGCGATGCTGATACTGCACGGCGCCACCTGGCTGCAGATCAAGGCGGATGGTGAACCGGCGGAGCGGGCCCGAAAATTCGGCATGGTCGCGGCCATTGTCGTAATCGTACTGTTTGCCGTTGGTGGCTTCTGGGTCAGTCATATGGACGGCTACCGCATCGTCACGGCAATGGATCCGCAAGGGCCTAGCAATCCATTGCGCAAGGAAGTGGTGTCGGAAGCCGGCATCTGGCTGAACAATTACCGTGCCCAGCCGGTTCTATGGCTGGTGCCCCTGGCCGGTTTCGCCGGTGCCGTGCTGGCGTTGATGGGGTTGTTCTGGCGCGTGGGCGCTTTGAGCTTTCTCGGCTCAAAGCTCTCGGTGGCCGCTATCATCACCACGGTGGGAGTGTCCATGTTCCCGATGATTCTGCCGAGCAGCTCTGATCCGGGCCACAGCCTGACCGTCTGGGACAGTTCCTCCAGTCATTACACCCTGGGCGTGATGCTGTTCGCCACGGTGGTGTTCCTGCCCATCATCCTGCTGTACACCGCCTGGGTGTATAAGGTGTTGTGGGGCAAGGTGAGCGAAAGCGACGTCAACAAGGATATGTACTGAGGAAACGATTATGTGGTACTTCAGCTGGATTCTCGGTGTGGGCCTGGCCTGCACCTTCGCCATCCTCAACGCCATGTGGTTTGAGCTGTCCGAAGTGGACGAGCAGGCCCGTGAGGCCGAGGACGAGGGGTAATTTCGGAGATTGTTACAAGGCCGCTGTAATCGGATGGACTCGCCCTCGCCGAGGCGTCTAGGCGCCACGGTGGCATTCTAAACATGTCAACGACAGCGAGGGCGAGCCCATGAAACAGC
>NZ_OBMO01000029.1 GCF_900217905.1 Alloalcanivorax xenomutans
ATTGAGGCTTCCTCGAACAGGCCTGATACATAGATGCCACCGGGTAGCCATGTTCAAGGCAGGGTTGACAGCAACGGGCGAGTCCATACATAGGAGCTTGCCTGCAAGCGAATATCCCGAAGGCCTGAGAGGCCCCCATTCGCTTGCAGGCAAGCTCCTACAGTCGCCTTGTAGCTACCTCTGAATTCATGTCCCCAGGCCTGCAAGAGGGCCAAGGGTTTGGCGTGCCGGCGTGTTGTGCGCCAGCCAGCCTTCAACCGTAGCGGCTGGCCAGCAGCCGGCCACTAAGATGAGCCACCCCATAACCCACCAAAAACATCAATACATTGCCGATCAGGCCGGTGTAGTACAGATCAAAGGGGGCGCGTAGTGCTTCCGGCCACCAGCTCTGTTCCGACAGCAGAGTCCAGCCGGTGAAGGCCAGAGTACAGATCAGGCCGCACCAGGCCGAGAAGGTGTTACCGGTGCGTGTGAAGAACCCCAGCAGATACAGTCCGAGCATACCGCCGCCCAGTAGTGATACCAGGATGGTGGAGGTGTCCTGCAGGGTGTGAGTGGTGGCGCCGTTGAGCCAGAGTGCGCCCAGGATCATCAGGACCATGGTCAGTGCCGCGGCGCTGCGCGCCACCGCCAGATAATGGCGATCCTCCTGATTCGGCCGCCAGTGGCGGCGGTAGAGATCAACTACGGAAACCGTGGCCACGGCGTTGATGCTGGAATCCAGCGAGCTCATCGCCGCCGCCAGCGCCGCCGCCACCACCAGCCCGGCGATACCCACCGGCAGATATTCGGTAATGAACCAGGGCACGATGGTTTCCGCCCGGGCCGTGCCGGCCAGAACTTCCTGTGACTGTGAGTCGGGGAAGTGCTGGAAGAACACCCAGAGCCCGGTCCCCAACAGCATGTAGAAGGCCCACAGTGGCAAGGCCGTGAACAGATAGACCCACAGGGCGCGCCGGGCTTCGCCGAGGGAGCGGGCGGCGCAGTAGCGCTGCACCGTGTTCTGGTTGCTGGCGTATTCGGTGAGCCAGTTGGTGAGGCCGATGAACAACATCATGGTGGCGGTTTTTTCACTCAGGGACAGTGTCCAGCGGGTGGCCCCTGGGCCGTCCTCACCCCATTCCGCCAGGGCGAATTTACCGGCCCGGCCGGCTTCGCTGAACAGCTGGACCAGCCCGCCGGGCAGGGCGTCCACCACGATCCACAGGCACAACACGCCACCCAGGATCAGCACCACGGTTTGCAGCACATCGGTCCAGATTACCGCGTCGATACCGCCGACCACGGTGTACAGCCCAACAAACAGGCCGCTGAGCACGATGGCGGTGGCCGGCGGGATCGATACCAACTGCTGGATGAGCAGCGCCAGCAGCCACAGGATCATCGACACCCGTACCAACTGGGCGATGATGAACGCCGCCGCCCCGTACACCCGCAGGCTCGGCCCGAAGCGCTGTTCCAGATATTCATAGGCGCTGGTCAGATTGCCACGGCGAAAAAACGGCAGGAAGAACCAGGCCGCCATGGCGATGGCGAAGGGTAGCGCCAGATTGGGCAGATAGCGCAGCCAGCCGGTCTTGAAGGCGTCGGCGGGGTAGGCGAGGAAAGTCACCGAACTGATTGAGGTGCCGACCAGGGACAGGCCGATGACCCAGCCGCGAAACCGGCGTCCACCGACGAAGTACTCTTCGGTGCTGGTATTGCGTCGCGAGCAATACAGCGCGATGACCAGTACCACCAGCAGGTACAGGGCCATCACGGCCCAATCGGCGAAGGCCAGATTCATGGCGTGAAGATCCGGTTATTGTTCGATGTACACCTGATCGGCCTGTTCACCCCGATCGGATTGCCGTGTGGTGAAGCGAACCCGGGTGCCGGTACGCAGGCTGCGGCGCCCACCATTCTGTACCGCCTTGAAGTGGACGAAAATTTCTTCCTCATCGTCGGTAAGGATGAAACCGAAGCCTTTATTGGGATTGAACCACTTCACCTCGCCATGGCGCATGGTGCCGCCGCCGAGTCGGAGTTTTTGCCAGGGCAGCAACGGCAGCAGGTAAATCAGCACCGGAATCCACAGCCAGGCGGCAACGCCGAAGGCCACCTGGCCGTGGGCCAGTACCAGCCCCGCCAGGTAAAAGAACACCGCCAAATGCAGGGGCAGACGGCCGGGCCCGCCAAGCGGGCACACCAGGTTCACCGCGGCGGCCAGCAGGAGACCCAGGCCGGCCTGCTGGGACAATACCGGGGAGACCATCAGCTCGATGTCATGCACGGAGAGAATCAGGGAGCGCGGCGCGAAAATAAGCCAGGCGCCGCACAGGGCCAGTAACAAGGCTGCCAGCATATAAAAGGCGGCCAAAGGTTTGGAAACTTTCATGGAATGGACGTTACCTTATGCTCATTGGGCTCGGGACCCTCTCCGAAAAGCGGAGAGGAACGTCACGCCGGCGCTACCGGCGGGCGGCCAGGGCCGATGGTCGTTTCCGCGCGCTTCCTCTTGTAGGGGAGCGTCGCCTCCGCGGGCAAAGAAGGGATAAAGGGCGAGCCCCGGAGTAGATCGGCCTGCGTTATCATTATGATCGCCGCCGGGCCATTGTAACCAAGGCGGCGGATAATCTCACACCCGCCAGGGCCGAATTGAGCAGTAGAGGCGTTACTTTGCGGTATCCGTTTTTATCCGACAGTTTCTTTCAGGCCCTGGCGCGCAGCGGCGCCACTGGTGAAGACGCCGGCTGGCTGCCCCGTCATGTGCAACTCGATGGCGGTTTCCTGCCGCTATTCGAGCGCCGGGACTCCCGTGGTGAGTACGTGTTCGATTACGCCTGGGCGGACGCCTACGAGCGTTACGGTTACCGCTATTATCCGAAGCTGGTCAGTGCCATTCCCTATACTCCGGTGGTGGGACCGCGTTGGCGGGGGGACATCGACGCCGGCCGAATGTGGCGGGCGGTGCGCGAGCGAATGGCGGAAACCGGTGCTTCGGGCTGGCATCTGTTGTTTCCGGACCGCGCCAGCCGCATGGCGCTGGCGGAGCTGCCCTTGGTCGAACGGCAGGCCTGCCATTTCCGCTGGTTCAACCACGGTTATGCTGACTTCGGCGATTTCCTGGCGCGCTTCCAGTCCCGCAAGCGCAAGAACCTGAGACGCGAACGGGAAAAAGTCACGGCGCAGGAGGTTCAGGTGGAACGCCGGCTGGGATCGACGCTGAGTGAAGCGGAGTGGGCGCACTTTTACCAGTGTTACGCCAGCACCTATCTGAAACGAGGGCAGTGGCCTTATCTTACCGAATCCTTCTTCACCGATCTGGCCGCCTCCCAGGGAGATCAGATCATGGTGGCGCTGGCCCGCCATCGGGACGACACCGTGGCCGCCGCTTTATACCTGTTCGACGATCAGGCTCTGTACGGCCGTTATTGGGGCTGCCTGCGCGAATTCGATGCTTTGCACTTCGAACTTTGCTACTACCAGGGCATCGAATTCGCCATCGAGCAGGGGCTGGCGGAGTTCGATCCCGGTGTGCAGGGCGAGCATAAACTGTTGCGCGGATTTGAACCGGTCATTACCTATTCTTTGCACTGGCTGGCGGAACCGGAGTTTCAACGCGCGGTGGCGGATTTCTGTGCCCGGGAAGCCCGGCATGTCAGCGGCTACCGGGAAGAAGCGCTGACGCTGTTGCCGTTCCGGTCGGATCTTTCATGAGTTCCCCACGTCGCCTTGCTGCTGCATCAGTAATGCCATGGTGATGCGATCGCAGGGATCCGCCTCCGGATGTTCCGGGTGCTTGGGGCCCAGCTCGTCGCTGACGTCCTCCAGGCTGCTGTTGTCCGGCTCATCCAGATCCACCAGGAACTCCAGGACGCGGCCCTGGGGATCCACCAGTGTGCCGGTGTAGGTATGTTGATCGAAGGGGCAGAGACTGGCGAACAGGGTGCGGCCCAGGTCCAGCCCCTGGTCCGAGAACCATTGATTCAACGCCGGATCGAGCTGGCCCTGGCGTACTTCGCGGGTGGCTTGATGAACCGCGTCACGGGTGACGCGGTGGCTTATTTTTTCCAAATGCATTGTTTTTTCCATGGCATCCGCATTGACGGAGAATCAGCGGGTCCGACGAAACAAAGGTGGCATCGGGCTGTCGAGAAGGGCGCAGAGGGCCCTTAACAGTTCTGTTTCCGCCACCTGAATCCGGCCGTCGGCGAGTATCAGGTCGGCGGCGGTATCGATCACCGCTGATTTGAGCGGTGGTGTCAGCCGATTCAGTCGCGCCACTGAATGATTCATCCGCTCCGGTGTGCAGCGGTCCGGAGGCAACAGTTGACGGCCCGCTGGCAGCAGCCCCCGGGTGGCTTGTTGAAACAGCGTCACGGCGGTATGACGGGCACTGTCGGCGGCCCAGGCCAGGGCGGAAAACACCACCTGAAGGTCCGCCGCCACCGCGCCGAACCGATGCAGGGCAGGCTCCGGCAGCCGTTTGGCGGGCAGCAGGCGGGTTCGGGCCAGCGCGCACAGGGCCCAGCAGAGCAGATCGCGATTGCCTCTCTGGCGGGCGATTCCCAGTAATTGATCAATGATGGCCTGGCGCCGCGCCAAGGGCTGGCGCGCCAGGGTTGGCAGCGCCAGATCCAGCAACGGCAGGCGCAGGCGGGTGCCCAGCTGTCGTACTTGCTGGATCCACTCGCCGCGTTTGCCGCCGGCCAGCGCCGATGGTATTGGGCGGGGCCCCAGCGCCAGCGCGTACAGAATTGTTTCGGCGCCTTCGTTGCCGGCCAGGGCTTGCCGCAGGGGCTCCGGAATACTGGCCACCAGGGACCGGGCGTAACCCAGATTGGCATCGTCGAGAAAACCGATATGTTGAGAAGCGCGGGGGGCGCGGCGTGCCCGTACCCGGGCGCGCGCGTTCCAATCCGGACCCAGTGCCCGCAGGCGTTGCTCCAATGGCGGGTGCGAAGAGAGCAGGGCGCGCAGATGAACGGACACGGTTTCGGCGAAGCCCATGTGACTGATGTCCTCGGCATACAGGGAATGCAACAAGGAACCCCCACCGTTGCGAATCTTGATCAGAGCGCCGGCCAGGCCTTCACTTTGCCGGGTGAACTGTACCGCGCAGGCATCCGCCAGATGTTCGCGCTGCCGGGAGATGGCGGCTTTGATCAGTCGACCAAAGAACAGCCCGGCGTAGCCCACCGTCATCATCAGGACGCCGCCGGTGAAAAAGAGCGGTTGATAGCGATGCCGCCGGGAGATCGGCTGCAACAGGAACTCGCCCACTTTTCCCACCGCCAGAATACCGGAGAGCGCGGTCATCAATTGCAGGTTAAGGCGCATGTCGCCGTTGAGAATATGGCTGAATTCGTGAGCCACCACGCCTTGCAGTTCCTCCCGGCTCAGCTGCTCCAGGGCGCCGCGGGTGACCACCAGCAAAGCCTGATCCGGACGAGCGCCGGCGACGAAGGCATTGATGCCGGTTTCGCTGTCCAGCACGAACAGGCGTGGCACCGGCAGACCGCTGGCGATCGCCATCTCCTCCGTCACGTTGCGCAGCCGGCGCAGCGGCTGGTCGCCGGCGTCGGCGTCCACTTCCCGTGCCGACAGCAGCGCGGTGAGCGCGGTGGCGCCGCCGCGCAGTTGCCAGGCCTTGCGTAGCGAGCCATACGCCATGATCGACAGCGTCGACAGACTGACCCACCAGAACGGACTGCTGCCGAGCCAGGGCGCGGACGCCAGGCCGGGCAGCAACAGGCGGACCAGCACCACGGTCACCAGATTGACCGCCGCGGTGACTCCGGCGAGGGCCAGCAGGAAGTACAGCGCCAGCAGCAGGGTGCGGCGCCGGGCCTGGGTCTGATGCTGGAAGAAGTCCATCGCCGCCGTGGCCTCAGAGTCTGACCGTGACCGCTTGACGTGCCGTCGCGGTTTCCAGTGACAGCAGGTCGGCGGCGCGGAATGGTCCGAACAGACCGCCGATCAGGTTATTCGGGAACTGCTCGCGGTAGGTGTTGTAGCCCATCACGGTGTCGTTGAAGGCCTGGCGGGCGAAACCGATGCGATTCTCGGTGCTGGTGAGGGCTTCCATCAGCTCGGACACGGTGGCGTCCGCCCGCAGTTCCGGATGGCTCTCGGCCACGGCCCGAAACTGGGCAAGGCTGCCGGAAAGCAGATTCTCGGCCTGTGACAGACGTGCCATGGCATCGCTTTCGCCTGGTTGGCGGGCGGCATCGGTGCGGGCTTTGGCGGCGTCCCGGCGGGCTTCGGTGACCCGGGTCAGCGTGTCTTGTTCGTGGCGCAGATAAGCGCGGGTGGCGCTCACCAGATTGGGAATCAGGTCGTGGCGGCGTTGCAACTGCACATCGATCTGAGCGAAAGCATTGCGATACTGATTACGCAGACGGATCAGCCGGTTGTAGACGGCGATCAGATACAACAGCAGCGCGGCGATAACGCCGGCGAATAGCCACTCCCCCATACTATCCCCCCAGAATGATAGTAACGTGGTTCCCCGGATCGTGGTTCCTCGCGAGCGGCGGTTGTCAGGAGCGGACGGGGCCGGCCACGGGACCTCATATTATTGGGGAATGCCGGCCTCGCATCCGGCGGACCTTCATTCCCATGGGTTAAGTTACTGTAATGCCGCCGTACAACCAAGTAGACCGACGAGCCGGCGTGATCGAATTAACACTCGTCGCGAGGCCCGTTGCCCGGACAACGCCCCCACAGCGGCTCGTGGTCCGGTCTGTGGGAAGCGTCTTTCAGACGATGAAGGGGTAAAGCGGGATGTAGTGGTCCACCAGCAACGCGGTGAACAACACGAACAGGTAGGTGATGGAGTAGCCAAAGGTCTTCATCGGCAATTTGGGGTCTTCCGAGAAGCGCAGGCGCACCGCGTGCACCAGGAAGATGGCGCCGAGGATGACCGCGGCGATCAGATAGATCAGCCCGCTCATGCCGGTGAGATAGGGCAGCAGCGAGCACACGAACAGCAGGATGGTGTAATAGAGCACCGACTCGCGAGTGAACGGGATGCCGTGGGTCACTGGCAGCATCGGGATATCGGCCTTGGCGTATTCATCGGCCCGATGGATCGCCAGCGCCCAGAAGTGCGGCGGTGTCCACACGAAGATGATCAACACCAGCAGCCAGGCATGGGGGTGAAGTTCGTTGGTTACCGCCACCCAGCCCAGCAGCGGCGGGATGGCGCCGGCGACGCCGCCGATAACGATGTTCTGTGGCGTGGCGCGCTTCAGATACAGGGTATAGACAAAGGCGTAGCCGACAAAGCCGAACAGGGTCAGCCAGGCGGTCATCGGATTGACCAGAAAGTACAGCATGGCCATGGACAGCATCGCCAGCGCCACGGCGAACGCCACCGCCGCTCGCGGTGACAGCTTGCCCGCCACCAGCGGCCGCTGCTCGGTGCGTTTCATGATCGCATCGATCTTCTGGTCCATGATCTGATTGATGGCGGCGGAGGCCATCATCGCCAGAGACAGCCCTACGAACGCCGGGATAAAGATTGGCAGCGGAACCATGCCCGGCGGATCCGTGGCCAGAAACATGCCGGCCACGGCGGTCACCATCAGCAGCATGACCACGCCAGGCTTGGTCAGGGCCAGATAGTCTCGCCAGGTGGTGGTGCTCATGAACGCTATTCCCCGTTGGGGCCCGGTCGGGCACTGGTGCATTTGACGTTGATGGCGCGGATGAACAGGACCAGGGTGATCAGCAGGACCACCGCGCCGAAGTTGTGCGCCACCGCTATCCGCAGTGGCACGGAAAATACCACATTACCGATGCCGAGACCCACTTGCACCAGCAGTAGCAGCAGGATCACTCCGGCGAAGTTGCGAAAAAAGGTGCTGTGAGCACGGCGCAGGATGCGGACCACCAGGGTCAGCACCAGCAGAGAGACCAGCAAGGCGCCGAAACGATGCATCACATGGATGGTGGTACGGGCGTCATTTTCCAGCACGCCGAATTCATAGTCGGGCAGGTCGTGCTCATGCCCCCAGAAAATAAAGGCATCGGCGAAATTGAGGTGTTCGGTCCATCCGGACTCACACACCGGCAGTTCGGTACAGACCACCGCCGCGTAGTTGGCGGTGGTCCAGCCGCCCAGGGCGATCTGCAGAATCACCGCCGCCAGGGCCAGGCCGGCCAGTGGCTTGAGGGTGCGGACATCGCAGTCGTTGAGAAATTCCGGCCAGCGGTAGAGGCGGGCGGCCAGCAGCGACAGCAAGGTGAGGGTGGTGAAGCCGCCGAGCAAATGCAGCATGACGATGGTGGGCTGCAGCCCCATGGTCACCGTCCACATGCCAAGCAGGCCCTGGAAGATCACCAGCACCACCAGGAACAGCGGCAGTTTCAGCGGTTGTTTGGCACGCTTGCGATTGATCCAACTGAGCGCCGCGATGATCAGGATGGTCAGGCCCAGCACGGAGGCGAAATAGCGATGGACCATCTCCGGGATGGTTTTGTGCGCTTCACGCAATGCGCCGGGATCCGTCGAGTTGACATCGGCCACGTGGGCCACGGCTTTACGCACATCCAGGTGGCCGTAGCAACCGGGCCAGTCCGGGCAGCCCAGGCCGGCATCACTGAGGCGGGTCCAGGCGCCCAGTGCGATCACGCCGGCGGCGAGGAAAATGGCTACGATCGTCACGCGACGCAGCCAGATTTGGGAAGACGTCAGGGTTTGCATGATTTCGGGACCTGCTGGTGTTCATCCGATCTACGCGCGGGTTGTCCGCGCGGGATAAAAGCACGGGCTATCCAAACGGTGGTGCCGGGTAGGCGCTAACCGATCAGGGAGCCCTTGAGTGTCCGTTTCAAATCCAGGCGGATGTTCTCCGCCTCTTCCAGAGTGGCTTCCATGTCCTCGTGGGTGGGGTAACGCATGAAAATCTGGCCGTCGGGACTGACCAGATAAATATCCCCCACCGGTGAAGACTGACTCTCGCCGTAAGCGGCTTCGAGCGTGGCTTTCAGGGTCTCCAGGTCACCCTGGACCTCCTCCATGCCGGCGACATTGTCGTCCAGGAAAGCACGGAAGTCCGCATCTGGTTGCCGGGTAAGCACCACGACCCGGCGTACGCGCTGCGCATCCTCGGTGAGTGCCAGGCGAACCTGGCGCATCTGATAGTAGAGGCCGTTCTTGCAGCGGCTGTCACAGCCGTCGCCGGCGACGTACATCATTGTCCAGCGGCCGCTCATGTCATCGGCCCGGTAGGGATCTTCGGTGCTTTCCATCAGGCCCAGATCCGACACCGGAATATGCGGGATCAGCAACTGGCCCTTGTTCTGGCGCGGCAGTTCCCAGGGGTCGATCAGGTAACGGCCGGCCAGGAAAAACAGCACGAAGGGGCTGAGAATGGCCAGTAAAGTGAGTCTGTTTTTGCTGCGAGGGGACATCGGTTTATACGTCCAGTTGATCCTGTCGGCGTGCCTGCCGCCGACTCGCTACCAGAAAGACCACCAGGGCCGCCACGGCCAGCCCCAGCCACTGCAGCGCGTAAGCCTCGTGACGTTGCGGGCTGATGGTGGTTTCCGCGTCTTGCCAGGGTTTTGGCAATGGCGGCTGATCGCCCAGGCCTTGATCCGCGGCAAGGCGGATTTCAAAGGGCGCCAATTCTACCCCAAGTCGGGCGCCGATGGCTGCAAAATCCACCTTTTGCACCCTTAAAGGCCATTGATTGTCCGGCAGAGGGGTGTCCTTGAGTACCAGGGCACGGGTGGAGGGCTCGTATACCGTGCCTTCCACGGTGAGCGGACCGGTCACTGGCGCCACCGAGGGCAGCACCGCGCGATCGCTGCCACGGGGTAACCAGCCGCGATTGATCAGCACCCAGCGGCCGTCATCGGTACGCAGCGGCGAAAGCAGGTAGTAGCCGGCGATGCCCTGATTCATGCGATTGTCCAGCAGTACCGGACGGGCGTTGTCGAGTTCGCCGCTGACAGTGATGGGCAGATGCTGGCGGTCCTCATGCCTCAAGGCCGCGGATAACGACTGTGGCGCCCCGGCGGCCTTGCCGGCCTGGTCCGCGAGCCATTCTCTCTTCTCGTCCGCGCGCTGCCACTGCCACCAGGACAAGCTCAGGCACACGGTGATCACCACCAGGGTGAGTGCGGTGGCAAGAGGGGAAAACAGGCGGGGTTTTCCGGCCATGGGCGATCTCCGGGTCACGGCGGCCGGTGGAGCGTGCACTTCACCGCCGGGGGACTACAATGGGCGCACATTGTACATGAACAGCGAGTGTGGAAGGTGCCTGTATGTGGTGGGTGAAACTGATCGTCATCGTGCTGCTGGCCGCGGCCGTGGTCTCCCTGGGACGGGCCTTGATGGCCCTGGTCCGTAATGAAGGCAAGGAAGGTAAAACCATGCGCGCGCTGGCCTGGCGGGTGGGCTTCTCGGCGGCGGTGTTCATATTTATTCTGCTGAGCATGATGATGGGCTGGATCCAGCCCCACGATGTCAATCCGACCACCTTGTACGGCGAGCCGGTGCAGCAACAAGGAGAGTAAAGGGCGCCGAGCCGCTGTAAGCAGGATGGAAGCATGCGCCTGGATCGCTTGCTAAGCCTCTCTCCACTTTATAGCCGGCGGCGAAGCCGGCTGCTGATCAGTGCCGGGCGCCTGCGGGTGGACGGTGAAGTGGTGCGTAACCCTCGTCATGAGGTGAGCGCATTTCAGCGTGTGGAGTTGGACGGTACTCTGCTGCAAGCCGGGCGCGGCGCCCGTTACTGGATGCTGCACAAGCCGGTGGGCGTGGTCAGCGCTACCTGGCACGATAGCCACCGCACCGTGCTCGATTTGCTCGATGAGGCGGACAAACACGAACTGCACCTGGCCGGGCGGCTGGATCTGAATACCAGTGGCCTTTTGTTGCTCAGTAACGACGGGCACTGGTCGCGGCGTATTACCCTGCCGGAGCAGCGCAAACCCAAGGTTTACCGGGTCGATACCGAGCAGCCTATCAGCGAGGACTACATCGAGGTGTTCGCCCGTGGTCTGTACTTTGCCTATGAAGATCTCACCACCTTGCCCGCCCAACTCGAATTGCTGGGCAGCCACCGCGCCCGCCTGACCCTGTACGAAGGGCGTTATCATCAGGTCAAGCGCATGTTCGGCCACTTCCGCAATCGCGTTGTCGCTCTGCATCGCGAGCAAATGGGGGAAATTCACCTCGATCCGAACCTGGCGCCGGGCCAATATCGGGCGCTGACGGCGGCGGAGATCGCCAGCGTCTAGCAGGAAACGGCATTACCCTTCATCGAGCCGTGGAGAGATAAATTCGGAGGTTGCTACAACGCCGCTGTGGGAGCTTGCTTGCAAGCGAATATCCCAGCATTGGAGGTCGCATTCGCCAGCAGGCTGGCTCCCACAGTTTGTGGTACGAAGCTGCTTTGTGGGAGCTTCGAACAAAAAAGCCCCGGCATTGCCGGGGCTTTTGGTGTTCGGGACGGCGGCGGCGTGTTACAGCCAGTACACCACCACGAACAGGAACAGCCACACCACGTCCACGAAGTGCCAGTACCAGGCCCCCGCTTCCCAGGCGAAGTTGTTCTCGGCGTCGAAATGCCCCTTGATCACCCGGATCAGCGTCACCGCCAGGAAGATGGTGCCGATGGTGACATGGACCCCATGAAAACCGGTGAGCATAAAGAACAGGCTGCCGTAGATGCCGGCGTCCAGGGTCAGGCCCATTTCGGTATAGGCATGGATGTATTCTTCCACCTGCAGACCAAGGAAGATTGCGCCCAGCAGAACGGTGATGGCCTGGAAGCCGATCAGTTTGCCGCGTTTGCCAGCCAGTAAGGCGTGGTGGGCGATGGTCAGGGTGATGGAACTGGTCAACAGGATGGCGGTGTTGATCGCCGGCAGACCCCAGGCACCCATCGCCTGGGTGGTGGTGCCGCCCGGCGTCTTCACCAGCGGCCACATGGCCTGGAAGTCCGGCCACAGTAACTCGTGGGTCATGGCGTTGCTGCCGGCGCCGCCCAGCCATGGCACGATCAGCCAGCGGGTGTAGAACAGGGCGCCGAAGAAAGCACCGAAGAACATCACCTCGGAAAAAATGAACCAGAGCATGCCCTGGCGATAGGAAATGCCCAGTTGATGGCTGTGCAGCCCGCCACGGGATTCCTTGATGGTGTCACGCCACCACAGCGCGATGGTCAGCCACAGCCAGGCCAGGCCGAAGAAGAACAGCGGCTGGCCCCAGGAACCGGAAAAGGTGTCCGGGTCGGTGGCCTGTTGAATGAAGTGCGCGCCGCCGAAGGCGGTCATGAACAGCCCCACCGAGGCCACCAGGGGCCAGGGGCTGCTCTCGGGTACATAGTACTTATCGGTTGCCATTGAATTGGTCTCCTCTACCACCGGGTTTTAGCGCACCACGGTGTCGCTTTTGTTATCAGTCCCGGTTACACGTTCGGTCACATCGAACATGGTGTAGGACAGGGTCAGGGTGGTGATGTGCTTGGGCAACTCCGGATCCAGGTAGAAAATCATCGGCATTTCCTTCATCTCCCCCGCCGTCAGCGTCTGCTGATCAAAACAGAAACACTGGGTTTTGTGCAGGTAGCGCGCCGCCTGCCCGGGAGTAATGGAGGGGATGCTTTGGGTGATGATGTCGTGGTCCTTGGGGTTGCTCGCGTAGAAGTTCACCAGCGTGATCTCGCCCGGATGCACGCGCACCCGGTGAGTTTTGGCGTAGAAGCTGCCGTTCACGCCGGCCCCGTTCTGGGTAATGAACTCCACCGTCACGACCCGGTCCTCCACCACGGTTTCCGGCGATTGGGTCGCCGCGGTGTTGGATGTCTTGCCGTTCAGGCCGGTGATGTCACAGATGACGTTATAGAAAGGCACCATGGCGAAGGCGAAGCCGAACATTGCCACCGCCCAGATAAGGAGCTTCTTCAAAGTGCGGGCGTTGCGGGCCTGCAGATCGTCGTTGCTCATGGTGCCTCCCTCTTTCCGTCGGATCCGTTACTTCACCACCGGCGGTGTGTCGAAGGTGTGGAAGGGGGCCGGAGACGGCACTTCCCATTCCAGACCTTCGGCGCCGTCCCAGGGCTTGGCTTCCGCCTTCTCGCCTTTCTTCAGCGCGCACTGCAGACACACAGCCAGGAAGAACAGCTGGGAAAGACCGAACCAGAACCCGCCGATGGAGATCCAGAAGTTGTAATCGGCGAATTGCAGAGCGTAGTCGGCATAGCGGCGCGGCATGCCGGCCAGGCCCACGAAATGCATGGGGAAGAACAGCAGGTTCACGGAAATCAGAGAGTTCCAGAAGTGCAGTTCACCCAGTACCTTGCTCGGCATCACGCCGGACCACTTCGGCAGCCAGTAGTAAGCGGCGGCGAACATGGTGAACACAGCGCCGGAGACCAATACGTAGTGGAAGTGCGCCACCACGAAGTAGGTGTCGTGATACTGGAAGTCCACCGGCGTGATCGCCAGCATCAGACCGGACAGGCCGCCGCAGGTGAACAGGATGACGAAGGTGATGGCCCACTTCATCGGCAGCTCGAAGGTCATGGAACCGCGCCACATGGTGGCCACCCAGTTGAACACCTTCACCCCGGTGGGCACCGAGATCAGCATGGTCATGTACATGAAGAACAGGGTGCCGGCCAGCGGCATGCCCACGGTGAACATATGGTGGGCCCAGACCACGAAGCTCAACAGCGCGATGGAAGCGGTGGCGTACACCATGGAGGCGTAACCGAACAACTGCTTGCGCGCGAAAGTGGGAATGATCGCCGACACGATACCGAACGCCGGCAGAATCATGATGTACACCTCGGGGTGCCCGAAGAACCAGAACACGTGCTGGAACAGAACCGGGTCGCCACCGCCGGCGGCATCAAAGAAGCTGGTGCCGAAGTGACGGTCGGTGAGCATCATGGTGACGGCGCCGGCCAGTACCGGCATCACCGCGATCAGCAGGAAGGCGGTTATCAGCCAGGTCCAAACGAACAGCGGCATTTTCATCAGGGTCATGCCCGGTGCCCGCAGGTTGAACACCGTCACAATCACGTTGATGGCGCCCATGATGGAAGAGATCCCCATCATGTGGACCGAGAGAATGAACAGATCGGTGGAGGCCGGGCCGTACTTGGTGGACAGCGGCGCGTAGAAGGTCCAGCCGAAGTTCGGCGCGCTCGGGTTGCCATGGCCGAAGGCGCTCAACAGCACCGAGCTCAGCAGAATGGCGAACGCGAACGGCAGAATCCAGAACGACCAGTTATTCATACGCGGCAACGCCATGTCCGGCGCGCCGATCATCAGCGGAATCATCCAGTTGGCCAGACCCACGAAACCGGGCATGACCGCCCCGAAGACCATGGTCAGACCATGGACGGTGGTCATCTGGTTGAAGAATTCCGGATCAACGAATTGCATCCCGGGCTCGATCAATTCGGCCCGAATGATCATCGCCATGAAACCGCCGGCCAGGAACATGGCAAAGCTGAACCACAGGTACAGCGTACCGATGTCCTTGTGGTTGGTGCTGAACAGCCAGCGCTTCAGGCCGGTCGGGGCGTGGTGATGATCGTGATCATCGTGTGCTGCGGCAACAGTGCTCATCGCGGTCCCCTCCCTTACTCTTCTTCGTGTACGTCTTCGGGTTGGATCAGATCGCCGGTGTCGTTACCCCAGGCGTTCCGTTCATAGGTCACCACCGCCGCGATTTCCTTCGGCGTCAACTGGCCCTTGAAGGCCGGCATGGCGTTACGACCTTCGAGAAGCACATGGATATGCTCCTCAAGATGCTCGGACTTGGTGGCGAAGTCGCTGCCGGCAAAAGCCAGACCGATGCCGCCTTCACCGTTTTGCCCGTGGCAAAGCGCGCACTGACCAGCGTAGACCTTCTCGCCCACCTCCATGGCGGCGTCCAGGCTTTCGAACGGAGTCAGGTCAGGTGCGGCGGCGGCCTCTTCTTTCTTCTGCGCCAGCCACTCCTGGAACTCGCTCTGGGCAACCACTTTGACCTCGATGGGCATGAACGCGTGGTTCTTACCGCACAGTTCGGCGCATTGACCATAGTAGGTGCCTTCCTGGCCCTCGGGAACCAGCGCCCAGGTTTCGTTGACGAAGCCGGGGATGGCGTCCTTCTTGCCGCCGAAATCAGGGATCCAGAACGAGTGAATCACGTCATCGGAAGTGACCAGGAAACGAACCTTCTGGCCGGAAGGAATAACCAGCGGGTTATCCACTTCGAGCATGTAGTTGTGGTCCTTGTCCTGGGACGGCGCGCCGACGCGGTCCTTGGCGGTGCCGTAGGGGAACAGGCCGCCGGAGAGTACCGGGTTTTCGTACTGTTCAGGAGGCGTGGCCAGGGAGGAAATGAAGGAAACACCGACGTCGTTGTCGTCCTGGTAGGTGAGGTATTCGTAGCCCCATCTCCAGCGATAACCGGTGACTTTGACGGTCAGTTCGGAATCGGCGGTATCGTCCAGTTCAATCAGTACCCGGGTGGCGGGTACGGCCATGGCGATCAAGATGATAAAGGGAATGATCGTCCACAGAACTTCCAGGAAGATATTTTCATGGAAGGTGGCTGGGGTTGGGTGTTTGGATCGGCGGTGACGGATCACCGAGATCAGGATCAGCCCGAAAACCAGCAGGCCGATGATGGATACGATCCACAACACGGTGTTATGCAAGCCGTGAATTTCCTGGGCGACGGCGGTCACCCCGGGCCGTAGGTTGTGGTCGGAACGTTCAGCCCAGTCGCTGGCCGTGGCCAACCCGCTGATCATCAGCGAGGTCAAGCCGACCGCCATGCGGTGGAACAGAGTTGACTGCATGCGTTTGCTCCCTGTTTTCCCCGGCAAGGTACCCCCCAGTAAGGAGTCCAAGCCCATTCTTCGCCTTCTTAGCCGTCACCGGCACCTGGAACCGGGCCCAGGCTTTTTCTTGAGGATGCTGTGGAGCCGTTGCCGGATTCCAGACCCAAAACGGGGCGGGGCAGGCCAAAAAAGCGGCTGCCCAAACGTCTCGAGAAGGGGGAAACCCCAACCAAATCAACAAATTACATGAATATGAGTGGTTTGGTTCGAATTTCCAGAGTGCGGCAAAATGCCCCACGGCATACGGCGGGTAACTCTAGACATTCAAGGGGGTAAAGTCCAGCCGGAATGCCGCATGTCACGTGGCTTGGGGAGGGTGTGCCCGGGCCGATTTATGCTAGACTGCGCGCCCCGTTTCGACCCCTGCGCAGGGATTCAGGAATGTCCAAAAGCCGTCAGATTTACAGGGTTATTTTCCTCAATCAGGGGCAGATCTATGAGATCTACGCCGCCCAGATCTATCAGAGTGAGCTCTACGGTTTCATCGAAGTAGAGGAATTTTTATTTGGCGAGCGATCGCAAATGGTGGTGGATCCGTCCGAGGAACGGCTGAAGAGTGAGTTCGCCGGCGTCCAGCGCTCGTTCATTCCCATGCACGCCATCATCCGGGTGGATGAGGTGGAGAAGGAAGGAATAGGTAAAATTACCGAGGCCACCGGCTCCAATGTGACCTCCTTCCCCATGCCGTTCGGGCCTGGCGGCAAGAAATAGCGGATCCGCCTCGGATGGTGGACACAAAAAAAAGGCGCCGGCGGTTCGTTCCGCCAGGCGCCCCGAGGGTTGCCTGATTATCTACAAGGGAGAAACTGCACAAGATTAGTCAGTGCCGTTGACGGCAAGTTCCCGGTAAAACCTCCAAATTCAGAATTTTTCCTCTTCGCTTTCTCCGGGCGGGGTTTCGGTGGCCGAGGCGGCGCCCGGTTCCAGGGTTTCCACCGACGGTGGGTCGATATCGCTGCTCTCCACCCGGGCCAGGGTGGGTTGGGACAGCCAGAGCGTGGCGGTGATCGCCAGCAGGCCTTGAATCGCCAATCTGGGCATGGGAACTCCTGATTATCCGTGTCGGTGGTTCCAAAGTCGCACCTTCAATGTGACGCCGGAGAAGAGCAGGGGTTCCCTCCGTGGTTTCGTTAGCGGGTCAACTGGAAGATGTCGATGATGGTCTGGGTGGCGTCCAGGACACGAACCACCTCATTGTCGATGACATAATCGGAGTAGCCGTAGCCACCGCGATAGCCGTCTCCGTAGTAGCTGTTGGGCAGGCGGTAGCCGAACCGGCGGAGATCATCGGACAGGCGGTGTCCGGACTGCAGTTTCTTGCGCCATCCCGGCGGCAGTTCGCCGGTGCGGGCCAGCTTCTTGCGCAGTCCCGGCGGCAGATCCGAATGGGAAGGGTAGCGCTGATAAAAGCGGCCAAGCCGGTCCCGCTCATCCCGGGAGAAGCGGTAGTCGCGCCAGTCACGATCGTTATGGTACTCGATCCGTTTTTCCACCTTATGGGGTTTGCCGTTGTGCTTGTTGCCGTTCCCGGCCCAGGGGGGCGGATCCGCCTGCGCCGCGCCGGTGACCAACAGGGCGCCCACAGCCAGTGTTGTAATCAGTTTGCGGCCCATGGTTGCGTCCTCCTTGTGGATTCTGTGCAATGTTCGTTTCTCCAATATAGAGCCGGATGGCGTTCGAGAAAGTGTGCCAGAGCCCGGGATTACGAGATTTTATCTTTGCCACGGTGTTATCGCGCCGTTTGATATGACGGGAGAGGAATATGTCGGAAGTTGAAGTGCGGACCGTGTCCTATGAGGTGAACGGAGCCCCCTTCGAAGGGCGGCTGCTGTATCCGGCGGAGGGTAAGCCTGACCGGGCCCTGCTGATGGCGCCGAACTTTTACGGTGTCAGCGATGCCGCCGAGAAGCTGGCTCGGGAACGAGTCGGAGAGCGCAATGTCATTCTGGTCCTTGATCCCTACGGTGTGGAGGTGCGCCCCGCCAGCGCAGGGGAAGCAGCGGAGGCCATGGGCGCGATCCGCAACGACAACGCCGCGCTGCGTGCCCGGTTGCGGGCGGCGCTGGCTGTGTTGCGCGAGGAGGCGGGCAAACTGGGCGTGGCCGAGGACCGGGTGGCGGTGTTCGGTTTCTGTTTCGGTGGTGCCTGCGCTTTGGAGTTGGCCCGCGATGGCGCCCACATCCGGGCGGCGGCGTCGTTCCACGGCCTGCTGGAGACGCCGGAGCCGGAGCAAAGCGGTCCGATCCGCGGGCCGGTGCTGGTGATGAACGGCGCCGACGACCCCATGGTCAGCGCCGAAGCGATCGCCGCCTTCAAGGTGGAGATGGACAACGCCGGCGCCGACTGGACCTTTATCAATTACGGTGGGGCGGTGCACTCCTTCACCGATCCCAACGCCAGCAACCCGGGCACCAGCGAATACAACGCCAAGGTGGCGCGGCGGGCGTTTGCCGCCATGGACGACCTGTTCGATGAGGTGTTTACCGACTGAGCCGCTGTGGGAAGCTGCCTTGGCGGCGAATCAACGTGTAAGCAGGGCCTGACCCACAACGGTGGGGCAGCGGTGGTCAGTCGAGCACGCTATGCAGGAACGCGGCGATGTCCTGGATCTCCTCCAGACACACCGCGTGCTCCATGGGGTAGGTTTTGTAGTCCGTGGAGTAACCTTTGGCGGTCAGCGTTTCCGCCGCCCGGCGGCCGCCTTCCTCGGGCACCATGGGATCGAAAGTACCGTGGGCGATGAAGATCGGCAGGGCCTGATTGGCATCGCTGAATTGGATGCTGTCGGCGGTGGCGAAGTACGTGGACAAGGCCATCAGGCCGGCCAGCCGTGCCGGATGGCGCAGAGCCACCTCATAGGCCACCGCGCCGCCCTGGGAAAAGCCGGCCACAACAATGCGTTCGGCGGGAATGCCGCGCTCGATCTCACGTTCGATCAGGGCGTCGATCCGGGCCGCCGAGCGGCGGATGCCGTCCTCGTCGATCGGCCCGCCGCCGCCCAGGCTGATGATGTCGTACCAGGCCGGCATGACCATGCCGCCGTTGACGGTCACCGGAATTTGCGGTGCGTGCGGAAATACGAAACGGGTGCTCTTGCGTGCCAGCTCCGGTACCACCGGCTCGAAGTCATGGCCGCTGGCACCCAGGCCGTGCAACCAGATCACGCTGGTTTCAGCGGGCTGCGGCGGTTCGATTTCCACACAGGGCAGATAGCTCATTCCGGCACTCCTTAACTCAGTTTCCGGCAACGATCACACGGACCGCTTCCAATTGCACCCGCGCCTGGTCCAGATAAGCGGCCAGGGCCCGGGTCTGCGTTTCCAGGAACTCGATCTCTTCGTCACGCACCGCCGGGTTCTTCTCGCGGAGTGCCTTGAGCCGGGCCAGCTCCGCTTGCTGATGGCGGTTCATCGCTTCGCGGGCGCTGTTGATATGCTCTTCTGCTGCTTCCCTGGCCCGTGATTCATTGGCGCGCAGCAGCTTTTCGAGTAGCGCCTTCTGGCTGCCAACCACTTTGCGGGCCAGCGGTTTTTCCAGCTTGTGGCACTGCCGGCACAGGCCCGGGAAGTCGATGGCCTGGGACAGATCACGCCCTTTGGGATCAAGCAGATGGCGGATCGTCACGGTGGGCAGGAAGCGGTCCAGCTGCAGATGCCGGGGAGCGCTGCACGACACTGTATAGATGGTTTCCACCAGCAGGGTGCCAGCGGGGATTTTGGGGTTCTTGAGCAGCGCCACCGAGGCCTTGCCTCGGGTTTCGGTGAGCAAGCGGTCCAGCACGCCGGTGACCATCGGGTGTTCCCAGGTCAGGAACTGCATGTCGTCCCGGGCGATGGCGGTGCCGCGCTGGTCGGTGACGGTGATGCCTTCTTCCGGCAGACCGGGGAAGGGTTCGCGCAAATGCGGCGCCGGCTTCAGAACCCAGGCGTGTTCGGAGTGGTCTTCCTGATCGACGCCGTAGTGTTCGAACACCTCGCCGAGGAACGCCATGGGCGTTTGCTCATCTTCCTGGGCCAGTTGGTCGCGCAAGCCGTCGGCCTGTTCACGATCGCAGGATGCCATTTCCAGCAGGCGGTCCCGGCCTTCCTCCAGGCGTTGGCGCAGTTCATCGGTGACCTCCCGGGTTTGCGCCAGCAGGGCGGAGACCTTGGTGTCATCGTCCGGGGCGCGCAAGGCCTGTTCCAGGGCTTCCCCGCAGCGCTGGCCTATCTCGTGACCGGCGGGATTGGTGTGCTCGAACGCGCCCATGCCTTCGTGGTACCAGCGGAACAGGACTTGCTGGGCGTGGGCCTGGAAATGCGGCACGTGAATCTGAATGGTGTCGGTCTGGCCGATGCGGTCCAGGCGACCGATGCGTTGCTCCAGCAAGTCCGGATTGCGCGGCAGATCGAGCAGCACCAGATGATGGGCGAACTGGAAGTTACGGCCTTCGGAACCGATCTCGGAGCAGATCAGGGCCTGGGCGCCGTCCACTTCGTCGGCGAAAAAGGCGGCGGCGCGGTCCCGCTCGATCAGATCCATGTCCTCATGGAACACCGCCAGATTCAGCCCCAGCTTGTAGCCGCAGTGGGCGTGCAGGTCGATGGCGGTATTGCGATGCGCGCAGATCACCAGCACTTTTTCACCACGATGCTGCTTGAGGAACTGCTCCAGCCAGTCGGTGCGCGGATCCTCCGCGCACCAGCGGTCGTCCCGGTAAGCGGTTTCCGGGTACAGCGCCAGCTCCAGATCCTCGTCCTCGTCGAGGCGATAGGCCTCCGGCAAGGGCAGCGGGTAACCCTGAACCCGCCGCTCCGGGAAGCCGGCCACATTGTGCCGGGTGTTGCGGAACATCACCCGGCCAGGCCCGAAGCGGTCCAGCAATTCGCCAAGAATGGCGTCACGGCGGCTTTCGTCGATGTCTTCGCCGGGCAGCCAGTGGGCGGCACTTTCGCGCAGTGACGCCGACCAGTTGGGTTCGTCATGCAGGGCGCCGGCCAGTTCCGCCACCTGCCGATACTGCTGTTGTTCCTCGATGAAGGCGTCCAGGCTCGGGTAGCGGTCCGGGTCCAGCAGGCGCAGGCGGGCAAAGTGGCTTTCCAGACCCAACTGCTCCGGTGTGGCGGTGAGCAACAGCAGACCACGGGCCTGACGTGACACCTGTTCCACCCGGCTATAAGCCGTGGAGGGCTGTTCCGGGCTCCAGGCCAGGTGGTGGGCTTCGTCCACCACCAGCAGATCCCATTCCGCCTCCGCCAGCAGATCGATGTCGCAGCCTTCCAGGAAGGTGGTGCTGCACAGGACCAGTTGTTCGGACAGAAACGGATTGTCCTGGGTGGCCGACTCCTGACCGGTTTCCTCGGCGATGATATCCGCCAGCATGTTCTTGATGCTGGCGGCGCTGGAGGCACCGAGCGCCTCCAGGCGGCTTTCATCGAAAATGCTGAAGCGCAGATTGAAGCGCCGTGCCATTTCCACGAACCACTGATGCACCAGGGCATCGGGCACCACCACCAGCACTCGCTGCGCGCGCCCGGTATAAAGTTGCTGATGCAGAATCAGGCCCGCCTCGATGGTTTTTCCCAACCCCACCTCATCGGCCAGCAACACCCGCGGTGCGTAGCGGCGCGCCACCTGCTCGGCGATATACAGCTGATGGCCGATCAGATCGATACGGGCGCCACGCAGCCCCTGCAGGGGAGACCGTTCGCTCTGGGCCTTGGCCTGCAGTGCCTTGATGCGCAGTTCGAACCAGCGATTGGAAGACAGCTGGTTGGCCAGCAGGCGTTCCTGAGCACCATTGAGGGCCAATTGATGGCCGAGATGGGACTCGGGTACCGGCTGCACATTGTCCGGCTGATCCACCGGATGGGCGTGATAGACCAGCAGCCCGTTGAGGTCATTGACCGCCTGAACTTTCAGTTCCAGGCCGTCGTCGGTGGTCAGGGTCTCGCCCACATCGAAGGTGACCCGGGACAGCGGCGCGTTATTTTTGGCGTAGGTCCGCTCTTCTTCCACCGCCGGGTAGTGCACGGTGACCAGGCGGTAGTCCACCTCCTTGATCACGCCGAGACCCAGCTCGGTTTCGGATTCACTTAGCCAGCGTTGCCCGGGAACAAATTCGGTCATGGATATGCGATCGCCTGGATGGTTGCGGGGGCGGGCGATTATACGGGTTTGTGGCGCCGGCTTCGATGCGTGTCGGTGAAAAACGAATCAACCACCGCCGTTCTCGCCCGCCTGTGTCCTGAACCACCGCGCCGTCGCCTCATCGGCGGGGAAATATTGTTCTATGCGCAACTCCTCCATCACCACGTCCACCGCGGTGCCGAAACTGGCCAGGGTGGAGAAGGCGTTCAGACGTTGCCCGCCGATGTTCAGCACCAGTGTCAGCATCGGGTCCGTACTCACTGGCATGTCCACCGGAATCCGGCTGAGATCGGCCAGCGTCGCCAGACGACGGTGCAGGCGGTGCAGTGCCGGGTCTGGTCGCGCATGCAGATCGCGGCGCAGATGGCGCAGCAGGAACGATGCCACCACCGGCCAGTTCTCGATGAACGGGCGGAAGCCGTCGGGATGAAATGCCAGTTCCATGATATTGGTGGTTTCCGGCAGCGGGCCGCGCTCCGCCACCATGGCCGCCACGATACGGTGCTGAGCCGGATTGGCCAGCAGCAGGTTCCAGTGCGCGTCCAGCACCACCGCCGGATAGGGCAGGTGGTTCTCCAGCATCAGATTCAGCGCCTGCCGCACCGGGGCCATGGCGGCCTCGTCCAGGCGGGTTTCGCCAAAGGCCGGCGGATGGCCGGCGGCGGTGAGCAGGTAATTGGTTTCCCTGAGGCTCAGATCCAGCGCCCCGGCCAGCCGTTTGAGCATGTCCGCGCTCGGGCGGGAGCGGCCATTTTCGACGAAACTGAGATGGCGGCTGGAAACGCCGGCGTTATTGGCCAGTTCCAGTTGGCTGATGCGTCGAGTGCGGCGCCAGTCCGCCAGTATCGTGCCTGCCTGCATGTGATTACCTCCGAGGTAATTGTTTTGATTACCCCTGGCGGGGATTCTGACTCTATCAGAAACCACGAAGGAGAATGATCATGCCCTGGCAATCCTTGAAATCCGCACTGCTGTTCAATGCCATTGTCTGCGCCGTGTTCGGCGTTCCCCTGGTTACCGCCGGCGCCTTCTTCGCCGGTCTGGCCGGCGCTCATGCCGGCGCTATCCCGGTGTGGCTGGCCACCGCCGCTGGTGCCGTGCTGCTGGTGTTGGCGGTGGATCTGGCCTGGGTCGCCACTCGCCGGCCGATTCCGCGTCTGCTGGCGCGATTGTTGACCCTGGCGGACGCCGCTTTTGTCGTGGCGATGCCGGTGGTGATGCTGGTGGCGGCGCCCTGGCTCTCCAATATCGGTCAATTGCTGCTGGCGGACCTGGTGCTGATCACCGCTTTCTGCGTGTGGTGCCAGTGGCGGGGCCTGCGGCAGCCGGCGCACGCATGATGTCCTGGGGCGGCGTCCTGGCGCCGCCCCGTTCACGGAGGATCCGCCATGATTCTGTTACTGCTTCCGGTGGCGATGGTGTTTCTGGTAATGGGGCTTGTCGCTCTGGCCCGCCCGCCAATGGTGCTGGCGTATTTCGACGTTCATGCCTTGACGGCGCCGATGCGCAACGAAGTGCGTGCGGTGTATGGCGGTTTCGGCATCGCCATCGCCATACTTTTGCTGGTGGCCTGGGTGTCGCCGCTCTGGCGCGACGGCATTACCGTCACGGTGGCGGTGGCGTTGTTGGGGATGGCGGCGGGGCGTCTGGTTTCCTGGGCGGTGGACCGGGTCCTGCCGAAATGGCCGGCGCGGTTTCTGCTGCTGGAACTGGTGATGGCGGCGATGTTGGCGGCTGTTGCGTGGTGAGCGGGGCGGCTATGCTGAGGGGCTCTAACCTCACGAGGCCCGGCCATGGCCGATATCCTGCCCTTCACGAAACCGGCGAAAAAGAAAGTCGCCAACAAAAGTCTGTGCTGCCACGGCTTTCAAGAGCCTGTTTACGATCTATTCACCGCCGCGCCGGAGTTCATTTTGTCGTCAGGTCGTGATTTCGATTGTGCGGTGTAGTCAATCTACATAAACAAGCGTAATCGCGATCTGGCGGCAAAAGGGGCCCGGCCCTTCGGGTTGCGCTGGAAAAGCCGCCAGACGACGCCCCGGCCTTTGCCTTTGGCCCACCAAAGCCTGCAGTCCGCGACGCCGTCTGGCGGCTTTTCCAGCAGCAACGCGGTGGCGAATAGATCGTAAACAGGCTCTATGGGTGGTGGCGAAGGACACCACCTTTGATTCCAAACAGGGGCGACTGGTCACCCTCTACCGGTGCCAGCGTTGCGGCAAGACGAAAATCGAAGCGCGCTGAGGAGGCCCTCTCCCGGCGTGGGGAGAAAGGGGATGAACGAAGCACGGTCGGTACACATCGATAACGGGAAAGGCTATGCGGTGCCGGTCACCTGGGTGGCTGGTGGTGGCCCGGTCTTTCTGGTCATGGGCGCTCTCGGCGTGGCCGCGCCCTTCTACGACAAACTGGTGGCGGAGCTGGCCGCGCGCGGCTGGTCGGTGGCGCTGATGGAGCAGCGGGGCCTGGGCAGCAGTGCTCTGCGTCCCTCAAGACGGCATAACTGGGGTTTTCGTGACGTCGTCGAGGACGACGTGCCGGCGGTGCTGGACTGGATCGCGAAGGAGGCGCCGCGGCAGCCGGTTTACCTGTTCGGCCACAGCCTTGGCGGCCACTATGCGGCGATGTGCGCGGGTCTCTACCCGCAGCGTTTCGAGGGTATCGTCATGTGCGCCTGCGGCAGCCCCTGGATCTCCGCTTATCAGGAAGCGGACCGCCGCCGGGTGCAACGGCTCACCCGCCTGATTCCGTTGTGCCACTTGCTGTTTGGCTATTACCCCGGTGACCGCCTCGGTTTCGGGGGGCGCGAGGCGCGTGGTGTGATGAGCGACTGGCGTCACCTGGCGCTGACCAATCGTTATCGGGTCGGCGCCGATGACCGCCGGGTGGATCAGGCCCTGGCGGACTACACCGGCCCCGCCTTGATGTTGCGTATGGAGAATGACCCTTTCGCCTCCGCCATCGCGGTGGATTCGGTGTTAAGGCGCTTTCAGCGTCATCGCCCGGAAGAGCAGGTGCTGAGCGCTGGCGAATTGAATGACAAGGCGGACCATTTTCGCTGGGCACGACGGCCGGCGGCGGTGGTGGCGCGTCTGGCGCGGTGGCTGGAAGCCGACCAGACAGGGCCCGCCGGAGTGGTCGCGCGCCAAATCTGAGACCACGTTCCCACAACGAACCGCCGCATACGGTGCGGTTCTTGTCTCGCACGGCTAACATGTCCCTCTTTTTTAAAGGCAAGGGGAGGGGAGCGTGCAGCAGGGAGTCACCGAAACCACGGATGCGTTGTGGCAAGCGCGCCAAAAGTACCAACAGGGGCTGTACCGGCAGACCTTCGATATTTTGCGTCGCGAACACGGTGAACCGGCTCAATGGCGAGACCCGGAATTGCAATTGCTGGGCGGCCGCACGCTGAACCATCTGGGCCGCTCCCGTACCGCCCTGGCGCTGATGCAGCGCGCCTGGCGCGGCGCACCGGAGCGGCCGCGCCAGCGCTATTATCGCGGTTTTCAATTGCTCGGCCGGCGCGGGCCCTGGGCGGCGCTGCGCTTCATTCAGCAACACGGCGAGATTCTGTGCGAGGACGACCCCCATCTGCAAGGGCTGTGGCTGGGTCATTTCGCTACGCTTTACAGCATCTACCGCGATTGGGAACGCAGCCACGAGTTCCTCGAACGGGCCCTGGCCCTGCATCCGGATTCCTCCTGGTTGGCGCTCGAGCACGCCGTTATTTTGCAGCGGGAAGACCGTTATCCGGAGGCCATGGCGGTATTGGAGCCGTGGCTGGCGTCACCCGCGCCACCGCGTCCGGTGGTGGCCGCCGGGGCCGAATTGCTGTTGCTGCTGGACCAGCGGGACGACGCCGTGGCGTTGCTGGCCAAGCATGCCCCCCGCATGGAATCGGTGGAGCTGTGTCTGCGTCTCTATGATCTATTGCTGGAAAATGGCGAGCGCGACGCCGCCGCTGAAGCGCTGCAAAGAGCCCGCTCCCTGGTGCCGGAACTGCCGGGCACCGTGGACCGGGAACTGGTCTACCGGGAGTTCGAGCTGCACTATGAGCGCGGTGAGCTGGATCAGGCGCTGCAGGCCGCCGACGAGCTGAAGGATCCGTTCGTGGTCAGTGTCCGCGAGCGCCTACGTGAACGTCGTGACCAGCCGGCGGAGGCGTTGTTGCCGGTGGCCTTCGTGCGCCAGCATCACATGACCTGCGCGCCCGCCACTTTCGTGGCCCTGGCCCGCTATTGGGGGCACCAGTTCGACCACCTGGAGGTGGCGGAACAGATTTGCTACGACGGCACGCCGGCTTCCACCGAGCGGCGCTGGATCAGCGAACTGGGCTGGCATGTGCGTGAATTCGAAATGGATCACGACATCATTCGTGCCCTGGTGGATCGGGGCGTGCCGGTGGCGCTGTCCACGGTGGAGCCGGGCAGCGCCCATATGCAGGCCATTGTCGGTTACGACTTGCGCAAGGGCGTGTACAAAATCCGTGATCCGTTCTCGCCGCTGATCAGCGAAATGCTGATGGACGGTGCCGCCAAACGCTACGCCGCCACTGGCCCGCGCTGCATGGTGGTGGTGCCATCGGATCAGGCCGGGCGGCTGGAAGGCATTGAGCTGCCGGCGGCACGTCTGTACGACCACTACCATGATCTGCAACTGGCGCTGGAGCGGCACGACCGGCCGGCGGCGGTGACGGCGCTGGAACAGTTGCGCCAGGAAGGCGCCGAGCACCGCCTGGTGCTGTGGGGAGAGCGCAGCCTGGCCGCCTATGACCACGACGCGCCGGCCTCATTGAAGACCCTGGATGCGCTGCTGGAACGCTATCCGGAAGACCTCAACCTGATCGCTTCACGGGCCGATATGCTTGGTGAGCTGGGCCGTTTCCAGGAGCAGCGTACCTACCTGCGTGAGCAGCTGGAGGCGGGCCACAGCCATCCGCTGCTGATCCAGACGCTGGTCCATGCCCTGCGCCACGACTATCGGGTGGCGGAGGAAACCCACCAATGGCTGGAGCGCTTGTTGCGCTTGGAGCCGACCCGAGCCACCGCCCTCTATTCCCTGGCCGGGCTCAACTGGGACGAGGGCAAACGCGAGCAGGCGTTTGAACTGTATCGGTTGTGTGCCTGCCTGGAAGACAAGGTGGAGCGCTACGCCCAGAGCTACTTCAAGGCGGCCCGCTTTCTGCGCCAGACCGACCAGGCTCTGGACTGGTTGCGCCGCCGCGCCGACCGGCTTGGACCGTTGTCCGCCGACGCCCGGGTGACGCTGGCGTTGATGCTGGAGCAACTGGATTTGAGCCGCGAAGCCGCGGAGGTGTTCGAGCAGGCGCTGAACGAGCATCCGCGCAACGTGTGGCTGGTCAATGAAGCGCTGATTTTCTATCAGAGCCGCTCCGATCTGGAACGCGCCCGGGCGTTACTGGCCCAGCGCCGCGCCGATCTGCCGGAAGCGATGGTGCTGGAGTTCGAGGGGGATATCGCCCGCCAGGCCGGAGACTTGGAGCAGGCGAGTGTTCACTTCCGGGCGCTGCTGGCGCTGCGGCCGTTCCACACCGGCGCGCTGCGCTTCGTTGCCGGGCAACTGCGGCGCGACGACAGCCTGGAGGCGGCACTGGCGTTCATCGACCGCCAGGGCAGCCTGAATCCCCATGATTACGGTATTCGCGGCGTCAAGCTCGACTTCCTCGAGGCACTGCCGCCCAGTCAACGCTGGCCGCAACTGGAGGCGTTGGCGGCGCAGGCCGGGGACGACAGCCGGGTGGCCCAGGCCATGGCCGATTGTGCCCTGGAGCGCGGCGATTACGCTCAGGCCCTGCGTTTCGCCAGCAGGGTGCTGGCGGAAGCCCCGGACGACCATCGGGCTCTGGTGATCAGCGCGCGCGCCCATCTGCTGGCCCAGGACAACGACGCCGCGGCACAGGCCTTCCGTGCCGCTATCCGGGCCAGCGTGGATCGGCCGGATGCCTTTCACGGCTTGCTGGAGTGTTATCCGGACGTGGCCGCCAAGCGCGAGGCGCTGGGCTTCATTCATCGGCAATTACTGGAACAAGTGACCTTCGGTGACGGTGTGCAAGCGTTCGTGGCGCTGGCCCGCCGTTTCCTCACGGATGAGGAGGTGGCGGCGTTCGTGGATCAGGTCATCGCGGAGCGTCCGGACCTGTGGCAGAGCTGGCTCGCCGCCGCCCATTTTCATCGCGATGTACGCCATCTGGACCGCGCCCTGGAGTGCATTCAGGAGGGCTGCCGGCGGTTCCCGCTGATCCCGCGCCTGTGGCTGGAAAGCGGTCGTTTGCGCTTGCTGGCGGACGACACCGAAGGGGCCGAGGCCGACCTGACCGAGTGTCTGCGGCAATCGCCGGACTGGGTGCAGGCGGTCATTTCCCTGTCCGATGTGCTGGAAGTGCGGGGCGACTTCGATGCCTCCGAAGGACACATCGACCGCGCCTTGCGGCGCTTGCCCCGGGAAGGCCTGCTATTGGGCTACAAGTCCGATCTGCTGTGGCGGCGCGGGCAGCGCGAGGAGGCCTTCGACACCATGGTCCGTGCCCTGGCCGAGACCCCGGATTACCATTGGGGCTGGGACAAGCTGGGTGAATGGGCGCGGGAAACCGATCGCCGTGGCGAGGCACTGGCGCTGGCGGAACGTCTCGCCAACGAGCAGGAGAGTAACGCTGATTTGTGGCGCCACTGCTATATGCTCACCGACGAGCAGGATCAGGAACTGGCGTTCATCGAACGGGCACGGGCGCTGCGCCCCCACGACCCCTCTCTGGTGATCGACCAATGCGAGGTGCTGCACCGGATCGGCCGGGAAAAGGAGATCGAGCCGCTACTGTCACGGGACTACTGGCGCGGGCCGCCGCCCACCGAGGTGCTGGGCTTCACCGCCTGGCTGCGTCATCAGCAGGGCGATCGCGACACCGCCATCAGCATGATGCGGGATCAGGTGCTGCGCGATGATCCGGCATTCTCCCGTGGCTGGCGTCTGCTGGCCACCTGGTACAAGGACGCCGGTGAAGTGGAACCCTGTCTGCACGCCAGCCGCCAGTTGGTGGCACTGCAGCCGGGGCATGCCGGTGCCCTGGTGGAAGCCGCCGAACTGATGCTGGAGGTGACCGAAGGCGACGCCCGGCGGGCCATCGAGGAGGAAGTGTCCGATTACCTGGAGCGGGCCCTGGCGCGGGACTATTCCGACACCTATATTCAACTGACGCTGCTGGACCACTATATGGACAGCGGGCACCCCGAACGGGCGCGGGAACTGATGACCCGCATCCTGGTCGACGAGGGCAATGTGTTCGTGCGCGCCCGGCAGTTGCGGCTGGCGCTGGAGTCCGCTGAGCTGGACGCGGCCTGGCCGTTGTATCAAAGCGTGGTCCGGGACTGGCGCGATAACAACTGGTTGCTGCTGGAGCCGCTGGCATGGGTGGCGGCCGCCGGCGCCGATGCCCGCCAGGCGCTGTGGCGGTCGGTTCCGGACTGGCTGGCCGACCCCGACATGCCCGACGCCGTGGTGGTCGTCTGGGCCCGGGCCCAGGCGCTGGCCGGCGTATCCGGCGATGAACTGCTTGCTAACCTGGAGCGGCTACGCCGCGATCCGCGGCGCGGCGGGCTGTTCGGTTTCGCGCTGGAGTGGCTGCTGGACAGTGACGAGATCGATCCGGCGATACGTCTGCGTCTGGTGCGTCGCCACTGGTGGCGCCTGCGCGGTCAGGAACGGGTGGCCAACGCCGCCAGGCGCTTCCTGGCCGGGCAAAAGCACTGGCTGTGGTGGCTGTGGCTGCGGGTGGTGCTGTGAGCCGCCCGGTGTTGGTGTTCGATTCCGGTGTCGGCGGTCTGTCGGTGGTGACCGCCCTGCGCCAACAGGTGCCGGGCCTGCCGCTGGCTTATGTCTGTGACAACGCCGCCTTGCCCTACGGTACCAAGCCGGATTCCTGGCTGCTGCACCGGATCGTCGACGTCTGCGTGGCGGCGGTGGCGGCCAGTGACGCCCGGGTGCTGGTGGTGGCCTGCAATACCGCCAGTACTCTGGCGCTGGAGGCGTTACGTGAACGGCTGGCGATTCCGGTGGTGGGGACGGTGCCGGCGATCAAACCGGCGGCGCAACTGAGCCGCACCGGAGTCATTGCCTTGCTGGCCACCACCGCCACCGTGACGCGTCCCTACACCGACCGTCTGATCGAGGAATTCGCTGGCCACTGTACCGTGGCGCGCGTCGCCGCCGACCCGCTGGTGGCCCAGGCGGAACGCTGGCTGGCCGGGGAGCCGCTGGACGCACGGGTGCTCGCCGAGTGTCTGGCGCCTCTGGCGGCGATTGCCAGGCTGGATACGGTGGTGCTCGGCTGCACGCATTTCCCGCTGCTGCGGGAATCCCTGGCCGCCGTGGCGCCAGGACCCGTGCACTGGATCGACTCCGGCGACGCCATTGCCCGGCGGGTGGTACAGGTGGTGGGGGAGGTGCCCCTGCCGACGGTGTCCTCCGGCGCCTTCCTCAGCTGGGCCACGGCGCCGGAAAAACCCGGCCTCGCCCGCGCCTTCTCCGGATTCGGCTTCCAGCCACCGGGAAAAATCAGTGAAAAGTGAGTAGTGAACAGTTAATAGAGAAGGTCAAAGCATTACCCCTTACGGGGCCGTTCCAGGGTTTTCGCTGTTAACTGTTCACTATTAACTATTACCTGCTTTCCCTATTCCCCATAGTCCCGCAGTGCTTCCAGGTCCTGGATGTTGATGCGGCCGTATTCCACTTTCAGCAGGCCGTTGGCTTCCAGCTCGCGCAGGGCCTGATTGGCGCGCTGGCGTGACATACCACACAGTTGCGCCACATCTTCCTGGGAGACCTTCAGGCTCAGGGAGCCATTGGGGTAGAGGTAGGAATTGAACAGCGTGGCCAGGCAGCGGGCCACCCGGGCCTCGGGGCGCAGCATGCGATCGAAGCTGACCATGGAGATGAACAGGCCGAGGCGCTCGTTCAGTTGTCGCAGCAGGAAACGGTTGAAGGCGATGCTGTTGTCCAGTAACCAGGTGAAAGTGACGCGGGGCATCAAAGCCACCCGGGTCTGGCCCACCGCGATACCATCATAGCGGCGGGGCTCGTCCTTGAGTAATGAGCCTTCTCCGAACCACCCGCCGGCATTGACCCCGGTAAGGGTGATCGCCTTGCCTTCCGGCGACAGCACACTGAGCTTCACCAGCCCCTGAATCACGCCGATCCAATGGTCCGCCGGGTAACCTTGATGACAGACATACTCCCCCGGGCCCACCTCCCGCTCGGTGATCTGACTGCGCACGTGATCCAGTGCCACGGAATCCAGGTTCTGGGCCCAGATCGAGTCGCGCAGCATGCTCTCCACGTCGCTGTGGGAGGTGGTGATGTCATCGCTATGATCTTTGACGGACATGGTGTTGTAATCCCGTACTCCGGTCTGAAAAAGAGCTTCTTTCCCAGATTGTCGCGGAAACGACAGCTTGGTGCAGCCAGTCGATGATATAGATGGTCATGCGCTGATGCGCCGGCCCTGGATGATCCCGCGGACGCCGTTGTGCGGACCGCTTGCAAAAGGCCGTCAGGCGGGTAGCCTGAAACAGAAAAGAGTAAGTATAAGAACGGTTAATAACAATAACGTCGTGGTCCGAGCGGCCACGCAAAAGCTGGAGGTGAGAGCCTTGACGTGTATCCCTCGTTTGGCGGGCACTGGTGGCGTCAGTAGGTCTATTGAACGTGCCACGGCTGCCATGAGCACCGCGATTTCCTGTTATTCCCTTGTCCGGCCCTGCTCCGTCATCGCTTCCCGAGCCTGTCCGAGCCGCACCGGAATCTCCGTGGCAACCCCCTGTTTCACCGTGACCAACCTTCGGTTTGGTATGAGAAAAAAGGGAGGTTTCCGCCATGTCGGTCAATGAACTGGACACATTTCCCAAACTGCTGATTCATAACGCCGAGCATCGGCCGAATGTGGATGCCATGCGGGAAAAGGATCTGGGCATCTGGCAGACCTGGACCTGGCGCCAGGTGTACAAGGAGGTGGAAGCCCTGGCCGGGGGGCTGAAGGCGCTCGGGCTGCAGCGCGGCGACCGGGTGGCGGTGATCGGCGACAATCGGCCGCAACTGTATTGGTCGGTGGCCGCGGTACAGGCCATGGGCGCCATTCCGGTGCCGCTGTATCAGGATTCGGTCGGCGACGAAATGCAGTATGTGCTGCACCATGCGGAGGTCCGCTTCGCGGTGGTGGAAAACCAGGAGCAAGTGGACAAGGTGCTGGACATCAAAAGCCAGGTGCCGAGTCTGGAGACCATGGTTTATGACGATCCGCGGGGCCTGCGCAACTACCCGGAACCGTTTCTGCACGAACTGACCGGGGTGCAGGAAAAAGGCCGCGCCTACGCCCGTGAGAACAGTGATTTCTTCGCTCGCGAAGCGGCCCTGGGACAAGGGCCGGACCTGTCCATCATCGTCTACACGTCCGGTACCACCGGCCGGCCCAAGGGGGTCATGCTCAGCTATGACAATCTGATCGAGACCGGCAAGCTGGCGGTGAAGTTCGACAACATCACCGAGAAAGACGAAACCCTGGCCTATCTGCCGATGGCGTGGGTGGGCGATCACTTCATCACTTACGGCGAGAGTCTGATCTCCGGCTTCTGCTTCAACTGCCCGGAATCCCCGGAAACGGTAATGACCGATCTGCGCGAAATCGGGCCTACTTACTTCTTCGCGCCGCCGCGGATCTGGGAAAACCTGATCACCAATGTGATGGTGAGAATGGAGAACGCCAGCCGTCTCAAGCAGATCATGTTCCAACATTTCATGAAGGTGTCCCGCAAGGTTGGCGTGCGTCTTCTGGAAGGCAAATCGGTGTCGTTGTTCGAGCGGTTGCATTACGCCCTGGGTAACGTGTTGGTCTACGGACCGCTGCGTAATGTGCTCGGCTTCAGCCGTATTCGTCTGGCCTATACCGCTGGTGAAGCGCTGGGTCCGGACATCTTCGACTTCTTCCGCGCCCTGGGCATCAACCTTAAACAGCTGTATGGGCAGACAGAATGTTCCGTGTACCTGTGCCTGCAGAAGGACAACGACGTGCGCCCGGATACCGTCGGGCCGCCGGCGGAAGGCGTGGAAGTGCGGCTGGACGAAAACGGCGAGGTGTTGTTCCGCAGCCCGGGTGTCTTCATGGGTTACTACAAGAACGAAGAAGCCACCCGTGAAACCAAGACCGAGGATGGCTGGGTGCACAGCGGCGATGCCGGCATGTTCACCGAGGATGGCCATCTGCGCATTATCGACCGGGCCAAGGATGTGGGGCGTCTCAATGGCGGCACCCTGTTCAGTCCCAAGTTCGTCGAGAACAAACTGAAGTTCCACCCGCACATCAAGGAAGCGGTGGCGTTTGGTCATCAACGGGATTATGTCACCGCGTTCATCAACATCGACTTCGAAGCGCTGAGCAACTGGGCGGAACGGCGCAACATCTCGTTCACCGGCTATATGGACCTGGCCGGGCGCGAAGAGGTGTACCAGCTGATCAGAGAAGAGGTGGAAGCGGTCAACCGGGATCTGTCCGAGGATCCGGAAATGGCATCGATCCAGATTCACCGTTTTCTCATCCTGCACAAGGAGCTGGACCCGGACGACGGCGAAATCACCCGTACCCGCAAGGTGCGCCGGCGCATCATCGCCGAGCGTTATGAGCCGCTGATTTCGGCGCTTTACGGCGGTGATGAGAGGGTGGACGTTGATGTCCGGGTGACTTACGAGGATGGCAGCACCGGTCAACTGCGTTCCACGCTGTCGATCAGTGACGCCAGTACCTATCAGCAGCTCAGCAAGGCGGGGTGAACCATGGTGGCAACGGTTTCCGATCTGACGCCACGCGAGCAGGAGTCGGAAGTACTGCTCAAAGTGGAAAATGTGGAGCTGCGTTTCGGCGGGGTCCGTGCCCTGCATGACGTGGGCTTTGAAATCCGCAAGGGGCAGATTTTTTCCATTATCGGTCCCAACGGAGCGGGCAAGTCGTCGATGCTCAACTGCATCAACGGTTTTTATCATCCCACTTCCGGGACCCTGACCTACAAAGGTCAGCCGCGTAAGCATATGCGGCCCTACGTGACCGCCAGTCAGGGCATCGCCCGGACCTTTCAGAACATTGCGTTGTTCAAGGGCATGTCGACGCTGGACAACATCATGACCGGCCGGCATCTGAAGACCAAGGCCTCGTTGCTGGAGAACGCCTTCTGGTTTGGCCGCGCCCGCCGCGAGGAGCTGGAACACCGGCGCTTCTGCGAGGAGATCATCGACTTTCTCAATCTGCAGCATGTGCGCAAGACCCCGGTGGGCACCTTACCCTACGGCCTGCAAAAGCGGGTGGAACTGGGCCGGGCACTGGCGGCGGAGCCGGAACTGCTGCTGCTGGACGAGCCCATGGCGGGCATGAACCTGGAAGAAAAACAGGACATGGCCCGTTTCATTCTCGACGTCAATGATGAGTACGGCACCACTATTTGCCTGATCGAGCACGATATCGGCGTGGTGATGGACCTGTCCGATCGCATCGTGGTGCTGGATCACGGTGAGAAGATCGGCGAGGGCACGCCCAGGGAGGTGAGCAACGATCCCAAGGTGATCGAGGCTTATCTGGGTGTTCAGGAACAGGAGAGCGCATAGCCATGATGTTTTTTCTGGAAGTTCTCATCGGCGGCTTGCTGGCCGGGGTGATGTACGCATTGGTGGCGCTGGGCTTCGTTCTTATCTTCAAGGCCTCCGGCATCTTCAACTTCGCCCAGGCGGCGATGGTCCTGTTCGCCGCCATGTTCATGGGCGGCATGCACAACGACTGGGGCTTGCCGTACTGGCTGGCGATCCCGATCACCCTGGTGATCATGATCGGCGTGGCCTGGGTCATCGAGAGGGTGGTATTGCGCCCGATGGTGAACCAGGAACCGATCATCCTGTTCATGTCCACCATCGGTATTTTCTTCGCCCTGATCGGCTTCGCCGAGATTTTCTGGGGCAGCCGGTCGCGTACGCTGGACGTGGGTATCCCCTCCGATCCGATCTTTCTCGGTGACATGCTGCTGCAGAGCTATGACCTGATCACCGCCGCCATCGTCGCCGCGCTGGTGGTGGGGCTGGTGTTTTTCTCGCAGAAGACCCGTATGGGACGGGTATTGAGAGCGGTGGCGGATGATCACCAGGCGGCACAGTCGGTGGGCATCAAGCTGAGCACGGTGTGGGTGGTGGTGTGGTCCATCGCCGGGCTGGTGGCGGTGGTCGCCGGCATCGTCTGGGGCGGCGCCCTGGGGGTGCAGCCAGTGATGGTGGACGTGGCGTTCAAGGCGCTGCCGGTGCTGTTGCTGGGTGGACTCACGTCGATCCCGGGTGCCATCGTCGCCGGCCTCATCATCGGCGCCGGCGAAGCTCTGGCGGAGGTCTATCTGGGACCGATCATCGGCGGCGGCATCGACAGCTGGTTCGCGTACATCATTGCCATGGCGTTCATGGTATGGCGGCCGGAAGGCCTGTTTGGCGAAAAAATTATCGAAAGGATCTGACCGCATGATTTATCGCGAATCCGGACAGTTCAAAAAGACCTATCAGGCGGACCAGGCGATCCTGCCGCTGCGCCAGGACCGTATTTTCCTGATCCTGGTGCTGCTGGTGGCGTTCCTGGTGATTCCGTTCACCGCGTCCAACTATGTGATGAACTCGTTGCTGCTGCCGTTTCTGATTTACTCATTGGCGGCCATCGGGCTCAACATCCTGGTGGGCTATTGCGGGCAGATATCCCTGGGCACCGGCGGCTTCATGGCGGTGGGCGCGTTCGCCGCCTGGAACCTGGCGATCCGCACCGACTTGCCGATGCCGGTGATCTTCGTGCTGGCGGGGTTGATTACCTCCGGCGCCGGGGTGCTGTTCGGCCTGCCGGCATTGCGCATCAAAGGGTTCTATCTGGCGGTGACCACGCTGGCGGCGCAGTTCTTCCTGGTTTGGCTGCTACAGCGTCCCTGGTTCAATAACTACAGCGCTTCCGGGGTGATCTCGGCACCGGATTTCCACATGTTCGGCTGGAGCATCGAAACGGTTACCGACCGCTACTATCTGTCGCTGATTATCCTGGTGGTGATGGCACTGCTGGCCAAGAACCTGGTACGCAGCGCCACGGGCCGCAAATGGATGGCGATCCGCGATATGGACGTGGCGGCGGAGATTATCGGTATCCGGCCCATGCCCACCAAACTGAAGGCGTTCGCGGTGAGCTCGTTCTTCATCGGCATCGCCGGTGTGCTCTGGGCGTTCCTGTACCTCGGCCAGTTGGAGGCGGATGCGTTCAATATCTACACTTCCTTCGACGTGTTGTTCATGGTGATCATCGGCGGTCTGGGGTCGATTCTGGGCTGCTTCCTTGGCGCCGCCTTCGTGGTACTGGTGCCGATCTTCCTCAATATCATTCCCAGCGCTCTGGGGCTGCCATTGAGCACCGCCATGATCAGCTACATTGAAGTGTTCATCTTTGGCTCCCTGATCATCTTCTTCCTGATCGTGGAGCCCCATGGCATGGCTCGTTTGTGGAGCATCGCCAAACAGAAACTGCGGCTTTGGCCGTTCCCCTATTGATCACGACGGTGGCGGAAAAGGCTGTAACAGGAAGAATCGCCCGGTCGGGCGGACAATGAAATAACAATCAAGGGTCGGGGGCTTGCCCCCTTGGAGGACGATCATGAAAACAACAATGTTGAGGAAAGCGGCGCTGATGGGGCTGAGTGCCTGCATCGGCCTGACCGGCGCGATCTCCGCGCAGGCGCAGGAGGCCAAGGAGCAGTACCTGCCAAGCCTGGTGTACCGCACCGGTCCCTTCGCGCCCAGCGGCATCGGTTTTGCTGATGGCTTCGCCGATTACGTGACATTGATCAATGAGCGCGACGGCGGTATCAACGGCGTGAAAATTCGTCTTGAGGAGTGTGAAACCGGTTATGCCAATGACCGGGGCGTGGAATGCTATGAACGTCTCAAGGACCGCCACGGCGGCGCCACCGTGGTGGCGCCGTTGTCCACCGGGATCACCTATGCGCTGATTCCGCGTACCCGGGCGGACGGCATCACCATGAGCACCATGGGCTATGGCCGCGCCGATGCCGCTTATGGCCCGGTGCTGGATAATGTCTTCATGGTGCCCACCACCTACTGGTCCAGCACCACCGTGGTGATGGACTACATCGCCGAGCAGGAAGGCGGCTGGGAAAACCTGAAAGGCAAGGATATCGTCCATGCCTATCACGATTCCGCCTATGGTAAGGAGCCGCTGGGCGTGCTGCGCCACTATGCTGAGAAGTACGGCTTCACTCTGCACGAAATGCCGATCTCTCCGCCGGGTGTGGAGCAGCGCACGGTGTGGACTCAGGTGCGCCGCATCAAACCGGACTGGATCTCCCTGTTCGGCTGGGGCGTGATGAACCCCACCGCCATCCGTACCGCCTCTTCCATGGGCATCGACGTCAGCCGCATGATTGGCGGTATCTACGCCGCCCAGGACGATGCGGTGAAACCGGCGGGAGAAGACGCCAAGGGCTATAAGGCGGTTACCTTCCACGGTCCCGGTGCCGATTACCCGATCTACCAGGAACTGAAAAAGCACGTCTACGACAAGGATCTGGCGGCCGGTTCCGGTGATGCCAAAGGCACCATCGCCTATAACCGCGGCCTGATCAACGCCGGTTATATCGTCGAAGCCTGGCGTCAGGCTCAGGAAATGTCCGAGAAAGGCCGGCCCTCCACCCGCGAGGAAACGCTGAAGGCGTGGCAGAGTCTGGATATCCCCGAGGCCCGCACCAAGGAGCTGGGTATGGGCGGCCTGATGCCGCCGGTGCATATTACCTGTCTGGACCACGAGGGCCCCGGCATGGCGCTGATCCAGCAGTGGAATGGCGAAGCCTGGGAGCAGGTCACTGAATTCCGCAAGCCGAACAAGGACCTGGTGTTCCCGATGTACAAAGCGTCGGCGGAAGCCTACGCCAAGCAGGAAGGCATCACCCCCAAATCCTGCGACTAACGGTCCTGTGACTAACGGCGCGGTGCCGGAGCAGTAGACACTCCGGCACCGCTGACCGAACAGAGGAAAAACGACATGGCGGAACAAGCCACGGCTCGACAGGCCGAACAGACCCTGCTTTCCATTAATAACATCGAAGTTGTGTACAACCACGTGGTACTGGTGCTCAAAGGGGTATCCCTGGATGTGGGGCCGGGGTCCATCGTTGCCCTGCTGGGCGGTAACGGTGCCGGTAAGAGCACCACCCTGAAAGCCATCTCCGGTTTGCTAACCGGGGAACGCGGTGACATCACCCGTGGATCGATCCATTACAACGGCGAGCGCATCGACACCCTGAGCGCCGCCGACCGTGTGCGCCGAGGTGTACTGCACGTCATGGAAGGGCGCCGGGTATTCGAACACCTGAGCGTGGAAGAAAACCTGCTGGTCGGCGCCTACGGCCGGCGTGACGGCGCCGCCGCGGTGCAGCGCGACATGGAAATGGTCTACACCTATTTCCCCCGCCTCAAGGAGCGCCGCCGTTCGGTGGCCGGCTACACCTCCGGCGGTGAGCAGCAAATGCTGGCCATGGGCCGGGCGATGATGGCGAAGCCGCGCATGATCCTGCTGGACGAACCGTCCATGGGCCTGGCGCCGCAGTTGGTGGAGGAGATCTTCAACATCGTCTCCAAGCTGCGCAAGGAGGAGGGCGTGACCTTCCTGGTGGCCGAGCAAAACACCAATGTGGCTCTGCGCCATGCGGATTACGGCTACATCCTGGAAAACGGCCGTATCGTCATGTACGGCGATGCCGCCCAGTTGCGTGAAAACCCGGACGTCAAGGAGTTCTACCTTGGCGTGGGATCCGGAGAAGGACGCAAGAGCTTCCGTGATACCAAGCATTATCGTCGCCGCAAGCGTTGGTTGTCCTGACGCCGTGAGCGGTGGATTCATCAGTTTGTGACGACCGGTGAGCGCCGGTCGTGCTCAGGAGAAACAGCATGGGTAGTCATTCCGCGTATCTGGATGATCGTGAAACCCGCTCGCCTGATGAGCGGTCGGCACGACAATGGGAAGCGCTGCGCGCGGCGCTGGCCCACGCCAAGGCGCGATCCCGCTATTGGGCCGGCGTGTTGGCCGATATCGACCCCGAGGCGATTCAAGGCCCGGCGGACCTGGCCCGGATTCCGCTGACGCGCAAGTCCGATATTCCCACGATCCAGGCACAGGGTGTACTGGGCGGCATGGAAGCGGCGCCCATGGGCGAGCTGTCGCGGATTTTTCTGTCGCCAGGACCGATTTACGAAGCCAGCGAGGCGATTACGGATTTCTGGCGCTTTGGCCGCGCCATGTGGGCGTCGGGCATGCGCCCTGGCGCTTTGGTGCACAATACCTTTTCTTATCACCTCACCCCCGCCGGCATGATGGTGGACAGCGGCGCCCGGGCGATTGGCTGTTCGGTATTTCCCGCCGGCGTCGGTAACACCGAGATGCAGCTCGATGCCATCCAGCAACTGCGTCCGAGCTACTACGGCGGCACGCCGTCGTTTCTGAAAATGCTGCTGGACAAGGGGCGTGAACTGGGCAAGGACACCAGTTCTCTGGTGGCGGCTTCGGTGGGCGGCGAACCGCTCAGCAGCAGCCTGCGTCAGGAAGTGGAAGCCCAGGGCGTCAAGGTGTCGCAGAGTTTCGGAACCGCCGAGCTGGGGTTGGTGGCCTATGAGTCTGAGGCGCGGGAAGGACTGATCGCCGATGAGGACGTGCTGATCGAAGTGGTGCGTCCGGGTAGCGGGGATCCGTTACCGGATGGCGAGGTCGGTGAGATGGTGGTGACCGTGCTGCGCAATGCCAGCTTCCCGATGATCCGAATCGCCACCGGTGATATGACCGCGATCATGCCCGGTGCCAGCCCGTGCGGACGCACCGCGCCACGTATCAAAGGCTGGATGGGCCGGGCCGATCAGCGTACCAAGATCAAGGGCATGTTCGTGGCGCCGGAGCAGATCAACCAGCTGATGCAGCGGCACCCGGAAATCCAGCGGGCCCGTCTGGTGGTGACCCGGGAAAACGAGCAGGACCGCATGGTGCTGTCGGCGGAATGCGACAGCAGCGATAGCGCCTTCGCCGAGAAAGTCACCGAGACTCTGCAAGTGGTGACCAAGCTGCGCGGTGGTGTGGAACTGGTGGCACCGGGTTCCCTGCCCAACGACGGCAAGGTGATCGCCGACGAACGGCAGTTCGACTGAGAGGCTTTAGTGCTTCGTAGCCGGGTCTTGCTTGTCCCCCGAGGTGTCCATGACCCGCCGTGAATATGTCCCTGTAGGCTTGCGTTCGGCGTCCTGCCTCACACAGTCATGGACACCTCGGGGGACAAGCAAGACCCTCGGTCACAGCCAGCCGAAAGGTTCGCCTTTCTTTTCACCGTTGTTGACTCGAAGCTGGGTATTTCAGAGCTCGAAGAGTGTCGCCGGTCAGAGTCTTCCAGGGCACGCTACAAGTACATCCCTGTATGCTCGCGTTTGGCCATCCCTGGCCAAACGCGGTCCTGGAAGACTCTGACCGGCGACACTCCCCTGCTGGAAAAACTTCCCACTGAACCCTGATTAACCTGATTTTGGCGACTATCAGGCTAACCATCCCGCTGATTCGGCGGTGTCAGCCCGTGCTTGCGCATACGACGGTAGACGGTGGGACGGGATACGCCCAGTTCCCGGGCCACCGCGCTGATCATCCAGTGGTGGCGTTTCAGGATCGACAGCAGGCCGGCGCGTTGCGGGTCGCCATCGTCGTCATCCTCCGTGGTGGCCGGCGTGGTGCCGGGGCCGATCACCTGGGCCAGACACTCTTCCGGCAGATCGTTCACCGTAATTTGCTCGCCGTCACAAGTGGCCTCGGCAAAGTTCAGGGCGTTCACCAACTGACGGATATTGCCGGGCCACGGGCAGGCCAGCAACGCGCTCATGGCATCCGCGCGTAACTGCAGCCGCGGTTGCCCGACGGCGCGGGCCAGTTGGCCCATTACCGAGATGATCACATGTTGTTTGTCCGCTCGTTCCCGGAGCGCGGGCAGCCGCAGTGTGGCGCCGTTGAGCCGGTAATAAAGATCCTCGCGAAAATAGCCGTCGGCGATCAATCTGGCCGGATCCCGGTGCGTGGCGGCGATCACCCGGCAGTCCACCGATATGGGCCGCTCCGAACCCAGCGGCAACACTTCCCCCTCCGCCAATACCCTTAGCAGCCGGGTCTGTAACGTCAATGGCATGTCGCCAATTTCGTCCAGAAACAGGGTGCCGCCGTGGGCTTGCTGGATCAGGCCGCGCATGCCCTTGGCGCGGGCGCCGGTGAAGGTGCCCGGGCTGTAGCCGAACAATTCGCTTTCAATCAGGGATTCGGGAATGGCGGCGCAGTTCACCGCCACGAACGGTTTGTGCCGGCGCGGCCCGGCGTCATGAATGGCCCGTGCCAGCACTTCCTTGCCGGTGCCGGTTTCCCCCAGGATCAACAGGCTCACGTCCCGTTGCCGCAGACGCTTGGCCAGCTTCAGAGTGCGGCGCATGGCCGGATCGTCGGCCGCCAGCCGGTCCAGCTCAGGTACCGCCTCTTCCGGGATCAACGCTTGCGGCGCGGCGGGCCGGGCCGGCCGGCGCGGTTCGATGAGGCTGCCGAACAGGGTGCTGCCGAGAGCCTGTACCCGAAAGGCACGCACCTGATCTTCGCAGGCATAGGGGATGGACCAGATATCCCGGGCGTCACAGTCGAACATTTCCGGCAAGGCGATGTCGCCGTCGTCCGTGCGCGCCCGGGCCAGCAGATGCCGGCCGACGCCGTTGGCGGCGAGTACCCGGCCGTCGCCGTCGAGAGCGAACAGATACTGGCCGTTGACCTGCACCAGTTCCCGTGAGGTATCGCAGCGGAACACGGTGTGGTGGCGGTAAAGGCGCAAGAAGTAGGCATCCTCGATCATGCGCGCGTACAGGCGGATCAAATGCAGAGCGAAATTCTGGCTGTCCCGGGTCGGCGCGGAATCCAGGGCGGAAATGTCCAGCACCGCCAGTAGACGACCCTGGGGATCGGTGATCGGCGCCGAGGTGCAGGTGAGGCCGATGTGGGTGGCGTCGAAGTGATCCTGGCGATGGCAGGTGAGTGCCTCGCCTTCGCGGATGCAAGTACCCACGGCGCAGGTGCCGGCGTGGTATTCGTTCCAGTCAGCGCCGAGATAGAGCCCCGCCTGGCGCAGCCGCTGGTCGTGTCGGCGGTCACCCAGAAACTGCACGGTAATGCCGCGCTGATCGGTGAGCAGCAGCACATAGCCAAGTCGCGCGATCTGGCCATACAACTGCTCGACGCCGGCCCGCGCCACATTGAGAAACTCGTCGGCGCTTTCCTGATGTTCCCGCAGGGTCTGATGGGTAACGATACGGGCCGGGCGGGGCCGCGCCGGATCCAGGCCGTACTCTTCGATACAGCGTTTCCAGGATCGGGCGATCATGGCGTCGCCAGGGGACACGGTGGGACGATAGCCGCCGTCCGCGTATCGCAGAATGTCGTCGATGTGGCGGCGTTGTTGCGCATGCAGGCTGCTCATGCCCGGGCCTCCGCGTTGGATTGTTGTTCTGTTTTTTGCCTGGGATTCAGCCTAGCCCCATGGCCCTGACGGCTCCATCCGACTTGAGTACTAAATGCACCCCGCGGACGTTACACCTGTAACGAAAAGCGTTGCGCGCCGTTACGCCTGAGAAGGCTATTAAACCTCTCCAAGAAACGTTGTCCTGTACCCGGTTCCATTAAAAATTCTTTTCCGAATCAATGCTCTAAAAGTCAATTGGCGGCCATGCCGGGGGATTGGCACGGCTTCTGCTCTTGTCCCTGCATCCGCCCCCGCGTCCGTATCGACCACGACGCCGGTGGCGGAACACGAAAAACAACAACGCATGCGAGGAGCAAATCATGAGTAATGCGAACACGCCGAACCAACAGGTGGAACACTGGCTTAGCGAATGGGAGCGTACCCTGAGCGGTGACGACCCCACCGCCGCCGCCGAACTGTTCGAGCAAAACGGTTACTGGCGCGATCTGGTCTCTTTCACCTGGAACATCAAAACCGTGGAGGGGCATGCCGCCCTGCGCGACATGATTGGCGCCACCGTCGCCAACACCAAACCCTTCGACTGGAACCTGGCCGGTGACGCCCGGGAGGAAAACGGCGTGGTGGAAGCCTGGATTACTTTCCAGACCGCGGTGGGACGAGGCCATGGCCACCTGCGTCTGCGTGAGGGCAAGGCCTGGACTCTGCTGACCACGCTAAAGGAACTGCGGGATTATCCGGAGCAACGTAATGCCCTGCGGCCCAAGGGGGCCCGCCATGGCGTGTTCAAGAACCGTAAAAGCTGGCTGGAGGAACGCCGCGAGGAGGAAGCGGAGCTGGGTTACAGCCGCCAGCCCTATTGCGTGATCATTGGCGGCGGCCAGGGCGGTATCGGTCTGGCGGCGCGTCTGCGGCAGTTGAATGTCCCCACCATCGTGGTGGAAAAGAACCCGCGCCCCGGCGACTCCTGGCGCAACCGCTACAAATCCCTGTGTCTGCATGATCCGGTCTGGTATGACCACATGCCGTACCTGCCGTTTCCCGATCACTGGCCGGTGTTTTCGCCCAAGGACAAGATCGGCGACTGGCTGGAGATGTACACCCGGATCATGGAGATCAACTACTGGGGATCCACTGAATGCACCTCCGCCCGTTTCGATGAGGAGAAGCAGGAATGGCTGGTGGAGGTGAACCGCGATGGCGAGCGTGTCACCTTGCGCCCGCAACAACTGGTGCTCGCCACCGGCATGTCGGGCATGCCCAATGTGCCGGAAATCCCGGGCATGGAAGATTTTCAGGGCGAGCAGCATCACTCCAGCAAGCACCCCGGAGGTGAAGCCTATGCCGGCAAGAAGTGCGTGGTGCTGGGGGCCAACAACTCGGCCCACGACATTTGCGCGGCCCTGTGGGAGCACGGCGCCGACGTCACCATGGTGCAGCGTTCCTCCACCCACGTGATCAAATCGGAAACACTGATGGAGCTGGTGCTGGGGCCGTTGTACTCCGAAGAGGCGGTGAATAACGGTATCACCACGGAAATGGCGGACATGACCTTCGCCTCCATTCCCTACAAAGTGATGCCGCAGTTTCATGTTCCGGTTTATGAACAGGTGGCGGAGAAGGACGCGGATTTCTACCGCCGTCTGCGCGACGCTGGTTTCATGCTGGACTTCGGCGACGACGGTTCCGGCCTGTTCATGAAATATCTGCGCCGCGGCTCCGGCTATTACATCGATGTGGGCGCCTGCGAGCTGGTGGCCAACGGTGATATCAAATTGAGAAGCGGTGTCGGCATCGAGCGCATCAATACGCATTCGGTGACGCTGACCGACGGTTCCGAGTTGCCGGCGGATCTGATCGTCTACGCCACCGGTTATGGATCCATGAACGGTTGGGCGGCGCGCATCATTTCCCAGGAAGTGGCGGACAAAGTGGGTAAATGTTGGGGTATGGGTTCGGACACCACCAAGGACCCGGGCCCCTGGGAAGGCGAATTGCGCAATATGTGGAAGCCCACCCGGCAGCAGGCGCTCTGGTTCCATGGCGGCAATCTGCACCAGTCCCGTTTCTACTCGCAGTTCCTGGCGCTGCAATTGAAAGCACGGATGGAAGGCCTGGACACGCCGGTGTATGGCCAGCAGGAAGTGCATCATCTGGCTTGATTGATTTGCGTCAGCGGCGGGCGGGCCTGTCCCGCCTATGCTGAACGCCGGGACTCATTGAACAGGAGCAGCGATCATGGAATTGAAAGGAAAAGTCGCCCTGGTCACCGGCGGTGGCCGGGGTATCGGGCAGGGCATTGCGCTGGCGTTGGCCGGGGCCGGCGCGGATGTGGCGGTGGCGGATCTGGATCAGACCATCGCCGAGGAAACCGCCGCCAAGGTAGAGGCCGCGGGGCGACGTAGCGTGGCGATCTCCGTCAACGTGGCGCAGCCGGATTCGGTGCGTGCCATGGTGGAAAAGGTGGAGGCGGAGCTGGGCGGCCTGGATATCGCCGTCAATAACGCCGGTATCATCAGTATTCAGTCCATCGAGGAACTCACCGCCGAGGACTTCGACCGTATCATGGCGGTGAACGCCAAGGGGGTTTTCCTCTGTACCCAGGCCGCGGTGCGGGTGATGCGGCCGCGACGCTGGGGGCGCATCATCAACGTGGCCTCCATCGCCGGCAAGATCGGCTTCCCGGATCTGTCCCATTACACCGCGTCCAAATTCGCGGTGATCGGCTTCACCAACGCGGTGGCCAAGGAAGTGGCCCTGGACGGCATCACCGTCAACGCGTTGTGCCCGGGCATCGTTGGCACTGGCATGTGGCGTGGCGAGGATGGCCTGGCCGGGCGCTGGCGGGAAGAAGGGGAAAGCGAGGAGGCATCCTGGGCTCGCCACCAGAAAACCCTGTTGCCCCAGGGCGTGGCGCAAACCCCGGAAGACATGGGGCAACTGGCGGTGTACCTGGCCTGTGCCGAACACGTCACTGGCCAGGCTATCGCCGTGGATGGGGGCTGTACGCTCTAGTTCAGACAGAGAAAGCTCTGAATCCAGAGATTGCTACAAGGCCGCTGTAGGCGGAGATTCTATGGTGCCCAGCAACACGAATGTGGTCTCCGGTGTTGGGAGATTCGCTTGCAGGCAAGCTTGTATGGTTACCCGGCAAGTCTTAGAAAGAAGAGACTTGTCGGGGTGGAGGGACCAGGCAAGCTTCTGACCCTAGGGTACAGACTGTGG
>NZ_OBMO01000030.1 GCF_900217905.1 Alloalcanivorax xenomutans
ATTGAGGCTTCCTCGAACAGGCCTGATACATAGATGCCACCGGGTAGCCATGTTCAAGGCAGGGTTGACAGCAACGGGCGAGTCCATACATAGGAGCTTGCCGGCAAGCTCCTACAACGGCTAACGGGTTAAAGGTTTACCAGATGGTCCTCACCAGCACATAGCTGAGCAGGGTCACCACCACGATTCCCACCAGGTTGAGGAAGAAGCCGGCGCGGATCATGTCGCCGATGCGCAGATGGCCGGTGCCGAAAACAATGGCGTTGGGCGGCGTCGCCACCGGCATCATGAAGGCGCAACTGGCGGCGATGGCGGCGGGAATCGCCAGCAATTCCGGTGACATGCCCTGGGATACCGCCAGGGCGCCAAGCAGGGGCAGAAAAGCAGCGGCGGTGGCGGTGTTGGACGTAACCTCGGTGAGGAAAATGATCACCATCACCACCATGCCGATCAACAGGATCAACGGCAGGAAACCAAGCGCGCCCATGCCCTGGGCAATCCAGTCGGCAAGGCCGGTGGCGCGGATCTGGGCGGCCAGGGACAGGCCGCCACCGAACAGCAGCAGCACGCCCCAGGGCAGCTTGCCGGCGTGACCCCAGCTCATCAGGAATTCCCGGTTCTTGAGACTCACCGGCACCAGGAACAAGGCGATGGCCGCCGCCATGGCAATACTGGTGTCGTTGATTCCCGGCACGACTTTGGCGATCAGAGGCTGGAATACCCAGGCGAAGGCGGCGCACACAAAGACCACCGCGACCCCTTTCTCGCCTCGGGACAACGGCCCCATTGCCTTGAGCTCGTCGTGGATCAGGGCGTCGCTGTCGGCCAGCTTTGCCGCTTTGCGCAGGCCGCCCCGGGTCAGCCACAGCCAGGTGACGCCCAGCATCACCACCGACACCGGCACCCCCACCAGCATCCACTGGCCGAAGCCAATGTGAATATCGTAGTTGTCCTTCAGAAAGGCAATCAGCAGCGCGTTGGGTGGCGTGCCGATCAGGGTGGCGATGCCGCCGATGCTGGCGGCGTAGGCGATGCCTAGCAGCAGCCCGATGGAAAGACGCTCACTGTGCGGGTTGTCATCGCCCAACAGAGTGATCACCGACATACCGATGGGCAGCATCATGATCGAGGTGGCGGTATTGCTGACCCACATACTGAGGAAGGCGGTGGCCAGCATGAAGCCCGCCACCTGGTAGGCGGGCTGGCTGCCGACGGCACGCAACGTCATCAGGGCGATGCGTTTATGCAGATTCCAGCGTTCCATGGCCAGCCCCAGCATGAAGCCGCCGAGAAACAGAAAAATCGCCGGGTTGGCGTAGGGCGCGGACGCCTTGTCCACGGTGCTGATGCCCAGAGCCGGAGCCATCAGGATCGGCAACAGGGAGGTGACCGGAATCGGGATTGCTTCGGTGGACCACCAGGTGGCCATTAACAAGGTCAGGCCCACGGTGCGCCAGCCCGCTTCGCTCAGGGTGCCGGGCGGATCGGTCAGCAGACAGGCCAGTAGCAATAGAGGGCCGAGGAACAGGCCGATCCAGGCGGCGAGATCGGTGTCTTTCTTGATTTCGGCCTGGTGCCGGGCAGCGTCGGTCATTGACGACTCCTGAGGCGCATAACGAAAAACAAACAAGTGTGCACTCGGAGCCGGGCGTGGGGAATTAGACTTATTGCTAGGGCCTGTTCACGCTATTTTTATCCCGTCTGCTGGGTGCCCTTTTTGCCTCCAGCCAGGCGGAGGGCGCGCGGTTTGGTCATTCCAAATGAGCAACCGACAACGACGCGGGAGGTAAAAAGGGTTCCAGCCCTTCGGGTTGCGGCTAAAACGTCACCACTCTGCGTTACTCGTCGTTCATTTGGAACGACCAAACTTCTCTCCTCACGCCTGGATTGGTGACGTTTTAGCCGCAACAGGCGGGATGAAAATAGCGTGAACAGGCCCTAGGGCGGCGGGGCGAGACTCGCCGGATCCAGGGCGCGCAGGGCATCGAAGTGCGTCAGAAAGATCCGGCCGTGCAGGTGCTTCGGGAAGGGCGAACGGCGCAAACGATCCATCACCGGGCCCTTGACCTCGGATAAATGCAGTGTGACACCGGCGTCCCCCAGCCGTTGATTGAGACTCTCCAGGCTGTCCAGGGCGCTGGCGTCGATTTGATTCACCGCCGAGCACAACAGCACCACATGGCGGATTTGCGGCCGCTGCATGACGCAGTCGTAGATCTGATCCTCCAGATGGCGGGCGTTGGCGAAGTAAAGGGATTCGTCCACCCGCAGCGACAGCACGGAGGGAGAGACTTGCACCTGATGCCGCTGCACATTGCGGAAATGCTCGGTGCCCGGCACCTGACCCAATTCCGCCACATGGGGCTGGCCGGTGCGCCACAGAAACAACAGCAGCGACGACAGCACCCCGGCGATCACGCCCACCTCCACGCCCATCAGCAACACACCGGCCATGGTCACGGCCATGGCCAGGCCGTCCGCGCGGGAATAGCGCCAGGTACGGGCCAGGGCGCCGAGATCCACCAGGCTGAGCACGGCAACGATGATGGTGGCGGCCAGGGTGGCCTTCGGCAGGGCCTGGAACCAGGGTGTGAAGAACAGCGCGGTCAAGGCGATCCCCATGGCGGTGAGAATGCCGGCCAGGGGGCTGCGGGCGCCGGCATCGAAATTCACCACAGAACGGGAGAAGCCGCCGGTAACCGGGAAGCCGCCGCTGACCGCCGAGGCCAGGTTGGCCATGCCCAGACCGGTCAGCTCCGCATTGCTGTCGATGCGTTGCCGGCGTTTGGCGGCCAGGGTCTGGGCCACCGACACCGACTCGACGAAGCCGATCAGGCTGATCAGCAAAGCCGGTAACAGCAGAGCCCGCCACAGTTCGGCATCGAAAGCAGGCAGACTCAGGGCCGGCAGGCCGCCGGGAATGGCTCCCACCGTGGCCACCCCGGCCCGCCGCAGATCCAGGCCTTCCACCGCCAGGGTGGTGAGGATCACCGCCAGTACCGGCGCCGCTTTGCTGACGAGATCCGCCGCCGATGCGGAAAGACGAGTGCGGGCGAGAAGGGATTTCAAACCTGAGCGGGCCCAGAACAAGAACGCCAGAGTGAGCAGGCCCAGGATCACCGTGGTCCATTGAATCCGGCCGGTTTGCGCCAGCAGGGAAGCGCCCAGGGCCCACAGCGTGTCACCGTGCAGAGGAATCCCCAGCAGATGTTTAAGCTGGCTGGCGGCGATCAGCAGGCCGGAAGCGGAAATAAAACCGCCGATCACCGAATGGCTGAGCAGATTCGCCACCCAGCCGAGACGCAGCAGGCCCATGCCGACCAGCATGAGTCCGGAGAGTAGGGCCAGCACCGTGGTGGCGAGCAGGAAAGTAGCGCTGTCGCCGCCGGCCACCTGGCCGGCCGCCGCCGCGGTCATCAGAGAGATCACCGCCACCGGCCCCACGGCCAGGGTGCGGCTGGAACCGAACAGCGCATAGGCCACCAGCGGCAGTATGCTGGCATAGAGGCCCATCTGGGCCGGAACGCCGGCCAGCAGCGCGTAGGCCAGGCTCTGCGGGATCAGCATGAGGGTGACGATCACCGCCGCCAGACCGTCGGCGCTGAGATCCCGGCGCTGATAATCCGCCAGCCAGCGTGACGCCGGCAGCCAGGACGGCAGCGGCAGGCGACGGCGAGGGGAGGCCGGACTCACCGCTGGTGAGTCCGGTGGGGGAACAGGGTCATTTGGCTGGACCGGTGAGCCATTCGTGGCCTTTCAACATCAGATCGAAATAGATGCGTGGCATGGCCTTGGCCTTGAGCCACCAATACAACGAGCGGGCCTGGGTGGGCGCCAGCGGAAAGGTGGGTTGCAGCACGCCCTGGTAACCGAATTCCGCCAGGATCACCTTGCCTTTCTCCACCGTCAGCGGGCAGGCGCCGTAGCCATCATAGGCCGCGCCCGGAGACCGGCCATCGAGTACCGACAGCAGATTTTCCGCCAGTACCGGCGCCTGCTTCCGCACCGCCGCGGCGGTTTTGGCGTTGCTGGTGCCGGCCACGTCGCCGAGGGCGAAGACATTGGTGAAGCGGGGATGTTGCAGGCTGGCCGGATCCAGATCGACCCAGCCGGCGTTGTTGGCCAGCGGGCTGTCGGCGACAAACGCCGGGGCTTTTTGCGGCGGTGTCACATGCAGCAGATCAAAGCTTTCTTCCCGCTCCCGCGCGTTGCCGTCCTGATCCCTGTCCACGAACCAGGCTTTGCGATGGCCCGCGTCCACCGCCTGCAGAGTGCTGCGGAAGTTCAGGGTGGCGTTATAACGGCGTATGTATTCCATTAGCGGCGGCACGAAGTCGGCAACGCCGAACAGGGCCTCTCCGGCATTGTGGAAGTGCACTTCGATGTTCTTCAGCACACCGCGTTGCTCCCAGTGATGACAGGACAGGTACAGGGCTTTCTGTGGCGCGCCGGCGCATTTGATCGGCATTGGCGGTTGCGTGAACAGGGCGCGGCCGTGTTTCAGGTTCTGTACGCATTCCCAGGTATAGGGCGCGTGCTCGAACAGATAATTACTGGTTACGCCATTGTGACCGAGGCTGTCGCGCAGGCCTTCCACCGCGTCCAGATTCAGTTCCAGCCCTGGGGCGACGATCAGCGCGCGATAGCCGAGGCGATCACCGTCATCCAGGATCACCTGGTTGCGCTCCGGATCGAAACCGGCGACCCGGGCCCGGATCCACTTGCTGCCCCGAGGCATCACCTGGGTCATCGGCCGGGCGGTGTCGCGGCGGCGGAAGGCGCCGGCTCCCACCAGAGTCCAGGCGGGTTGGTAATAGTGCGTGTCGCGGGGCTCCACCACCGCCACGTTCAGGGACGGACGCCGCTTCAGCAGGCTGGCGGCGGCGGCCAGACCACCGGCGCCGCCGCCGATGATCAATACGTCCCAATCGTTGGCCGGCGAGCGTCGGGCGGCGTCGGCGTTTTGCCCCTGCTGCCAGCGTTGCTCCAGGCGAGGACGCTGTTTTTCCAGGTCGTAACCGGCGGCGGAAGTTGTGGCCAGAACCGTTTGCGGATCCAGCCGTGAGGATTGCGACAACGCCCACAGCGTGCTGGAGCGGTTGCCGGTGCGGCAGAAAGCCATGACCGGGGCGCGGTTGTCCGTCAGCAGTTGCCCGAAGCGCTGGATCTGTTCATCGCTGATCTCGCCGGGGATGATTGGCAGATAGTGATATTGCAGGCCGGCTTCGGCGGCGGCTCCGGCCAGCGCATCGCTGGTCGGCTGATCCTCGCCTTCGCCGTCCGGGCGATTGTTGATGACGGTATGAAAGCCGGCTTCGGCCAGGGCTTTCATGTCCTCGGGCTGCAACTGACCGGCCACCGAAATGGCCGGGGTCAGAGTCTTGTAGTCGTTCATTGCGCTCCCGTTCGTTCAAATCGAATTCAGTGGAATCTTCAGATAGTGGACGCCGTTGTCCTCCGCCGGGGGCAGATGGCCGGCGCGCATGTTGACCTGTACCGACGGCAGGATCAGGCGTGGCATGTCCAGTCCGGCATCGCGGTTCTCGCGCATGGCGACGAACTGATCTTCGTCGACACCGTCGTGAACATGAATGTTGGCGCGTCGTTGCTCCTCCACCGTGGTTTCCCAATGATACTGGTCGCGTCCTTCCGGCAGGTAATCGTGGCACAAAAACATACGGGTGGAGCCGGGCAGGGCGAGAAGCTTGCGAACCGAGCGATACAGGGTGCGGGCATCGCCGCCGGGGAAGTCACAGCGGGCGGTGCCGTAGTCGGGCATGAACAGGGTGTCGCCGACGAACACCGCGTCGCCGATCAGGTGGCTCATACAGGCCGGGGTGTGGCCCGGAGTATGCAACGCCACGGCCTCCAGATTACCGACCCGATAGTGTTCACCGTCTTCGAACAGGTGGTCGAACTGGCTGCCGTCACGGGCGAATTCGGAACCGGCGTTGAAGATTTTACCGAAGGTGTTTTGTACCGTTCGAATATGGGAGCCAATGGCGAGCTTGCCGCCCACCTGTTGCTGAATCCAGGGCGCCGCCGACAGATGATCGGCGTGGACGTGGGTTTCCAGCAGCCATTCCACGATGAGATCGTGCTCATGCACGTAATCCACCAGCCGCTGGGCACTGTGGTATCGGGTGCGCCCGGCGGCCGGATCGTAGTCCAGTACCGAATCCACCACCGCGCAGTGGCGGGTACCGGGGTCGATCACCACATAGCTGACGGTATTGGTATCAGTGTCGAAGAAGCTTTCCACTTGCGGACCGGTCATGACCCTATCCATCCAAAACGTTGCGGGATGGCACCGTTATAGGGGGCACGGAAGCGAAAGTCAAATAAGTTATATGCTTATTCTTTTTAGGGATAAGCAATTCGGGCCGGTTATAATACCGGGGCTCCATAAAGAGCCTCGCCGTAGACCTGGCGCCCGTTGTCAAAGCGCATGATTTCGCAGGCGAAGGCCCGTTTGCCATTGGCGCTGGCGATGTAATGCACCACCAGCTGCTGTCCCGGTTCGTCACAAATAGCGGCCACCAATTCGAAGTGCAAACCCGGCCGGTCGGCAAGAGCCGCTACCCAGTAATCGCGCAATGCCGCTTTGCCCTGAATGCGGCTGGTGCCCACGTAGAGTTCGGCCACCGCGCTGATGAACTCGGCGTCGTCGCTGAAGGCGGACACCACCGCCTCCACATCACCCCGGTTCCAGGCCTCTATCCAGTGACGGGCATGGTTCTGCAGATCGGCATGATTGAGTCGGTGGGGCATGGGACCTCCGCAAGGGGACATGGAATTACTCAGTATGCGCGCAACCGCGAAGGGTCGTCACGGTACAGATGACGGCCGGTTTAGCGGTACTGGCGCGGCTCAGCGTGAGGCACGGCGGCGGCCTTCTCCGCCGGCCAGCACCGCCATGGCCAGAGCCAGCAGCAGCGTGGGCCAGACGCCGGCCACCATGAACGGAGTCTGGCCCCGGCGCGGCTGGTATTCGCTGATCAAAACGCCGCGCTCGAATTGCGGTAACCGGTCGCGCACCTGGCCGTGCGCGTCCACTACGGCGGTGACACCGTTATTAGTGCCGCGCAACAGCCAGCGTCCGGTTTCCAGGGCGCGCAAACGGGTCATCTGAAAATGCTGCAGGGGCCCGGCGGAGTGGCCGAACCAGGCATCGTTACTGATGGTCAGCAGTACGTCCGCGTTGCCGGTGCGCTCCGCCACCTGGGCCGGGTAGAGCATCTCGTAGCAGATCGCCGGCGCGATCTCCTGGCCCAGGGCGAAAAGGTTGGGTTGGTCGGGGCGGCCTGGCGTGAAGCTGGACATGGGCAGATCGAAGAACGGAATCCAGCCGCGGATCAGACTTTCCAGTGGCACATATTCGCCGAACGGTACCAGCTTCTGTTTGTGGTAAACGCCGTCGTGACCGGTGCCCACCACCGCCACGCTGTTGTGGTAGCGCGGCGGGTAGGTGTTGGCGTCGCGCCAGGGCAGGCCGCTGATCAGGGCGCCGCCGTTGGCGGCGATCCGTTCGCCCTCGCCATCCACGAAGCCGCGAATATCCTGATAGAACTCGATCATCGCCGACTCCGGCCAGATCACCAGGGTGTCCTCGGGCAGGTCGGCGCTGAGCGAGTGATAAATCTCCTGGGTCTCGTCACGCATGGTGACCAGCCACTTCAGATCCTGCGGAATATTGCCCTGTACCAACGCCACTTGTTGGCGAGGGCCGGAAGGGTGGGTGAAGGCATGGCGCCCGGCCAGCAGGCCCGCGGTCACCAGGATCAGTACCACCGCCAGAGCCGCCCCGGCGCTTACCCGTGGCCGCGCCAGATCCACCGCCGTGGCGGCGGCCAGTACCAGCGTCAGTGTCAGGGCCCAGACGCCGCCCAGTGGCGCCAGCCCGGCCAGTGGCGTATCAATGGCGGCGTAACCGGCATAGAGCCAGGGGAAGCCGGTCAACAGCCCGCCACGCACCCAGTCCAGCACCAACCAGGCGCCGGCGAAGACCATGGCGCGGGTGCCGCGCCGCTTGGTGAACCAGAAAGCCAGCCCATAAAACAGCGCCAATCCCATGGCGAACAAAGCGGTGAACGGAATCGACATCCACAACGGCATGAAGCCGTAGTCGGTCATTGAGACGTGCAGCCAGCTGATGCCAAACCCGAACATGCCGACGCCATACAGCCAGCCGGCGGTGAAAGCGCGGCCCGGGGTCGGCGACCGTACCAGAGCCGTATAACCCAGAGCGGCGCTGACCAGCACCAAAGGCCACAGATCATAGGGGGCAAAGGCGAGGGGAAACAGTAGCCCCGCGATCAGGGCGAGCAACAGGTTGGGCATGGCTATCGGCGATCCCCGAGGTGAAATGGGAAACAGGGCGTATCAGTTGGCCCCAACATAATGAGGCCACGTTATACGCAAATTAATCGCGGGGTGCCATGCCGAAAAAAACGGTTGTTCGGGGCACTCGCGCCGCTCTGGTACAGCACTTGCAAATGAACCTGATTAAGACGCGGCCAATATGAGGATGGCAACAGCGGAGCCTCGCGGTTGGTTGCCTGAAAGAGCCGCCGCGGGATGTGACGGGGGTAAGCGGGTGCCCCCGAGAAACTTAATGTGCACCGATATGGGGCGTTCTGACGGACCGGATACCGGGCAGAGCGCTGGTCGAACATCAATGATCAGGAGAAACACCGTGGATAAACAGCAAATGACCGACCTTATCGTCACCACCAAGGCCGCGCGCGGTCTGACCTGGGAAAAAATGGGCGAGGACCTGGGGATGTCACCGGTGTGGCTGGCGTCCGCCTGCCTCGGCATGAACGGCGCGCCGCCGGAAAAAGCCATGGCGATCACCGAGTATCTGGGGCTGGATCAGGACGTGGCCAAGGCGCTGGAAGCCTTTCCCACCAAGGTCTGGGATCAGACCGTGCCCACCGATCCGTTGATTTACCGGTTCTATGAAATCGCCGGTGTGTATGGCCCCACACTGAAGGAAGTGATCCAGGAAAAATTCGGTGACGGCATCATGAGCGCCATCGACTTCACCATGGAAGTGGACAAACAGGAAGATCCCAAGGGGGACCGTGTGGTGGTGACCATGAACGGGAAATTCCTGCCCTACAAGCACTGGTGACAGGAACACCGGCCGGCGAGGAAAGTGCCCGGCTGGCCGGTGTCCGGCTAGCGGGAATCTTGCCTTGCCATAAAAAAATAGTATATAAGCTGCTTGTGCATTAAAAAATGCGATCCGGAAGGGCCGCCTCAGGCCTGTTGAGAGAGCAGACTCATGAATCTCAAGCAGCTTCGCGCGTTGGTCGCGGTGTTCGAGGAAGGCAGCTTCTCCGCCGCCGCCAGTCGTCTGAATATCGTGCAACCGGCGCTCAGCCAGCAAATCATCGGTCTTGAGAAGGAACTCAACGTTCAGTTATTCGAGCGCACCAATCGTGGTGTCGCTCCCACGCCCTATGGTCAACGGTTGGTCAACCATGCCCGGCTGATCCTGCGGCAGATGGAGATCGCCCGCAACGACCTGAGAACCTCCATGGAGTCGGAACCGGCCGGGGAGGTCATCATTGCCCTGCCGGTGACCGCCACCGCCAATCTGGCGCCAAGGTTGCTGGTCTGGTTGGAACAGCGCTATCCGCGTATCACCCTGAACATCGTCGAGGGGCTCAGTTCCGAAAGCGGGCATGTGGTGGAGACCGGCAAGGTGGAACTGGGGGTGATTCCCAATGCGGCGGAACTGGATGACGTGGAATCCATCCCGGTGCTGCGGGAGTACCTGTATCTGATCGGCAGCCCGGAGCTGGTGGGGCCGGAGAGCGGAGACATTACGCTGGCGGAGGCGGTGCAGCGGCCGCTGGCGCTGGGCGACCGGACCCATTACCTCAGGCGCGTGATCGATGAGCACGTGGTCGCCGCTGGCGCCACCCTCAATCTCCGCTATCAGCAGAACGGGCCGAAGACACTGGCCAGCCTGGTGGACCATGGCCTGGCCTGCATCATTACCAGCTATCCGCAGCCGCTGGAGCGCAATCGGGATCTTCCCCGCATGGCGCGGCGCATTATCGCGCCGGAAGTGACGCGTCTGATGGCGGTGGCCTGGCCGCGCAAACGGCCGTTGTCGAAACCGGCGGAGAAGGTCCGTGATGGCTTGATCCAGTTGATGGTGGAATCCGCGGAGCAGGGAGATTGGAAGGCCGATATCGTGCTTCCCGGCAGCCATAAAGAAACATGATGCCAGATATCGCGAAATAGTATTTTTTTCTCCACAGACCCCGCCGTACCCTGCATGCCACTGAATTGGGGCCGATTGGCCCTGTAGACAGACAAAGGCCACAGGGCCTCTGGAGAGACACAATGACACTAATAAAACGAATCGCCGTCGCCTTGCTGGCGGCGCTGAGCATCACGTTCGCTTCCTTCCCCGCCCTGGCGGTGGCCGGGGAATGGCCGACCAAACCGATTACCCTGATGGTGGGGTTTTCCGCCGGCGGCGGTGCCGACACGCTGGCCCGATTGGTCGCCAAGGCGCTGGAGGAGGAATTGGGCCAGCCGGTGGTGGTGGACAACAAGGCCGGTGGCGGTGGTGTGGTCATGGCCACGTTGCTGCAGCGCGCCAAAGCGGATGGTTACACCATCGGCTTTACTTCCGATTCCACCTTCGATGGCCTCCCTTTCATCGTCCGCACCGCCTACAAGCCGGATGATTTCGACTACCTTGTTACTGTCACCGAACTGCAGAATGCACTGGTAACCGGTGCTTCGGCGCCCTTTTCCAACTGGCGGGAAATGTTGGACTACGCGCGCGAACAGGGCGGCCTGACGTTCGGCTCGCTGTCTCCGATCACGGCCAAATTCGCCGAGCGCATCGCCGCTCAGGAAAATATCGAGATCCGCACGGTTCCGGTCAAAGGCGGCCGTCAGGTGCTCACCGATGTGATGGGGCGTCATCTGGATGTGGGCTGGAGCGCCGGCGTGCACCAGGCCTATCTGAACGATCAGGGCGTCAAGGTGCTGGCGGCCCTCAACGACAAGCGTATCGCCACGTCTCCGGACGCGCCGTCGCTGAAGGAATTGGGCTACGACCGCAGCTACACCAGTTATTTCATGCTGGCGGCGCCCAAAGGCCTGCCCGACGACATCCGGGCACGGTTGGTGGAAGCCTTGCGCAACGCCGCCACTTCCAAGGATGTGGCGGATCTGACCGAGAACAAAATGAAATTTCCCAATGTGGTGCTGAGCCCCGAGGAATTGACGCGCTTCATCGAAAAGCGCAGCGCTCTCAACGCGCAAGAGTTCGGTCAAGAATAATCGATGACGAGGTATTCCCTGATGAATGCTCGTACCGTGGACCTGTGGGCCGGGGTCGGCATTGCCGCCGCCGGCCTGATCACGCTGTTCTATCTGATTCCCAATTACGTCAGCGCCGGTTTCGGTTTTGGCTTGTCGCCGCGCGCTTTCCCCTATCTGTGCGCGGGTGCGATCACGGTTCTGGGGGTATTTCTGGTGTTGTTGAACCTGAAAGCCAGTCGCCGCGATCAGATCAAGGCGCCGGTGGCACGGCCGGCGTTGCGCCGCTTGCTGGTGGTGCTGTCGGTGCTGGTGGTAACGCTGGCGTTGATGCAGTGGGCGGGCTATCTGGCCGCCGCCGTGGTCTGCGTGGCGTTGCTCATGTGGATGATGGGCGAGCGGCGCTGGCTGCCGATCCTGCTCACGTCTGTGGGCTGGAGCCTGTTCCTGTGGTTCCTGTTTGATCGTCTGTTGGGAACCCCGCTGCCCTGAGGCCCGTACCATGCAAGAGATTTTAAACGGCCTCTCCGAGGCCCTGACGCTGACCAATGTGCTGTTCGTGATCCTCGGCGTCTTGATCGGCCAGATTTTTGCCGCGGCGCCGGGTGTGGGATCCTTGATCGCCATCACCATCGCGGTGCCTTATACCTTTTATATGAGTCCGGTGGCCGCGCTGGGCTTTCTGATCGGCATCAACAAGGGCGGCACCATCGGTGGTGCCGTGTCGGCGATCCTTATGAACACCCCGGGGTCGCCGGAAGCCACCGCCACCACTTTCGACGGCTATCCGATGACACGCCAGGGGCAGGCCCGGCGCGCTTTGCGCACGGCGCATTTCTCCTCGGTTACCGGCGATACCCTGAGTGATCTGGTGCTGATCTTCGTGGCCGCGCCGTTGTCGGTGGTGGCAATGAAAATGGGGCCGCCGGAAATGGCCAGTGTGATTCTGGTGGCGCTGGTGATCATTGCCGGCCTGGTCGGCAGCTCCATGGTCAAAGGACTGATCGCCGCCTTTCTGGGATTGCTGGTGAGCCTGATCGGCATGGATTCAGCCACCGCCGCGGAGCGCCTTACCTTCGGTGTGCCGGAATTAATGGATGGGATCTCCATCACCGCCGCCGGCATTGGTGTTCTTGCCCTGGGTGAAATTCTTCGGCAAATCGTCTATGTGGAAACGCTGCCGAAGCTGGAGCCGGATGAGGCGAACTCGGTAAAGCTCGGTGGACGTTTTACCTGGAAGGATTTTCGTACCATTTTCCCAACCATTCTGCGTTCCACCTTTATCGGTACCTTGATTGGCGCCATCCCCGGCATCGGTTCCAGCGCCGCCGGGTTCCTGGGCTACACCGCCGCCAAGAAAGCCTCGAAAACACCCGAGCGGTTTGGCAAAGGGGAGATTCGTGGTGTGGCGGCGTCGGAGGCCGCCAACAGTTCCGTCGTCGGGGCCAACTTCATACCTTTATTGTCGTTGGGTATTCCCGGAAACGTGGCGGCGGCGATCATTCTGGGTGCCTTTTTGATCCATGGTATTACACCGGGGCCACAACTTTTCTCGGAGCAGCCGGATCTGATTTACGCATTGTTCGCGGTCATGCTGATCGGTGACCTGGTCAACCTGATTACTGGCCTGTTCACCATGGGACTGTTCGCGCGGGTCATCCGTATCCCTCTCAGCTATATCATCCCCTGTGTGGTGGTGCTTTGTATAACCGGTGTCATCGTCGCCGACAGTCTGTTCAACGCCTGGCTGTTGATCGGCATGGCAACGGCGGGTTTCTTCATGCGCATGCTCAACTTCTCGTTCGTCACTTTCATTATCGGTTATGTGCTGGGGCCGATGTTCGAGGAGGCATTTGGCCAGACGTTGATCATGGCCAATGGCGATCCACTTTATCTTCTGCAAAGGCCAATAGCCTGTTTGTTTATTGGCATGGCCGTGCTGGTTCTGTTCGCGCTGTTACGGCAGCACCGCCGTAGTAGAAGAACTGCGGTGATGGCGGAATAGCGCCTGTATTTCTCCCTTGTTTGAGCCGGTCTTCATGGAGGGCCGGCTTTTTTTTATCTGAAGGAAATAATTCGGATACGACGGAAATAAAAAACCATGATGGCAAGAATCATAAAATAATATTTTTAAATCGAAATCGGGTTCTTCATTCTCTCCTGGCCTCGCCAAAGCGTGTGCTTTCGCTGTCGATCACCGTCCGGCGAATCGAATAAAACGAACAGGGAGAATCTAGTGAACCTTGGTCATCTGGTCACTCGTAGCGCTCGATACTGGCCCGGCCGCGTGGCCGTCGCCGATCGGCATCGCAATGTCACCTATCGCCAGCTCGAAGAGCGTTCCAACCGTCTCGCCAACGCCCTGTTGGGGCTGGGGCTGAATCCCGGTGACCGCGTGGCAATCTACAGCCTTAACCGTTCCGAACTGGTGGAAGTCGAAGTCGCGCTCTATAAGGCCGGTCTGGTCAAGGCGCCGTTGAACGCGCGGCTGTCCACCGAGGAAGCGCTTCATGTTCTGGAAGATGCCCAGGCCCGGGTTTTGATCGTGGGGCCGGAGCATGCGCCCGCCATCATGGACCAGAGCACGGAGCTGCCCTGTGTCGAGCACGTGGTGGTTATCGGCAGCGAAGGCGGCTATGAATCCTTGGTGGAAAAAGGCGCCACGGATCTGCCCGCGGTGGAGGTGGACCCCGATTCTCCTGCGGTGCTGCATTATACCTCCGGCTCTTCCGGCCGTCTGAAAGCCGCGGTGCAGACCTTCAACAACCGTATGGCGCTGGTGCGAAAATCACTGATGCTGCCCACGGAAGGCCGTTACAGCGATCGTGAATGCGTTGGCCATGTGGGCCCGGTGACGCACGCCAGCGGCATGCAGATCATGCCAACCCTGACCACGGGAGGCTGCAACTACCTGATCGACCGCTTCGATATTGATGAGCTGTTCGCCACTATCCAGCGCGAAAAGATAACCCGCTTTTTCGCCGTGCCCACCATGCTTTACCGGTTGATCGACAGCGGTCTGGCGGAACGCTATGACCTGTCCAGTCTGACGCGCATCACCTATGGCGCCGCACCCATGGCGCCGTCACGGTTGCGCGAGGCGATGGATGTATTCGGCGCCATTTTCACCCAAGGCTACGGTGCCGGGGAAACCACCTCCACCATTTCCATCCTGACGCTGGAAGATCACTTGCGGGGGCTGGAGGAAAAACCGGAGCTGTTGGGTTCCTGCGGCCGTCCCTATGGCGAGTCCGATGTTATCGTCGCCGATGATGACGGCAATCCTCTACCCGACGGTGAAGCGGGTGAAATTCTGGTGCGTGGTCCGGACGTCATGCAGGGCTATTGGAACGCGCCGGATCTCACCGCGGAGGTGATCAAGAACGGCTGGTACCACACTGGTGACGTGGCCCGGCGTGACGAGGAAGGCTTCTTTTTCATCATTGACCGCAAGAAAGACATGATCATTTCCGGCGGCTTCAACATCTACCCGGCGGAGATCGAAACCGTGTTGTTCCGTCATCCGGCGGTGGCGGAGTGCTGCGTTATCGGAGCTCCCGATCCGGAGTGGGGCGAACAGGTGATCGGCTTCGTCGTCCGCCGGCCGGGAGAGGAGGTCTCCGAGGCGGCACTGGTCGAGTATTGCGCCGAGCATCTGGCCGGTTTCAAGAAGCCGCGACAAGTGCGTTTCGTCGATGAATTACCCAAGAACCCGAATGGCAAGGTCGCCCGCCGGCTGGTACGCGACACCTTCTGGAAAGGGCATGACCGGCAGGTGGGCTGAGCCTGAACCGCCTGGAGAGAACCGATCCGGCGGTAGCCAATAACGAAACGGAGCCTGAACATGTACGAGTATTTCTCCGGTAGTGAGAACGGCGAGCGAGTACGCGCTGAAGCCCGCGATTTCATCGAAAACTATCTCAAACCGCTGGAGGCGGAGCACGGTATCGACTTTGAAAGCGAGCCGTCGATGGATCTTCTGCGCGGGATCTGGAAAGCCTCCCGCGAGGCCGGCCTGTATGGTGCTCAGTTGCCCGAGGAACAGGGAGGGCGCGGTCTGAGTGTCTATGACCAGTGCTTGCTCAAGGAAGACGTCACTGCCTCCGGTGCCAAGCTGGCGGCCCATGTGCTGGGCGAGCTGGGCGGCCCGGGACGGGTCGGGCATCTGTTCCACATCGCCACCGAAGGACAACTGGAAAGTCACTTCCTGCCGGTGGTCCGGGCGGAGCGGACGGTCTGTTTCGCTCTGACCGAGCCGGAAGCCGGCTCGGACGCCAGCCGTCTTACCACCACCGCGGTGCGTGACGGTGACGACTATGTGCTCAATGGTCACAAGCGGTTTATTTCCGGCGCGCCCTACGCGGATTTCGCCATTCTCATGGCGGTCACCGATGCGAACGCCGGGCCGCGCGGGGTCACCGCTTTCCTTGTTGATTTCGATCTTCCCGGCGTGACCATGGGCGCTGATTACACTCCCATTTCCGGTAAGCGTATCCATGCGGATATTGTCCTCAAGGGCGTCCGTGTGCCGGCTACACAGGTGCTGGGTGGCGAGGGGCAGGGCTTCTTTCTCGGTATGTCCCGGATCACCGTGAACCGTCTGCTGCATTGCCCGACCATGACCGGTCTGGCGATTCAATCACTGGACGCGGCGGCGCACTACGCCACCCGGCGCCAGCAGTTTGGCCAGCCCATCGCAGGGTTCCAGGCGATCCAGCACATGCTGGCGGATATGGCCACTGAGCTGCACGCGGCGCGTTCGATGATGTTGGATGTGGCCCGGCGTATTGATAACGGCCAGGACACGCGGGAAGCATCGGCCATGAGCAAACTGTTCTGTTCGGAGAAAGCCTTTGCTATCGCCGATCGGGCCATCCAGGTACACGGTGGCGTCGGTTTGATGCAAGGCTCCACCGTGGAGTGGGTGTTCCGCATGCTGAGGATGTACCGCATTGTCACCGGCACCAGTGAAATCCAGCGTAACACCATCGCCAAAGGCTATCTGAAGCGCTTGTCCGGGAAGGGAGTTCAGCGGTGAGCGCGGCGGGATTCCTCGGCGCCTTCTAGCGTCGGACTTTCATTCTTTCCACTTTTTCAGCGGACCGCCGGGCTCCGTCGGAGCCCCTTGTGTCCTGGTAAACGCCGCCAGCAGGGTGACGCGGCGTAAGTGACGACATGGAAGCGCTTCCTGGTCGGGCTCCGCGAAGCGGAGAGGGAAGCCAGGTCATTCCCGACCTTGTATCCAATAACAACATCAGGCTCCAGGAGGCCTAATGCCATGAATAACAAGATAACGGCCCTGTGTGTGGGCACCGCTCTGACAATGCTGCCGGCGGCGGGCTTCAGCGCCGGAATTTCCACCATCGAGGACATCAAGAACATCGTTCACCCCGGTGTCATTACCGGCAAGAAGATGGAGTTGTACGGCGCCGTCCGGGTTTCGGTGGATTATGCGGATTCCGATGTCAGCAGTGCCGAAGCGGAAGGCGGGGACCTGCTTACCGACGGCGGCCTGAGTGTTTCCAGCAACACCAGCATGATCGGTTTTCGCGGTGAAGTGCCCTACAACGACAAGGTCATCTTTCTGTGGCAATACGAGCAGCAGGTGGATATCGACGACAAGGATGAAGGCGACACCTGGACCACCCGGGACAGCTTTCTTGGGCTGAAAACACCGGTAGGGCGGTTTCTGGTCGGGCGGGTGAACACGCCATTCAAGAACATGAGCACGGAGTACGCCCTGTATTTCGCTTCCAGCGTAGGTGAGTCGCGCAGCATCCTTGGCGCGCCATCCTCGGGGGCGGGTGCCCATGTGGATCTGATGGGGGCCAACAGCCTGAACTGGCGTTTCCAGTATCGCAGGGTCAATTTCGCTTTGCAGTATTCCGCGGATCAAAGCGGTTCGGTCAACGCGGTGGACGACAACGACCGTGACAGCACCAGCGCCTGGCTGGACTGGAAAGGCGAGCATCTGCAACTCAGTGGCGCCTATATCCACTACTCGGATTTCTTCGCCACCGGAAAACTGGAAGGTTATCGGGCCTTTGCCAAATACACGATGGGACCGGTGACCCTGGGGGCGATCTACGAGGATCTTCAGCCGGAACAGTTCGATACGCTGGATCGCGAGGCTTACGGTGCTCAGGTCACCTACCGTTACCTGCCGCGCTGGGTGTTGGTGGGACAATGGAACCATGCGGACGAATCCGAACGCGGTGACGATGCCGCCGATCAGTACAGCCTCGGACTGTTTCATCATCTGAGCAAACAAGTACTTCTGCATGGCATGCTGACCCATACCGACAACGATGGGCAAGGTACCTACCGTGCCGTTAATTATGCCCATGGTGACAAGGTCGCCACCTTGCCGGGACGGGATCCCTGGGCGGTTTCCGTTGGTGCCCAGCTGCGATTCTGAAGAGGACGATGTCATGGCAATGATGTTACGAACGACGGCGATGGCGGCACTTTTTACCATTACTCAGGTAGGAAGCGTTTCCGCGGCTACCAGGAGCGACACCATGGCGGAAGGCGTTATGCAGGGTTTTCCACCGCCGGCGGACAAACAGGTCAATCGTGGCAATGCGATGACGATGCCCTATATGCGCTGGACATTTCGGCATACAAGAGAGCGGGCTCCCACCGCCGGGCTGCGCCACTCCGATACGCCGCTACCCTTGCCGGAGGGAACAGCGCTCAATCTCGATAAAGTGACCTTCCGCGCAGGCAAGGAAACACTGTCGGTGGCCGAGTATCTGCAACGCACTTTCACCGATGGGTTCATGGTTCTCCATCGGGGCCACGTGGTGGCGCAAGGTTATTACGATGGTCTTGATTACCACGACACCCATATCTGGGCATCGATGACCAAGTCCGTCACCGGCCTGCTGGCGGGGTTCTTCATCGAGGAAGGGCTGCTCGATCCGCGGGCGAAACTGTCGCGCTATGTTCCGGAACTGGAAGGCACGCCGTTCGGGGAAGCCACCTTACAGCAAAACCTGGACATGGAAGTGGCGGTGAGCTATCCGGAAAAAATGCCGCCAGACCTGGGATTGTTCGCCGCCGTGGGGGTGGTTCCCCGGCGCGATGGCATGCCGGACAACATTTACGATTTTCTGCGGGTTCCATCACAAACGGAGGGGGTCGACAAGGTCTGGTTTTATCAGAACGGATCCGCCGAGGCGGTGGCCTGGGCCATTCGCAAAGTGGCCGATGAGCGTTGGAGCGAGTTGGTGTCACAGCGGATCTGGTCGCGCTTCGCCGACGATGACGCCTATATTCTGGTGGACCGTTTGATGACCGAGATGGCCAGTGGCGGCATCAATGCCACCTTGTCCGATACCGCCCGCTTCGCGGAAAGCGTGCGCCGGGCGCTATCCGTGACGGAGCCGCGAACAGCGTTTGACCGCGCGGTGCAACGGGTGTTGTCGCCACGGGACAATCGTGACCTTTTCGCCACGGGTAACTTTGCCAAGGCCCGTCCGGGATACGCTTACCACAATTTCTGGTATCACCGGAACGACGCCAATGGCGGCCTGGAATGTGCAGGCCGGTTTGGCCAGAAAATTTATATCGACCCGAAGCGGGAATTGGTCGTGGTCAAACTGGCGTCCACTCCGGACACCGCCCGCCGGGCGACCAGTGCGGGCACCTCCGCCGGAGCCATCAACCGGGCCCCGCTGGACACCAGCGCGGTGTTCAACGCCATGGTGGATGCCATCGGAAACGAACTCACGGACTGAAAAAATCGTCAGGAACGATTTTTAACGTCACCTTGGTGACGGCCCCTCGGGGTGACCGCCATGGACGGCGGTCATAAAAATCGTCAGGAACGATAGCCCTTGCTGTGGGAAGCGGCCTTGGCCGCGAATACGCCTTCCAGTAATTGACGATTCGCTTGCAAGCAAGCCTTCCACAGTGGCTCCGTAGTGACCTGCGAATCTATGTCTCCAAGGCTCCGAAGGATTACTCCGGTGAGGCGTCCAGAGCCGGATCATCCTGCCGGTGAGTGACCCGCAGCAGCCGGATTGTGCGGCCGTCCGCGCTTAGCACGGTGAACTGGAACGGCCCCAGATCGATGGACTCTTCGCGTCCGGGCAGGCGGCCGAAGGCGTGCATCACCAGACCGCCGATGGTGTCGAACTCCTCGTCGCTGAGTTCGCACTGAAAATGTTCGTTGAAATCCTCGATCGGCGTCAGTGCCTTGACCGTGTGCTCGCCGTTCTCCAGATCCTTGATCAGGTAATCGTCTTCCTCGATGTCGTGCTCATCCTCGATCTCGCCGACGATCTGTTCCAGCACGTCCTCGATGGTGACCAGGCCGGCGATGCCGCCGTACTCGTTGACCACGATGGCCATGTGATTCTTGGTGATGCGGAATTCCCGCAGCAGCGAGTCCAGGCGCTTGGACTCGGGCACCACCATGGCCGAACGCACATGATCCTTGATCTGGAAGCGTTCCATGCGGGCCGGCTCCAGAATCAGCGCCAGCAGATCCTTGGCCAGCAGGATACCGATGACTTCGTCCGGATCATCGCCGATGACCGGGAAGCGGCTGTGGGCGCATTCGATGATGGTGGGCAGGAAATCGCGGGGGTCGCTGCTGGCACGGATGCTGACCATCTGCGTGCGAGGGATGAGAATCTCCCGGACCTGCATGTCGCTGACGCCGATGGCGCCTTCGATGATGCCAAGCGTGTCGCCGTCAATGACGTGACCGTCGCGCATGGAGCGCATCAGATCCAGCAATTCCTCCCGGGAGCCGGGAGTGGAAGTGAAGAACTGGCCAACGCGCTCCAACCAACTTCGACCGTTGTTCTGGTCTGAATAGTCGTCCGACATCAGGGGTAAGGCTCCATGTTATGGTTTCGATATTATGGGTTTGTGAATTATGGGGGCAACGAGTTATACGGATCCGGAAAGCCCTGGCCGGCAAGAGCGAGGATTTCCAGGGATTCCATCTGTTCGGCGTCGTCATCGTCGATATGGTCGTAACCCAGCAGATGGAGTACGCCGTGGATGACCATATGCGCCCAGTGCGCTTCCACGGTTTTGTTTTGTTCGGCGGCCTCGCGCCGGACCACGTCCGCGCAAATAACGATATCCCCCAGCAGCGGGGCGATGGCGTCGTCGGGCAGGCCTTCGGGCATGTCGAAAGGGAAGGACAGCACATTGGTGGGTTTGTCCTTGCCCCGGTAGTCGCGGTTGAGAACGCGGATTTCCTCGTCGTCGACGATCCGCAGGGTGATATCCCCGACCACGCCGCCGGCAGCCTCCGCGGCGGCCAGAGCCCAGCGTTGCAGGTCGCTCTCGTCCGGTGCGTCCGGGGCATCCGTGGCCCACTGGATATCAACGGTTGGGGTCGGTATTCCGTTCATGACGGTCGTAAGCTTCCACGATACGTTGAACCAGCGGGTGGCGAACCACGTCGCGGCTGTCGAAACGGGTGACGCCGATGTCCTGTTCATCGGCCAGCACTTCGAGGGCGTTGACCAGCCCCGAGCGCTGGTGGCGCGGCAGGTCCACCTGGGTGACGTCACCGGTGATCACCGCCCGGGAACCGAAGCCGATCCGGGTCAGGAACATTTTCATTTGTTCCGGTGTGGTGTTCTGGGCTTCGTCCAGGATCACGAAACTGCCGTTCAGGGTGCGTCCGCGCATGTACGCCAGGGGGGCCACTTCGATGACGTTGCGATCCATCAGCTTGGCCACGTTTTCGAATCCCAGCATTTCATAGAGGGCGTCGTAAAGCGGGCGCAGGTAAGGGTCGATTTTCTCCGCCAGATCCCCGGGCAGAAAGCCCAGCTTCTCGCCCGCCTCCACCGCCGGCCGTACCAGCAGGATGCGCTGAATCTCGGCGCGCTCCATGGCGTCCACGGCACAGGCCACCGCCAGCCAGGTCTTGCCGGTGCCGGCCGGGCCAATACCGAAATTGATGTCGTGACGGCGGATATTGCGCACGTATTCCCGTTGATGGGCGCCACGTGGCCGGATACGGGCGCGTTTGGTGCGGATCACCATCTCGTCGCTGGGGAAGGCCACGGTATTGTCCAGCTTGTCGGTCAGACCGGATTGCTGCAGGTGCAAATGGACCAGCTCCGGCGTGATGTCGGTGCCGTCCACGGTCTGATCGTAAAGATCGTGCAGAACGGAACTGGCGGCCTTTACCGAGCGTTCGTCACCGGACAGATGAAATTCATTACCACGATTGTGGATATCCACGCTCAGGCGTTTGGCGATCTGCTTGATGTGCTCGTCCAGCCGGCCACAGAGATTGGCGAGCCGCTGGGAATCGTAGGGTTCGAGACGGAGTTTCTGGGAAGCGAGTGGTGTGTCCAAGTTGGGAAGCGAGGCCCCGCGGGCGGTTGCGATGGATTCAGCATACCCCGAAAAGCGCTTTCGGGGGAAGATTTCCCGGCACTGTAGCCTGCCCGCCGGGGGGCAGGCAAGAGGGGCTCAGGCCGGCGCCACCTGGGGGCCCAGGTCGCCGTCGCAGGTCACCGTTTGCAACCGCCGGGGCAGCAGGTACAAGGCCGGCTGCCGGTCGGGCTGGAGCGCGTCCCAGCGCACCCGGTCCAGCTCCACTTCAAGCACCTCACCGCCCCAGCCCTGGGGTTCCAGCTCCACCGTCACGGTACCGCCGAACACGCTGCGCCCGGCCACCCGCACCGGCAGATGGGCGGCCTCGGTGGGCGCCGCCGCCAGATCCGCTTCGTGGGGGCGCAGATAGAGCGTGAGCGCGCCGTCCGGGCAGGCGCCCTGGGTGTCGAGACGCAGAAAAGCATCGCCGGAGCGCCAATTATGGCCATCGTAGAGCCCTTCCAGGCTGTTGATGTGGCCGAGGAAATCGAACACGAAGCGGCTGGCCGGTTGCTCGTACACCTGCAGCGGCGACCCCATTTGTTCCACCCGGCCCTGGCTCATCACCACCACCTTGTCGGAGACCTCCATGGCCTCTTCCTGATCGTGGGTGACGAAGATGCTGGTTACCGAGATCTGCTCGTGCAGACGCCGCAACCAACGGCGCAAATCCTTGCGCACCTTGGCGTCCAGCGCGCCGAACGGCTCGTCCAGCAGCAGCACCTCCGGTTTCAGCGCCAGCGCCCGGGCCAGCGCTACCCGTTGCTTCTGACCACCGGACAGTTGCGCCGGGTAGCGCCCGGCCAGATTATCCAGTTGCACCAGGCCCAGCAGATCGCGCACCCGGTCGCGAATATCCCCGCGCGAGGGGCGCTCGGCCCTTGGTAACAGGCGCAGTCCAAAGGCAATGTTGTCGGCCACGGTGAGGTGCCGGAACAGGGCGTATTGCTGGAATACGAATCCGACCCGGCGGCGGCGCGCGTCCAGGTGAGTGACATCCTCGTTATTGAACAGCACCCGTCCGCCGTCCGCCCGTTCCAGACCGGCGATGATGCGCAGCAGCGTGGTCTTGCCGGAACCGGACGGCCCCAGCAACCCCACCAACTGATTGGTGGGCACGTCCAGGGAGATGTCGTGCAAGGCGGTGAAGGCGCCGAAGGATTTGCGGATATTCTCGACTTGAATGCTCACTTTCTGGCTTTCCTTTAAACGCGTTGACGCCATTCCAGCACGGTTTTCAGTAACAAGGTGATCAAGGCCATGGCGGCCAGCAGCCCGGCGGCAGTGAAGGCGCCGACGGTGTTGTAGTCCTCGTGCAGCATCTGGATCAACAGCGGCAGGGTCAAGGTCTCGCCGCGAATCAGGCCGGACACCACGCTGACCGCGCCGAATTCCCCCACCGCCCGGGCATTGGTGAGCACCACGCCGTAAAGCAGCGCCCAGCGGATTTTCGGCAGCGTCACATACCAGAATACCTGCCAGCCCGAGGCGCCCATCAAAACCGCCGCTTCCTCCTCGTCCTGACCCTGGCTCTGCATCAGCGGAATCAGCACTCGGGCGACGTAGGGACAGGACACGAAAATGGTCACCATCACCATGCCCGGCAGAGCGAACATCAACTGCACATTCCAATCGCTCAGCCACTGACCCAGCAGGCTCTGACTGCCGTACACCACCAGATAGCAGAGGCCGGCCACCACCGGCGACATGGCGAAAGGAATATCGATCAGGGTGGTAAGCAGCTTGCGGCCGCGAAACTCATAGTGGGTCACGCACCAGGCCAGCAGGATACCGAACAGCAGATTCACCGGGACGGTGATGGCCGCCACCACCAGAGTGAGCCGGATGGCGTGGCCCATATCGCTGCTGGAGAGGGCTTCGAGTACCGGTGCCACGCCCTGGGCGAAAGCCTGGTGCAGAATCAAGGCCAGCGGCAGCACCAGCATCAGAATGACGGCGGCGAAGGCGGCGGCGATCAGTGCCCATTGGTGCCAGTATCGAGGCATGCGCGAGCGGCTCCTGGTGGGATGCTCAAAAAGATGGTGCTGATTCTATATTCCGGGTCAGCAAAATAAAGGGGAAAGCGGGGATTTCGTCGTGTTTCCCCGGGGGAGGGTGCCGGTGGTGGCCGGGATGACGGTGCCAGGCGGGCGCCCGACACCGCCGGGTCTGTCAGCGAAAGGCCGCTTCCAGAGCTTTCAGGCCCACACGGGGATCGAGCAGTCCGTGGTAGATGGGCGGGATCGGTTTGTCCACGCCGAACAATTGGTAGACCGCCTGCATGGCGCCGTGCACCGAATACTCGACGGTGAAGACCACATCTTCCGGCATTTCCGTGAACTGCCCCAGGAAGGCGAAATTGGCGGATCGCTCCGGTACCACCAGGGGCCGGTCCTGGGGCGAGCGGGGGCTGAATACGGCGGACGCGTAGGGCATCATCACGGTGGTGACGTCGGTGCTGGCCAGCACCTGCTCCAGCAGGTCGCCGGCCCCCAGTTGATGCACCAGCTCGGTGAGAATTTCATGGCCGGTGCATTGGCTCATGGGTTTTTTCACGAAGTCACCGGGGGCGTCGATAAACAGCCCATAGCCCCACACGGTGTGAAGGTCCTCCGGCATATCGGCGAAGTGGGGTTGGTACGGCACGACGATGGACATGAGCCAGCCGGAGTCGACGAAAGTCATCAGTGCGCCGGTGCCCGGCTCGTTGTTACTGAATTCGATGATATGCCTGAGCAGGGCGCCGTCGCGCAGCGTCAGGGTGAAGGATTCCCACTTGTTCTCGTCGACGTTGCCGCAAAAGGCCAGGGGCCGCCCGAAATCCGGTGCCTTGCGGGCGATGTTCCGCCACAGCGACCAGGCGCCGTCGCGCTGATCCCGGATCAGTTCCGGTACCGAGTCGTTGCCGGCGTAGGTGGCGTCGGCGGTGATGGAGCCGAGGGTGATAAAAACACTGTCCCGTTCGCCCAGGTCGATGCGGGTGTCGCCGGAGCCGGTGTGGACCCGCAGGCCGGTGGCGCGCCGCTCGCGGCTGGCGCCGGGATCGTCGAAGTCCACGTCGGTTACCCGGGCGCCGTGGCGCCAGTCCACGCCCTGCGTCAGCAACCAGCGTTGCAGCGGGCGTACCATCGAGTCGTGCTGGTTGTATTTGGTGCGGCGTACCCCGGACAGGGTGTGGATACGAGGGAATTCCTGCACGAAGCGCAAAAAATAACGCTTCAGTTCGATGGCGCTGTGCCAATTCTGAAAGGCGAAGGTGGTGCGCCACATTTGCCAGAAAGGGGTGCGGAAGAAGTGCTCGGAAAAGATTTCGTCGATGCGGCGGGTGCCCAGCGCCCATTCCGGCGTGGCCAGCAGGCGAATCATTTCCAGACGGTCGCGGTCATTGAAGCCATAGTCGGCGGCGGAGAGGATGCGCGGGCCGGCCCCGACCAAACGGGCATGGGATTCGGTCTTGATTCTTTCATTGAAGGCAAGAATCTCCTGTCGGACGGTGACGTGAGGGTCCTCCAGAGAGGGAATGTGTTCGAGCAGGTTCCAGAGGCACTGGTAGGCTTCTTCCTCCAGCATCCGTCCTCCGCGGGTAACGAAACCCGCCTGGAGCGGAGAGCGGGCGCCGTCCAGGGCGCCGCCATCCTCGCCGGAAGCCTCGAGAATGTGGATGTGCTCCGCTGGCATGCCGGCGTCGCGAATCAGAAATACCGCGGTGGCGAGGCTGGCGATGCCGCTGCCAACCAGCCAGGAGTGAGAGGTCTTTGGATTCATCTCGCATGTCCTTTGCCATGGAAAGATGATCCTGACTATAGGTCCGCCGTCACCGGCCGGGATTGAGCCTTATCAAGAAAACCGTCGGGGGGTCAGCCGCCGCGCCAGCGGCGGGTCAGACGGGACTGGATGGACTGAATGCCGAACAGCAGCACCAGGGAGGCGATCAGGATGATCGAGGCCAGGGCGCTGGCGGAGGCAAAATCGTATTCTTCCAGGCGGATATTCACCAGCAAGGAGACGATCTCGGTTTCGTAAGGCAGATTGCCGGCAATGAAAATCACCGCGCCGTATTCACCCAGACTGCGGGTGAAGGCGAGGCCGGTGCCGGTGAGCAAGGCCGGGGTCAATTGTGCCAGGATCACCTTGAAGAAACTGGCGGTGGGCGAGGCGCCCAGGGTGGCGGCGGCTTCCTCCACGTCGGGGGTCAGGTCCTCCAGTACCGGCTGCACGGTACGGACCACGAACGGCAGGCTGGTGAAGCTCATGGCGATCATGATGCCGACCCAGGAGTAAGACACCTTCACGCCGGCGATCGAGAACCACTGTCCCAGCCAGCCATTGTCGGCGAACAGCGCCGCCAGGGTCAGGCCGGCCACCGCGGTGGGCAACGCGAACGGCAGATCCACCAGCGCGTCCATCAGCCGCCGGCCGGGAAAACGATAGCGGGTGATCACCCAGGCCAGCAGCAGGCCGACGACGGCGTTGATGACGCTGGCGCCGGCGGCGGAAAGTACCGTGACCTTGAAGCTGGCGAGACTGCGCGGATGGCTGATCACCCCCCAGTAGTTGTCCCAGCCCATGCCGGCCACATGCATGGCCAGCCCGGACAGAGGCAACAGGATCACCAGGCAGATAAACAGCACGCTCAGCGAAAAGCTGAGCGTGAAGCCTGGCAGAACCGAGTGGCGGGTGCGCAGCAGAGCGATCAATTAACGCAGGCTCCGAGCCTTGGCTTGCAGCTCGTCGAGCATGCCGCCGGAAGCGAAGTGCTGGTCGGTCACGTTCTCCCAGGAGCCAAAGTAGTCTTCCACCTTGAGCAGTTTCACCGGCGGGAAACGGTCGGCGGTTTCTTCGACTACTTTCTCGTTGTGCACACGGTAGTTGAAGGACGCCAGCAGCCGCTGGATTTCTTCGCTGTAGAGGAAATCCAGATAGGCGGTGGCCACCTTGCGGGTCCCTTTCTCGTCCACCACCTTGTCCACCACGGTGACCGGGAACTCGGCCAGGATCGATGTCTTCGGTACCACCACTTCATAGTCGCCGGTGCCGTATTCCTTACGGATGTTGTTTACCTCGGACTCGAAGCTGATCAGCACGTCACCGATTTCGCGTTCCGCGAAGGTGACGGTGGCGGCGCGGCCACCGGAGTCGAACACCGACACATTGGACAGGAAGCGGGCCATGTAGTCCTTGACCTTCTCCTCGTCACCGTCAAAGCGTTCCACCGCGCTCATCCAGGCGGCCAGATAGGTGTAGCGGCCGTTGCCGGAGGTTTTCGGGTTGGGGAACACCACATCGACGTCGTCCCGGGCCAGATCGGCCCAGCCCTGGATGTTCTTCGGGTTGCCCTTGCGCACCAGAAAGGCGGTGGTGGAGTAGTAAGGGCTGGAATTGTTCGGCAGTCGCTGATTCCAGTCCGCCGGAATCAGCTTGCCCAGATCGTGCAGGACATTGACGTCGGTGACCTGGTTGAAGGTGACCACATCGGCTTTCAGGCCCTGCAGGATGGCGCGGGCCTGCTTGGAGGAACCGGCATGGGACTGCTTGATGGTGACGTCCTCGCCGGTCTCCGCCTTCCAGTGCTCCTGGAATTTCGGGTTGATGGCGGCGAACAGTTCCCGGGCGATGTCGTAGGAACTGTTCAACAGGGTTTGTTGCGCGGTTCCCAGCGAGGCCAGGGACAGCAGGACGGCGGTCAGCAAGACGCGCATCTCGGGCTCCTTGAATGGTGAGTCATAAAGGGCTCATTTTATATAACCAATCCTGAGGTTAAAGGGGGTTGGTTATACCAAATTGCCATTCGTATATGCGTTTAAGCGGATCCGGCGCTGTTCAGCCCCCGGGGATCACTCCACCCGCCGGTAGTCGGTGCCGCGCAGGGAGTTGGGCAGCGCTTCCTGGATGGTCAGGTCCACGAACTGGCCGATCAGGTCCAGTTCGTCGGTCTGGAAGTTCACCACCCGATTGTTTTCGGTACGGCCCTTGAGCTGGCCGGGATCCTTCTTGGAGAAACCGTCCACCAGGATGCGCTGGGTGCTGCCCACCATCTTGCGGGAGATGTCCTGGGTATTCTGGGCGATGCGCTGTTGCAGGAGGCGCAGGCGCTCCTTCTTCACCGCCATGGGCACGTCATCGGGCAGATCCGCCGCGGGCGTGCCGGGGCGGGCGCTGTAGATGAAGCTGAAGGAATTGTCGAAGCCGATATCCGCGATCAGATTCATGGTGGCTTCAAAGTCGGCGTCGGTTTCGCCGGGGAAGCCGATGATGAAATCCGAGCTGTAGGAGATATCCGGGCGGATACGCCGTAATTTGCGCAGCTTGGCCTTGTACTCCAGCACCGTGTGGTTGCGTTTCATCAGCGCCAGGATGCGGTCGGAACCGGACTGCACCGGCAGATGCAGGTGGCTGACCAACTCCGGAATCTCCTCGTACACCTGGATCAGGGCGTCCGAGAATTCCACCGGATGGCTGGTGGTGTAGCGAATACGATCGATGCCGTCGATATCGCGGATCAGCAACAGCAGGTCGGCGAAGTCCAGGATTTCGCCATTGGCGCCCTGGCCCCGGTAGGCGTTGACGTTCTGGCCCAGCAGGTTGACCTCGCGCACGCCCAGATCCGCCAGATGACGGATCTCATCCAACACCGGGCGCACCGGCCGGCTGACCTCCTCGCCACGGGTATAGGGCACCACGCAGAAGGAGCAGTATTTGGAGCAGCCTTCCATGATCGAGACGAACGCCGAGGGGCCATCCACGCTAGGCTCGGGCAGGCGGTCGAACTTTTCGATCTCCGGGAAGGTCACATCGATGGCCAGTTCCCGCGTGGTGGCCGCCTGCTGGATCAACCCGGGCAGCCGGTGCAGGGTCTGCGGGCCGAAGACCACATCCACATAGGGCGCGCGATCACGGATCGCCTCGCCTTCCTGACTGGCCACGCAGCCGCCGACGCCGATGATCAGGTCCGGCTTGTGCTCCTTGAGCTGTTTCCAGCGGCCCAGTTGGTGGAACACCTTTTCCTGGGCCTTCTCGCGGATCGAGCAGGTATTGAGCAGCAGCACATCCGCTTCGTCCGCGTTGTCGGTGGGCTCCAGGCCATGACTGGATTCCAGCAAATCCGCCATGCGCGCCGAGTCGTACTCGTTCATCTGGCAGCCGTGGGTCTGAATAAACAGCTTGCGTGCCATGGGTCGCTCAACCGTGGTTGTGGATCAATGCCGATGCGTCATTTTGCCGCATCGGGGTGTGCCGGGCGCCGTGATGGGCTACAACGGGCCGCCACTGGCACTCCGGGAAAATGGGCGCGAATTATACCGCCGCCCTGATCAAACTGCGAACCGTCGCGGTGGCAAAATGTCGGCCGGGCCCGTGGCCACGGCGCGGCCGTGGGGGTATGGTCCCTGGGCGTCATCGAAAAGCCGCCGGCGAATCGGGTCAACAGGGCGCGCGCGGGACCGGGGGTAAGCCGTGAAACCGGGTAAACCGGGGCGGCCGACGCTGATATCTTCTTCATAATGGCTAACAGGTATGAACAACAAAGACGGTTTCACAAGCGCATTCCTTTTCCGCATTCTGGTCGCTGGCGCCGTGCTGTTACTGGCGGCCTGTTCCGAGCCGGCCAGGGAGTTACCGGTCAATACCCGTCTGGGCGGGGATTTCACCCTGACCGACCACAACGGGGAGCGGTTCAGTCTGTCGTCCCTGAACGGCGAGGTGGTGATTCTGTTCTTCGGCTATACCCACTGCCCGGATATCTGCCCCGCGGTGCTGGCCCGCGTGTCCCAGGTGTACCGGAATCTGAAAGAGCAGGGGGAGGCGGACCGCGTGCAGCCGGTGTTCGTGACTTTCGACCCGGAACGGGATACCGCGGAACATCTGCGCGAATATCTACCCTGGTTCAAAGCGGACATCATTGGGCTGACCGGTGATGTGCCGGCGATCCAGAAGGTGGCGGAACAGTACGGGGTGGTGTTCATCAAAGAAGAGGGAGACAGTGGGGGCGCGGACTTTTCCCACAGTGACTATATCTACCTGCTGGACCAGCAAGGCCGGGTGCGCAAGCTGTATCCGGCGGATTTCAATATCGACGAGGTGGTAGCCGATGTTAAAACGCTTCTTTAGTGCGGTGCTGTTGGCGGCCGCCAGCTCCGGCGCCTTCGCGGAGGCACGTATCGAACAGGCCTGGCTGCGCGCGGTGCCGCCGGTATCGCCGTCCATGGCCGGTTATTTCGTGCTGGTGAACGATACCGATCAGCCGCTGGTGCTGACCGGCGCCAGCGCGGAATTCGCCGGCATGGCCATGTTGCACGACACCAGTACCGATGGTGAGGGCCGCCGCAGCATGTCCCATCTGAAGGAAGTCACCATCCCGGCCGGTAAGAGTCTGTCCTTTACCCCCGGTGGCCGCCATCTGATGCTGATGAAAATGGACTCGGTGCCGGAGGCGGGAGAGACTCCGAAGGTGTGTCTGGCCTTCCAGAATCATGCTGACCTGTGTGGCGCCTTCCAGGTGCGCCACAACGAGCCCTGACATGACCGGCCGATACTGGCGGTGCTGGCTTCTGGCCGCGGCGGTGCTGGTCACCGGACCGGTACTCGCGGACTGCCGTGATCTGGCGCCGGCGCGTCCGTTGCCCTCGGCGGAGGAGGGCCAGATCAGTCTGGCCACGTTCAATCTCTGGCGTCTGCGGGATGCCAGAAAGGACAGCTCGCTCGACCGTCCTTTATCGAAAGCCGTGTACCAGGCCCGCCTCGAGGCAGTGGCCCGGTACATTACCCGGGACCTGCGGGCGCCGGCTTTGCTGGCGGTGCAGGAAGTGGAAAGCGCCACGGTGCTGAAGGCGCTGAGCCGGGCTATTTCCACGGCGGGCGGGCCGGACTACAAGGTGGTGCTGCTGGAAGGGCACGACCCGGCGGGCATGGATGTGGGCCTGTTGTACCGGGCGCCGGTCACGCTGGGACGTCACCAGGCCTTGTTCGCCGACGACCGCTTCCAACGGCAGCCGTTGTTCACCCGGCCTCCCTTGAAGGTCGAGGTGCGCACCCCGGTGGTCTTCGATCTGGTGGTGGTCCATTTGCGCAGTGCCCGGGATCTGAATCAGAAGGACTGGGTGGCGCCGAAGCGCCGGCGCCAGGCCGCCGCCATCGCCGGCTGGGCGGCGGACCAGACCCGGCCCGTGGTGGTGGCGGGGGACTTCAACAGCGCGCCGGACAGTGGCCGCTTCAGCGAGCCGTTGGAGCAATTCGAGAACGGGGACCTGATCAGTGCCTGGTCGCGATTGCCCGAGAAAGAACGTTATTCCTTCCGGCATCAGTGCCGTCCGCAGGCTCTGGATCACATCTTTTTCTCCCCGTCGCTAAAGCAGCATGTCCAGAAAGTGGCGGTCAGCCGTGGCAATGCCGGGCGCTACGACGTGCTCTACGATCACGACGGTACCCGGGTGGTGTCCGATCATGATGTGCTGGGGATTTATCTGAACGCCGGGGCGTTGGCGGACTAACCGAAGAGGATGAAAAGCACCGTGGGACCTGCTTGCGTTGTTTGCGAGGACCAGGGAAGGCCCCACGGTGAAAAACGGTGGGCGGCGTCGCCGCCCGGGAACCAGCGCGGTTCTGTTAGATCTCGAAGGCGTAGGACACGACGAACAGAGTGTCGTCGTTGTGATACCCCTCGCTCCCATCATCTGCATCAACAATTTTTGAGACGGTAAAGCTCAGGTTATCGGTCAGGGCATAACCCAGATCTACGTGAGTATAGTTGGTGTCGTCTTCGTCACGATCCCAGGTACCTACCAACACGCTGTATTTGTCATAGCTGTAGCCGACGGTAAAGTAATTGTCTTTATTGTCGGTGGAGTCGCTGCCGTGACCGTAATCACCAACGCCGAAATAACCTGCTGCGCTGAAGCCGGCATAGCCCAATGACAGGATAACTTCCTGCAAGTCGGACTCGGTGTCGTTGGGATAGTTGTAGCTGATGTAGGACAGGTCATAAGAGAGGTCACCAAGGGCGCCGCCATAACCGACATACAAATCATATTCGGTGGTATCGGTTTCGGAACTGCCCCAGACACCGGCGTAAAGACCGGAAGAGTGGCTGTAATCCAGGCTACCGAAAACCTGAGCCGCGCCGTTGGAAATATCCTGACCACGCCAGAAATACATGTTGGAAATGCCCAGGCTACCGCTGATTTCCGCTGCCGCCATGCCCGGCATGATCATGCCGGCGGCGACCGCCGCGGCCAGTACGGTTTTTTTCATCCCGAATGCGTGTTTCATGTGCAACCCTCTTTGCAAATGGCAAGTGTTTCTAATGTGTCCTGTTGTGCGCTCCTGGCGCACTGGCCTGGGAGGCTTGTCACTTTGCAAAGCAGGGTCCGTGCCAAAATATAAAAAGCCAGAAAAAACAGTGGGATGCGAAGGTCTGGCTGAGAGGGAAAGGTAAAATCGGGAGAGGACGATAAGGGGTGGTGCGCCGTTATGGTGCGGCGCACCGAAGTGGGGCGCTTATTTGGGGCATTTCCAGTCAACAGGGACCGCGTCCGCTTGCAGGCCGCCTTCTCCGCTCACTTCCAGGCCGCACTGATTGTTGTCGTTGGTGAAGCGAGCGGCGTAGCTGGCGCCGGCCTGGGCGTTGAACTGCACGGCGACGCGGCACAGATCCCGATTCCCCGCCGAACCTTTCTGGTAAATGACACCGATGCGCGCCTGCTCGTCCGCTCGCACGGTCGTGGTGACTTCCGGCGCTTTCTTCATGGTCTTCAACAGTTCATCGAAGGCTTTGGTCTCGAAGGGAACCTGCTGCAGGGAAGTGGGCGTGGACTGAAAGCCCTTGCCCGGTACGCATACGACTGGTTGTGCGGCGATGTTGTCGCTGGAGAAAGTGACGGTGGCGACGTCTCCGTCGGTGGGTGCCGTGTAGCTGAGCATCTGGCAACCGGCGAGCAGAAGGGCGGGGAGGGGAAGCAAGTATTTCATGGTGGGTCCTCATGACAAATAAGGGCGAAGCCGTCAGGCGAATATAAAGCGTGCCCAAAATGATGCAAAACCAGGGCCACTTTGGCGCACGCTCCGGAAAGGCCCGCAACAGGCTTGGGATTTAACGCGACCGCAGCGGCTGAAAGGACATCCATGGTTGCCGATTACCATGAAGCGGAGCCGGGTCCGGTAAAGGCGTAGCACGGTTCCGCTGTGCTCGATGGAGGGTGACACCATATCCTTTCAAACTGGCGATGAACCCAAAATAATCTCATTGAATGATTACCAGAGCGGTAGGCCTGACTTCTGCTCTTTGGCGTCCGGATCACCCGAACCAGTGCTTCATCGCCTGCCGGGTCAGATTCTCCCTCGCCTCTCCGCGTGGCAGCCAGTTGCCGGCGTTTACCGCCATCGCCACCAGGAATTCGAACAGCGGCAAATGCTGACGCAGCACCCGGTTGTGGCGATGGCCGATGATCGGATTGAACAGGCCGAAGAAGTCCAATAGCTGGCGGGGGTTTTTTCGTACCCACAGCCAGGACCCCATTTCCAGGGTGAACGGCAGGAACAGCCGGTCCGGGTGTTGCTCCCGGGCTTCGTCGTAGAGGTAGTCCCACAGATCGCCGTGGGTGGTGTAGTTCACCGATTGCGGTTCGATCAGATAAGGATGGTGGTAAGGGTAGGTGTGCTCGAGGATCTGTTTCAGACGGTACACCTCGGCGAGGTGCGCAATGGGCTTCTGGCTGCGGGCGTAACAGCACCAGATGCGGTCGCGGCGGCCAAAACCGCTGTGGCAGTCCAGGCTGATCGATACCGGAGCGTTCATCAGGCGCTGCCGCACCGTGTTCACCAGCGCCTGCGCCTCGGTTTCCATGGGCTCACCGGCGCGCCCCCGATACCAGGGCAGGTGACGGCTCAGGCGCTGGCCGCCGGCCAGAAAGGGGACCTTGCCTTCCGCATCCACCGGGGCGTTGCGCATCAGGTCGACGCCATTGGGGTTGCTGCGGGTACGCCGCCAGATGCCGCCGGGATTGATCATCGGCATGAACACCAGCCGCACCCGTTCCAGCCGCCGGTGCAATTGATCATCCCATTGCAATCGATGGATCAGACTGTGCAACCACGACAACAGCACCTGGGAGCCGATCCGTTCGACGCCGTGCACGCCGCCAAAGAAGCCAACCACCGGTGCGCCGGGGGAACGGCTGCCCATCTCCAGCACCCGCAAGGGCAGCGTGATATCGCCCATCTGGATGGTGTCCACGTCATACACACGCAGGTGCCTTTGACCCAGCCGGATCAGCGACTCCAGGTGTAACCATTCGGGCAGGTGGCGTTGAAATTGATACAGGCGTTGTTCCATCGGCGCGCGTCAGTGGGTGACGGTCGGCGCCCGTCAAAGCAGGCGCACAGGGCAGGATGGCGGATTCCGGTTAAGGTTTCATGACGATTGCGGCGCTGCATTTTTGTCATGGAACTGCGATGCAACTGTCAGTGTAGTGTCATCCGCGCTGGCCACTCTGCCCTTGACGCTGGCGGCGGGAATCACCGTGATGCAGAGCCTCGACAACTTCGCCTTGAACCTGGAAACCGGGGATGTGCTGTTGTTCGCCGGACGAGGGGTCACCAGTACCGTGATTCGCTGGTTCACCCGCAGTCCCTGGAGCCATGTGGGCATGGTGGTGCGCCTGCCGGAAGTGGCGGAACCGCTGGTGCTGGAATCCACCGGCCTGAGTGAATCGGCGGACTGGATACTGGGACACCCGGTGATGGGCGTGGCGCTGGTGCCGCTGTCACGCAAGATCGCGGAGTATCCGGGTGATGTGGCGGTAAGGCGTCGTGAAGGGCCACCGCTGACACCGCTCCAGCAGCGATTGATGCAGCGGCTGGTGCGGCGGTTGCTGCACCGGCCTTACAAGAACTATCTGCTGTGTAATTTCTACGACGCCCTGAGTGGCTTTTCCGGACGCCGCCGTCGCTCCGGCTGGTTCTGTTCGGAGCTGGTGGCGGAGTGCTACCGGCGGCTCGGCTGGCTGCCGGACACGGTATGTCCCCACCGTTTCGTTCCCGGCCATTTCGGCTCCCGCCGGCTGAGCCTCACCGCTGGCCGGCTCTTGCCGGCGCAGTGGCTGAAACAACTCAAATCCAGCGCCGTACCCGCTGCCGATAACGCTGCCACTGATCCCCGAACCGTTGCTCGTGAAACGCTTCTTCCGCGGCGATCACGTGGTGATGCATCACCCACAGAATCGGCGGCAGCATGATCAGCATGCCGGGACTGGAAAGACTGAGAGCGCAGCCCAAATGAAGCAAGGCGAAGGCCAGATAAATGGGATTGCGAGTCAGGCGGAAGACGCCGCCAGTGATCAATTCCCGCGCCGCGCGATGTGGCAAAACCGTGGTACGGTGCCGATAAAACTGCACCATCGCGCCGGCCAGCAACAGCACCGCGAACAACGCCAGCGCCGTGGCCAGTGCGTACTGGCCGGGCCACGCCGGCAGGGTCCAGTGCAGCGCCTGGTCCAGGCCATAACCCATCAGCAAGCCGCCCAGATGCAGCAAAGGAGGGGGAATGCGAACCTCGGGATGTTCCAATGCCATGTTCAGAGGCCTATCGTTGTCAGTGAAGAAAAGCTGGGTTATGGTAATTCACATCCCGCCATTGCGGGAGTGATCGCGATCCGCTGGAACAACTGTTGTTGAAGCTCGGCGAACAGCACTGCCGGTAAAGCCATCGGCGGCGGGCGCGAACGTCACTTGTGAATCGCATATCGCGTGACATTTGTGAAGGGCTCCGTCGCCATGTCCTGCAACCTTGAAAGGGGAAACGCATGGAAGAGCGCGCGGCCACCTTGCACAGCGTAACCGCAGCATCCCAATCCCGCCTCCATCACGAACCGGAACACCGCCCGAAAGCCTACGTCCTGGACACCAATGTCCTGATCCACGACCCCAACTCCCTGATGAATTTCGAAGAGCACCGGGTGGTCATTCCGATGACCGTACTGGAGGAACTGGATCGGTTGAAAACCGGGAAGTCCCATACCGCCGCGGATTGCCGCGCGGCCATTCGTTTGATCGACCGGGTCATCGGCAAAGCATCGCCCGCGGAAGTGGAAGCGGGAATTCCCATTCAGCGTGGGGAAAATCATCATCAGGGGACACTGACCGTTCTGATGCCACAGAGCGGACTGACGCCGCCATGCCTTCCCGAACATCTGAACGACAACCGGATCATCAATGACGTGGTGGCCATGATCGCCGCCGATCCGGATCGCCATTACGTGCTGGTCACCAAGGATATCAACATGCGCCTGAAGGCGCGGGCCTGCGGGATTGACTCCGAGGATTACCACAACGACCAGCTGGTTTCCGATATCCGCCAGCTCAATCAGGGCTATTTCATGATGGAGGGTTCGTTCTGGGACCGGGTTGATGCGGTGGAGACCGAGCAGCACGGCGCGGAAACCTTGCACCGTCTGTCGCACGGTCTGCTGGTCGGTGACATTCTTGGCGAGGAGGTGTACCCGAATCAGTTCATTCTCGATGAGCAGGGTTTCGTTGGCCGAATCATGTCGGTGGAGGCGGGTGTGGTCACCTTGCGCCACTACAGTGAGCAGACGTTGATGGATCAGCAGGCCTGGGGATTGAGGCCGATGAACATTCAACAAGCGGTGGCGCTGCACCTGCTGCTGGACCCGGACATTCATCTGGTGACCCTGACCGGTGCGGCCGGTTCCGGCAAAACCATTCTGGCTCTGGCCGCTGCCATTGAAATGACGGTGGAGCAGAAACGCTTCAATAAAATCATCGCCACCCGTTCCACGCCGCCGCTGGCGGAAGAGCATGGCTTTCTGCCTGGCACCGAGGAAGAAAAGATGGACCCGTGGCTGGGCGCGATCAATGACAATATCGAAGCGTTGCACCTGAACGATGAGAATCCTTCCGGCAGCATCCAGTACGTCAAGGAAAAGGCCAACATCCAGTTCAAGGCGATGAATTACATTCGTGGCCGCAGCTTCCAGAAATCGCTGATCCTGATCGATGAAAGCCAGAATCTGACGCCGCACCAGATGAAGGCGATCGTCACCCGGGCCGGTGAAGGGTCGAAAGTGGTGTGCCTGGGTAACCTGGCGCAGATCGATACGCCATACCTGTCGCCCACCAGTTCCGGGCTGACTTATATGACCGAACGCTTCAAGCATTTCGCCCATGGCGGCTCGGTGCAGCTCAATGGCGTGCCGAGATCGCTGCTGGCGGAGTACGCGGAAACCTGGTTGTAAGGAGAAAACGCCGGACGTCTGGTGTCAGACGTCCGGCCTTCCTCACTCCCGCAGCGCCTGCCCCAGCACCGACAAGCACGCTTCGCTCTGGTAGAAATCCCCCAGCGCCAGTTCCGCCCAGGCGCTCAATACACCTTGCTCCTTTAGTACTTCCGCGCCACGCGCCAACGCCGGCGCCAGTGTGTCGCGGCGCGCCGCCGTATCGGTGCGCATGGCCTGGAGCAATGCGGGCAGACTCCATGCCATCAGGGCCTCGATTGCCGCGCGAATGCCTTCCATCACCAGTCTCCGGCTGTAGTCCAGCGCGGCGGCATGATCAGACAACAAAGCCCCCTGACGCACCAGGCCCGGCAAGGTGTCGTCCGGCACATCACGCAGTAACGCCGCCGGCTTCATCGGGGCGATACGGCCATAGGCATCGCGTGCCAGCTCGGCGATGCGATCGTTGCTCAACTCCCGATTCAACCACTGTTCACCGGTCTTGAGCGTGGCACGAATATTCTGTCTCAGGTAGGAACGAATGGGCTCTTCCAATCCACCCATGGCCCGGCCCACGCTTTTGCGGCCCAGCTTCATCATGCTGCTGACGCCCGGCAGTTTGGCCAAAGCATTTTCTTCCAGCAGAAAGTTCTTGATGCCGGTATAGAGCATCTCGCTGACCATCTGACTGATCAGCGGATGATTCAGCACCGCATGAATGGTCCGTTCACGCAGACTCCGCAGTCGCAGTAGTTGTTCCAGCAAAGCCTCGAACTGGGCTTCGTCGAGCAATTCGCCAAAGGTCACCGGATCCTGGCGGGCGTGGTTCAACAGGGCGTGGGCCACGGATTCGATCACCGGCTGCAGACCTTCCACGGTGGCCACATGCGCCAGCCAATCATCCACCACCTGAGCCAGCACTTCGCCATCCACCAGGGTCCCCAGCGGCTTATCCGCGATTATCGCCACGCCCTGGTCCAGCAGGTCGTGCCAGTAGTCCTCCGCGCACAGACGCTGGCAGGCGTGTTCCACATGAGCTTGCTGTAAGGCTTCGGCCAGTTCTTTCCGCTTCATCAGTGTCGGTTCCGCTTTGTCCGTTTTACTGCTTGTGCCGCCGACCGTCGAATCCTTCTGGATCTTGATCCACGACAAGAGACGGCGCCCATGAGCCGGGTGTAATACCACGGAACCCTGGCGATGCCGAGGGTTCGTGTCCAGACCCGAGCGGTCGGGACGGCACCATTGTCGGTGCGGACATGATGAGCCAAGAAGGGAGCTAAACATGCAACTATGGGGACGTGGCGCCTTGGCGCTGGCGCTAATCGGCAGTGTGGGTCTGGCCCAGGGGTACGAGGCCGGAGATATCTTGGTACGTGCCGGCGCGGCCACGGTGTCGCCCCGCGTGGACAGTGACGCTTTCTCGGTGGCGCCGTTGACCGGCGCCAAGGTGGATGTGAACAACGATACCCAGTTCGGCTTCACGGTCGCCTACATGATCAACTCGCGTTTCGGCGTCGAGCTGCTGGCAGCCACGCCGTTCAAACATGATCTCTATGTGGAAGGCGCGGGGCTGGGCCGTACCGACATTGGCGATACCAAACATCTGCCGCCGACCTTGATGGCCCAATACTACCTGCCGGAGCTGGGGCCGGTGCGTCCCTATGTGGGGCTCGGCGTCAACTACACCTACTTCTTTGACGAGAACATCCACGATGGCGTGGTCAGCCCGCTGATCGGGGGCGCCAACGCCGACGTGTCGCTGTCCAACTCGGTGGGCTGGGCCGCTCAGGTGGGGGTGGATCTGGCCATGGGCGACACCTGGTTCGTCAACCTCTCCGCCTGGCGGGTGGATATCGATACCGAGGCGCGCCTCAAAGTGAACGGCTCCACCGTGGATAAAATCGATGTGGAACTGGATCCGCTGGTGTGGATGGTCGGTATCGGCCGGGCGTTCTGAATCCGGCCTATCTTGCCGGGGTATGCTATGCCGGGGCGCTCCGCCCCGGCTTTGCCGTGGTCAGCCTTCCTCGACCCGGTCTGGGTAAGCCTGGCGCCAGTGCTCGAAACCGCCGTCCAGACTCACCGCCCGGGTGAAGCCTTTTTCCGTCAGAAAGTCACAGGCCGACTGGCTGGAATGGCCGTGGTAGCAATAGACCACCAGGGCCTGGTCACGGGACGTGGTGGCCAGAAAATCGTCCAAGCTGGCCTGGGTCAGTGGCATGGCGCCGGGAATACGCGCCATGGCATGGCTGCCCGGGTCCCGCACATCAATGAACAACGCTTCTCCGCTGTCCAGAGTTTCCCGGCCTTGTTCCGGTGAGATTCGCTGGGCCATGACGCCTTCCTCGTTGAGTTGCGTTGAGTTGAGCTGCGTTTGCTGGTCTTTCCGCTTACCAGGAATGTTTCAGGCCTGACGCCGGTCTTCCAGTAGCGGTGCCGGCGGATGCTCGCAGGGCAGTTTCATGCCGATGGCTTCTTCCAACTGCGGCAGCAGGAAGGCATCGTCCTCGCAGGCGAAACTGATCGACACGCCGCTGGCTCCGGCGCGGCCGGTACGGCCGATGCGATGGACGTAGTCCTCGGGATCTTCCGGCAGATTGAAGTTCACCACATGGGAGACGCCGTCGATGTGGATGCCCCGCCCGGCCACGTCGGTGGCGATCAATACCCGAAGGTCGCCGGCGCGGAAGCGCTCCAGGGTCTTCATGCGCTGATTCTGCGGCACGTCACCGGAAATCAGCGACACTTTCAGGCCCTTTTTCACCAGCCGGTCGTTGAGCCGGCGGGTAATGTCCCGGCGGTTGGCGAACACGATCACCTTTTCCATGTTTTCACTGATGATCAGGTTATACAGCAGATTGAATTTGTCTTCCGTGGCGGTGATATAGACCTTTTGCTCCACGGTCTCCGTGGTCACCTGGGCCGGCTCGATTTCCACCGTCACCGGGTCCTCGGTCCAGCGCTGGGCCAGCGCCATGACGTCCTCATTGAAGGTGGCGGAAAACAGCAGGGTTTGCCGGTGGCGGTTTGACGGCGTCATCCGCACGATGCGTTTGACGTCCGGAATGAAGCCCATGTCCAACATCCGGTCGGCTTCGTCCAGGACCAGTGATTCCACCCGGTCCAGCCACAGGTCACGGCGTTTGGCGAAATCCAGCAGGCGGCCGGGGGTGGCCACAAGGATGTCGATCAGACGGGTTTGCAGGCGTTCCTGCTGACGGTTGAAGTTCATGCCGCCGACCACGCTCATGACCTGCAGGTCGGTATAGCGGGCCAGTTGCAGCGCATCTTTTTCGATCTGCATCGCCAGTTCCCGCGTTGGCGCCACGATCAGAGCGCGTGGTTCACCGGCGTAGCGGGGCACCGTCAGCGGGTGACGCAACAAGTCGTTGATGACCGTGATCAGGAACGCGGCGGTTTTGCCGGTGCCGGTCTGGGCCCGGCCGATGGCATCCGCGCCGGCCAGAGTGTGGCGCAGCACCTCCGCCTGAATGGGGGTGCAATACTGGAAGCCCGTTTCGGCGATGCCGCGCATCAAAGGCAGTTCCAGATCGAAGTCATGGAAGCGGACCTCGCCTTCTTTCTCCGGTACCTGGAACTGGTCCAGATCCCAATCGCTTGTTTTGTCTTGTCGCATCACGTTGCTCGGATTGCTCTCGCCGTCGGGTGGAAAGCACGGGCCATCACGGAAGAAATGGCCGGATCAGGGAAACGTCGGCCTGTGCCCATGCAGTCATTCATAGTAGTGAAAGGGCCCCCCGGGAAACAATCGTCAGTGGAATACCAGCAGGCGATTGTTGGCGGGCATAGCGTGGTCAGCCAATAAAACACGTCCGTGGCGTGCAAACAAGGCCGCCACCCACTCCTGGTCACGAATTCCCATGCTCAGGGACTGGCTTTTGAGGTGCAGATCGAAGCGGCGATTGCTGTCGCTGGTGTAATGCCCCTGGTAATTGAATGGGCCATAAATGTAAGCACGAGCCTGCGGCGTCAGGTGCTCACAGAGACATTGCACGCACCGCTCCACCAGCGGTCGGGACAAGATGTGGAAGGTGTTGGCGGTGTAGATGTGACGGAAACGATGCTCCGGCCAGCGGCCCTGTACCCGCAGAATGGTGGCGGCTTGCAGGGAGGGGCAGGGATGGGCCTCCAGCCAACGGTTCAGGCCGGTCATGTTCTCCGGCTGTTCACTGGGGTGCCAGCGAACAGCCGGGAACCGGGGCGCCATCCAGACGGCGTGTTGACCGGTACCGGAGCCGATCTCCAGCAGGTCGCCGTGATCCAGATAGTGGGCCAGTATCTCGGCGATGGGCCCCTTGTTGTTCTCGGCGGCTTGGGAAAACGGTCTTTGCATAGGATGTCCGGTCGTGGTGGGATCGTCCCTGTCTTCGGGCTGCCGCCGCCACGACCGGTGCGGTGGGTAGGGCGAACAGGCCCTAGCGCCGCATCAGCTTCTGGCCGGCCACCATCAGACGTTGGTAGCTGGTCGGCAGCAGCCGTTGCATGCCATCGATGGCCAGGGCGTCGGAGCCGATCAGTACCCGACGTTTGTTGGCCCGCACGCCCTTGAGGATGGTCCGGGCCGCTTCCTCGGGGGTGGTGCGGAACAGTTTTTCGAAATCCCGGCGGGCCTTGTCGGCATCGGTGCCGGTGATCTTTTCCATGCCGCTGCCCATGCGGGCGTTACGGGCGATATTGGTCTTGATACCGCCCGGATGCACGGTGGTGCACGAGACCCCGCCGTTCTCGATCTCAAGCTCCTGGCGCAGGGACTCGGTGAAGCCCCGAACCGCGAACTTGGCGGCGTTGTAGGCGGATTGGGTCGGCACGCCAATCAGTCCGAAGACACTGGAAACGTTGACGATGTGCCCTTCGCCCGCGGTTTTCAGGTGTGGCAGGAAGGCCTTGGTACCATACACCACGCCCCAGAAATTGATGCCCATGAGCCACTCGAAGTCCTCATAGCTCATCTCTTCCACGGACGCGCCCAGAGCGACGCCCGCATTATTGATGACCAGATGGACGGCGTCAAAGTGGGCGATCACTTCGCCGGCGAAGGTATAAACCGCGTCCCGGTCAGCCACATCGAAAACCTTGGACATGACTCGTTCCGAATCCAGGCCAAGCGCTTCGACGGTCTCCCGCAGGCCTGCCTCGTTGACGTCGGAGAGTGCCAGTTTGGCGCCCTGGGCAGCCAGTTGGCCGGCCAATGCGCGGCCGATGCCGGAGCCGGCGCCGGTGATCACCGCAACCTTGTCCTTGAAACTTTTCATGTTGGAAATCCCCATGAGTACGTGGAGCGGAGTGTACCGGCATCGATCATGCAGAACGGGCCAATTGCCGGCGAGGGACTGGCTGTGACGCCGCTGGTGGCGGGCCCTGATGTCGATCAGTGGGAGTCGGGCTGGGGGCTGAACTGGCCGCTTTCCAGGGCGGAGGCGATGGCTCGGCGGCTGATCGCCATGGCGTTTTCCACTGCCTGCTCATCGTCGCCGTCGACAATAATCGGAGTGTGAAGGGTGATCCGCGCCGGACCGGGCTGCATACGCAGGGTATCCGGCGGCAGGATGTCGCGGGTACCGGTAAGGGTGACGGGCAGAATCGGCAGCTCAAGATCCTGGGCCATGCGGAAAGCGCCTTTCTTGAACGCCAACAGCTCGCCGCTACGGCTGCGGGTGCCCTCGGGGAAGAACAGGATGCTGGTGCCACCGACCAACTGGCGCTTGGCGTTTTCCAGGCTGGCCAGAGCCTGCTCGTGATTGCTCCGGTCGATGAAGATGTGGCCCAGTACTTCACAGGCGTAGCCGATCAGCGGCACGCGCCGCAATTCCTGCTTCATCACCCAACGGAAATCCACCCCCAGATGGCCGTAAAGCACCCAGATGTCGTACTGGCTCAGATGATTGGCGACGATCACATAGCTCTGATCGGGATCCAGCTGTTCGCGGCCATGGATGTGGACGGAAACGCCACTGAGCAGCAAGCCCAGGCGGGACCACGGCACGGCGGTCAGACGCCCGGCCCGGCGTGGCCCGACGAAGGGGCTGAGCACCATGCACAGGATCCACAGTGCCACGGTGGCCAAGACCATGAGAGGAACGAAAACCAACCAGCAATAAACAAAGAAAAGGGCGTTGACCACGACCGCGACTCCCGATCCACCACTGCGTGCCCGAACACGTCCGTCCAAACAAGGATATGCACTATGTTAGAGCAGATGGCCGAATATGACAGGTGGATTTTGGAATTGTTACGCTTTTGTCAAAGTGTTGCCGCAGTCGACGTTTTTCGGCGGAATTTCCGTTATTAATGCGGCGCAATGTTAAAAATAGCGGCTCAAGTGCAAGTAAATGGATATTGAGCGCCGCGGTCGGAGCGAAGAACGCTAGAGGATAAATTGTAACCAGTGTTAACCTTCGTTTTTCATACGAATAGAAGAAGCCGATCTACATGGCCTTGAACAAATGGATGCATTGGGGGATGGGCGCCTTGTTGGTAGCGGCTTTCCTGGCGGGTTTGCCGGGGCATGCGCTGCAATCCGATCCTCCCTTTATAGCCGAACACGTTCCCTCTCACGATGTGGTCGATGGGCAGTGGCAGATGCGTTTCGCCTCCGATGCGGAAACCGCTCTGGTCCACGCCGCTTCCATGGTGGAGCTGCCGGATGGCCGTCTGCGTGCCTTCTGGTTCGCCGGCAGCCGGGAGGGAGCCCAGGATGTGGGCATTCACTCCTCCGTTTTTGATCCCGGCACCGGTGTCTGGAGTGAAGAAACCACCGTGGTCAGCCGGGATCAGATCAGCCAGGGCTGGGGCCGCCATGTGCGCAAGTTGGGTAATGCGGTGCCAGTTCTCGACGATAACGGCCGCATGCGCCTGTTCGTGGTGGCGGTAAGCTTCGGTGGCTGGGCCGCCAGCCGTATGGTGGTGCTGGAATCCTGGGATCAGGGGGCATCCTGGAAGTTTGATCGGGCCTTGACCACTTCGCCCTTCCTCAACATCAGCACGCTGGTGAAGACGCCGCCGTTGCGATTCGCCGATGGCTCGGTTGGGCTGCCGGTCTATCATGAGATGATCGGCAAATTCGGTGAGATGCTGCGTCTGGATGAGGATAACCGGATTCAGGACAAGTCCCGCATCGGCCATGGCCGCAAAGCGATTCAGCCGCTGGTGCTGGTGGACAGTCCGCACCGCGCCACCGCTTTCCTCCGCAACGAGAGCGACGACCACCCGGGCATGCTCTACCGCAGTGATACCTACGACGGCGGTGTCGAATGGACGCCGCTGGTCTCCTCCGGACTGCCCAACCCCAGCGCCGCTGTTGGCGGTGTGGCGTTGAGCGAGGGGCATTGGTTGCTGGTGGCGAACTGTAATTCGGTGGAACGAGACGATCTGTGCATGCGCGAAACCCGGGACAGCGGCCGCACCTGGACCGATCGCATCTACTTTCATAATCGCGCATCCTGGCGCGGTGGCGACCTGGAAGAAAACCGCTTCCTCAACATGATCGGCGAGGAACTGGAAGGCACCTTCGGCGTTATCCGCGATCAGCCCTATCTGCAACGGGTGGAACACAACAAGTGTTTCCCGCGCGGTTGTGAATTCCAATACGACTATCCCTACGTTATTCAAGCCAGCAATGGTGATCTCCACGTGCTTTATACCTGGAATAAATCCGCCATCCGGCATGCCTGGTTGCCGGCCAGACAGCCGGGCAAAGGGGGGAGAGGGTGATGCTGGTGTCCGTAGTGGTTTGCGCTTTTATTCTGGTGGCGGTGTCGCTGCGTCTGTCCAGCCGCTGGCCGGTACGCCGCCGTGCTCTGGTGGCGGCCGCGGTGCTGGTGTTGTCGCTCCTGCCGTTTCCTTATGGCCTGGCGCCCTGGGTGCTCAGTTACCTGGGGGACTTCAGTCTGACCTCCGGCATGTTGGCGTTGCTGGCCATTCTGCATCGCCTGCGCGGCCATCAGTTCCTTTCCATGGGGCAGACCCGAATGGCCTGTCTGCTGCTGGTGTTTCTGGCTCTGTGGTTCTATCCGATGAGCCTGGGTTCCAGCTACGAGGACCCGTATGCCTGGGGGTTCGGTGATCTGATATTCAGCTGCATGCTGCTGCTATTGGGTGTGGTGGCCTGGCTGAGCCGCGCCTATGCCAGTTGCATTATTCTGGTGGTGGCGCAACTGGCCTACGCCTGGCGTCTGCTGCCGTCCGATAATCTCTGGGACTATCTGATTGATCCCTGGCTGGTGTTCTGGGCCAGCGGCTGGCTGATCCGTGATCGCCTGCTGGCGCGCCGGGCCCGTCAGCGTCTGGCGGTGAGCCAGCCGGAGGCGGCATCGGCGGCGCCTGTCCGTACCGAATCCTGAGTAGAGCGCGGGTACAAGCAGGCGAACAGGCACACTCTCACGAAGCCGCTGTAATCGGATGGACTCGCCCTCGCCGAGGCGTCTAGGCGCCACGGTGGCATTCTAAACATGTCAACGACAGCGAGGGCGAGCCCATGAAACAGC
>NZ_OBMO01000014.1 GCF_900217905.1 Alloalcanivorax xenomutans
ATTGAGGCTTCCTCGAACAGGCCTGATACATAGATGCCACCGGGTAGCCATGTTCAAGGCAGGGTTGACAGCAACGGGCGAGTCCATACATAGGAGCTTGCCTGCAAGCGAATAGGGGGTTCGGCCCAAAAAATTCGCTTGCAGGCAAACTCCCACAGCAGCCTTGTAGCCTCGTCTGGGGAAGACAGCCATTCAGCCGGTCTTTACCTGCCCTGCCCCATTGGCGGTGTCACGGCGTTCGGCGTAGTCGATATAGAACGTCAGGCTGTCCGGATTGGCCATGGCATCCGGGTTGGCCACTTTATCCAGGGACTGCCCCAGCAGCAGCTTCTTGATGGGGAGCTCCATTTTCTTGCCGGTGAGTGTGCGCGGCACTTCCGGCGCTGGCACGATGTCGTTGGGCACATGCCGGGCGGACAGATTGTCGCGGATCGCCGCCTTGATGCGGCTTTTCAGATCCTCGTCCAGAACCTGCCCCTCGCGCAGCACCACGAACAACGGCATGAAGGATTCCCGTCCCAGGTATTCCAGATCCACCACCAGGCTGTCGAGGACTTCCGGGAACTCTTCCACCACCCGATAGATCTCGCTGGTGCCCATGCGGATCCCGTGGCGGTTGATGGTGGTGTCGGAACGGCCATAGATCACCGCGCCACCGCGCGGGGTGATGCGGATCCAGTCGCCGTGGCGCCAAATGCCGGGAAACACGTCGAAGTAGCTGTCGTGGTAGCGCAGCCCTTCTTCGTCGTTCCAGAAGTACAACGGCATGGACGGCATCGGTTTGGTCACCACCAGCTCCCCCACTTCGTCCTCCAGAATCCGGCCGTCGTCGGACATGGCATAGGTCGCCGTGCCCAGATACCGGCACTGCATCTCTCCGGAATAGACCGGCAGTATCGGGCAGCCGCCCACATAGGCCGCCGCCACATCGGTGCCACCGCTGATGGTGGCGATCATCACGTCACCCAGTTGATCCATGATCCACTGGTACCCCTCCTCCGGCAGTGGCGAGCCGGTGGAACCCACCGATCTGAGCCTGCCAGGGCTCAGCCATTGGCCAGGCTCGATTTCCGCTTTCTTGCAGTTGAGAAAATAGGCGGCGCCAGCGCCGAAGAAGGTCAGCTCGGTCTCCTCGGCGAAACGCCACAGCGTACCGAGATCCGGGTAACCGGGATTGCCGTCGTACAAACAGATGGTGCTGCCCACCATCAGACCGGTGATCTGTGAATTCCACATGATCCAGCCGGTGGTGGTGAACCACATGAAGCGGTCCTCCGGCCCCAGGTCCATATGCAGAGCGTGACCTTTCAAACCCTCCAGCAAGGTACCGCCGTGGCCGTGCACGATGGGTTTGGGCATCCCGGTGGTCCCCGAGGAGTACACCACCCACAGCGGATGGTCGAACGGCACCTGTTCAAACGCCATTGGCGCCTCGCCGGCGACCATGTCCTGCCAGAGATCGGCCCCATCCAGACGGGCCTCGGGGTTGAGGTAAGGCAGCAGGATCACTTGCTCCACCGTCGGCAGCGCCTCACGCAGCCCCTTTACCACCTCCAGGCGGTCGAAATCCTTGCCGCCATAGCGATACCCGTCCACCGCGATGATCACTTTGGGATCGATCTGGCGGAAACGGTCGAGCACGCTGCGGGTGCCCATGTCCGGGGAACAGCTGGACCAGATCGCGCCAACACTGGCGCAGGCACAGAATGCCACCACCGTTTCCGCCACATTGGGCAAATAGGCCACCACCCGGTCTCCGGGGCCGATCCCACGTTGGCGCAACCGGTCGGACAGGGCCGCCACCTGGCGGCGCAGCTCACCCCAGGACAGGGATTGCAGTGGACGAAGTTCGGAGCGGGAGAGGATCGCCGGACGATCGGGCTGGTCATGGTGAAAACGGAAGATCTGCTCCACCAGGTTCAGCCGGCTGCCCTCGAACCATTGGGCGCCGGGCATTTCATGGCTGTCGAGCACCTCGCTGTAGGGCTCCGAGGCAGCCACTTCGAAGTACTGCCAGATCGCTTCCCAAAAGGCTTCCAGGTGGTCCACGGACCACCGCCAGAGGGCGTCGTAATCGTTGAAATGTTCGCCCGTGCGCTGCTCCAGCCAACCTTGAAAATGATGCAGGCGGCTGTTGCGGATACGTTCCTCGCTGGGTTGCCACAGGGGCATCGGATCGGTTGTTGTCATCATAGCTCTCCTGAACACAGCCTCTGTATAGGCCGAGGCCGTTTATTGTTATTTCGCCATAAACCGGGCTTCGGAAGCCTATCCAACTCCGGAGGGCGGCGAAAGGTACAAGTATTCACGAACCGCTCGTCCGCGCGGTAAAAAGCAGCGCCATACCCGGACGGCTAGCCTTGGTCGCCCCCTGTTGGATAAACTGGGCCCATGAGTGATCTGTCCGAACTCCGCTTTTTCCGCACGCCGGCCCACCCCTGCAGCTACCTGGAAGGCCAGCAGGCCGCCACGCTGTTCGTGGACCCTCAGGTGCGCCTCAATGCGGCCCTGTACAGCGAACTGTCCCTGCTCGGCTTCCGCCGCAGCGGCGACTACCTGTATCGCCCGCACTGTGAGGCCTGTCACGCCTGTCTGCCGGCACGGGTGCGGGTGGCGGATTTCCAGCCTCGCCGGCGGCAGAAGCGGATCCTTCAGCGCAATAGCGATCTGATCGTGCGGCAGGAGCCGTCCCGCTACACCCGCGAATTCTACCGGCTCTACTCACTGTATATTCGCGAACGCCACGGTGACGGCGACATGTATCCGCCCTCCGAGGAGCAGTTTTCCAGCTTCCTGACCTGCGCCTGGACCGATACCCGCTTCTACTGTTTCCGTGATCCGGCCACCAAAAAATTGCTTGCCGTGGCGGTCACCGACGCCCTCAAGGACGGCCTGTCGGCGGTCTACACGTTCTTCGACCCGGCCGTCGCCGAGCGCGGCCTCGGCGTCAATGCCCTGCTCTGGCAAATCGAGGAATGCCGCCGTCTGGGCCTGCCTTATCTCTACCTGGGCTACTGGATCAGCGAATGCCGCAAGATGAGCTACAAGAGCCAGTACCGCCCGCTGGAACTGTTGATCAACGACGAGTGGCAGGAGTTTCACCCCCCCACTCCTCCGGGGCGTCGCCCTCCCATCGCCTAAACCTTTGCAGCATGCGTCCAATTCCGGCACAATTGCGCCTCCCTCCGTAGCCGACGACATCAGGGTACGCGCTGAATGGCGAAAGAAGAGCAAATTGAATTGGAAGGCGTGGTTCTTGAAACCCTTCCCAACACCATGTTTCGTGTGAAGCTGGATAACGGGCATGTGATCACCGCCCATATTTCCGGCAAGATGCGTAAATTCTACATCCGGATTCTCACCGGCGATCGCGTCAAGGTGGAAATGTCGCCCTATGATCTGAGCAAGGGGCGCATCACCTTCCGCATGAAGTAACGGCGGTTTTCCTTGATGCATAAAAAAACCCGGCATGCCGGGTTTTTTTGTTAGAGCCTGGCCATCCATGGCCGCGATCTTCAGCAGGTGGCTTCCTCCTGGGAGGCATCCACGGTCAGCAGCAGCTTGTCGTCGCGGACCACGACTCGCGCCCGACCGCCCTGCTCCGCCAGTTCGCCAAACAGCAGTTTCTCCGCCAGCGGCTTCTTGATCTGCTCCTGGATCAGACGGGCCATGGGGCGGGCCCCCATATCCTTGTCATAGCCGTGATCGGCCAACCAGGTGCGGGCATCCGCCTCCACTTCCAGCACCACGCCTTTCTCATCCAACTGCGCCTGCAGTTCCACCAGGAACTTGTCCACCACGCCGAGAATGGTTTCCCGCCCCAGCGGGTTGAACTGGATGATGGCGTCCAGCCGGTTGCGGAACTCCGGCGTGAAGGCTTTTTTCAACACTTCCATGCCGTCGCTGGACTGATCCTGTTCGGTGAAACCGATGGAGCGCTTGTTCAACACCTCGGCGCCCGCATTGGTGGTCATGATCAGGATCACATTGCGGAAGTCCGCCTTGCGGCCGTTATTGTCGGTCAGCGACGCGTTGTCCATCACCTGCAGCAGGATGTTGAACACTTCCGGGTGCGCCTTTTCGATCTCGTCCATCAACAGCACGCAATGCGGCGTCTTGGTAATCGCCTCGGTGAGCAGGCCGCCCTGATCGTAACCGACGTAGCCCGGAGGCGCGCCGATCAGACGGCTTACGGTATGCCGCTCCATGTACTCGGACATGTCGAAGCGCACCAACTCCACGCCCAGCGCGCGAGCCAGTTGCCGGCTCACCTCGGTTTTACCTACCCCGGTGGGACCGGCGAACATGAACGAGCCGATCGGCTTGTTGTCCGCCTTCAGCCCGGCGCGGGACAGCTTGATCGCCGCGGAGATGGCATCGATGGCTTCGTCCTGACCGAACACGGTCATCTTCAGGTCCCGCTCCAGATTGCGCAGCACTTCCTTATCGGAAGAGGACACCTGCTTCGGCGGAATCCGCGCGATCTTCGCCACCATGACTTCCACGTCATCCTGCTCGATGATTTCACGGCGCTCGTTTTCCGGCCGCAGGCGCTGCCAGGCACCGACCTCGTCGATCACATCGATGGCCTTGTCCGGCAGGAAGCGGTCATTAATGTAGCGCGCGCTCAACTCCGCCGCCGAGCGCAGTGCCGCGTCGGTGTATTGCACGCCATGGTGCTTCTCGAAGCGGCTCTTGAGCCCCTTGAGAATCCCCACGGTATCCTCCACCGACGGTTCCACCACATCCACTTTCTGGAAACGGCGGGACAGTGCCCGGTCTTTTTCAAAAATGGTCCGGTACTCCTGAAAAGTAGTGGAGCCCATGCATTTCAATTCCCCGGAAGCCAGCAGCGGTTTGAGCAGATTGGACGCGTCCATGACACCGCCGGAAGCCGCGCCGGCACCGATGATGGTGTGAATTTCATCGATGAACAGAATCGAGTTGTCCTGCTTGCGCAACTCCGCCAGCAAACTCTTCAGCCGCTTCTCGAAATCACCGCGGTATTTGGTGCCGGCCAGCAGCGCGCCCAGATCCAGGGAATAGACCACCGCGTCCTGCAGCGGCTCGGGCACCTGACCTTCCACGATCATGCGCGCCAGCCCCTCGGCAATGGCGGTCTTGCCCACACCGGGCTCGCCCACGAGCAGCGGATTGTTCTTGCGCCGCCGGCACAGGATCTGCGCCGCCCGTTCAATTTCAAACGCCCGTCCGACCAGCGGGTCGATCCGGTCCGCCCGTGCCAGCTCGTTCAGATTGGACGCATAAGCCTCCAGGGCGTTGGCCGAGGCGCCCCCTTCGGGGCCACCGCCGGCTTCGATATCCGGCTGTTGAGCATCATCCGCCTCCTGCTGCGGAGAGACACCGTGGGAGATGTAATTGACCACATCCAAGCGGTGCACGTCCTGGCTGTTGAGCAGGTAAACCGCCTGGCTTTCCTGCTCATTGAAGATCGCCACCAGCACATTGGCGCCGGTCACTTCCTTCTTACCCGAGGACTGCACGCTGAACACCGCGCGTTGCAGCACCCGCTGGAAACCCAGCGTCGGCTGTGTATCACGCTCATCGTCACCGTCATCCGGTAACAGCGGCGTGGAATCGCTAATGAACTGAGTCAGGGCCTCGCGCAGCTCATCCAGATCCGCGCCGCAGGCGCGCAGCACTTCCAACGCGGCATCGTTGTCCAGCAGTGCCAACAGCAGATGCTCCACGGTCATGAACTCATGACGGTGGCTTCGTGCGTGATGGAACGCCTCGTTAAGGGTAAGTTCCAGTTCTTTGCTGAGCATAGGCTACCTCACTACTCGTCACCCTTGGTGTCGGGCTGGCCGGCCTGAAATCAGGCCCTTGGGCCTGAATCAGGCCTTCTCCACCTGACACATCAGCGGATGCTGATGTTCCCGGGCGTAATCGACCACTTGCGCGGCCTTGGTCTCGGCGATATCCCGGGGAAACACCCCGCACACCGCCTTGCCCTCGGTATGGACCGTCAGCATGACACGAGTGGCCTGCTCGCGGTCCATACGAAAAAAGGTTTCCAGTACCTCAACGACGAAGTCCATCGGTGTGTAGTCGTCGTTGAGCATGATCACTTTATACATGGATGGGCGCTTTAGCCGTGGCTTGCTCGCCTCCACGGCCAGATCGCCCTGACGATCGGGATCCGCCGGCTGATCCGGCCCCAGGCGTATTCGCGCCCCCCGCTCGTTACCCGTGAAAAACACCTTGTGCTGCCTTTTCATGCGTCTCTCTGAAGTTTGTATACCCGCGGGCGCCGACAGGCAATCCACTAATTGGGGCATTAACCGCTATTTTTCAATCCCACCATCAAGACTTGACACTCAGTTTTCCATGATGAAAAGTTGGGCAGAGCGCGACCCAGGGGATCTCTGAATCCAGCAATGCCGGATGTTCCGGGACTTTCCGGCCCGTTCGGCGCATCTCAATCCACATCATGCCGAGGCCGGCGGCAAGGTCTTCATAGCAACCCGCTATGATAGCCAGAGCAAAGCCCCATGGCCGACGGCGTTGATGTTGGATATTGACGTCAGTGATCCAGGCCCCGCCCGGGCGGGGATAACAAAAACAATGTACAGCCATAGGTTACCGTGCGATGACCGGTTGTCATACAGAACACCGGCACGGCGGGACACCCGGAACACACCCCCGGGGCAACATGAGGGACGACCATGGCAACGGGAACGGTAAAGTGGTTCAACAACGCCAAAGGGTATGGCTTCGTTCGGCCGGACGAAGGTGGCGACGATCTGTTCGTGCACTACTCCTATATACAGGAGAAAGGTTACAAAACCTTATACACAGGACAGAGTGTGGAATATGAGCTGCTCGAGGCCAGCAAGGGTTACCATGCGGTGAACCTGAAGCCGGGAGCGGTTCCCACCACCCGCCGGCACCGGCAAGGCCGGAGGCGGGAGCGGGAGAAAAGCGCCCTCTCCACCTGAGTGAGCGCTTCACCGGAGGGGATGGGAATCAGTTCCCCATGTGTTCGATCACGGCATCGCCGAATTCGGAACACTTCAGCAGCGTGGCATCGGGCATGAGACGCTCGAAATCGTAGGTCACGGTCTTGGCGGCAATCGCCCCTTCCATGCCATTGATCACCAGATCGGCGGCGTCTTCCCAGCCCAGGTGGCGCAGCATCATCTCGGCGGACAGGATCAGTGAACCCGGGTTCACCTTGTCCTGGCCGGCGTACTTCGGCGCGGTGCCGTGAGTGGCCTCGAACAGCGCCACGGAGCCGCCAATGTTGGCGCCCGGCGCGATGCCGATGCCGCCCACTTCCGCCGCCAGGGCGTCGGAAATGTAGTCACCGTTCAGGTTCAGCGTGGCGATCACGCTGTACTCCGCCGGACGCATCAGGATCTGCTGCAGGAAGGCATCCGCGATCACGTCCTTGATGACGATCTCTTTCCCGGTACGCGGATTCTTCATCACCATCCAGGGGCCACCGTCAAGCAGCTCGGCGTTGAAGCGGTCCCGGGCCAATTCGTAGCCCCAATCCTTAAAGGCCCCCTCGGTGTACTTCATGATGTTGCCTTTGTGCACCAGGGTGACGGAATCCTTGTCATTATCGATGGCGTACTGGATCGCCTTGCGGACCAGACGCTGGGTGCCCTCGCGGGACACCGGCTTGATGCCGATACCACAACCTTCCGGGAAACGGATCTGGGTAACCCCCATTTCCTCGCGCAGGAAGCGGATCAGTTTGGTGGCTTCGGGACCGTCCGCGGCCCATTCGATGCCGGCATAGATGTCTTCGGAGTTTTCACGGAAGATCACCATGTCGGTCAGTTCGGGGTGGCGTACCGGGCTGGGTACCCCTTCGAACCATCGCACCGGGCGCATACAGGTATAAAGGTCAAGCTCCTGGCGCAGGGCCACGTTCAGAGAACGGATCCCTCCGCCCACCGGAGTGGTCAACGGTCCTTTGATACCTACGGTGAATTCCCGCATGGCCTCCAAGGTTTCTTCGGGCAGCCATACATCCGGCCCGTAAACCCGGGTGGCTTTTTCACCGGCATAGATTTCCATCCAGGTGATGCCACGCTTGGCGCCATAGGCTTTTTCCACCGCGGCGTTAACCACTTTTATCATCACCGGCGAGATATCAACGCCGATGCCGTCCCCTTCGATATACGGAATGATCGGGTGGTTGGGGACATTCAGGGATAGGTCCGCATTAACGGTGATTTTGTCACCGTCTGCCGGAACCACGATCTTTTGGTATCCCATCTACACTACTCCCTCTGAGAATAACCGTGGAATTCGGTTGCCGGGCGAGTATACCATCGAGTGGATAACCTTGCTTGGCCTTCATGGGCCCGAACCGACGATTTTCCCAATGGCCCGGCTTATTTTGTTTAACAAACCCTTTCAGATGTTGTCCCAGTTCACCGACACCCGTGGGCGCCGGACCCTCAAGGAATCGCTTCCCGTGGAGGGCGTCTACCCCGCCGGCCGGCTGGACTGGGACTCCGAGGGATTGTTGCTGCTCACCGATGACGGCGGCCTCCAGGCGCGCATCGCCAGCCCGCGCTTTCACCTGCCGAAAACCTATCTGGTACAAGTGGAAGGCGCTCCCGGTGAAGACGATCTAGAGCCGTTGCGCCAGGGCATCACGCTCAAGGACGGCCCCTGCCGGCCGGCGCGGGTCCGGCGTATCGACGAACCCTCGTTATGGCCGCGCCAGCCGCCGGTGCGCACGCGGCTCACGGTACCCGACCAGTGGCTGGAACTCACCATAGACGAAGGTCGCAACCGCCAGGTGCGGCGCATGACCGCGGCGGTGGGCTTTCCCACCCTGCGGCTGGTGCGTTGGCGCATCGGCGACTGGAGCCTGGATGGCTTGCAGCCCGGTCAGTGGCGTGACGAAACCGTGCACCTGCCCAAGGCCCCGGCGCGGGGCGGGCCATCCCGGCGCCGTTCTCCTCCACGTCAGCGGCGCGGGAAAGCGCGCCGGTCGTGACGAGCCCCCCGGCGTTGCGATACCATCTGGCGCCCGCCATGCCTGGAACGGCCAATCTATGAACAGCTTCGAACCGCACATTACGGTAGCCACCGTGGTGGAGCAAGACGGACGCCTGTTGTTCGTGCGAGAACACCAGGACGGAGCGCTGGTGCTCAACCAGCCCGCCGGTCATGTGGAATTCGGCGAGGACCTGATGCAGGCCGCCTACCGCGAAACCCTGGAAGAGACGGCCTGGCAAGTGGAAGTCACCGACCTGCTCGGCTGGTATATTTTTCAGCCGTTCAAGGGCGCCGGAGTATACTACCGGGCCTGTTTCGTCGCCCGTCCGCTGAAACACGACCCGCGCCAGAAACTGGATCGCGGCATCGAGGAAGCGGTCTGGCTGACACCTCAGGAGTTGTCCTCACGGCAGGCCGAGCACCGCAGCCCGTTGGTGATGCGTTGCGTCTCCGATTACCTGAGCGGCCGGCGCCTGCCGCTGGACAGCATTTATCAGCACCCCTGGCCTTTGCAGCAGGGCTGAACCCATCACTACACGGTTGCTCGCCATGTCGGAACTGCCTGCTCCTTCCACCCTCACCCCGGAATCCACCCGCGTCATCGTCGGCATGTCCGGCGGTGTGGATTCCTCGGTGGCCGCCGCCCGCCTGCTGGAGGCGGGTTATCAGGTGGAAGGCCTGTTCATGAAGAACTGGAACGAGGACGACGGTACCGAATACTGTACCGCCCGGGAGGACCTGCTCGACGCCATGCAGGTGGCTGGCGTATTGGGTATGGAGCTGCATACGGTGAATTTCGCCGGCGAGTACTGGGACCGGGTGTTCGAGCACTTCCTCGAGGAATATCGGGCCGGCCGCACTCCCAACCCGGACATCCTCTGCAACAAGGAAATCAAGTTCCGCGCCTTCCTGGATCACGCCGTGGCGCTGGGCGCCGACGCCATCGCCACCGGCCACTACGCCCGGGTCGAGCATGGGCATGGGCCCGCCCGGCTGCTGCGCGCGGTGGATACCAACAAGGACCAGACTTACTTTCTGCACGCGGTGGGCGGCGACAAATTCGCCCGCACCCTGTTCCCCCTGGGTGATCTGCACAAACCGGAAGTGCGCCGCCTGGCCGGGGAGAAAGGCTTCGACAACCACAAGAAGAAGGATTCCACCGGCATTTGCTTCATCGGTGAGCGCCGCTTCAAGGACTTCCTGGAGACCTATCTGCCAGCCCAGCCCGGTATCATCGAGGACGACCATGGCAAGGTGATCGGCCGGCACGACGGACTGATGTACTACACCCTGGGCCAGCGCCAGGGACTGGGCATCGGCGGCCGCGCCGACGGCAACGATGAACCCTGGTACGTGGCCGCCAAGGATCTGAGCCGCAACGTGCTGATCGCGGTGCAGGGCCACGACCACCCGCTGCTGTTCAGCCGTGAGTTGACCAGCGCGCCGGTGGACTGGGTGGCCATGGCGCCGCCGGCCCTCCCCGCCCGGCTTACCGCCAAAACCCGCTATCGCCAGCCCGATCAGGCCTGTACCGTGGAGAACGCCGGCGACGGCCGGGTACGCGTGGTGTTCGATCAGCCACAACGAGCGGTCACCCCGGGTCAGTCGGTGGTGTTTTACCACGGCGACGCCTGTCTCGGCGGGGCCGTGATCGAGGAGACACGATGACCGAGCAACCCCTGTCCCTACAGCAACAGCAAATGCTGGCTCTCGGCGCGGTATTCGAGTGCGCGGTCATGGCGGACCAGATCGCCACCCGTGGCGACGCCGATCCGGCGGTACTGGCGTCGCTGTTTGAATCAGTGCTGGTGATGGACGCCACCGACTTCGACACCATCTACCCGCGCCCGGGCCGCTTCCAGGATGGCCTGCGCCTGCTGCGCAAGAGCCTCAACAGGGAACAGAACCGGGACGCCGCCCGCCCTCTCAGCTATGGGCTGGCGCTGCTGCATCTCTCCTCAAAACTGCGCAAGAATGACGACGTGGTGAATATTCTGCGTAACCGGCTACTGGCCCTGGAAGGTCAGCGCGCCCATTTCGAGGATCTCACGCAACCCGGCTTCTGCCACCGGTTGGCGGGTATCTATGTGGATACGCTGGGCACGTTCCGGTTCCGTATCCGCGTGCAGGGCGACCCGGCCAAACTGCAGGACGAGGACAACGCGGCCCGCATCCGCGCCCTGTTCCTGGCCGGTGTGCGGGCCGCCTTTCTATGGCATCAGATGGGTGGCCGGCGCTGGCGTTTGCTGTTTCAGCGCAAAGCGCATCTCGATATACTAAACAGCATAAAAATCAATGAATTAAACTAAACAAATAAAGTAAAATATAAAGAAAATCGCCCCTCATGAGCCGCGATTTTTTCGTCCTTCGACCTTCGTCATAACCCACGCGGCGCTTCCCGATTTGCTGTATGATAGCGCCGCTTTCGGTTTTCCTGTCTAGGAGTGCTTCATGTCCAGCCTTACTCACCTTCGTGCCATTTCTCCGGTGGACGGCCGCTACGCCGGCAAAGCGGATGCCCTGCGCGACATCACCACCGAATACGGCCTGATCCGCTACCGGGTTCATGTGGAAGTCAGTTGGCTGGAACAGCTGGCCCACGAGAAGGCCATTCCGGAAGTCCCGCTGATGAGCGGCAAGGCCGCCTGGCATCTGCGCGGCATCACCCGTGAATTCGAGGAGAAGCACGCCGAGCGCATCAAGGAAATCGAGGCCACCACCAATCACGACGTCAAGGCGGTGGAGTACTTCATCAAAGAGTGCATGGCCGAGCACGAAGAGCTGGACAAGATGACCGAGTTCGTGCACTTCGCCTGCACCAGCGAGGACATCAACAACCTCTCCTACGCGCTGATGCTCAAGGAAGCGCGCGATGCCCTGCTGCCGAAACTGGATCAGGTCATCAACGCCATTCGCAAGCTGGCCCATGCCAACGCCGACCGGCCAATGCTGTCACGCACCCACGGCCAGTCCGCCTCCCCCACCACCGTGGGCAAGGAAATGGCCAATGTGGTGGCACGCCTGCAACGCCAGCGCGAACAATTCGCGGCGGTACCGGTGCTCGGCAAGATCAATGGCGCGGTGGGCAACTACAACGCCCACCTGGCGGCCTATCCGGAAGTGGACTGGGAAACCTTCGCGCGCCGTTTCGTCGAGGGGCTGGGACTGACCTTCAATCCCTTTACCACACAGATCGAACCGCACGACTGGATCGCCGAATACTTCCACGCTCTGATGCGCTTCAACACCATCCTGCTGGACTTCGACCGCGACGTCTGGGGTTACATCTCTCTCGGTTACTTCAAACAGAGAACCGTTGAAGGCGAAGTGGGTTCCTCCACCATGCCGCACAAGGTCAATCCGATCGATTTCGAGAACTCCGAAGGCAACCTGGGGCTGGCCAACGCGATGATGGATCACCTCGCCGCCAAGCTGCCGGTCTCCCGCTGGCAGCGCGATCTCACCGACTCCACCGTGCTGCGCAATGTGGGCGTGGGCCTGGCCCACAGCCTGATCGCCTATGAAGCCAGTCTCAAAGGCATCGGCAAACTGGAAGTGAACCCGACCCGTCTGGAAGAGGATCTGGAGCACGCCTGGGAAGTACTGGCCGAGCCCATTCAGACGGTAATGCGCCGCTACGGCATCGAGCAGCCCTACGAGAAACTCAAGGCCCTGACCCGTGGCAAGGCCATCACCGAGGAGGCTCTGATTGCCTTCATCGACACCCTGGCGATCCCAGAGGAAGCCAAAGCGCGACTCAAGGAACTGACTCCGGCTTCCTACGTGGGCAGCGCCGGCCAGCAGGCACGGGCAGTCTGATCTTGGCCACCGAGCTGCCCCGCTTCACGCTGCCACTGCCGGCGGAGACCTTTCTCGAGCGGCACTGGCAGCGGCGCACGCTGTTCATGCCCGCCGCCGCTAGCGGCCTTGACTACCCCGACGCCGACACCCTGGCCGGACTGGCGCTGGAAGCGGAGGTGGAATCCAGGCTGATCCGGGGTGCCGGCGAGGGCCCCTGGTCGTTGCAGCAGGGACCGCTGGAAGAGGATGCGTTCGAGGGCCTGGGCGAGCGGGACTGGACCCTGCTGGTACAGTCCGTGGACCACTTTCTGACACCGGTGAGCCTGCTGCTGGACGATTTCGGCTTCGTGCCGGGCTGGCGTCTGGAAGACATCATGATCAGCTACGCCGCCGAGGGCGGCAGCGTCGGCCCTCATTTCGATCAGTACGACGTGTTTCTGATCCAGGCCAGCGGCCATCGCCATTGGAAAATCGGACCGCATTGTGACGACGCCGCGCCGCAGCGCACTGATACGCCGCTGAAGATGCTGGCGCACATGCCCTGCGAACAGGAGTTCCATGCCGGCCCCGGCGATGTGCTGTATCTGCCGCCGGGCGTCGCCCACCATGGCGTCGCCAGCGACAGCGATTGCGTCACCTGGTCAGTGGGATTCCGGGCCCCGGATTACCGTGACCTGCTGGCGGAAATGGTGGCCGAATGTCTGGCCAATCAGCCCGAGCAGCTCTACCGCGACGCCGGGCGCGCGCCCTGCCCGGATCCGGGGCGGCTCGAACAGAACGATCTGGACAACCTGCTGTCTGCTTCCCTGGGCTTGCTGGACCGCGCCCAGGCAGCCCGGGCGGTGGCCCGCTGGCTGAGCACACCGCGTCAGAACGGTCTTGATTTTATTGTGGACGAAGAGCAGATTCGCGCCGGCGCACCGGACGCCGCGCTGGTACGGCACGGCGGTGTGCGCCTGCTTCGTCAGGGCGACCATGCCTGGCTCAACGGCGAATGCTGGACACTGGACGCGGAGCAAGCCGCACTGGTGGACCTGCTGGCCGGGCAACGCCGCTACCGCAACGACCAGTTGGAGCCGCTGCTGACCCGGTCCGCCGGCGAGCTGCTCAATCATTGGATCGATCAGGGCTTCTTTGCCCCGCTTTAACCGAGAACACCATGGCCTTTAGCATCATCGAAACCACTTGGGACGAACACGAGCCGGCGCTGCGTTTGCTGCGCGAAACCATTTTCATCGGCGAGCAGAACGTGCCGGAAGAACTGGAGTGGGACGGCGAGGATTCCAGTGCCTGTCACTTTCTCGCGCTCGACCAGCGGAACCAGCCGGTGGGCTGTATCCGCCTGCAGAGCAGTGGCCAGATCAGCCGCCTGTGCGTGCTCTCGAACAGCCGCAACAGCGGTATCGGCAGAGCCCTGCTGGTGGCCGCCGAGGAAGCCGCTCGGGCCCGTGGCATGCAGGAGATCTTCCTCAACGCCCAGACCCACGCCACCAGCTTCTATGAAGCGGCGGGCTTCGCCAGTTCCGGCGGCATTTTCATGGATGCCCATATCCCGCACCGGCAAATGTTCAAGTTGCTGAAATAACCCGTCACGCCACGACGGAACAATAATCAGAAGAAGAGAGCCCCATGTCCGACACCACCCAATATTTCCTGGAGCAATCCCGTCTGCCACGCCAGTGGTACAACATCATGGCGGACTTCCCGGAACCGATGGCCCCGGTGCTGCATCCCGGCACCCGTCAGCCGGTGGCCCCTTCGGATCTGGCGCCCTTGTTCCCGGATACCCTGATCGCCCAGGAAATGACCGCCGAGCGTTATGTGGATATTCCGGCAGCGGTGCTGGACGTCTACAAGATGTGGCGCCCAAGCCCTCTGATCCGTGCCCGCCGCCTGGAAAAGGCGCTGGATACGCCGGCGCGCATCTACTTCAAATACGAGGGCGTGAGCCCGGCCGGCTCGCACAAGCCGAACACCGCCGTGGCCCAGGCCTATTACAATGCGGAAGCCGGCACCCGCCGTCTGACCACCGAAACCGGCGCCGGCCAGTGGGGCTCTTCCCTGGCGTTCGCCGGCAGCCTGTTCGGTCTCGAGGTGCAGGTATTCCAGGTCAAGGTGTCCTATCAACAAAAGCCCTATCGGCAGGCACTGATGCGCACCTACGGGGCCGAGTGCATCCCCTCCCCGTCCAATCTCACCAACGCCGGCCGCGCCATACTGGCGGAGAACCCCGATCACCCGGGCAGCCTCGGCATCGCCATCAGCGAGGCGGTGGAACTGGCGGCCCAGGCCGACGATACCAAGTACGCCCTTGGTTCCGTGCTCAACCATGTGATGCTGCATCAAAGCATCATCGGCCAGGAAGCCCTGCTGCAGATGGAAATGGCCGGCGACGATCCGGATATACTGATCGGCTGCACCGGCGGCGGCTCCAACTTCGCCGGCCTGGTGTTTCCGTTCCTCGGCGAGCAACTGCGTGGTGGCCGCGGCCGCCGCATCCTGGCGGTGGAGCCGGCGGCCTGCCCGACCCTGACTCAGGGCCGGTTCGCCTACGACTTCGGCGACACCGCCCACCTGACACCGCTGACCAAGATGCACACCCTGGGCTCCAGCTTCACCCCGCCGGGCTTCCACGCCGGCGGCCTGCGTTACCACGGCATGGGCCCGCAGGTTTCCCACGCGTTGCAACTGGGGCTGATCGAAGCCCGCGCGTACGCCCAGACCGGCTGCTTCGAGGCGGCGGTGCAATTCGCCCGCCACGAAGGCATCGTGCCGGCGCCAGAGTGCTCCCACGCGGTCAAGGCCGCCATCGACGAAGCGTTGCGCTGCAAGGAAGAAGGCCAGGGACAAACCATCCTGTTCAACCTGTCCGGCCACGGTCATTTCGACATGCAGGCCTACATCGATTTCTTCGATGGCAAACTGGAAGACCGCGAGTACGACGCCGCCGCCGCGGAAGTGGCGCTGGCGCAGTTGCCTCAGCTCGGTTGAGGCCCGTGACGGCAACACGCGGAATCGCGGCTTGTGCGCCGCGATTCAATCCGCCGACCGGGTAAACCGCCACGCGCACCACACCGCTAACAGCGCCATCGGCAGCACCGCCATGAACACCACCGGAGCTGCCCGCTCGGCGCTTTCCGGCGACAGCCCCTCCGCCACACCGGCCAGATTGGCCGCCAACCCCGCCAGCACCGCGCCCACGGCACCACCCACCTGGCGCACCGCGATCAATGCCGAAGAGCCAATGGTCCGGTCTCCTTCCGCCAGCGCCCGCAGCAAGCGCCGGTTCATCAGACTGGAGCCCCAACCCAGGCCCAGACCGCAGATTGCCGCGCCCATCAATACCCAGAGCACCGGCGACGTCATAACGGCGGCCAGCAACAACACCCCGAGTAAAACCGTCAACGCGCCGATGCGAATCCAGCGGCGCTCGCCCTTCCGATCCGCCCCGGAAACCGCCAGCGCCGCCAGTGTCCAGGCCATCGCCTGCACCGCCACCACATAGCCGGCCCGCAATGGCGACAGCCCCTGTAGCGCTTGCAGAATCGGCGGGCCGTAGATCAGCAACGCCATGGACGCCGCCGTCACCGCCGCCATCGCCGCGTAACCGGCCCCCACGGTGTGCCGCAGTTGCCAGGCCCCGGCGGGTAACAGGCGGTTCTCTCCGCGTTGATCCCGCCAGCGCAACCACGTCAGCATGCCGATGGACAACAGCAGCAGTCCCAATACCCAAAGCCAGTGTTCCGCCAGACTCGCCAGCACCAGCGCCGCCACCCCCACCGCCAACAATCCCAGCTGCGGCCAGGGCACCCGGGCACCGCGCTCCGCCGGGGCGGCGCCACGAAACAGCAGTAAAGCGGCGAGTACGAACAGCAATGCCTGGGCAGAGAACAACCAGAACACGCCACGCCAGCTGCCGCTCCCGGCAAACACACCCCCCAGCAAGGGGCCGAGCACCGTGGCCAGCGCCCAAATCGCGGTGGCCGAGGCAAACACCCGCGCCAAATGCCGCTCCGGGAAGAACCGCGACACCGCCACCATGGCGAAACCGGAAATCCAGCCCCCACCCACGCCCTGCACCCAGCGGCCAGCCAGAAAGGTGAAAATATCCGGCGCCAGCGCGGACACCGCGCACCCGGTCGCCAACACCAGTCCGGCGCCCGCGCTGGCACGCGCCAAACCGTATCGCTCCGCCAATCGCCCCGCGCTGGCCACGGCCAGGATCGTTCCGATCATGAACAGCGCCACCGCCCAACTGAAATACGCGTAGCCGCCCAATTGCCGCGCCACTGTCGGCATGATGGTGGCGGTGACCAGACTTTCCGCCGCCCCCACCCAGATACCGAGCCAGATCAGCAACAGGCGCGGCCCACGCCGGCCTGAACAGAGATCACGCCAAGTGTCGGACTGGGGCGCTGTGGGAACGGGCATGCGGGGCCTCCTCTCAGGCGGCCCCTGGGCCACCCCCCAGTATCGCGCTAAGCCGCCAGAGCTGATGGCCGCTGAGCCGGTATTTCTCCTCGAAATCGGTCAGCGTCTCCTCGGTGTCCGCCACCGGCGTCACCGATGCCGTGATCCCGGCCAGCGCCAGCGCCGCCGCCAACTCCTCCAGATACAACCGCCAGTTACTGCGCGCCTCCAACTCGCCGCCCAGGGCGAGCAGATGCGGAAATACCGGGTGTCCGTGCCAGCGTCGCTTCAGATGGGCACTCTTGGGCCACGGATTGGGGTACAGCAGATAATGGCGTTGCACACGCCAGCCGGCATCTTGCGCCAGCCGCCAGAATCCGGCGCAATCGCAACGCACCAGCCGCAGGTTTTCCGGCAGCGCTTCGCCGAAACGCCGCTCGCCCCGCTGCAGCCGGTGTTCGGACTGGTCCAGTCCGAGCACCCTCGCCTGCGGGAAACGGCGGGCCAGCATCACCGAGGACCGGCCGGTACCACAGCCAGAATCCAGGATCAGCGGCCTCGCATCGTCGCCGAGCCATTGCCGCGCCTGATCAAACGCCCGGCGGTCATGCTCCGCCAGCGGCGCCCGCCAGGGCTGCGACAAATGGCGGCGCACGGTGGCCTCCAGGCGCTCGTGCGGTCCGGTCTGGTTCGACACCACGGGGGAACTGTTGGCAAACATGAAATTGTTGTGATCCGCATGAAGTTGGGATGGCGACCGTTTGCTATTCTTTCAGCAAGCCGCACGGAGGCACCATTATGCGTTTTAAAAGACCGTTTTTCCTCCCGTCGACGGATTTATCGGGGCACCGATAATAATGGTCCGCCGATGCCTCGTATCATTGCTTCTGCTGTGCGCCGGCCTCAGCACCGCCGAGACAGCCAAACCGCCGGCGAACGCTGCCCTTCAGGGCGAGTTCGGAGTACTCAATCAACAAGGCGCGCTGATCGAACATCGGCGTATCAAGGACGGCAAGCGGCACGGCGAGCAACGCTATTACTATGAAAGGAGCGGCGAAAACGGGCAGGAAGAAGGGCGTGTGGAAAAGGGCCCTCTGAGACGCATCGCCCAGTACCGGAATGGTGTTCAATCCGGCCTGGAACAGTGGTTCGACCGCGCCGGACACCTCACCGAGGAGATTCCCTACCGGAATAATCAGGTACACGGTCAAGTGCGCCGTTACTACCCTGACGGTAATCTGCGCGAACAAGTCTGCTTTGTCCGGGGCAAGAAAAACGGCGTGTTCAGCTATTTTGACGAGAGCGGCCGCGTCACCGCCCGGGGCACGGCGCAAAGTGCCGGCATCGTCGAAACACGCTTCTGGGGCAAGGACGGTGAATTGACCCAGCACCAAGTCGAGTATCGACGAGACTCGGAGGGGCGCTTCCTGGACAACGCGCCGCTATGGCTGATCATTACTGCCCGCTACCACCAGCACCAGCCGATCCAGGCTGACATTCACTACGCCGAGACCGGTGAACGCTGGCTTGAGCGTTTCGAAAAGGGCGCCCTGGTGGAAATTCATCATACCGTCAACGGCCTGCCCGAGGGTCTGAACATCAGCCGGAAAGGAACACGTGTCTACCGGGAGACCTATGTCAAAGGTCGCTTGCATGGCCCCTGGCGTCTGCAAACGGCCACCGGTACGCCCTTGCTGTGGGGGCAATATCGTGACGGCAAACGGGTCGGCGAATGGCATCAGCGCGGCCGCGACGGCACCATCGAAACCATTAATGCCGGCGATGGCGGATAACAACGCCTGAACCGCGTACTCTTTCCACCATCCAAAGGATGAGTATCGCCACAAATCAATCCGCCCTCAGCAGGGCTATGATAACAAGCGCATCATGACCAAGAGGCCGCCATGACCCCATTCATCCGCACCCTGGCCCTGCTACTGGGCCTGATCCTGACCGGCCCTGCCCTGGCACAGATGTCCATCCATGTGATCCAGCGGGCCGACGCTGAAGCTCTGGTGCCGGTCATCGAACCGTTGCTGCCGGAAGGCGGCTCCGTCAACGCCTACCAAGGCCGGCTGGTGATCCGCACCAGTCAGGAGAATTTTGATCAAATCCTCAATGCCCTGGGCGACATGCCCGCCGCGCCACGCACGGTATCGGTGGTTTTGCGGCGGCGCCAGAACAGCGAAGGCGACGACCGCGTATTGAAAGTCGAGGGCGGCCGGGTCACCGTGAGCGGCGGCCGGCACCGGCAGCAGCGCGAGGACCAGTACCGTATCAACACCCTCTCCGGGCATCCGGCCAGTGTCGGTCAGGGCACGCTGATCGCCCTGGCTGGCAGCCAGCTGCCCGCTTTATTGAGCCTGAAACAAGGGATCGATATTCTGCCTCTGCTCACCGCCGACAATCAGGTGCGCCTGCGCATCAGCCAGCGCTTCGAACAATTGAGCCATGGCACCGTCGCGGACACCCAGAGCACCGCCACCACCCTGCAAGTGCCCCTGGGCCAGTGGACGCCCTTGGGAAACATAGAAGTGCACGAACAAACCCGGAGCCAGGGTTTGGGCGGCGCGGAGCAACGCAGCAGTACCGTCACTCTGCCATTGGAAATCAAAGTCGACCTGGTCCACTGACCAGCCCACCGGAGCGGCAATGGAAACCACCACCCTGGCCAACAGCGACCTAACCTGCAGCCGGATCACCCTGGGCACCCAGACCATGGGCGCCGGAGCACGGGACAGCGCTGGGTGGGATCGCCATAACGCTCTACAGGCCATCCTGGAGGCGGTGGAAAACGGTATAACCACCATCGACACCGCTCCCCTGTACGGCTTCGGAGAATCCGAAGCGCTGGTGGGCGAAGCGCTGCACCGTGGCCGTCTGCGACAGCATGTGACGCTGTCCACCCAGGCCGGACTGGACTGGCACGACGGCACCCCGTTCCGTGACGCCCGGCCGCAACGGCTGTTCGAGGAAGTGCACGCCAGCCTGCGGCGCCTGCGCACCGATGTCATCGATCTGTACCAAGTGCACTGGCCGGATCTGGCCTGCCCGCTGGAAGACACCGCCGGGGCCATGGCCACACTGCGGCGCCAGGGCAAGATCCGCGCCGTCGGCGTCAGCAACGTCACCGGCCAGCAGCTGCGCGCCTTCCACGCCCTCTGTCCGCTCACCGCGGTTCAGGTACCCTACAATCTGTTCGAACGGGGTATTGAAGAGGATCTGCTGCCCACCGCCCGGGAGCTGGGCATCAGCGTGCTGGGTTACAGCGCTCTGTGCCGTGGCCTGCTGTCCGGCAAGATGCGTCCACACACCCGTTTCAGCAGCGACGACCTACGTAACCACGACCCCAAATTCCAACCTCCCCGCTACGCCCAGTACCTTGAGGCGGTGGACGCCCTCAACACGCTGGCCCGCGACAACGGCTTGAGCGGCGTGCTGCCGCTGGCGGTACGCTGGCTGCTGGACCAGCCCGGCGTCGATCTGGCCCTCTGGGGCGTGCGTCGCCCGGAACAGATCCTGCCCATGCTGGAGTTGGACGGCTGGCATCTGGATGATGCTTTGAACGCGGAGATCGAACGTATACTGGCCGACACGATCACCGACCCGGTGGGGCCGGAGTTCATGGCGCCGACGGGTCGGTAGAACCGCTGAAAATTCCGGTTGATCAAGCCCTGCCTCCCCACAGTTGGGGATCAGCCCGCTGACACACAACACCTTCCCACGCCAACGCCTCATTCGCTGCTAAAGCAGCTTCCCACAGCGGCTCCGTACTCTCTTATGGGAAGCTGACTTGGGCAGCGAATCGGCTCGCGGTTGTCCACGCGTCTTGCACTAAAAAGGGCCTTTACTCTCACACCAAAGGCGGCGTCCGCTCGGCGAACTGGCCGTTCCAGTACGGATAGTAGGGATACGGCGGCGTCACGGCGCTGGCCTTGTCGAGCCGGGCGGCCTGTTGCTCCGTCATGGACCAGCCCACCGCGCCCAGGTTGTCGCGCAATTGCTGTTCGTCGCGGGCGCCAATCAGCACCGAGGACACCGTGGGCCGGCGCAGCAGCCAGTTGATCGCCACCTGCGGCACGGTTTTGCCGGTTTCCTCCGCCACTGTCAGCAACGCATCCACCACGTTGTAGAGCCGTTCTTCCTCCACTGGCGGGGCGAAGCCGGCGGTTTCATGCAGACGGCTGCCCTCGGGCAGCGGTTGCCCGCGACGGATTTTGCCGGTGAGGCGTCCCCATCCCAGCGGGCTCCACACCAGCGCGCCCAGTCCCTGGTCCTGGCCCAGCGGCATCAGTTCCCACTCGTAGTCGCGACCGATCAACGAGTAATAAGTCTGGTTGGCGACGAAGCGGCTGTAGCCGTAGCGATCCGCCGCCGCCAGGGACTTCATCAGTTGCCAGCCGGAGTAATTGGAGGCGCCGATGTAACGGACCTTGCCGGAGCGCACCAGATCGTCCAGGGTCGCCATCACCTGTTCCACCGGCGTCATGGCGTCGAAGTGGTGCAGTTGCAGCAGGTCGATGTAATCGGTGCCGAGCCGCTTCAGCGACTGTTCCACCGCCCGCACCAGATGATGACGGGAGGCGCCGACGTCATTGGCGCCCTCTCCGGTTCGCAGGCTCACTTTGGTGGACAGAATCACCTGATCTCGACGGCCGGCGACGGCGGCCCCAAGCACTTCCTCGGAGGCGCCGTCCGAGTACACGTCGGCGGTGTCGAACAGGGTCACGCCGGCCTCCAGACACAGGTCAACCAGCCGCCGCGCTTCGTCCACGCCGCTATTGCCCCAGGCGCTAAACAGAGGCCCTTTGCCGCCGAAGGTGCCGGCGCCGAAGCCCAGCACCGGTACTTTGAAGCCGGAGCGTCCCAGATAACGGTGTTCCATGATTGTGTCTCCTTGCTCTGATGTCATTCGCCTGCAGACAGGCTCCCACAGCGGCTTCGTAGTGACGTTCGAGGAACCGGCCTCAGGCACAGTCCCCGGTTTCAAGCAGCGGCGCGCGCTGGCGTTCCCGCCGCAGCGCCCACAGCGCCAGGGCGAGGCCGGACAGCGTGACCGCCGAGGCCACCCAGGGGATGCCGGTCAAACCGGTGCCGGAGTGAATCACCGCGCCGCCGAGCCAGGCACCCAGGGCGTTACCCAGATTGAAGGCGCCGATATTGAAGCTGGAAGCCAGACTGGAGGCGCCCTCGGCACGGCTGAGCACCCACAGTTGCAGCGGCGCCACGGTGGCGAAACTGGCGGCACCAAGCAGGCCGACGAACACCACCGCGGTGACCGGGTGCCGCAGCGCCGGGCCGGTCATTGCCAGCACCAGCGCCAATATCGTTAATGTCACGCCGATGGCGCGCGGCAGGTTACGGTCGGCCAGCCGGCCACCGGCCAGATTGCCGGCGATCATGCCCATGCCGAAGACCAGCAGAATCGAGGACACCTGCGCTTCGGAAAAGCCCGCCAGGCGGACCAGCATGGGCTGGATGTAGGTAAAGACGGTAAACACGCCGGCGTACCCCAGAACGGTGGTGAGCAGCCCGAGCAACACAGTGGCGCGCCCGATGACGCGGAAGCCGTCGCGGAATGATTCCCCGACCTGCCCGCCCTGATCGGCGGGCACCAGGGTCAGGATCACCAGGGTGGCCAGCACGCCGACACCAGTGATGGCCCAGAACGAAGTCCGCCAGCCGTGCTCCACGCCCAGCCAGGCCCCGGCCGGCACGCCCAGCAGGGTGGCCACGGTGAGGCCGGTGAACATGATGGCGATGGCGCTGGCACGCCGATGCGGCGCTACCAGGGAGGTAGCCACCACCGAGCCGACGCCAAAGAACGTGCCATGCGCCAGGGAGGTCATCACCCGCGCCACCATCAGCACGGTGTAGTTCGGCGCCAGGGCACAGGCCAGGTTGCCGACGGTGAAGATCAGCATCAGCCCCACCAGTACCCGCTTGCGGGACAGGCCGCCGGTGGTGGCGGTCAACAAAGGCGCGCCGACGAATACGCCCAGGGCGTAGCCGGAAATCAGCAGGCCGGCGGCGACGATGCTGACGCCCAGATCGTCCGCCACCTGCTGCAGCACGCCCATAATCACGAATTCAGTGGTGCCGATGCCAAAGGCACCGATGGTCAGCGCGTACAGCGCCCAGGGTATACCGCCCTGTCGCGGGTCTTTCATGACCGTTCTCCGTTGGAATGGGATAGAGAGACGGCATGCTAGGGCTTTACCTCTTTCACAAAAACAATATAGCCTTTTATTCACTTTTAAAATTTCATTGAAAATAACTCTCCATTTTTGCCTTGGACGAACCATGGAAAGACTCAGTGACATCGCGCTGTTCCTACGCGTGCTGGATCAGGGCTCGATCAGCGCCGCGGCACGTACCCTCGACCTTTCCGTGGCGGTGGCCAGCCAGCGTCTGAAGCGGCTGGAACGGGATCTGCAGGTACGTCTGCTGCACCGCACCACCCGCCGTCTCCACCCTACCCCCGAGGGCCGGCTTCTGGCGGAGCGGGGGCGGTTGCTGGTGGAAGACCTGGAAGCCCTGGCCAACGGGCTCAGGCAAAGCGCCAACGAGATCAGCGGCACCCTGCGTCTGGCGCTGCCACCGGCATTCGGGCGTCAGTATATTTCCCGGCTGCTACCCGGTTTTTTGCAACGCTACCCGCAAGTGCGCCTGGACGTGCATCTGAGCGATGACCAGGTGGACCTGGTGGGGGAAGGGTTTGATCTCGCCATTCGTATCGGCGTACTCAAGGACTCCTCCCTGGTGGCGCGGCGGCTGGCCGACGACAAGCGGGTGCTGTGCGCCTCCCCCGATTACCTGGCCCGCCACGGCGTGCCCGCCCATCCCCGGGAACTGGCCGATCATCCTTGTCTACTGCTGACCAGCCATCCGGACCGGCAGGACGTCTGGGATCTGCGCGACCCGGACGGACGGCCATGCCCGGTCAGAGTCAGCGGCCCGGTCCGCGCCAATCAGGGGGAGTTGCTGACCGAAGCCGTGCTCGCCGGCCTGGGCATTGCCCAGCATTCGCTCTGGCACATCCACGAACACCTGTGCCAGGGCCGTCTCAAGGTGGTGTTGGCGGATTATCAATTGGCCGACACCGCCATCCACGCGGTAATGCCGCAACGCAAGCAGGTACCCCCAAGGGTGCGGGCCTTCGTGGAGTTCGTATCGGAAAGTCTGGGAGAAGCGCCGTTGTGGGAACGGCTGCCGGAGGGAAGCCGGGCGTGAACGGGCACCCCGGCTCGAATCCGTCTCTGTGGGACGAGTTGCTGTAGGAGACTGCCTGCAGGCGAATCTTTCGTTCAAGAGCCCATTCGCCTGCAAGGCAAGCTCCTACAGCGGCTTCGTAGTCCCCTTCGTGGCAAGAAGCGGGCCCGGATTAACCGGCCAGTTTGGCTTTCAGTTCACGACGACGGCGGTGCAGGACCGGCTCGGTGTAGCCGCTGGGCTGCTCGCAGCCCTTGAACACCAGATCACAGGACGCCTGGAAGGCGATGCTGTCATCGAAGTTCGGCGCCATGTCCATGTAGGTCGGGTCACCGGCGTTCTGCTTGTCCACCACCTGCGCCATGCGCTTCATGGACTCCATCACCTGTTCCTCGGTGACAATGCCATGGTGCAGCCAGTTGGCGATGTGCTGGCTGGAGATACGGCAGGTGGCGCGGTCTTCCATCAGGCCCACGTTGTTGATGTCCGGCACCTTGGAACAGCCCACGCCCTGGTCGATCCAGCGCACCACGTAGCCGAGGATGCCCTGGGCGTTGTTGTCCAGTTCCTGCTGGATTTCATTGGCGGTCAGTTCGCCTTCCAGCAACGGAATGGTGAGGATGTCGTCCAGGGAGGCGCGACCGCGGCTGGCCAGTTGTTCCTGTACCTGCTGCACGTTTACTTCATGATAGTGCATCGCATGCAGGGTGGCGGCGGTGGGTGACGGCACCCAGGCGCAGTTGGCGCCGGCTTTCGGGTGACCGGCCTTGGTGGCCATCATTTCCGCCATTTCGTCCGGCTTCGCCCACATACCTTTACCGATCTGGGCCACGCCTTGCAGGCCGCATTCCAGGCCGATATCCACGTTCCAGTTTTCGTAGGCGTTGATCCAGGGCATGCCTTTCATATCGCCTTTGCGCGCCATCGGGCCCGCTTCCATGGAGGTGTGCATCTCGTCACCGGTACGGTCGAGGAAACCGGTGTTGATGAAGATCACCCGGTCCTTGGCCTGGCGGATACATTCCTTCAGGTTGACCGTGGTGCGGCGCTCTTCGTCCATGATGCCGATCTTCAGAGTATTGGCCGGCAGACCCAGCGCTTTTTCCACCCGCTCGAACAGTTCCACCGCGAACGCCACTTCTTCCGGACCGTGCATTTTCGGCTTCACGATGTACACGGAGCCGGTGCGGCTATTGCGGAAATCGGCGCCGTCCTGCTTCTTCAGATCGTGGATGGCGGCCAGCACGGTGACCATGGCGTCCATGATGCCTTCCGGGATTTCCTCACCGTTGTGCAGGATCGCCGGGTTGGTCATCAGGTGACCGACGTTGCGCACCAGCAGCAGGGAACGGCCCGGCAGCACCAGCTTGCCGCCATCCAGCGCGGTGTATTCACGGTCCGGGTTGAGGGCGCGGGTCAGGGTGCGGCCGCCCTTGTCGAAGCTTTCCTTCAGGTCACCTTTCATCAGGCCCGCCCAGTTGCGATACACCTCGACTTTGTCCTCGGCGTCCACCGCGGCAACGGAGTCCTCGCAGTCCTGAATGGTGGTGATGGCGGATTCCAGCAGCACGTCCTTGACGTTGGCCGGGTCCTCGGCACCGATCGGATGTTGATCGTCGATCTGGATTTCCGCATGCAGATTGTTGTGCTTCAGCAGCACGCCGCTGGGACGCTCGGCGTCGCCCAGGTAGCCGCGCAGTTGGCCTTCGTCGGCCAGACCGGATTCGCCCTCTTTCAGGCTCACCACCAGCTTGCCGTCGCGGATCGCGTAGCCGGTGCTGTCCTTGTGGGAGCCATTGGCCAGCGGGAAATAGGTGTCGAGGAAATCACGGGCAAAGGCAATCACCTTGTCACCGCGTTTCGGATTGTAAGCGCCACCGCGCTCGGCGCCGTCTTCCTCGGAGATGGCATCGGTACCGTAGAGCGCGTCATACAGGCTGCCCCAACGGGCATTGGCGGCGTTCAGGGCGAAACGGGCGTTCTTCACCGGCACCACCAGCTGCGGCCCGGCAATGTGGGCGATCTCGTCGTCCACGTTCTGGGTGGCCACTTTGAAATCATCGCCTTCCGGCAGCAGGTAGCCCAGCTCGGTGAGGAAGCGCTTGTATTCCGGCAGGTCGATCTGCTTGCCCTTGCGCTCCAGATGCCAGCCGTCGATCTTCTCCTGGATTTCGTCACGCTTGGCCAGCAAGGCCTTGTTGCGCGGCGCCAGGTCGGCCACGATCTGTTCCAGCTGCGCCCAGAAGTGTTCCACATCCACACCGGTACCCGGCGCCACTTCGTTGACTACCAGATCATGAAGTTCAGCGGCGATTTCCAGTCCGCCCTTTTTAATGCGATCGGTCATGTGCTCCTACCTTCTGGTCGAGTCGAAAACAAGGCCCGGGCGGCGCGGTGCGCGAGGCCCAGAGGCCGGAAAGCGGCGGCATTTTACCCGAAACACCGCCATGATTCATGCCATCAACCGTTTCCGGCGTGACGCACCGGTCAGGCCGATCAATGGCCGCCGAACAAGTTGACCACATCCAGACGGTGGGCTTGCTGCCCTGCTCGCTGCACGCCGTCTTCCAGGTGTTCAAAGTCAAACAGGCGGGTGTCCGCCAGTTGGGAGGGGGCGATATTCTGAATCGCGGAAAAGATGCTCTCGATACGGCCGGGATGCTCACGATCCCAGTTGTTGAGCATTTCCTTGATGGTCTGGCGCTGCAGATTCTCCTGGGAACCGCACAGGTTACAGGGAATGATCGGAAAATCCTTGTAGCGGGCGAAGCGCACAATGTCCTTTTCCCGGCAGTAGGCCAGCGGGCGGATCACCACGTTCTTGTTGTCGTCGCTGCGCAACTTCGGCGGCATGGCTTTCATCTTGCCGCCGAAGAACATGTTCAGGAACAGGGTCTCGACGATGTCGTCACGGTGGTGGCCCAGGGCGATCTTGTTGGCGCCGATCTCCTCCGCAAACCCATACAGACTGCCCCGTCGCAGCCGTGAACAGAGCCCACAGGTGGTTTTTCCTTCCGGCACCTTTTCCTTGACGATGGAATAAGTGTCCTTCTCCAGGATGTGATAAGACACCCCTTCCTTCTCCAGGTAATCCGGCAGTACGTGCTCCGGGAAACCCGGTTGTTTCTGATCCAGATTCACCGCCACCAGCTCGAAGCTGACCGGCGCGGAAAGCTGCAGATTGCGCAAAATCTCCAGCATGGTGTAGGAATCCTTGCCGCCGGACAGACACACCATCACCTTGTCGCCGTCGGCGATCATGTTGTAATCAGCGATGGCCTTGCCCACTTCCCGCCGCAATTTCTTCTGCAGCTTGTTGAAGTGAGTGCGATGCTTGGCATCGAGACTGTCGGTGACGCTTGCCATGGCAACCTCTGAACGGGCTCTGCGGATTGGTGAGTTAAGGGGTCAGGTGACCTTGATCTTGCGGATCAGGCGGCGGTACAACGGCGGACACCATCGTTTCAGATACACGCCCATGCGCTCGCGGCCGGCGATGATAACCTGATCGCGGCCACGCTGCACGGCCTCCACCACCCGCCGGGCGCACTCCTCGGCGGCCAGGCCCTGCTCCTGGGCCGCGTCCATGGTGCCCTGGGCGGAACCGTCGCCCACCAGCGCGTTCACCGATACCTGGGTACGGATGAAACCGGGCATGACCAGAGTGACCCGGATCCCCTCATCGTACTCTTCCGCCCGCAGCGCCTCGAAAAAACCGTGCAAGGCGTGTTTGCTGGCGCTGTAGGCGGATCGCAGCGGCGTCGGCAGTTCCCCCACCAGCGAGGTCACCACCACGAAACGGCCGGCTTTGGCCGCCCGGAACACCGGCAGCACCGCCTTGGTCAGCGCCACCGCGCCGAAGTAATTCACCGCCATGATGCGCTGATCCACCGCCACGCCGGTGTCACGCACCAGCGAACGCTGGGAGATGCCGCCGTTGTGCACCACCTGATCCAGCCGCCCGAAGCGGGCCATGACCTGCTCCACCGCCGCCGACATGGCGTCGACGTCGGACAGGTCCAGCGGCAGAACCAGGTGCTGGTCGGCGTTCACCAAGGCGTCGCGAACTCGCTCCAATTCCTCCCGCCGACGGGCGGACAACACCAGCCGGGCGCCATAGCGGGCGTATTCCGCCGCCAGCGCCTCGCCGATCCCGGAGGAGGCGCCGGTAATCCAGATCACCTGATCCGCCAGGGAAGCCATCATCTCAATCCTCTTTGTTTTGAAAAGCGCTTACACGCAACACGCTGGCACGCCATCGCTACTAAAGCAGCTTCCTACAGAGGGAGTTCGAAGCCACTGTAGGAGCTTGCCTTGCAAGCGAATCGTTTGCGCCGGATGCCGAATTCGCTTGCAAGGCAAGCTCCTACAGCAGCCTTTTAGTTCTGGCGCCCGACCATTTACGCATCACCGGCGTCCAGCGCCACCCGATACAGTAACGTATCCTCATAGCCGCTGGTCACCGGCCAAAGTCCGCACAGTTCCTGATCCAGTGTGGCGTCACCGGTGTCCACCAGCAATGGGCGCCCTTCCAGAGTGGCCAGTTTACCCCGGCTGGCGAGGATCTGGACGCGGTCCTTACCGAGACGGCGAATCACCGCCGGGCTGAACTGCTGATTGCCACGGCCAAACAAGTGCCCCTGACCACCGATCACGGTCAGCAGCGCCCGCGCCGGCGCTTCGCCGATACATTCCAGGATCGCTTCGGCGCCTACATCGGCCGCCACCACCTCGCCATTGCGGATGATATCCACCCCGAGCAGGGTATTCGGCAGTCCCAGTTGTTCCATCACCACCGCCACGGTGGAACCGGAGCCAACCAGGTAATAAACGTCATCCTCCAGCGTGTCGATGACCCAGGCGGCGATTTCGGTGACCACCAGGTCCTCCACTTCGCGGCCGCCACATTTCACCTGCTGCAGGTAGCGCCCCTCTTGCGGCACCATCAGGCTGCCATAGTAACGGGCGCGGACCTCACCGTGGCGGAACGCCTCTTCGTCGATGTCACGGACCTCCGCTTCCTGCAGCGCCACCAGCCCACCATCGCGCAAGTCCGCCAGCAAGTGGCCGGCGGCTTCCGGGTTCACCGCGTACACCGCCGAATGCATTTTGCAGCCGGCCGGCACGCCCAGCACCGGGATGCGCTGCCCCACCGCGTCCACCAGATCCCGGGCGGTGCCATCACCGCCAGCGAACAATAGCAGGTCGACACCGGCCGCCACCAGAGCCGCCGCCGCCTCGCGGCTGTGTTCGGCTTCGCTGGCCCGCGGCGACTGTCCCACGATCTCCGCCTGGAGACCGGCGTCCCGGCAGCTGTGTTCGCCCATGTCGCCGCCCCAGGTCAACCAGCGCAGCGGCCGCGCCGCCGGTCCCAGCGCTTGCAGGGCCCGGGTCATGCGCTCCACCGCCATCGGCCGTGCGCCCCGGCGCAGGGCCTCGGCACGGGTTTCGGCACCGTCACTGCCTTTCAGGCCGACGGCACCGCCGATGCCGGCGAACGGATTGACCAGTACCCCCACGGTTAGCGGGGATTTTTCGTCCATCGTCATAAAATCATCATATCCAACAACAAGAATGGCCGTGCCGGGGGAGATCACCCCGAACCCAAAGGTCAGCCCTCCATGGAGGGTCGGATTAACGGAGAGACTACCATGAGCCGCACTTCCCTCTCCCGCTCGCCGGGATCCGGAGATTTCAACGACGCCGCCCTGGTGGACGAACAGGGACGCGAGATTCCGATCACCGAAGCGATGATTCTCAAGGCCTGTCGAGAGCTGGAGCAGGCATGGCGCTACCCGCGCCAGGCGGATCGAAAAGCAGGCTGAGCAAGGCGCCCAGCGCCGGCGTCGCCTCTCCGCGGTGACGCCAGTGGTGCAGTTCGTGGCGCGGCGGATAGTCGCGCCGCAAGGCGTCGAACGCCCTCCCCGGGTCGATATCATCGACGCTGGCACGCAGACGTCGGTCATCATCGTCAATCCGGTACGCCCGCCTTAACAACGTCAGCAGATCACCCTCGTTCGCCACCGGGTGTTCCAGTATCGGCCGCTCCCCGGCCATCACCGGAACCCCGGCGCTTTCCCCTCGCCACAGGCGGAAGGCCTGGTGGAGCATGGCGGTGCCCAGCCACTTCCCTTCCACGCTGTAGCCGGCCACATGCGGGGAACCAAGGCGCACCCGCGTCAGCAGCCCGGCATCGATTCGTGGCTCCCCCTCCCAGACGTCCAGCAGCACCAGCGGCGCGTCGGCGTCCGTCAGTCTCTCCCGCAACGCCTGGTTGTCGATCACCGCGCCCCGGCAGGTACTGAGCAGCGTTTGCCGGGGGCCGAGACGCGACAAGCGCTCCCGGTCGAGCATATGGAAGGTGGCATCCGGCCCCTGGCGAGTCAGCGGCACGTGCAGGGTAACCAGATCCGCCGCCAGCACCGTATCCAGGTCGGTCAGCGGCACCACGGTATCGGCTCCGGCCCGTTGCAGCGGCGGATCACAGGCCAGGACCGTTACCCCAAGGGCGCTCAGCCACTGCGCCACCCGACTGCCCACGTTCCCCAGACCCACAATTCCCACGCTGCTGTCGCGCAAGGTCCTGCCCTGTTCCCGGCAGGCCAGCAACAGCGCCTGCAGCACATACTCCGCCACCGCCCGGGCGTTGCAACCCGGCGCATGGGCGAAGGCCACGCCCATGGCCTTGAGCGCCGCCCGGTCCACGTGATCGGTGCCGATGGTGGCGGAGCCGACGAAACGCACCGGGGTGCCCTCCAGCAGCGCCCGGTCCACCCGGGTAACGGAGCGCACCAGTAACACCTCGGTGTCGGCAAGGTCGATCCGGGTAAGGCGGCGGCCGTCCACACGGCGCACCGTCCCGAGCGCTTCAAAGGGCGCCAGCCCCGGCATGTTTTCATCAGCGACAATACGAATGGGAGTCAAAGCTCAACACCATCAACAAGGCATCATGGATCGCGCTGTCAGTAGGACAGCAAAGTCCGACAACTGCGGGTGATGGCATTGAGGTAGCCGCCACCGAACAGCACGAAGTGGTTGAGCAGATGATACAGGTTATAGAGCGTCTTGCGCTGCACCACGGCGGGATCGTGAGGGTCGATACCATAACCGCGATGACATTCTTCCGGCACCGGACCGAACAGTTCCAGCATGGCCAGATCCACTTCCCCATGGCCGTAGTACACCGCCGGATCGAACAGCACCACGGTGCCGTCGGTGAGCGTGCCCAGGTTGCCGGACCACAGATCACCGTGCACCAGTGACGGCGCCACCGTCACTTCGGAGAGCCAATCCATGGCCAGCGCCATCACCGCTTCCACCTGGCCCGCCTCCGCCGCCGGCAGCCCGCGCTGACAGGCCCAGCGCCATTGTGGCGCCAGCCGTTGGTTGACGAAGAAAGTGGCCCAATCCGCCGACGGCGCATTATATTGGCGGCTGGCGCCGATCCAGTTATCGCGGTGATAACCGAACTGTTCACCGGGCACGGAATGCAGGCGCCGCAACAGCTCGCCCAGCTCCCGCCATTGTCCATGGGAAAGGGATTGCCCCAGTTCCAGCCATTCCAGAATCAGAGCCTGCCCGCCCGCCAGCGGGCCAAGGTAACGCCAGCCCGGCACTCTCACCACTGGCGCCAGCCGGATCAGACCGTCCTGTTCCGCCTCCAGCGGGCCGCCATCGCGCATCCATTTAAGAAAGAAGCGCTGCGCCGGGGTATGGATGATCGCGGTGAGCCCGGTACCACTCTGCCCAAGCGGTTGCAGCCGGCAGTCCCGGCCGGGCAGCGACCACAGTACTTCCAGTTCCCGGGCGGCGGTGTCGATATCGATCATGATGGTTCGGGTTGTTGGTTCGGGCAATCAATCCCCGGCGCGCCAGGGACCAGCGTCAGCGCTCCATTTGATGGATCGCCATCCGTTCGTTGCGGGCCCGTTCGGTTAATTGCCGGCGCCGGTACTCCCCCGGCGCGCAACCCTGCCAGCGGCGAAAAGCGTGGTAGAAATTGGCGATATCCGAAAAGCCCAGATCCTGGGTCAGTTGCTGCATGTCACAGCACGGTTCCACCAGTTTACGGCAGGCGTGCTCGTGCCGCACCTGGTCGCGCAAGTCGGCGAAGCGCAGCCCTTCCTGACGCAGTCGCCGCTGCAGCGTGCGGGTGGTCATGTTCAATGAGGAAGCCACCTTTTCCACCGACCAGGCGTCTTGTCCCAGCGTTTCATACAGCCGCTCACGTACCTGCAGGCTCACCGCCGCCGCCCGGGTCAGCGCGCCAAGCAGGCGATCCGCGGCGCGTTCCAGACGGCGCCGGTAATCCGGATAGGCACCAGGCAGCGGCGAGGTCAACGCCGCTTCATCAAACAGCACGGCATTACAGGGCGCCTCGAAGACCAGTGGACACTGAAAGAAGGCTCGGTATTCGTTCAATTGTGGTGGTGGCGGGGCCGGATGGCGGAAGGCCGCCTCCCGTACCGGGAAACGCCCGCCGGTGAGAGAGCGGCCGATGGCGACGATGGTGGCTACCACCAGTTCGTTGTGGGTGCGGGTCTGGGTGAACGCCAGATCCGGATAATGCGGGAACACTTCCAGGGCCACGGCATCGGACTGGTGGCGCAGGGCGAATCCCAGGTACGGCACCAACAGGTCCTTGTAGCGGAACAGCAGCGCCAGTCCCTGATCCAGGGAGGCGGAAGCCGCCATCAGGTTGCCGATGATGTCCAGATTACCGTAGTGGTTGTCCCTGCCCACATGCAGGCCAAAGAGCGGATCCCGGGTTTCGGAAAAGGCGGTGCTGAGCACCGTGTCGATCTGCTCCACGCGCACATAACAGTCCGCGCGCCCGACCATGTCCGCGTCGATCCCGGCTTTCTGAAACAACGCCTGCACGTCCAGGCGGCTACGCAATGCGATCTCCATTAACGCCGGCAGATTGGATGCCGGGAACAATTTGCTCGCCATGTGGTTTCCTTACGTAGTGGCTTTCGCCTTTGTTATTTTTCATGACTGCCATCCATGGCGGTCCCCCTGCGGGCCGTCGCAAGCGACGTCAGAAATCATTCCCTATGATTTTTTGTTCACGCTAGGCAGGACGCGGCCCTCGGTCAAGTTTCCAGTGGATAATGGCCCGATTCGCCTTGGCTCTGAACTGGCCGCGATCCATCACGACAGGTAATCTTGGCGCAAACCCTGAAGAGCCTGCCATGCTGAAACGCTATTTCATCGACGACGTCACCGACACCGCCGCCTCCCGCCGTCAGGCTTTCTCCCTGTTCACCCGGGTGGACGACTGGGCCGACTGGTGTTCGGTGGTTCGCTATGCCAGATTGTTCGGCGGATGGCGACCCGGCGCCACCCTGCTGTTCGTTATCGACCTGCCCGGCCTGCCACCCGCGCCGGTGGCGGTAAAGGTACTGGAAGTGGTGGAGAACGAGCGCATCAGTTGGGGACTGTCGTTGCCGCTGGCACGGATTCAGCACCGCTTTTCCTTCATTGACGACGACGAGGGTGGCTGCCGGTTGCATCAGGAAGAATGGTCCGAGGGCGCCATGACATTGCTCACGCTCCCCTTCGGTAAACTGATTCATCGCTTTGATCGCCGTTTCGCCGCCGAATTCGCGGCGATGTTTTAGGGCCTGTTCACGCTATTTGCGTCCCGCCTGCTGGATGCAAATAGCGTGAACAGGCCCTAGAAGGCTGTTAATAATAACCGGTCCGAGAGGTTCCATGACCCACCGACTGTTCTTGAGCTATTGCCGGGTGGTGCTGCGCCATCCGCTGTTCTGGCTGCTGATCGTGGCTTTGCTGAGCGCCACCGCCGCCTGGCAGGCACGGCACTTCAAACTGGATGCCTCGGCGGATTCTCTGGTGCTGGAGAACGACCAGGCGCTGCAGTATTACCGTGGTATCGCCAAGCGCTATGGCGGCAGCGATTTTCTGGTGGTGACCTACACCCCCAAGGATCGCCCCCTGTTTCAGCGCGACACCCTGGAGCACCTGTCACGGTTGCAGGACAGTCTGAAGAAAGTGGATCGTGTGGCTTCGGTTTACAGCATGCTGGATGTGCCGTTGCTGTTCAGCCCGCAGGTGGAATTCACCGATCTGGCCAGCGGCTACCGCACCCTGCTTGAACCGGACACCGACCTGGCCCTGGCGAAGCAGGAATTCACCAAGGAAAACCCTCTCTATCAGGATCTTCTTGTCAGCCGGGACGGCAACACCACCGCGCTGCTGCTGACCCTGGAAGATGATCAGCATTACCGCGATCTGCTGGCGCAACGTACGGAACTGCGCGAGAAGCGACGTGAAGGCACGCTCAACGCCGAAGAAGAGGAGCGGCTGGATACGGTCTCACGGGAATTCAGCGACTACAGCAGCCAGCTGCAGGCGGAAAGCACCCAGCGTATCGAGCAGGTGCGCGGCATCATGGACCAATACCGCGATCAGGCGGGATTGTTCCTCGGCGGTGTGCCGATGATCGCCAGTGACATGGTCAGCTTCATTCGCGCCGATCTGGAAATCTTCGGCATTGGCGTTCTGGTCTTTCTGATCCTGGCCCTGTTTCTGATTTTCCGCCGCCCCCGCTGGGTGGTGGTGCCACTGGTCTGCTGTGGACTCACCGTGCTGATCGTCACCGGCTGGCTTGGGTTCATGGACTGGAAGGTCACCGTCATCAGCAGCAACTACATCTCGTTGTTGCTGATCATCACCATGTCCATCGCCATTCACCTGACCGTGCGATACCGGGAATTGCACGAGGAAAACCCTTCCGCGACCCAGGCCTGGCTGGTACGGGAAACCGCTGCTCACATGATGCGGCCCTGTGTGTACATGATCCTGACCACCATGGTCGGCTTCTCCTCCCTGGTGATCAGTGACATCCGCCCGGTGATCGACTTCGGCTGGATGATGACCATTGGTCTGGCGGTGGCGCTGGTGGTGTGTTTCCTGGCCTTCCCGGCCCTGCTGTTGCCATTGCAGCCCGGCACCGCCCCCGGCGGTAGCGACCTGACCCGCAAGTTGACACTGGGCTTCGCCACCATCACCGAAAAGAGCCGGCTGCCGCTACTGCTGACGGCGCTGGTGATCATTGCCCTGGCGGTGTGGGGGATGAGCCGCCTGACGGTGGAAAACCGCTTTATTGATTACTTCCAGAAGGACACGGAAATCCACCAGGGCATGCTGCAAATCGATCGCAAGCTGGGTGGCACCACTCCACTGGACATCATCATTGATGCACCGCCCAGACCGGAACCCAAAGCACAAAACAACCAGACCGCCTCCTCCGGGCCGGCGTCCGACGATGGTTTCGGCGCGGTGGACGAGGATCCCTTCGCCGCCGGAGACGACGGCTTCGGCACGGACGGCGCCAATCAGGCGGGCGATCCCTTCGCCGACGACAACACCGACTCATTCAGCGCCGATCCCTTCGGTGCCGACGATGGCGGCGATCCGTTCAAACAGGCTGCCGCCGGTGAGCGCCGTCTGCGCGACGCTTACTGGTATACCCCGCACCGGCTTGGCCAGTTGATCGAGATCGAGGAATATCTCAAGTCCCTGCCGGAAACCGGCAAGGTGCTGTCCATCGCCACCACTTACCAGGTGGCGGAAAAGCTCAATGGCGGCCCTCTCAGTTACATGCAGTTGATGCTGCTGGCGAGCTTCATTCCCGATGATCTGCGTTCACAGCTGGTGAATCCATACATGTCCGAGGACGGCCGCCAGGTACGCATCAGTGTGCGGGTGATCGATTCGGACAAGAATCTCAATCGCGATGACCTGCTCAAGAAGATTCGCGGCGATCTGCTGGAGAAGTTCGATCTGCAGCCCGAGCAGGTGCACCTCACCGGTGCCATGGTGCTCTATAACAACATGCTGCAAAGTCTGTTCGATTCCCAGATCAAGACCCTCGGCTATGTGTTCGTGGCGATCATGGTGATGTTGCTGATCCTGTTCCGCTCGTTGCCGGTGGCATTGATCAGCATGGTGCCGAGCCTGGTCAGCGCGGCGCTGGTACTGGGATTGATGGGCTGGATCGGTCTGCCGCTGGATTTGATGACCATCACCATTACCGCGATCACCATCGGCATCGCCGTGGACGACACCATCCACTACATACACCGGTTCCATGAGGAATTGCCGAAGGACAACGACTATGTGGCCACCATGTATCGCTGCCACGGCTCCATCGGCAAGGCGATGTACTATACCTCTCTGGTGATCATCGCCGGCTTCTCGATCCTGGCGATTTCCAACTTCAATCCCACCGTCTATTTCGGGCTGCTCACCGGCCTGGCCATGCTGGTGGCGTTGCTCAGCAACCTGACATTGTTGCCGGCCTTGCTGATCAGTGTGAAACCGAAACTGAGGGTGTGAGGACTCCTGCGCTTGCCGGTTACCTCGAAGCGGAGCCGCGTTAGGCCTTTGCGGGACCCTGTCGAACACGGACGTTCGACCGGGAGCCTACACGGACGTATTCACGGCGTTCCCGCAAAGGCCTAACGTGGCTCCGCTGTCCCTGCTGGGGCCCCGGTTTTCCCTGAACCACGATAAGCCTTTCCTGGCGTCAGACGTCCCGACGTTCATCCACTGGCACCCGGGGCGCTCCCGGTACCGGGTCCTGGTGAATGATTACCTCGGCGTTGGGGAACGCCTTGCGGATGTCCAGACGAATGCGCTCGCCAAGGGCGTGGGCATCAAGCAATGACATGGTTTGGTCCATGTCCACATGCAGTTGAATAAACAAAGTGCGACCTGAAAGACGGGTACGCAGATCATGGAACCCCAGCGCGTCGGTATGGGCTCCGACGATGGCGCCAATACGATCACGGGTATCCCCTTCCACCTCCCGGTCCAGCAACAGCTGGCTGGCCTCCCAGCCGATATGCCAGGCGGAACGCAGAACGAACACCGCGATCAGCATCGCCACGATGCCATCCGCTTCCGGGAAACCGAACCCGGCGATCACCAGTGTGGCGATAATGCCCAGGTTCACCGCCAGATCGGAGAAGTAATGCAGGCTGTCCGCCTGGATCGCGGTGGAGCCGGTACGGCGGATCACGTGGCGCTGAAAAATCACCAGGGCGCCGGTCAGGACAATGGAAAACACCATCACGCCAATGCCCAGCCCCGTGGCTTCCAGCGGTTGCGGATCCAGCATTTTGAGGATTGCTTCCCGCCCCAGAAACACCGCCGAGCCCGCCACCAGTACCGCCTGGCCCAGCCCGGCCAGCGCCTCCGCCTTGCCGTGCCCGAAACGGTGCTCCTTATCCGGCGGTACCAGCGAATAGCGAATGGCGGCGAAGTTGACCAGCGAGGCCAGCGAATCCATCGCCGAATCCACCAGCGAGGCCAATAGGCTCACCGAGCCGGTGGCACTCCAGGCCAGCGCCTTGACCACGATCAGCACCATGGCCACGGCCACTGAAGCAGAGGCGGCAAGAAGCAGTAAACGATGGGAAGCGTGGGAATGATCGGTCATGGTTTCTTCGGTAACAGAGGAAGCGGGTCCACCGGCTGTCCGTCCCGGCGGATCTCAAAATGCAATTGGGTGCGGAAGGTGCCACTGGACCCCATGGTGGCGATTTTTTGACCGGATTTCACCTGCTCCCCCTCCTTCACCAGTAAGTTATCGTTATGAGCATAGGCGCTCAGCCAACGATCATTATGTTTGATGATCAGCAACTTGCCGTAGCCGGTCAGCCCCACCCCTTTATACACCACCGTCCCGTCCGCCGCGGCCACCACCGACGCGCCGCGACGCCCGGCGATGGCGATACCGCGAGGGCCGCTGCCAGCGGAGGAAAAGCGCTGCACCAGCTCTCCATCCGCCGGCCAGCGCCAACGCACGTTGCTGACCACTTTCGGGGCCGCTGGAGGGGCCGGTTTAGCCACCGGTTTGACGACCGGCTTCGCCGCCGGTTTGCTGCTTGAGGCGGTACTGCGTGGACGGTTTTTTGGTGCCGGCGCGGCGCGGGAGGAAAAACGGATCACTTGTCCGGGGTAGATGGTGTAAGGCGCCTTGATGCCATTGGCGCGCGCCAGTGACTTGTAGTCCCAGCCGTAGCGCCAGGCGATCGAATACAAGGTCTCGCCGCGAGCCACCTTATGGCTGCCGGAAGTCACCGGCTGGGAGCGGGATGACTTGCCGTACAGGTCAACCACCGGCGGCGGATTGCTTACCGCGCACCCGCCCAACAGCAGTGCCATAGCCATACAGAAGCTGAATATACGGACCCAAACGCGCAAGAACAGGCTCTCAGTCGGTGGTCTCCTTGGCGACATTATGCACAGGTGCGGCCAGGGAAAGTAGCCAGACCACGGCCATTCCCAATAAAGCAGCAAGCACCGCGATAAGAATTTGCGTCCCTTCGCCGGTCGCCTGCGCGTATTGATTTGGCGTCAGCCAGCGCTCTCCGAGGCCACTTTCGGCACCGAGGCGCCAGGGCCAGAGTTTGACCAGCGAACCGGCCATGAAGCCGCCAAGCAGCGCCATTACTGTGTCGTGGTAACGGCCCAACAGCCACTTCAGCAAATGCACGAAGCTCAACAACCCCACCGCGCAGCCCCCCGCGAAAGCGGCAAGCAAAGACCACTGGCCGTCACGCACCGCCTGCAGAACCGGCTCATAAAGCCCGAGTAAAAGAAGGATAAAACTGCCGGAAATGCCCGGCAGGATCATCGCGCAGATGGCCACGGCACCGCCCAGGAAAAACACCAGCGGGCCGGTGCCAGCGCCGTGTAATCCCGGCGCCAGCGAAATCGCCACCGCCGCCAGAGTGCCGGTCAGGAAGGCGGCCCATTGAGAGGGGCCTCTTCGTACCAGCGGCTTGAGAATCATCGGGATACTGGCGGCGATCAAACCGGAGAAAAACGCCCACACTGGCACCGGATGGTGTTCCAGAAACCAGGTGATCAAGCGTGCCAGCAAGGCAATGCTGGTAAGGATGCCCGCCAGCAGGGAAAACAGGAACGTGAAGTTGCCGGCGCGCCAGAAGGCGGCAAACCCCTGCCGTCGCCAGATCGTGAGCAGACCGGGACGAACCCCGCCCAGAGTGGCGATCAACTCCTCATAGATACCGGTGATCAGCGCCAGGGTGCCACCGGAAACGCCGGGCACCACGTCGGCCGCGCCCATGGCGATCCCCCGGCAGTAAATGCCGGGGCGAAACAAAGCGGTCATTGCACGCCTCTCTGAAAGGGCACGAAGCGCACCGGGTCCAACGCCCGCGACACCAACTCGTTACCATGCCGGTCCACCACGGTCAGCCGTTGTTGGCGATCCCCCACCGGCATCACCAGACGGCCACCCTCGGCCAGCTGAGCAAGCAGTTCCTCGGGAATATCCGGGCGGGCGCAGGTCACCAGGATGCCATCGAACGGTGCCGCCGAGGACCAGCCGAAGCCGCCGTCGGCATGACGCAGCTGCACCCGATTGGCCAGTCCCAGCTCACGCAGCCGCAGCCGGGCGGCATCCTGCAAAGGGCGAATCCGCTCCACCGAACAAACCTGGCGGGCGAAGGCGGCCAGTATCGCGGTCTGATAACCGCAGCCGGTGCCCACCTCCAGCACCTTCTCCGGAATCGCCTGCTCGATCAGCAGTTCGGTCATGCGCGCCACCACCCAGGGCTGGGAAATGGTCTGCCCGTGGCCGATGGGCAGGGCGGTATCGTCGTAGGCCTGATGGGACAGCGCTTCGTCCACGAACAAATGCCGTGGCGTGGCGCGAATGGCTTCCAGTACCCGTTCATCGGTGATCCCCGATTCCCTCAGTCGGCTGATCAGCCGTTCCCGGGTACGCGCGGACGTCATGCCAATCCCACTTCGTCGGTCTGTCATGCTACAAAAATCCCAATGGGGCCAGACGCCCCCCTGATATCAAAGCCTTTCCCGCGAGCGCCGTTCCGGCCCGCGAGTCTCCAGCAACTCCGCCAGCACGGTGGTGGCGAAGGCTCCGGCCTGCAGGCGGAAAGATAAATGCAGGGTATCGTCCCTGCTGTCCCAGTCGAGGCCGGACACCGGCAGGCGGGTGGCGCGGCGGGCCGCGTCGACGCCCTGCCCCGCCAATCCCTCGATGACCGCGGCCCAGGGGGCCAGCACGGTCTGTTCCAATACTTGGCAAGCGCCCGATGATGCCATGCCCCCGGCGCCGGGCAAAGGCCCGGTGGGATGAACTTCCCCGGCACTCAAGCGGGTTTCGGCGTCCGGTTCATCGGCGGCGGCGAATAATCCACGGCTGCCGTCCGGTTGTAAAAGGTCGCCGTCCAGCAGCCGGTCCCAGCAGCCACCACGCACCCGCTCCGCCAGCACCGCATTGAACAGCCCCGAGCGCACCGCCGACAGCCACAGGCCGCGCAGGGTGCGTTTGCGAGGTGCCTCGCCCTCTCCGCTCAGCCACGCCAGTCCGCGCTGCCAGTTACTGTCGTCACGGCCAAAGCGCTGCTCACCGAAGTAGTTGGGCACGCCCAGGCGGGCGATCAGCGCCAGACGCTCCGCCAGCGCCGCCGGATCCGCCTGGACCTGACGCAGACACAGTTGGAAAGCATTGGCGCGATGGGTGCCGCGATTCAACTTGCGCCGGTGGCGGCGAGCCTGCAACAGCCTCAACCCCGGCGGACAGTCCAGGTCAGGGTCCGGTTTGCCGGGTAGATGGAGACTGAACCACTGGCGGGTAATGGCCCGGCGGTCCTTAAGCCCGCTGTAGCCCACCGAGAGACGATGAATGCCGGCCTGCCGGGCCAGCCACAACGCCACGTCCTCGGTATTCCAATCGGTTTTCTCGATCTCCAGCCAGAGGTGCTCGCCCTCTCCTTCCGGCGTCACTGTCATGATCTCGTCGACGCGAAAGTCCGCGAACTGCTCCCGCATCAGGGCACGCCCCAGCGGCGCGCCATGAGCCGGCGGCCGCGCCGGGGCGCCGACGGTGTTCAAAATGGCGCCATTCAACTCAGTCTCGTTCAAGCAACACCACCGCCTGCACCGCGATACCTTCGCCCCGTCCGGTGAAGCCCAGCCGTTCCGTGGTGGTGGCTTTCACCGACACCGCGTCCAGCGCCAGCCCCATCAGGTCGGCGATACATTCACGCATGGCCTGCACATGGGGAGCGATCTTCGGCTGCTGGCAGATGATGGTCAGATCCAGATTCAGCGGCCGCCAGCCTCGCCCGGTGACATCCTTGAGCACCGCTTTCAGCAAGACGGCGGAGTCCGCGCCTTTCCAGCGCGGATCGGTGTCCGGAAAATAATGGCCGATGTCACCCAGCGCCAGGGCGCCGAGCAGCGCATCGCTGAGAGCGTGCAGCGCCACGTCGCCGTCGGAGTGAGCTTTCAGGCCACGCTCATGGGGAATGCGAATACCGCCGAGGACAACGTGATCGCCGTCATCACTGAAGGCGTGAACGTCGAAACCCTGACCAATACGCAGGCTCATGATGACTCCTCCTGGCCGGAGTCCAGTCCCTGGCGGCGCAGATAAAAGCGCGCCAGTGGCAGATCTTCCGGTACCGTGATCTTGATGTTGTCGGCGTTTCCGGCCACCAGACTGGGCCGCCAGCCACGCGCTTCCATGGCCGACGCTTCGTCGGTGATGGCGTCATCCGGCACCGCCAGCGCCTCGGCCAGGGCCGCGGCCGGGAACAGTTGCGGGGTCAGGGCCCGCCAGATCAGATTGCGATCCACTGTGGCATCGATGCATTGGCCAGGGCCCGCCCGCTTGATGGTATCCACCACCGGGCAGGCCAGGATTCCGCCCTGCTCTCCGACGCCCTCGATCAGCTTCTGGATATCCGACAGACGCACCAAAGGGCGCGCCATGTCATGCACCAGCGCCCAGGCATCCGGCGCCTGCTCCAGCACCGCCTGGAGCCCGGCGCGCACCGATTCGGCGCGACTGGCGCCACCGATGACGGTGCGGATACGCGGATGATCATGGAGTGATAATCTTGACCACCAGGGGTCGCCCTCGGCCACCGCCACCACCACACCGGACAAAGGCGCGAACGCCAGCAGCCGCTGCAGGGTATGTTCCGCCAGGGTGCGCCCTTCCAGTGTCAGATATTGTTTGGGCAGGCTGGCGCCCATACGCGCGCCGACACCGGCGGCGGGCACCACCGCGTACAAAGGAAAAGGCTTAACGCTTGTCGTCACGGGGTGTGTCCGGTTCCAGGATCAGGAAGAAGGTCTCGCCATCACGGATCATGCCCAGATCCTTGCGTGCCAGCTCTTCCACCGCATCGCTGCCTTCCTTGAGATCACGGACGTCCGCCGCCATCAGGCGATTCCGTTCACTGAGCGTCTGGTTTTGTTCGGAGAGCGCCTGAACCTCCTTTTTCAGGGTCGCCACATGGCGCAGGCTGCCCTCCCCGAACCACAGGCGCGCCTGCAGTACCACCAGCAGCAAGGCCAGAACGGCGAGCATGACCTGGCGGGCCGGGGACAGTTTCATGGGCAATCCTCATCACGGGCGGCCGCCGGCCGCCCGTCACTCCTCACAGGAATTTGAACTCTTTGCGGCCTTTGTAGGCGGCACGGCCCAATTCCTCTTCGATACGGATCAGACGATTGTATTTGGCCACCCGGTCGGAGCGGCACAGGGAACCGGTTTTGATCTGGCCGGCGGCGGTGGCCACCGCCAGGTCGGCGATGGTGGTGTCGGCGGTTTCACCGCTGCGGTGGGAAATCACCGCGGTGTAACCGGCGTCCTTGGCCATCTTGATGGCGTCCAGAGTTTCCGACAGGGAACCGATCTGATTGAACTTGATCAGGATGGAATTGGCCACGTTCTGGTCAATCCCCTGCTTGAGGATCTTGGTATTGGTGACGAACAGATCGTCCCCCACCAATTGCACCCGGCTACCCAGGGTCTGGGTCAGGATCTTCCAGCCTTCCCAGTCGGATTCATCCATGCCGTCCTCGATGGAAATGATCGGGTAACGGTCACACAACTCGGCCAGATAATCACTGAAACCGGCCGCGTCCATACTGCGTCCTTCACCGGCGAGCACATACTGGCCGTCCTTGTAGAACTCGCTGGAGGCGCAATCCAGGGCCAGGGTGATGTCGTCACCGGCCTTGTAACCGGCCAGATCGATGGCCTTCATGATCGCTTCCAGGGCCGCTTCGTTACTGGGCAGGTCCGGAGCGAAACCGCCCTCGTCACCCACCGCCGTGCTCAGGCCCTGCTTTTTCAATACGCTCTTGAGGGCGTGGAACACCTCGGCGCCGTAGCGGATGGCCTCGGCCACGGTGGGAGCGCCCACCGGCTGGATCATGAATTCCTGAATGTCGACGTTGTTATCGGCGTGCTCACCACCGTTGATGATGTTCATCATCGGCACCGGCAGGGAGTACTCGTTGTCGTCGTCCTGTAGATCGGAGATGTATTCGTACAACGGTTTTTGCTGGAATTGCGCCGCGGCCTTGGCGGTCGCCAGGGACACCGCCAGGATCGCGTTGGCGCCGAGACGGCCTTTATTGTCGGTGCCGTCGGAGTCGATCATCAACTGATCCAGCTCACGTTGGGCGACGGCATCGCGGCCCACCAGCAGTTCGCGGATCTCGGAATTGACGTTGCCCACCGCCCGGGTCACGCCCTTGCCCAGATAGCGGTCTTTGTCACCGTCACGCAGTTCCAGTGCTTCGCGGGAGCCGGTGGAGGCACCACTGGGAGCGCAGGCACTGCCGCTGGCGCCGGATTCGAGAATCACATCGGCTTCAATAGTGGGGTTGCCGCGGGAATCCAGAATTTCGCGGGCCTTGATGTCGACGATCTTGGACATGGGAGAGTTACTCCAGAATTTCAATTCAGTCGTTGTCGAAGGCGGGGAATGCCTTGACCGTATTATCCAGGGTTTGCAACTGCGCCAGGAATGGCTCCAGGCGATCCAGACGCAGGGCGCAGGGGCCATCACATTTGGCGTTGTCCGGGTCGGGATGGGCTTCCAGGAACAGGCCGGCGATGCCCTGACTGATACCGGCACGGGCCAGTTCCGCCACCTGGGCGCGGCGACCACCGGCGGAGTCGCTGCGGGCACCGGGCATTTGCAGGGCATGGGTGACATCGAAGAACACCGGATAACCGAAGGCCTTCATGATGCCGAAGCCGAGCATGTCCACCACCAGGTTGTTGTACCCGAAGCTGGAGCCCCGCTCACAGAGGATCAGCTGGTCGTTACCGGCTTCCTCGCACTTGTGCAGAATATGGCGCATCTCTTGGGGCGCCAGAAACTGGGGCTTCTTGATGTTGATGATGGCATCGGTTTTTGCCATCGCCACCACCAGATCGGTCTGCCGGGCGAGAAACGCCGGCAATTGAATGATGTCCGCCACTTCCGCCACCGGTGCCGCCTGATAAGGCTCGTGCACATCGGTGATCACCGGGCACTGGAAGGTCCGTTTGATCTCCTCGAAGATCTTCAGCCCCTCATCCATGCCCGGCCCGCGAAAGGAATGCAGGGAGGAGCGGTTGGCCTTGTCGAAGCTGGCCTTGAACACCCAGGGGATCCCCAGCTTTTCGGTGACACGGGCGTAATGCTCCGCCACCTGCAGGGCCAGGTCCCGGGATTCCAGCACGTTCATACCGCCGAACAAGGCCATCGGGGCGTCATTGGCGAAGCGCAGACCGTCAAGCTGGATGGTTATCTGGCTGCTCACGGATTAACTCTCCTTGTGGGCCAGCGCCGCTTCCACGTATCCCTTGAACAGACCATGGCCGTCGCGGGGCGTGGAGGTGAATTCCGGGTGGAACTGGCAGGCCACGAACCACGGGTGGTCCGGCACTTCGATCACTTCCACCAGTTCGCCGTCGTGGGAGCGGCCGGCAATGCGCAGACCGGCGCCTTCCAATTGCGGCAGATAGTTGTTGTTGACCTCGTAGCGGTGCCGGTGACGTTCAACGATATGAGAACGGCCGTAGCACCGGGCCGCCACGGAATCCTCTTCCAGCACGCATTCCTGGCCACCCAGACGCATGGTACCACCGAGGTCGGAGGTTTCCGAACGCAGCTCCTTGCTGCCATCCTCGCGCGTCCACTCTGTAATCAGCGCCACCACCGGTTGCGGGGTATCCGGTCTCAGTTCGGTGGAATGGGCGTCTTTCAGGCCGGCTACATGGCGGGCGTATTCGATCAGCGCCAACTGCATGCCCAGGCAAATGCCCAGATAGGGCACCTTGTTTTCCCGGGCGTAGCGGATCGCCGCGATCTTGCCCTCGGTGCCCCGGTCGCCGAAACCGCCGGGCACCAGAATGGCGTCCACCGACGCCAGCTCACCAGTGCCGTTACGCTCGATGTCCTCGGCGTCGATATAGCGGATGTTGACGCGCGCATGGGTGGCGATGCCGGCGTGCATCAGCGCTTCGTTGAGCGACTTGTAGGCGTCCGCCAGCTCCACGTACTTGCCCACCATGCCGATGGTGACTTCGTGCTGGGGATGCAATTGGGCCTCCACCACCCGGTCCCACTCGGACAGGTCCGGCTGCGGCAGATCAAGGCCGAATTTTTCCACCACGATGGCATCCAGCCCCTGCTCGTGCATGCCACGCGGAACCTGGTAAATGCTCTTGCAGTCCGGCGAGGAGATCACCGCGCGGGCTTCCACATTGGTGAACAGCGCGATCTTCTCACGGGCGCTCTGCGGAATCGGGTTATCGGCACGGCATACCAGAATGTCCGGCTGCAGGCCGATGGAACGCAGCTCTTTCACCGAATGCTGGGTCGGCTTGGTTTTGATCTCGCCAGCGGTGGCGATGTACGGCACCAGCGTCAGATGCACCAGCAAGGAACGGCTGGAACCCAGTTCCACACGCATCTGCCGCACCGCTTCCAGGAATGGCAACGATTCGATGTCGCCGGCGGTGCCGCCGATCTCGACGATGGCCACGTCGGCGTCACCGGCCCCTTCCTGGATCTTCAGTTTGATTTCGTCGGTGATGTGCGGGATCACCTGCACGGTGGCCCCCAGGTACTCGCCGCGGCGCTCCTTGTCCAGCACGTCCTGGTAGACGCGGCCGGTGGTAAAGCTGTTGCGGCGGCTGAGCCGGGTACGGATGAAGCGCTCGTAGTGCCCCAGGTCCAGGTCGGTTTCGGCGCCGTCCTCGGTGACGAACACCTCCCCGTGCTGATAGGGGCTCATGGTGCCTGGGTCCACGTTGATGTAGGGGTCCATCTTGATCAGAGTGACCTTCAGACCACGGGCCTCGAGCAACGAGGCCAGGGACGCCGAGGTGATCCCCTTGCCCAGGGAAGACACCACACCGCCAGTGACAAAAATATAACGTGCCATGCACCCACCAGAATCAGTCATGGATTGAACGTGCCCAAGCCGTCCCGACAACTTCATATTCATCGACCGTGCCACTGATCTTTCCACAACCTGCCCCAGGCCCCAAGCCCCGGAGGTGAGAAAGCGCCAACGAAACACCAAAAAATCGCCGGGAGCGATTTTTCACATCGTGCCAGCGATGGCCCGAAGGGAGGTCGCCATGGATGACATGACCTCAAAAAAAATACCTTTGCTCACCGCGGTGGGCAAAGGTGTGTTCTGTTTCGGCTTGGAACGGACGTACCGCCGGGTCTCGGTATTCCTGAAATATCAGGGAGTTGGGCTACGTCAGGATGGGACGAAATAGTAACAGAACGGCTGCCGCCAGGGAACCACTGTCGCGGCGTGAAAACGGGTAAAAACGTAAAAGGCGGCAAGGGCGCAAACGGCTTCGTGGCCCGCGCCCGTCTACCAGCGTAACTGCCACGGCCGGCAGCGGCGCCGGTCCACGCCATCGGCGACGCCGATCATCGGCACCGACACCAATTGACCCTCCTGATACAGCAACGGCCATTGGCGGCGACGCCAGGGCGGCACCCCGGCCACGCGCCACAGCTCCGAGACCTGCTGATGCTGCCCATGACGGCGCAAACGCTCACCGCCGGCGAAAGGCCGCAGTTGCACATCACCGGGAGGTACCCACAGGGTCACCTCGCCTTCTCCCGGAAGCAGACGCCAGAGGCCGGGATCCGGGGGCTCATGACCTTGGCGCCAGTCCAGAGGTCCGCTGAGCGGCCGCAGGTCACGGTCGTGGAGCAGATAGAGATCACCGCGATAGCGGCGCAGGGTGTGGCCGGCCCACGTCACACTGGCCTCCCGGTCCGCCGGCGCCCGCAGCAGGCCGTGGATCTGCCCGGTGACGGCCAGGGACGGCGGCGGCGCCCCCGCCTGGTCCAGCCACCAACGCAGCACATTATCCTGGCGTTCACGGCTCAGCGCCGCCAGCCCCTCCAGGGGCAGCCGATCCCTTGCCGCCGCCAACGCCCGCGCATCCTCGGCGGCCCTTTCGTCCAGCAAGGCAGCGGCGTCGGCCATCACTCCGGCGGTGCGAGCCAGGATCGCGGGGGCGCCCGGCCAGGTGACGGCCAGGCGGGGCAGGATCTCATGACGCAGCCGGTTCCGGCGCAGACTGATATCAGCGTTACTGGGATCCTCCACCCACTCCAAACCCCGGCGGCGAGCCTCGCGCTCCAGCTGCACCCGCCCGAATGCCAGTAGCGGCCGCCACAGGGGCAACCCGTTCAGCCAGGAGTGCTCGGACATGGCCGCCAGCCCTTGTACGCCGGCGCCACGCAGCAGGTTCAGCAGCACGGTCTCGGCCTGGTCGTCGCGATGGTGGGCGGTGATCACGGTGGCGCCGGCGGCCCGTTCGGTCAGCGCCTGGTAGCGGGCGGCGCGGGCGCCGGCTTCCAGGTTCACGTCGGCGGGCACACTGACCCGGATTTCCTCGAACGGCACGCCCAGTGCCTCGGCCCGGGTCCGGCAGAATGCCGCCCAGTCCTCTGACCGTGCCTGCAATTGGTGATTGACGTGCAGTGCCCGCAGGCGGCGACCGAGACCGGCCTCCACCAGCAGGTGCAGCAACAGGGAGGAATCAAGGCCGCCGCTGAACGCCAGCAGCAGAGGCCCGGGCGGGGCCTGGGCCGCCGACACGCGGGGGACGGCGGCGTCGGACATCACTCATCCACGGGGTCGCTGACGAAGTTGCCGTAGCTCATCAGGCGCTCGTAGCGACGCTGAATCAGTTCCGGCTGCTCCAAAGCGTCGAGGCTGTTGAGCGCGGCGGTCAGGGAGCGGCGCACGGCGTCGGCGGCCTGGTCGTAGTCGCGGTGGGCACCACCCAGCGGCTCCTGCACCACTTCATCGACGATACCCAGTTCGTGCAGGCGATTGGCGGTCAGGCCCATCGCTTCCGCCGCTTCCGGCGCCTTTTCGGCGCTGCGCCAGAGGATCGAGGCGCAACCTTCCGGGGAAATGGTCGAATAGGTGCTGTACTGGAGCATCTGCAAGTGGTCGCAGACGCCCAGGGCCAGCGCGCCGCCAGAGCCGCCTTCGCCGATCACGGTGGCGATGATCGGAACTTTCAATTGGGACATCACCCGCAGGTTACGGGCGATCGCCTCGGATTGCCCACGCTCTTCCGCGTCGATGCCGGGGAAAGCGCCAGGGGTGTCAATGAAAGTGAAAATCGGCATCCGGAACCGCTCAGCCAGCTCCATCAGGCGCAACGCCTTGCGGTAGCCTTCCGGATTGGGCATGCCGAAGTTACGGCGTACCTTTTCCTTCACTTCCCGGCCCTTCTGGTGGCCGATCACCATGATCGGCCGGTCGTCCAGCCGGGTGATGCCGCCAACGATGGCCGGATCATCAGCAAAGCTGCGATCGCCATGCAGTTCGTCAAAGTCGCCGAAAATGCGCTTGACGTAATCCAGCGTGTAGGGACGCTTGGGATGCCGGGAAAGCTGCGAGATCTGCCAGGAGGTCAGCTTGCTGAAGATATTCTCGGTAAGCGCGATCCCCTTCTCCTGCAGCTTGGCGATCTCGTCGGAGATACTGACCTCGCTGCCGGTGCCTACGAGTCGCAGTTCCTCGATTTTGGCTTCCAGTTCCGCAATAGGTTGTTCAAATTCGAGGAAATTCGGATTCATGTGCTACCCCTTGTCACAGTGCGCTCAAGTGTAGCCGCAATACAATGACAGCGTCGAGATACCCGGCTGGGCGTAAAGTTGCAAGTTGTTACCGGACGCCACTCCAAGCCTGCTCGCCGGCTTTTGCGCGTCCGGTGGTCCGGCGTCGAGCCGTCAGTATTCCAGCTGCACCGACGTCTCGCCAAAGCGGTTGCGCAGCTCATCCACCAGGGCTTCGTGGGGGCTGATTTTCCACTCGTCGCCAAGCGACATGGCCACATCCGCTTCCTTGTGAGCGAGCCGCAGCGTCACCGGGATCGCCCCGCCCCGGTAAGGCGCCAGCAGCCGGTCCAGGGTGTCCGGCAGTTGCTGCTCCACCGGTACCGACACGCACAAGCGGCGGGCGAACACCTCACGGGCCTGGCGCATGTCCATGACCTCGTCGGCCACCAGGTTGAAACCGCCAGAGTAATCGTCGTTGCGGACCCCGCCGCGCACCACCAGCAGGATATCCTTCTGTATACGTTCGCCGAACTGGGCAAAGGTCTTGCCGAACACCGATACTTCCAGCCGTCCGGTCTTGTCGTCGAGGGTGACGAAGGCCATGCGCTCGCCGCTGCGCTTGCTGCGGGTAATGCGCAGTGCCACCACCAGTCCGGCCACGGTGGCGGCCTCGCCCTTGGCGGTGGGTTGCAGGGCATTGAAGCGGGCGCTGACGAATTGCCGCACCTCGTGCTCGAACTGGTCGATGGGGTGACCGGTCAGAAACAGGCCCAGGGTATCGCGCTCGCCGTTGAGACGCAGTTCGTCATTCCACTCGCGGGCCGGCTTCCATTCCACCACTGGTGTTTCGGCGGTCTGCATGGAGCCAAACAAATCCATCATGCCGGCTTCTTCGTTGCGGGCATCCTGTTCCGCCGCGGCGATGGCATCCGGCAGGGTCGCCAGCAGCGTGGCGCGATCACGGAAATGACGGTTCGGCCCGAGCTTGTCCAGCGCTCCGGCACGCACCAGGGCTTCCAGGGAGCGGCGATTGATCTTCTTCAGGTCGATACGGCGGCAGAAGTCGAACAGATCGTCGAATCCATCGCTGTCGCCGCGGGCACTGACGATGGCGTCGATGGGGCCTTCGCCGAGCCCTTTGATCGCCCCCAACCCGTAGACGATGTCGCCATCGGGATTGACGGTGAAACGATAGCCACAGGAATTGACGTCCGGCGGCAGCACCTTGAGGCCCATGGAGTGACATTCATCAATGAAGGTCACCACCTTGTCGGTGTTCTGCATATCGGCGGAGATCACCGCCGCCATGAACTCCGCCGGGTAATGGGCCTTGAGCCAGGCAGTCTGATACGCCACCAGGGCATAAGCGGCGGAGTGGGATTTGTTGAAGCCGTAACCGGCGAACTTCTCCACCAGGTCGAAGATCTTCATCGCCAGATCCGGATCCACGCCCTTCTCTTTCGCGCCGCTTTCGAAGATCGCCCGTTGCTTGGCCATCTCCTCCGGCTTTTTCTTACCCATGGCACGGCGCAACATATCCGCGCCACCAAGGGTATAGCCGGCCAGGACCTGGGCGATCTGCATCACCTGCTCCTGGTAGAGGATCACCCCGTAGGTGGGCTTGAGGATCGGTTCCAGCCATTCATGCTGGTATTGCGGATCCGGGTAGGCCAGCGGCTCACGGCCATGCTTCCGGTTGATGAAGTTGTCCACCATGCCGGATTCCAGTGGACCAGGGCGATACAGCGCCACCAGGGCGATGATGTCCTCGAACACGTCGGGCTTGAGCTTCTTGATCAGCTCCTTCATGCCCTGACTTTCAAGCTGGAACACGGCGGTGGTGTCACCGCGCTTGAGCAGATCGAAACTGGGCGCGTCGTCCAGGGGGATCCGCTCGATCTCCAGCGGCCCTTCCCCTTCCCTCTGGCGGCGCACGTTCACCGCCTTCATCGCCCAGTCGATGATGGTCAGGGTTTTCAGGCCGAGGAAGTCGAACTTCACCAGCCCGGCTTGCTCGACGTCGTCCTTGTCGTACTGGGTGACCAGGTTTTCACCGTGCTCGTCGCAGTGCAACGGCGCGAAATCGGTGAGTTTGCCCGGCGCGATCACCACGCCGCCGGCGTGTTTGCCCACGTTCCGGGTCAGGCCCTCCAGTTTGAAGGCCATCTCCATGATTTCATTGACCGCTTCCTTGTCCGGGTTGCCGTCGTCCTCGAGGAAATCCCGCAGCGTCTCTTCCTGCTCCAGTGCCTTGGACAGAGTCATCCCCGGAGTGCCGGGAATCATCTTCGAGAGCCGGTCGGCCATGCCGTAGGGCTTGCCCTGCACGCGCGCCACGTCCCGCACCACCGCCTTCGCCGCCATGGTGCCAAAGGTGATGATCTGGCTGACCGCGTCACGGCCGTATTTGTCGGCCACGTAATTGATCACACGGTCGCGTTTTTCCATGCAGAAATCGACGTCGAAGTCGGGCATGGATACCCGTTCCGGATTGAGGAACCGCTCGAACAGCAGGTCGTAGGCGATCGGGTCGAGGTCGGTGATCTTCAGTGCGTAGGCCACCAGGGAACCGGCGCCGGAGCCCCGCCCGGGTCCCACCGGCACCTGATGTTCCTTACCCCACTGGATAAAGTCCGCCACGATCAGGAAGTAACCGGGGAAGCCCATCTGATTAATGATGTCCAGCTCGAACTTGAGGCGGTCGTCGTAGACCTTGCGGCGCTCGGCGTAGTCCGGCGCCTGCGAATCGAGAATCTTGGCCAGCCGCTCCTCGAGCCCGTCCCGGGACACTTTCTCGAAATACTGTTCGATGGTCATGCCTTCCGGCACCGGGAAATCCGGCAGGAAGTTCTTGCCCAGGCGAATGTCGAGGGTACAGCGGCGGGCAATCTCGACGCTGTTTTGCAGCGCCTCCGGCAGATCGGAAAACAGCTCCGCCATTTCCTCCGCGCTTTTCAGGTACTGCTCTTCGGAATATTTTCGTGGCCGGCGCGGATCATCCAGGGTGTTGCCGTCATGAATGCAGACCCGCGCCTCGTGGGCTTCGAAATCCTCGCGCTTGAGGAAACGCACGTCATTGCTGGCCACCACCGGGATGTCCAGCTCCGCCGCCAACGCCACGCTGGCGTGCAGGCAGTCCTCGTCACCGGGGCGCTGGGTGCGTTGCACTTCCAGGTAGTAACGGTCGCCAAACACGGTTTTGTATTCCGAGGCCCGCTCCCGTGCCAGATCGGTCTTCTCCGCCAGCAGTAATTTGCCCACGTCACCAAAACGGGCGCCGGACAGCACGATCAGCCCCTCGTTGAGTTCCAGCAGCCACTCGCGCCGGATCAGTGCCCGTTCACGCACCTGATTGGTCTGCCAGGCGCGGCTGATCAACAGGGTCAGATTGCGGTAGCCCTGTTCGTTCTGCACCAGACAGGTGATATAGCTGGGCTCGTCTTCGGGATCGTCCGCCTGCACCCAGAGGTCGGCGCCCATCACCGGTTTGATGCCGGCGTTCTGGGCATTGGAGTAGAACTTGATCAGTGCGAACAGGTTGTTCTCATCGGTGACCGCCACCGCCGGCATGCCCTGGGCAGCGCAAGTCTTGACCAGTTCTTTCACTCGCACCACCCCATCCACCAGGGAGTAGTCGGTATGCAATCGCAAATGGACGAAACGAGGTTCGCTCACGAAAAAAGCTCCTTGATTCCCGCCACGGCTGCGGCGGGTCAGTTCGATTCGATCAGGGCCGCTACCGGGCCGAAGGAACGGCGATGTTCGGGCAAGGGACCGAGCCGGCGCAGCGCTTCCAGGTGCACCGCGGTGGGATAGCCCTTGTGGCGATCGAAGCCGTAATCGGGATGCCGCTGGTGCAACGCCACCATTTCCGCGTCCCGCGCCACTTTGGCGAGAATCGACGCGGCCGCGATTGCCGGCACCCGGCCGTCCCCTTTCACCACCGCTTCCGCCGGGCAAGCGAAGGACGGGGTCCGGTTACCGTCCACCAACACCGCTTCCACGTCAATGGGCAGCGCCTCCACCGCCCGGACCATGGCCAGGTGAGTGGCGTGATAGATGTTCAATTGATCCACTTCCGCCGCCTCGGCGCGGCCCAGGGCCCAGCCTCGGGCCCGTTCGCGAATCAATTCCGCCAACCGCTCGCGGCGTTTGGCGGTGAGTTTCTTGGAATCCGCCAGCCCTTCTATGGGCCTTGCCGGGTCCAGCACCACCGCGGCGGTCACCACCGCCCCCACCAGCGGACCACGGCCCACCTCGTCAACGCCGGCCAACACCATGCCCGGTTGCCAGGCAAAGGCGCTGGGCACGAACGGTTCGTTCAGATCATACTCAGGAAAGGGATGATTCATCGCGGCCTCTCCAACAGGCCGGCGACGGCCTCGGCGGCCTTGGCGCTGGCGCCGCCACGCAAGGCCTCATGCACCCGGGTGAAATCCTCCCGCAACGCGGCCACCCGCCGCGGTTCATGCAACCAGCGATTCACTTCCCGCGCCGCCGCCTCGCCGCTCAACTGATCCTGAATCAGCTCCGGCACCATGGCTTTCCGGCAGAGCAGATTGGGCAAGGCAACGAACTCGCTCTTCACCAGCCGTGAAACGATGGCATAGGTCACCGCGCCCACCCGGTAGCCCACCACCATGGGTTTTTTCAGCAGCAAGCCTTCCAGGGTGGCGGTGCCGGAAGCCATCAGCACCACATCGGCGGCCGCCATCACCGTGCGGCTGTGCCCATCCACCACCGTCACTGGCAACGCCGGTGCCGCCCCCAGCGCCAGTTCGATCTGCTCGCGGCGGACCCGGTTGGCGGCGGGAATAACAAAACGCAGCGCCGGATTGTCCCGTTGCAGGCGCACCATGGCGTCGAGGAACGGCGGCATCAGTTGCGATACCTCTCCGCCGCGACTGCCCGGCAGCACCGCCAGCCACTGGCTGTCCCTGGCCAGGCCCAGCTCATCGCGGGCGGCGGCGGTGTCCACATCCAGTTCGATCATGTCCGCCAGCGGGTGGCCGACGAAAGCCACCGGCACACCATGCTCCTCATAGAACAGCGCCTCGAACGGGAACAGCGTCAACATCAGGTCCACGTCCCGGCGGATCCCCTTGACCCGCCCCTGCCGCCAGGCCCACACCGACGGGCTGACGTAATGAACGGTGCGCAGACCGGCGGCGTGGGCGCGTTTGGCCACACCCAGGGTAAAATCCGGGGAATCGATGGTGATCACCACCGCCGGGCGCTTTTCCAGCAAGGCGTCCACCAACTGGCGGCGCAGACGGAACAGTTCCGGCAGGTGCGCAAGAACCTCGGTGATGCCCATCACCGACAGTTTTTCCATCGGAAACAGGGTTTCAAAACCAGCGGCGATCATGCGTTCGCCGCCAACACCGAAGAAACGGGCATCCGGGTAACGCGCCCGCAAGGCCTCGATCAGGCCGGCGCCGAGAATATCGCCGGAAGCCTCGCCGGCCACCAGGGCGATCAGCGGCGCGTCCATATCAGCGAGTGATGCCCCGGGTGGAATCACGCAGGGAGTCCACGAACAGCTTCAGCTTATCGCACTGCCCGGCTTCCGGATCCAGCTCCGCCAGCGCCTGCTCCAGGGTCATGCCCTGGCGGTAGACCACCTTGAAGGCCTTGCGCAGACGGTTGATGACTTCGCTGTCCCATCCGCGCCGGCGCATGCCCTCGAAGTTCATGCTGCGGGCCGAGGAAGGATTGCCGCCAACCATGACGTAGGCGGGGACATCCTTGACGATCAGACTGCAGCCGGCGGACATGGCGTAGGAACCAATGTGGCAAAACTGGTGAATACCGGTCATGCCGCCGAGAATCACGTTGTCGCCGATGTGCACGTGGCCGGCGATGCCGGTGGCATTGGCGAAAATATTATCGTTGCCGATCATGCAATCATGGGCCACATGCACCGTGGCCATCAGCAGATTGTTGTTGCCGATGCGGGTCAGCCCCTGATCCTGCACGGTGCCGCGGTGAATGGTGACGTGCTCGCGAATCACGTTACCGTCACCGACCTCCAGACGGGTGGGTTCCCCCTGATATTTCTTGTCCTGGCAGTCCTCGCCCACCGAAGCGAACTGAAAAATGCGGTTATTGGCGCCGATGCGGGTCGGCCCCTTGATCACCACATGGGGGCCGATAACAGTGCCGGCACCGATGGTGACGTCAGGCCCGATCACGGAGTACGGCCCGACTTCGACGTCCGCCGCCAGGTCCGCTTTGGGATCGATAATGGCTGTGGGATGAATCATAGGTATGCGTGTCCACCCTGGGCTGGTGTGTCGTTCCGAATGGTGCAATCGCCGCCAGTATAGCCAAGAGGCCAAGGGGCGGCGATGGCCGTGACGCCCGCCCGAGCGGGCGTGAATCAGACTTTCTGTTCCGCCACCAGCATGTCGGCGGAGGCCACCAGTTGGCCCTCCACTTCCGCGCGGCAGGTGAACTTGAGGATGCTGCGGCGCAGCATCAGCCACTCGGCATGCAGCGTCAAACGATCACCGGGCACGACCTGACGCTTGAAACGGGCATTGTCCACGCCCACCAGCAGGTAGATGTAACCATCCGCCGGGCGCTTGTTCTCGGTGACGAACCCGAGGATCCCGGCGGCCTGAGCCATCGCTTCGATGATCAGCACGCCGGGCATGATCGGTTCCTGCGGGAAATGGCCGTTGAAGAAGGGCTCGTTGATCGTGACGTTCTTGTACGCCTCGATGCGCTTGCCCGGCTCCACGTTCACCACCCGGTCCACCAGCAAAAACGGATAGCGGTGGGGCAAGTATTCCCGCACCTCGTTAATGTCCATCATGATATGTATTCCGAAAGCAAAAACCCCCTGTCGGGGGCGTGACATCCGATCGTCGCTGGGCCTGACGCGGCCTGGGATTCAGTCTTCGCTGCTCCCGCCCCGCGCCTTTTCCAGACGACGAACCCGCCGGGACAACTCGTCCAAGTGGCGAAAACGCGCCACATTACGGCGGTAACGGTCCTGTTTGTCCACGGGCAGCGCCGACCCGTAAGTGCCCGGCTCCGTGATCGAACGGGACACCAGGGACATGCCAAGAATCTGCACCTGGTCACAGATTTCCAGGTGACCCGAGATTCCCACCGCGCCGCCGATCATGCAGTAGCTGCCGATACGGCTGCTGCCGGCGATGCCGACCTTGCCGGCCAGAGCGGAATGATCGCCGATCACCACGTTGTGGGCCACCTGAATCTGATTATCCAGGATCACCCCATTGCCGATCACGGTGTCCTCGATGGCCCCGCGATCAATAGTGGTGCCGGCGCCGATCTCCACGTCCGCGCCGATACGCACACCGCCCACCTGCGCCACCTTGGTCCAGCCCGCGCCGTTGAAGGCAAAGCCGAACCCGTCCGCGCCGATCACGGTATGGGAGTGAATGGTAGTCCGCGGCCCGATGGTAACACCATGATAAATTGTAACATTCGGCCAGATGCGCCCTTGCTCGCCGATGCGCGTACCGGCTCCGATGACGGAATTGGCCATCACCACGGTGCCTTCACCCAGCACCACATCAGCGTCGACCACCACATTCGGCCCCAGCGATACCGACTCCGGCACCGTCGCTGAAGGATCCACCACCGCGCTCGGATGGATCCCGGCGGGCACCGGCGGCGCGGTATCAAAGAAATGGCTGGCTTTGGCGAACGCCAGGTACGGATCCTTCACCACCAGAGCGGGTACCGGGCAATGCTCCCGTTGATCCGCGCTCAGCAGTACCGCGCCGGCGCTGGTGTTCTCCAGGAAGGCACGATAGCGCGGATTGGCCAGAAAAGTGAGCTGGTGTGGACCGGCGGCACCAATGGTGCCGAGGCCACTGACCTCGACGTCCGCCGGACCATGCAGTTCCGCCTCCAGCTCCCGGGCGAGAAATTCCAGAGTAACCGTCATCGATTATTTCATGCGATTGAGTTGCTGGGTGACGTCCTTGGTGATGTCCGGCTCATCGCCTTTCAGGTACACCACCGCCTGGCCATTGAGGACCATGTCCAGATTACGCTTCTTGGCCACCGCTTCCACCGCTTCACGCAGCTTCGGCTCCATCACGTCCAGGATTTCCTGCTGGCCGCGCCCCAGTTTCTTTTGCGCGGACTGACGCAGGTTCTGCACTTCGATCATCTTTTGCTGTCCCTGGGTCTGCAAACGCTGGCGTTCGTCCTCGCCCATGGTCATGCCTTCCTTGTCGAGGCGGTTGCGCAAGCCTTCCACTTCCTTGCCCAACTGCTCCAGCCGCGCCTGGTCGCCCTGCAATGACGATTCCAGTTTGCTGTAACGGGTCTTGAACTCGTCGGCCTCCTGCAAGGCACCGATCGGATCCACCACGCCAATGCGCATTTCCGCGCTGGCCAGCACCGGCAACAACATCAGTACAACAAGCAAGCTCTTCTTCATAACCGCTCCTAACACTTCCCTTCCCAATAACAACAAAGGCCCGGCGCCACCGGGCCAGCCTCTATCCGATCGCTATCAGAACGTTTGCCCCAGAGAGAACTGGAACACTTCGGTATCGTCGCCGGACTCGTTGTTGATCGCCTTGGCCAGGTTGAAGCTGAGCGGACCGATGGCGGTGAGCCAGCTCAGGCCGATCCCCACCGATGCCCGCAGATCCTGGACGGCGAAATCAGCGTCGATATCATCCCGTTTGGTCTCGAAAATATTACCCGCGTCGGCGAACAGGAAAGTCCGCACGCTGCGCGATTCCGCCGCGAACGGCGTCGGGAAGATCAATTCCACGCTGAGTTCGGTCAGCAGGTTACCCCCGATCGGATCGGGATCCGGGTCCGTTTCACCGCGTTGCGCATAATACAACGCATCAGACCGGGGACCCAGGGAGCGGGACTCATAGCCCCGGACCGAGCCGATACCACCGCCGTAGAACGCTTCGAAGAACGGCAGAACTTCGTTGTCGCCATAGCCGTCACCATAAGCGATGGCGCTGCGGGTACGCAGGGTCCAGCGGTTGGTGATGGGGAAATACTTCTCGCCGTCCCAGCTCAGTTTATAGAACAGGTAGTCGGAGCCCGGCACCGCCACTTCCAGATTCAAAGTGCTGGCCCAGCCACGGTCCGGCAGCACCCCCCGGTTAAGGGTGCTGGTGCGCAAGGTGGCGTTGGTCTTGATCTCGTCGAAGGTGCGGCCTTCTTCTTCCATGAAGCGGGCGATGTCCACGGCGATGAATTCGCCGTCGGAAATCTTGGTGCGCTCCAGACCACCGCCGAAGCTCAGACGGGTGTATTCGGAAATCGGGTAGCCGAAGGTCACCGAGCCGCCGGCGCGGTCCGCGGCATAGGAGGAGACCCGGGCCTCATCGAAATCAATCTTGGAGTAGTACAGGCTGAAGCCCCGGCTGACGCCGTCCAGGGTGTAGTACGGGTTGTAGTGAGAGAAGCTGTAGGCGTCCCGGATATCGCTGCGGCTGAGCGCGAAGGACACCCGGTTACCGGTACCACGGAAGTTGTTCTGACTGATGTTGGCGCCGAACACCACACCGGAGGCATCGGAATAACCGACATTGGCGCCGATGGAACCGGACGGCTGCTCCTCCACTTTGTAGTTCACATCCACCAGATCATCGGAACCGGGCACCGGATCGGTGTCCGCCTGCACCGCGCTGAAGTAACCGAGACGCTCCAGACGCTGACGGGACAAGTCGATCAGCGCGGTATTGGCCGGCGCCTGCTCGAACTGGCGCATTTCCCGGCGCATCACTTCGTCGGCGGTTTTCTGGTTGCCGCTGTAGTTGATGCGGCGAACGTAAACCTTGCGCCCCGGCTCCACGTAAAACACCACGTCAACGGTGTTGTCGTCGTCGTTGGTCGCCTGATCGATGCCCCGCACCTCGGCGAAGGTGTAGCCTTCGTTACCCAGGCGGCGTTTGATCAGATCACTGGTGTAGGTCACCTGCTGCTGGCTGAAGACCTGGCCCTTGTCCAGCACCACCAGAGAGCGCAGTTGCTCCTCGTCCACCACCAGATCACCGGCCAGTTTGATGCTGTTGACGGTGTACTGCTCGCCTTCGTTGACGTTGATGGTGAGCGCCACCTTCTCCCGGTCCGGGGTCACCGCCACCTGAGTGGACTCGATGGAGAAGTTGATGTAGCCACGATCCAGATAGTACGACCGCAATTGCTCCAGATCACCGGCCAGCCGTTCGCGACTGTATTTGTCGTCGCCCTTGATGAACGACCAGAAGTGCGACGGCCGCAGATTGAAGACCTTGAGCAGCTCATCGTCATCAAACACGGTGTTGCCAACGATGTTGATGTCGTTGATGCGCGCCGATTTGCCTTCGTAGATGTCGATCTTCAGCGCCACCCGGTTCCGCGGCAGCGGCGTTACTTCGGTGCTGATATCCGCGCCATAGCGGCCCTGGGCCACGTACTGCCGCTCCAGCTCGCCGGAAATGGCCTCCAGGGTGGATCGCTGGAACACTTCGCCCTCCGCCAGACCGGCTTCGGTCAGCCCCTTGCGCAGGGCGTCCTCCTCGATCGACTTATTGCCGGACAGCTCGATACGGGCAATGCTCGGCCGCTCGGAGACCATCACCACCAGATCGTCGCCGTCGCGCCCCAGTTGCACATCCTCGTAATTGCCGGTGGCGAACAGGGCTTGCACCGACTGCACCACGCTTTGCCGGGTCACGGTGTCACCGGGCTGAATGGGCAAGGTGGCGTATACCCGCTCGACGGGGATGCGTTGCAGCCCCTCCACGCGAATATCCCTTACTTGAAACGGCACGGCTTCCTGGGCTTGTACCAGCGCGGGGCTCAGGGCCCCCAGAGTCAGCAGTACCCCGCCGAACAGGGTTTGGGTCGTTTCCCGGTATCTCATGAAAACTGTCGCACCAGATCGTTGTAGATGGCCAACAACATGAAACTCATCACCAGTGTCAGCCCCACCCCTTGAGCGGTGGTCAGGAACCGCTCGGGCAGGCTGCGCCCGCGAATCATTTCGATGATGCCGAAAAGAATCCAACCGCCGTCCAACATCGGCACCGGCAGCAGGTTGATAATGCCCAGGGTGATACTGAGGTAGGCCAGCAGCATCAGGAAGCTGAGAATTCCCACCTCCGCGCTCTGCCCGGCCACCTGGGCAATGGTCACCGGCCCACCGAGACTATCCAGTGGCAAGTGACCGGTAAACAATTTGGCGATGCTCGCCCACACCACGCCGGCCTGCTCGGCCAGGCGGCCGCCGGCGGCGTCCAGCGCCGACAACGGATTATAGCGCTGTTCGACGATACCACCGGGCAGCACTCCGAGCTGACCGACCACGCGATCTTCCACCGTCACCGGCTCCGGATGCAATGTCAGGGAATGCTCGCGGCCATCACGCAGCACGGTGGCCGGCAGAGCCTGCCCCGGGCTTTCCTGCAGCTTCTGCCGCCAGGCGCTCCAGCCCGGCACCGGCTGACCGTCGGTGGTCAGCACCTGATCGCCGCTCCGCACGCCGGAGCGCTGGGCTCCGCTGTTCTCCGCGATCTCGCCGATCACCACCGCCGGGCTCAGGCCCAGCACCGGCAATGGCGACTGCTCCGGATCCTGGGACCAGGCGCTGATATCCAGTTGCCGGGTGCGCTCCTGTCCCTGGCTGTCCCGCACTTGCACCGGCACCGGCTCGGCATCACCCAGGTACAGCACCAGCCGCCCCATCACATCCTGCCAGGTTTGCACCTCACGGCCGCCAATACTGAGCATGCGGTCGCCGGGTTCGAAGCCCGCCGCCGCCGCCGGAGAGTCCGCCGTCGGGTTGCCCACCACTGGCGCATAGCCGCGTTCGCCGGCGGTCATCATCAACAGCCAGTAGATCAGGAAGGCGAGAATGAAATTGAATATGGGACCGGCGGCGTAGACGATCACGCGCTGCCAGGCGGGTTTGCCGGAGAACTCTTCTTCCAGGGTGGCGTCGTCCGGAATCTCGCCGTCCCGGCGGTCCAGTGGCCTGACGAAGCCGCCCAGGGGTATCGCGCTGATCACCCAGTCGGTGCCACGGCGATCGGTAAAACGGCACAGGCGCGGGCCGAAGCCGACGGAAAACGTCAAAACCCGCACGCCAAAGGCGCGCATGGCAAGAAAATGTCCCCATTCATGGAAGGCAACGATGACCAGAATGGTGACGATGAAAGCCAGAACCGTCAGCATTGATTGACCTCTGTGCAAGCCATCAGCGGCGGTACTACTGTCTGACCATCGCGTTTCACACCTTCTCCTTCATCGGCCCAAAGCCTGTACTTGTTGCCGGGCCAGCTCCCGCGCGCGGGCGTCCAGGTCCATCACTTCATCCACATCGTCACAGCAACCGCCGGGCAAGGCTTCCAGAGTGTTCGCCACCACGCTACCGATATGCTGGAAACCCAGCCCGCCGTCAAGAAAAGCGGCCACCGCCACTTCATTGGCGGCGTTGAGCACGGCGGTGGCGGCGCCGCCCGCCTGCATCGCCTGCCGGGCCAGGGCCAGACAGGGAAAGGCCTGCTCATCCGGCGGCAGGAAACGCAGCTCGGCAAGCGTGGCGAAATCCAGCGACGGCGCGCCGGAGGCGATCCGCTGCGGCCACGCCAGGGCGCAGGCGATCGGCGTGCGCATGTCTGGTGTGCCCATTTGCGCCAGCACCGAGCCGTCCAGGTATTCGACCATGGAATGCACCACGCTTTGCGGGTGAATCACCACGTCCACCCGTTCGGGCGGCATATCGAACAACCAGCAGGCCTCGATGAATTCCAGGCCCTTGTTCATCAACGTGGCCGAATCCACGGAAATTTTCGGTCCCATGTCCCAATTGGGATGACGCACCGCCTGTTCCGGCGTCACCGACGCCAGTTGCTCGGCGGACCAGCCAAGAAACGGGCCGCCGGACGCGGTCAGCAGCACTCTTCGCACACCCTGGTCCACACCGCCCCGGGGCAGGCACTGGAAGATGGCGTTGTGCTCGGAATCCACCGGTAACAGCGTGGCGCCATGGCGCTTCACCGCCTCCATGAAGAGCGCGCCGGTCACCACCAGGGTTTCCTTGTTCGCCAGCAGGATTTTCTTGCCGGCGCCGACCGCCGCCAGGGTCGGACGCACACCGGCGGCGCCGACGATGGCGGCGACCACCGTGTCCACATCGTCCAGCCCGGCGAGAGCACACACACCCTGGTGCCCGGCCAGCACTTCGGTGTCAGACCCTGCCGCCTTGAGATGGTTCCGAAGCTCGCCGGCGGCCTGTTCGTCCGCCAGAGCGGCGTAACGCGGGCGCCAGCGCAGACATTGTTCCGCCAGCTCACGCCAGCGATGGCCCGCCGTCAGCGCCACCACTTCATAGCGCTCCGGATGCAGGGCCAGCACCTCCAGAGTCTGGCAGCCAATGCTGCCAGTGGCACCGAGGACGGTAATACGCTCCTTCACAGCACGCCTCCTGGCAGGGAGAACCAGTTAAGGCCGGCCAGCGCCACCGGCAGAGCGGCGGTGACACTGTCGATACGGTCCAGCATACCGCCGTGGCCCGGCAATACCGAGCCGCTGTCCTTGATACCGCGCTCGCGCTTGACCATGCTTTCGAACAGGTCACCCAGCACCGAGGCCAGTACGGTCATCAACGCGACGATCAATAGCGCCGGCAAGGTCGCCCGCAGCCAGCCGGTGGCGTATACCAGAGCCACCACGGCCAGTGCCAGCAGAGCGCCGCCGACCAGCCCCTCCACCGTCTTGCCGGGACTGACCAGCGGTGCCAGCTTATGCCGGCCAAAGGCCCGGCCTGCGAAATAGGCGCCGGTATCGGCCGCCCACACCCACACCAGAATGAACAGCAGCGCCCAGGGGCCGGCCAGGCCCAGCGCGCCATGATCCTGCAGCTCCACCACCGCGGCCCAGGACGGTATCAGCAGCAACCAGCCCACCACCACCATGACCGGCGTCCGGAACCACAGCCGGGCGTTACCCGGATAGCCGAGCACCATCACCAGCGCCAGCAACCACCACAGTGGCAGTGCGTTCAGCACCCAGGCCGGGCGGCAGATTTCGACCGCCACCATCAGCAGCGCCAGGGACAGGCACCATAGCAGGCGGGCGCCCTGCCCCGGGCCACGCATCATGCCGGACCACTCCCAGCCACCGACGACGAAGAACACACCGGCAATCACCGCGAACGGCACCCGGCCGAGGCCAAAGACCGCGCCCAGCACGATCGGCAACAGAATCAGAGCGGTGATCACCCTCTGTTTCAGCATGAAGAGTCTCCATCGAGGCGACTGACTTCCTCACCGGAGCGCCCGAAGCGGCGCTGCCGGGAGGCGTAATCCGCCAGCGCCCGATCCAGCGCCTGGCCGTCAAAATCCGGCCACAGGGTTGGGGTGAAATAGAATTCACTGTAGGCGGCCTGCCACAACAGGAAGTTGCTCAGGCGTTGCTCGCCACCGGTACGGATCAGCAGATCCGGCGGCGGCAGATCGGCCAGACTGACGTGACGGCCCAGCTCGGCATCGGTGATCTGCTCCACCGCCAGCTCACCGTCACGCACCTGTTGCGCCACACGGCGGGCGGCCTGAGTCAGATCCCATTGGCCACCATAATTAACGGCGATGGCCAGGGTCATGCCGTCATTATTGGCGGTCAGTTGCTCGGCCTCGGCCATACCCCGGCGCAAGCCGTCATTGAAAGCGGAGCGCTCGCCGATGAAGCGCAAGCGGATGCCGTTTTCGTGCAATTCGGCGACCCTGGCCCCGAGGGCGTGAACGAACAGCGCCAGCAGATGCTGCACCTCGTCCTCCGGCCGGCGCCAGTTTTCTGAACTGAACGCGAACAGCGTCACTACTTCGATGCCACGACGGGCGGCACGGCGAATCACTTCCCGTACCGTGGCTTCACCGGCCCGATGGCCTTCGACGCCGGGCAAATCGCGCTGGCGGGCCCAACGGTTGTTGCCGTCCATGATGATGGCGACGTGGCGCGGCAAAGCCCCGGCGTGGGAATCCAGGTCCGGCGCCGAGGAAACCGGTCGGGTTTCTTCCATCAAGAACCTCCGGGTTGTCGTCCTTGCTTCTCTTGTTCACCAGGCAACGAACGGGCCTGATCCGTTTCGCCGTCCCGTACCACCCGAAACAACGCAGGCGCCGGTAATTGCCGGCGCCCGCTCTGGCCGCTTCAGGATCCCGGGATCCTCAAACGGTCATCAACTCTTCTTCCTTGATCTTGAGCATCTTCTCCACCTCACCGACCATGCGGTCGGTAAGCTGCTGGATTTGCTCTTCGCCGCGACGGGCTTCGTCCTCGGAGATTTCCTTCTCCTTAAGCAAATCCTTGAAATCACCATTGGCGTCACGGCGGATGTTGCGGATCGCCACTTTGGCATGCTCGGCCTCGCCGCGCACCACCTTCACCAGATCGCGGCGGGTTTCCTCGGTCAGCGGAGGCAGCGGCAAACGAATCACGGTGCCGGCGGTGGAGGGATTCAGGCCCAGATCGGAAGCCAGGATGGCTTTTTCCACATCCGGCACCAGGCTCTTGTCGAACGGCGACACCAGCAAGGTACGCCCCTCCTCCACGCTGATGTTGGCCAACTGGCTCAACGGCGTGTCCGAGCCGTAGTAGGACACGTGGACAGTGTCCAGCAGACTGGGATGAGCGCGACCGGTGCGCACTTTCTTCAGAGCCACGTCCAGAGACTCCAGGCTCTTTTTCATGCGTGATTCCGCGTCTTTCTTGATGTCCTCGATCACCTTTCGATTCCTCGCCTGTTCTTCACTGGGCTGCGCCGCCGATCATGCGGTCTCGGAGCCCGCTTCCTGTACTTCGGACGCCACCAGGGTGCCTTCGCTGCCCCCCAGCATCAGATTCAGCAACGCGCCCTGCTTGTTCATGTTGAATACACGCAACGGCATGTCGTGGTCACGACACAGGCAAATGGCGGTCAGGTCCATCACGCCGAGTTTGCTGTCCAGCACCTGATCGAAGGTCAGGCGGTCATATTTGCGTGCTTCGGGGTTCTTCACCGGATCGTCGTCGTAGACCCCGTCCACCTTGGTGGCCTTGAGCACCACGTCGGCGCTGATTTCAATACCGCGCAGACAGGCGGCGGAATCCGTGGTGAAGAACGGGTTGCCAGTGCCGGCACAGAAGATCACCACTTCGCCGTTTTTCAGATAGCGGATGGCGTGCCGGTGATCATAATGCTCCACGATGCCGCTCATGGGAATGGCCGACATCAGCCGGGTGCGGATGTTGGAGCGCTCCAGCGCATCGCGCATTGCCAGGCCGTTCATTACCGTGGCCAGCATCCCCATGTGATCGCCCGCCACCCGGTCCAGACCGGCTGTTTGCAGGGCGGCGCCGCGAAACAGGTTACCGCCACCGATAACGATGCCCACCTGTACACCAATTCCCACCAACTGACCAATCTCCAGGGATAAGGTGTCCAGTACCCGGGGATCGATACCGAATCCCTCGTCGCCCGCCAACGCCTCACCGCTCAGCTTGAGAAGGATGCGGTTATAGCGCGGTGAACGCTCCTTGCTCTTGGCCATATCATGCTCTCCGCCACTCATGGAATACCCGCCATTTGCTAATCGTTCGGTCCGTGCGCCTGAAATGGCCCGGCCCGCGAGCGTACCGCGGCCACAGGACTCTCGACACACTACCCGCCGCACGCGAGGATGCAACTGTTTAATCGCGCCGGCGGAGATTCGCTCACATGCTTTCCACGCCGTCTCCGCGATGCCCGCGAAAAACATCACCCGCCCTCTCGGACAGAGCAGTCATCGGCGTCAAAGCCATCGGGTGCGCCGGTTGGCACCCGGTTTCAATAATCGATTCTTAAAAAAACGCCTTGCTGGGGAGCCCAACAAGGCGTTTTGGTGGCGCGGCGGCGTAAATATGCAGACTTTACGGCCGCCACCCCGGCACGCCATGCGGCGCGCAATTTAGCGTTTCGCCTGAGCCATGACTTCAGCAGCGAAATCCACCTCTTCCTTCTCGATGCCTTCGCCCACCACCAGGCGCTCGAAAGCCACCACCTCGGCACCGGCACCTTTCACCAGGTTGCCAACGGAGGTGTTGGGATCCTTCACGAAGGGCTGATCCAGCAGGCTCACTTCCTTGAGGAATTTGTTGATGCGGCCGCCAACCATTTTCTCGACGATTTCCGCGGGCTTGCCTTCCATATCCGGCTGAGCACGGATGATTTCACGCTCTTTGTCCAGAGTCTCGGCGGGCACCTGGTCGGACTTGACCACCATCGGCGCCACCGCGGCCACGTGCATGGCCACGTCCTTACCCAGCTCGGTATCGCCACCGGACAGGGAAACCAGCACGCCGATTTTGCCGCCGTGCACATAGGAAGCGACCACGCCGCCTTCCACGTTCAGAGCGACGGCACGACGCACCTGAATGTTCTCACCAATTTTCTGCACCAGTGCCTGACGCGCTTCTTCCACGGAGGCGCCATCTTCCAGCTTCAGTTCGGCGATCTCGGCGGCGTCGGTGGCACCGGCCCGCAGAGCGGCCTGAGCCACTTTGTTGGCGAAGCCAAGGAAGTTCTCGTCGCGGGCAACGAAGTCGGTTTCGGAGTTGATCTCGACCATCAGCGCACGGGAATTATCGTCGCTGGTGGCCACGACCACGGCGCCTTCGGCGGCGGTACGACCGGCTTTCTTGGCGGCTTTCGCCTGGCCGGATTTGCGCAGGTCATCAATGGCTTTTTCGATGTCCGCATCCGCTTCCACCAGCGCCTTTTTGCATTCCATCATGCCCAGGCCGGTGCGCTCACGAAGCTCTTTCACCATTGCAGCAGTTACAGCAGCCATGCTTACCTCTTGAATCTTTTAACAGGGTGTTGAATCAGGTGGCACGGGCCGGGATATCCCCGGCCCGACGCGAATCAACCCTCGGCCTGGTCGGCTTCCGAGTCTTCCACTACCTCGACGAATTCACTCTCGCCGCCGGCACCACTGTTTTTCGCGTATTCCTTGCCTTCCAGGATCGCGTCGGCGGCGGCCTGGACATAAAGCTGAATAGCGCGAATGGCGTCATCGTTGCCCGGGATGACGTAGTCGATGTCATCCGGGTCGGAGTTGGTGTCCACCACCGCCACCACCGGAATACCCAGTTTGCGGGCTTCCTGAACGGCGATATCTTCGTGATCCACGTCGATCACGAACAGCGCGTCCGGCAAACCGCCCATCTCCTTGATACCACCGATGGAGCGTTCCAGCTTGTCCATCTCGCGGCGGCGCATCAGGGCTTCTTTCTTGGTCAGCTTGTCCAGGGTGCCGTCCTCGCTCTGCGCTTCCAGATCACGCAGGCGTTTGATGGACTGGCGGATGGTCTTCCAGTTGGTCAGCATGCCGCCGAGCCAACGGTGATCCACATAAGGCATGCCGCAACGAGTGGCTTCCTCGCGAATAGCCTTCTGGGCGGCGCGCTTGGTGCCAACGAACAGCACTTTGTTGTTGCTGGCGGCCAGTTTGTTCAGGAAGCCAATGGCTTCGTTGAACAGCGGCAGGGTGGATTCCAGGTTAACGATATGAATCTTGTTGCGGGCACCAAAGATGAACGGCTTCATCTTCGGGTTCCAGTAACGGGTTTGGTGGCCGAAGTGCACGCCGGCCTTCAGCATATCGCGCATGGTTACGCTAGACATAATGTAAACTCCAAGGGTTAGGCCTCCACGTCCCCTCATGACCCAACCTCCGGTCTCCCCTTCCCTAATAAATAGAGAGGAAGCGCCTGGAAGCACCCCGAGCCATGTGTCGGAACGTGTGTGTCGTTGTTTACCCGGCCGGAGCCCCCATTTCCCGGTATTGGGAAGGGTTGCCCGGTCCAAGGCTCCACTCCTCAGCGCCGAACGGTTACAATGCGGCACCGCCGACGAGTGAGAAAGCGGGCGCTTTATACCACGACCGCCCCCATCGAGGCAACGGAAAAGACCCGGCCGCTACCCGACCGGGTCCGTCCAAGTCTCTGAAAACACGGTATTTTTCCCTCGATCTCCAGGGTAGACACCGGGCTCGTTCTCGACCTTTACTGACTTCGGTCTTTATTTGCCGCGGCTCATTGACGACGACATCCTTTACCACGAACAGGTTCCTGGCATGAATGTAGTGATCAAAACCCCCGAACAAATCGCCAAAATGCGCGAAGCCGGCCGTCTGGCCGCCGAAGTCCTGGAAATGATTGGCGAGCACGTTCGGCCGGGGGTGACCACCGAGGAACTGGATCGTATCTGCCATGACCACATCGTCAACAAGCAGAAGGCCATCCCCGCCTGCCTTGGCTACGGTGGCGCGCCGGGACGCATTCCTTTTCCGAAGTCCATCTGCACCTCGGTGAACCACGTGGTTTGCCACGGTATTCCCAATGAGAAAAAGGTGCTCAAGAGCGGTGATATCGTCAATATCGATGTCACCGTGATCAAGGACGGCTGGCACGGCGACACCAGCAAAATGTATTACGTGGGTGAGCCGTCGGTGCTGTCCCGCCGTCTGGTGGAAACCACCCGTGAGTGCATGCTGGCCGGTATCAGAATGGTAAGGCCCGGCGTACGCCTGGGCGACATCGGCCACCGTATCCAGAAACTGGCCGAGAGTGAGCGTTTCTCCGTGGTGCGCGAATATTGCGGCCACGGCATCGGCGAGGGCTTTCACGAGGAGCCCCAGGTCCTGCACTACGGCAAAACCGGCACCGGTCTGGAGCTGGTCGAGGGCATGGTGTTCACCATCGAACCGATGATCAACGCCGGCAAGGCCTCCAATAAGGTATTGCCGGACGGCTGGACCGTGGTGACCAAGGACCGCAAGCTGTCCGCTCAGTGGGAGCATACCATCGCGGTCACCGCCGACGGCTACGAGGTGCTCACCGCGCGCGACGAGGAACAGGACCTGTATTGAGCCGTTGGTGTCATCCCCGGTTTGTGTAGAATGAGCGGACGGCACCGCCATCCCGGTGGCTCGTCCAATCCGGAGGCCGGCCTTGCGCCGGCCCCTTCTTTTATGTGGCAGGTTCCAGCATGACGTTGACGCCCCCTCTGAGCCAGTCCGACCTTCTTGCACGCCTGCGCGATGCCGACCAGCCGGGACAGGCCGCCCGGGCTTACCTGGAGGAAGGGCAGGCGCGCCTGGACGCCGCTTTTGACCAGACCCCGATCGAGGATCTGGTGCACGGCCGCGCCACCCTGGTGGACCGGGTCCTCATCGCCGCCTGGTCCCTGTTCGGTCTGGACCATTTGAGCGACGCCGCTCTGGTGGCCGTGGGCGGCTACGGCCGCGGCGAACTGCACCCCTATTCCGATGTGGACCTGATGGTGCTGTTCCGCCAGCGCCCGGACGAACAGGCCTGCGGGTCCCTGGAAGGTTTCGTGGCCTTTCTTTGGGACATTGGCCTGGAAATCGGCCACAGCGTACGCTCCCTTGACGAGTGCGTGGCCCTGGCGGCCGAGGACATCACCGTCGCCACCAACATCATGGAGGCACGCACCCTGGCCGGCGACAACGCGGTCCTGACCGCCCTGGCCGAACACACCGCCCCGGACCGGATGTGGCCGGCGGACCGCTTCTTCGCCGCCAAATGGGATGAGCAGACCGCCCGCCACGCCAAACACAACGACACCGAATACAACCTGGAACCGGACCTCAAGAACGCCCCCGGCGGCCTGCGTGATTTTCAAATGATCTCCTGGGTGGCACAGCGGCATTTTGGCGCCGACAGCATCGATACCATGGTCGAAGCCGGTTTTATCACCCGCAAGGAACACGCGCTGCTGCAAAAGTGGCTGGCCGAGCTGTGGCGCATCCGCTGGGCGCTGCACTCGCTCACCGGCCGCAATGAAAACCGGCTGCTGTTCGATCATCAACGGCAACTGGCGGACCGCCTCGGATATCGGGATTCCGACGCCAACCTGGCGGTTGAGCATTTCATGAAAGGGTTCTACCGGGTGGCGCTGGCCATGTCGGTGTTCAATGAAATGCTGCTGCAATTGTTCGACGAAGCGATTCTGCGCTCCGGCACGCCGGAACAAAAGCGTCCGCTCAACCGCCGCTTCCAGGCACGTAATGACTACCTGGAAATCAGCGCTCCGGACGTATTTCAGAAGCACCCATCGGCGATGCTGGAAATGTTCGTGCTGCTGGCGCAGAACCCGGACCTGAAAGGCATTCGCGCGGAGACTATTCGCGCGCTGATCGAAGCCCGGCCCACCATCGACGATGCGTTCCGTAACGATCCCGCCAACACCGCCCTGTTCATGCAGCTGCTGCGCAGCCCTCACTCGTTGTTCACCCAGTTGCGTCGGATGAAGCGCTACGGGCTGCTCGGCAAATACCTGCCCGAGTTCGGCCGCATCATCGGCATGATGCAGTACGATCTGTTCCATATTTACACCGTCGATGCCCATACCCTGCTGGTGATCAAGAACATGCGCCGGCTGCGTTACGACGACATGCGCGAGACGTTCCCGCTGGCCAGCGAAGTGTTTTACCGACTGCCGAAACCGGAACTGCTGTATGTCGCCGGCCTCTACCATGACATCGCCAAGGGCCGCGGCGGTGATCACTCCGAACTGGGAGCCGAGGACGCCATCGCCTTTTGCCAGCGCCACGGCCTCAGCAACTGGGACGGCAAACTGGTGGCCTGGCTGGTCCGCAACCATCTGACCATGAGCGTCACCGCCCAGCGCAAGGACATTTCCGACCCGGACGTGGTGCACGAGTTCGCCCGCGTGGTCGGCGATCTGGTGCACCTGGACTATCTTTACGTACTCACCGTGGCGGACATCAACGCCACCAATCCGAACCTGTGGAATTCCTGGCGCGCCTCGTTGTTGCGCCAACTGTACGTGGAAACCAAGCGCGCCCTGCGCCGCGGCCTGAACAACCCGCTGGATAAACAGGACTGGGTCGACGAAACCCACGAAGCGGCGCTTAAGATGCTGGTGGATCGCGACCAGGATCCGCAGGCGGTGGAGGCTTTGTGGGCCAACATCGGCGACGAGTATTTTCTTCGCGAAACCCCCTGGGATATCGCCTGGCACACCGAGGCGCTGCTCGGCCGCCCCAACCCGGAAGATCCACTGGTGCTGATCCGCGAAAACCAGATGGGCCAGGGGCAAACCGAAGGCGGTTCGCAGATCTTCATCTACACGCCTGATACCCAGAACCTGTTCGCCGCCACCGTTAACGCCCTGGACAGCCTTGGCCTGACCATCATGGACGCCCGCATCATCACCAGCGCCGACGGCTTCAGCCTGGATACCTACATCGTCCTGGACGAGCATGGCACACCGATCGGCGATGATTGGCCGCGCATCGAACACATCCGCCAGACCCTGACCGAGACGCTCAAGCACCCGGAGAAGTTCGGCACCACGGTAAGCCGGCGCATGCCGCGCCGGCACAAGCATTTCGACGTGCCGACCCAGGTGGTGATCAGCAACGACATTGTCAATGACCGCACCGTGGTGGACATCCACACTCTGGACCGCCCCGGCCTGCTGGCCCATATCGGTCGCATCTTCGTGCAGTTTGAGCTGCTGGTGCAGAATGCGCGCATCGCCACCCTGGGAGAGCGGGTCGAGGACGTGTTCTTCGTCACCGACCTCAACGGTGATCCGGTATCCGACCCGGAGCTATGCCAGCACCTGCAGGACACGCTCATGCGGGAACTGGACAAGCGCAATCAGAACGACACTTATTCCACCACTTTTTGATCAAGGAGCGCCGGCGCCTCATGAATCCGGATTTGGAGCAGCTGCATCCCTACCCTTTTGAAAAACTGGCGACGCTGTTCAACAAACTACCCGCCTCGGACAAAACTCCGGTGTCATTTTCCATCGGCGAGCCGCAACATCCGGCACCGGAATTCGTGCAACAAGTGCTGCGCGAGAATACCGCTTTGCTGTCCCGCTATCCGGCCACCAACGGCCTGCCGGAACTGCGCCAGGCCATCGCGGACTGGCTGGTGCGCCGCTTCAAACTGACCACCGTGGACCAGGACCGGCAGGTGATTCCGGTAAATGGCACCCGCGAAGCGTTGTTCGCCTTCACTCAGGCCCTGCTGGACCGGCAGCGCCGGCCACTGGTACTGATGCCCAACCCCTTCTATCAAATCTACGAAGGCGCCACGCTGCTCGGCGGTGGCGAGCCGGTGTACCTGCCGTGCACCAGCGCCTCCGGCCTGCAACCGGATTTCGACGCGGTCGGTGAAGACGTTTGGATCCGCACTCAGTTGCTGTTCATCTGCACTCCGGGCAACCCCACCGGCGCCACCCTCTCCAAAGCACAGCTGAAAGCACTGATCCAACTGGCGGACAAATACGATTTTGTCATCGCCTCCGACGAGTGCTACTCGGAAATTTATCAGGACCGGGCCCCGGCCGGCCTGCTGCAGGCCTGCGCGGAAATGGGCCGCCACGACTATCGCCGCTGCGTGGTGTTTCACTCCCTGTCCAAACGCTCCAACCTGCCGGGATTGCGCTCCGGCTTCGTCGCCGGCGATGGCGAAATCCTGCAACGGTTCCTGCGCTACCGCACCTATCACGGCTGCGCCATGCCGGTCCATCACCAACTGGCCAGCATCGCCGCCTGGAACGATGAAACCCACGTGGAAACCAATCGGGCCCTGTACGTGGAAAAATTCCGCGCGGTGCTGGACATTCTCGGTGACGTACTTAAGGTATCCGCCCCGGACGCGGGCTTTTACCTGTGGCCGCGCACACCCATCGACGACGAAAGTTTCGCCCGTCAATTAAAGGCGGAAGAGAACGTCACCGTGCTGCCCGGCCGCTATCTGTCTCGCACCGTGAACGGCCGCAACCCCGGTAATAACCGGGTGCGCATGGCGCTGGTGGCGGAACTGGACCAGTGCGTGGAAGGCGCCGAGCGCATGCGCGCGCTGATCAAGCGTCTGTAACCGCCGGCATATGAACACAGTAAGGAGCTTACCGTGGCCACTACCCTTTACGGCATCAAGAACTGCGACACCATGAAGAAGGCCCGGGTCTGGCTGGACGACCAGGGCGTGGAGTACGTGTTTCACGATTACAAAAAGGAAGGCGTGCCGGAAGCGGAACTGCGCCGCTGGATCGATACCCTGGGTTGGGAAACCGTCATCAACCGTCGCGGCACCACCTGGCGTAAACTGGATCAGGATGTGCGCGACAATATGGATGCCGAACAGGCCGTGCCCGTGGCGCTGGACAATCCATCCATTATCAAACGGCCGATCCTCCAGCACGGAGAGGCCCTGGTGGCCGGCTTCAACGCCGACCAATGGCAAGCCTTGTTCTAAAAGAGTTTTGTTTTAATTAGCGTCGGGCGCCCCGGTCTGACGTTCGACGCCAAAGGAGATTGTTATGAGCACGATTTTCGCCTTCGCCCTGGGTTGCGGCACCAAGAACCGTGATGACAACTGGCTGGAAGTGTTTTATCCGGATCCTTACCTGAATCCGGATCCCAAACTGATTGAGGTCGTGCGTGAGGAAGTGGGCTACCAAGGCGGCAATGCCGCCCTGGAACTGACCCACCGCCAGGTGCAACACCTGGCCCGGGAATGGCGTGAAGCCGGTTTCGAACATGAGGCCAGCTACGCTGTGGCGTTCCAGGAATCCGAGCGACCGGTGGTGCTTACCATCCTGGAAACCGATGCCGAGCCGGCCTCCACCCCGGAAGCCTATCTGAAGCTGCACCTGCTCTCCCATCGCCTGGTGAAACCCCACGGTGTGGTACTCAGCGGCATCTTCCCGCTGCTGCCGAACGTGGCCTGGACCAACGAAGGCGCGGTGGATCTGGAAGAGCTGCCGGAGCGTCAACTGCTGGCCCGCCTCAACGGCAAGCTGCTGGAAGTGAACAGCGTCGACAAGTTCCCGAAAATGACCGACTACGTGATCCCCACCGGCGTGCGCATAGCCGATACCGCCCGGGTCCGCCTCGGCGCCTATGTGGGCGAAGGCACCACCATCATGCACGAGGGCTTCATCAACTTTAACGCCGGCACCGAAGGCCCGGGCATGATCGAAGGCCGCATCTCCGCCGGCGTGTTCGTCGGCAAGGGCTCCGACATCGGCGGTGGCGCTTCCACCATGGGCACGCTGTCCGGCGGCGGCAACATCGTCATTTCCCTGGGCGAAGGCTGTTTGCTCGGCGCCAACGCCGGCACCGGCATCCCGCTGGGCGACCGCTGCACCATCGAAGCGGGCCTCTACATCACCTCCGGCACCAAGGTGGAGGTGCTGGACGAAAACGGCGACGTGGTCGATACCGTCAAGGCACGGGATCTGGCCGGCAAATCCGATCTGCTGTTCCGCCGTAACTCGGAAAGCGGCGCGGTGCAGTGCCGGACCAACAAGAGCGCCATCGCCCTGAACGAAGAACTGCACAAGCACAACTGACGCCCACACCGACACGGGAGCCCATGGTGAGCAAAGCCCTCGACTACGCCCGGGAACTGATCCGCCGCCCTTCCGTTACGCCGGAAGACGAAGGGTGCCAGGACTGGATGATCGAAAAACTGGAAGCTCTGGGTTTCCAGTGCGAAACCCTGTGGTTCGAGGAGGTGCGCAATCTGTGGGCACGGCGCGGTAACCACGGCCCGCTGTTCGTGTTCGCCGGGCACACCGATGTGGTGCCCACCGGGGAACGCGAGGAATGGACCCATGATCCGTTCGACCCCACTATCGACGGAGACTTGCTCTATGGTCGCGGCGCGGCGGACATGAAAGGCTCCATCGCGGCCATGCTGGCGGCGGTGGAGGATTTCGTCGCCGCCCACCCCGATCACGACGGCAGTATCGGTTTTCTGATCACCGCCGACGAAGAAGGGCCATCGGTGAACGGCACCGTCAAGGTGGTGGAGTACTTGCAAGGACGCGACGAGACCATCGATTATTGTCTGGTGGGCGAGCCTTCCTCCACCGACACCGTGGGCGATGTGATCAAAAACGGCCGGCGCGGCTCCCTCGGCGCCGTGCTCACGGTCAAAGGCATCCAGGGCCACGTGGCCTACCCTCACCTGGCCCGCAACCCGGTGCACCAGGCCGCGCCCGCTCTGGCGGAATTGGCCGCCGAGGAATGGGATCGGGGCAACGATTTTTTCCCCGCCACCAGTTTCCAGATTTCCAACATTCAGGCCGGCACTGGCGCCACCAACGTGATTCCCGGCCATTGCCGGGTAGTGTTCAATTTTCGCTTCTCCACCGAACTCACCGAAGCCATATTGCGGCAGCGCACCGAAGCGATTCTGGACAAGCACGGCCTGGACTATGACTTGCAATGGACCCTGTCCGGCCAGCCGTTCCTCACTGATCGCGGTGCCCTGGTGGACGCCACCGTGGCGGCGATTCGTCAGGAAACCGGCCGCGATACCGAATTGTCCACCGCCGGCGGCACCAGCGACGGCCGTTTCATCGCGCCCACCGGCGCTCAGGTAGTGGAACTGGGACCGGTGAACGCCACCATCCACAAGGTGGACGAACATACCAGTATCAGCGAACTGTATACCCTCACCGGAATCTACCGCCGGGTGCTGGAGAATTTGCTGGTCTGACTTATCCGGCGTCCCCAAACCCTGTAAGAGCCTGCCCGCAGGCGAATAAGCCTTGGCTCAAAAGATTCGCCTGCGAGGCAGGCTCCTACAGGGGCTTCATAGTTCCACGGCTCTCATCCCTGGCGCCCAATGCCGCCCTCCCCGGCGCCCCGGCCATGGCATGGCTTTCCCGATCGCTCCACCATTATCGCCAGTGATTCAATATTGCCGCCGGAGCCGTAACCATGACCGTCGTGATCGACACCAATCCCGCCACAGGCAAAGCCGTAGCCGAACTCAATGAGACCGACCTCGCCACTTTACCGGGGCGTTTCGAGAAGGCGCGCCAGGCTCAGCGGATCTGGGCGGCCAAATCGTTCCGGGAACGGGCCGTGCACATCAAGCGCATGCGCAATTACATTCGCGACAACGCCGAGGAACTGGCCCGTGTAGTCAGTGAAAGCAACGGCAAGACGCTGGTCGATGCCCTGGCCACCGAAGTGTTGCCCTGTGCTCTCGCCTGCCAGTGGTATGGCCGTAACGCGGAGAAAGTCCTGGCGGCGAAACGCCGCCCCGGCGGCAGTCTGTTGTTCGCCAATAAGCGCACCGAGATCCGCCGCCTGCCCCTGGGCGTCGTGGGCATCATCAGCCCCTGGAACTATCCCCTGTCGATTCCGTTCGGTGAAATCATCATGGGCCTGATGGCCGGTAACGCCGTGCTGCTGAAGGTGGCCGCGGCCACTCCGGCGGTGGGCCGCGCCATCGAGGGCATCATCGAGGCCGGCCAATTACCGGACGGGCTGTTCCAGCATATCGTCGGTTCCGGCTCGGCGGTGGCCACCGCCTTCTTTGAAAACGGCGTGGACAAGCTGTTCTTCACCGGCAGTGTCAACGCCGGCAAGGTGCTGATGGCCCAGGCCGCGCAAACACTGACGCCGTTGTCGCTGGAGCTGGGCGGTAACGACCCGATGATCGTGCTGGCCGACGCCGACCTGGAACGGGCCAGCAACGGCGCCGCCTGGGCCGGCTACCAGAACGCCGGGCAAAGCTGCGGCGGCGTCGAGCGCGTCTATGTGGAAGCTTCGGTGTACGATGACTTTGTCGAACTATTGGCGAAGAAGACCCGAGCCCTGCGCCATGGCCCCGGCAACGATAAAAGCATCCCGGTGGATATTGGCAGCCTCACCACCGCAGGCCAGAAACGCACGGTGGAACAACATCTGGAAGACGCCCTCGCCAAAGGCGCGCGCATTGAGGCTCAGTCACGACCTGTGGGCGACGTGGAAAACGGCTATTTCCTGCCCGCCACCCTGCTTACCCGGGTCAGCGACGACATGCTGGTGATGCGTGAAGAAACCTTCGGCCCGATCATTGCCGTCACCGCCGTGGCCAACGCCGAGGAAGCCCTGGAAAAAGCCAACGACTCCAAACTGGCCCTGACCTCCTCGATCTGGACCCGCGACAACAAAAAGGGCCGCGCCCTCGCCGCCCGGCTGGAATCCGGCGTCACCACCCTCAATGACCACCTCTATAGCCATGGCCTGTCGGAAACCCCTTGGGGCGGCTGGAAGGAATCCGGCATCGGTCGCACCCACGGCCCGGAGGGTCTGGAGGAAATGACCCACGTCAAAGCGATCAACTGGGACCTGCTCCCGGCCAAACGTAACCTCTGGTGGTACCCGTTCGACCGCGCCACCTACAAGGGCCTGCTCAACGCTCTGTACTTTGCTTTCCCCAAAGGCCCACTGCAATGGCTCGGCGCCAGCTTGAAGCTGACTCCGTTCCTGGTCTGGAAAATGTTTGGGAAAAGCAGAGACTAGTTAATAAGTAACAAGTAACAGTGAATAGTGAAAAACACCGTTGCAGGAACGCATGAGGGGATTTGCAATGTACGCAAAACCTTTTCGGTGGCTCTTGTTTCGCTGTTGACTATTCACTGTTCATTCTTAACTGCCCTTATCATTCCCATATAACAATCAATAGTCCGCTGACCACGATCAGGCCAATACCCGTCCAGGTCCAAGGATCGGGGAAGTCGCCGAAGATCAGCCAGCCGAGGGTCACGGCGGAGACCATTTCCATGTAGCTCACCGGGGACAGGACCGGGGCGCTGGCGTATTCGAAGGCGCGAATGATGAGAAAGTGCGCCAGGGCCCCCACCGACCCCATCAACAGCATCAGCCCCCAACTGGCCGGGTCCGGCCAGCGCCAGACTAGCGGAACAATCAAACTGAGCACCGCCAGGCCGAATACCGAGGTGTAAAACAGCGTCACCGAGGGGCGGCCGCTGCCGGACAGGCGCCGGGTGGTGAGCTGGTAGAGCCCATAGGAGACGCCCGCCCCCAATCCCAGCAAGGAGGCCCAGTGAAACTCGCCCCAGCCGGGACGGATCACCACCAGAGTGCCGAGAAACCCCACCGTCACCGCGATCCAGCGGCGCGGGCCAGCGCTTTCCCCCAGGATCAGAGGCGCCAGAGCGGTACTGACCAGCGGCCCGAGAAACGCCAGAGCCAGTGCATTGGCCAGCGGCAAAAAGGCAATGGCGCCGAAATAACAAAGGGTGGTACTGAGCAGGAAAGCACTACGGATGACCTGCAGGCCGGCATGGCGCGGGATCAGCGCGGACAGGGGCAAACGCCAAAGCAGCAGGGCCCCAAGCAGCAGGAAATGGAACAGATAGCGGGCCCAGGTAACCTGAACCACGTGGTATTCATCACTGAGGTATTTGGCCAGGCTGTCCATCAACGGCAGGATGCCAACGCCGGCGGCCATCAGCAGGACACCGGTAAGGGGGCGCGGGGCCGGCGCCGGTGCGAGCGGCGGCGCCACGCCGACCTGCCCGCCCGCTTGCAGCTGGTTCAGAGCGCGCTCAGCCATTCCTGGCTGGGCGCGTACCACCAGGAGCCGGTGACCGGCCTGCTGTAATCCAGCAGGCGGTCGCGAACGCCGTCGACCATGCCGTACATACGCCGTAGCAGGAACTCGAAACGTTCCCGCTCGCAGGTGAAGGCAATGAAGTAGGAACCGTGCTCGGTGGTGGTGCCATAGGGTACCGAGCGCCGCCAGATTTTCTGCGGCACACCATCATGGTCCACATCGGTGCGGCCTACGTGGGAGTTCTCCGGCATGTTCTCCTCATCGAACTCCACCGCGTCGGCCTTGGTACGGCCGAACACCTTTTCCTGTTCTTCCACCGGCAGGGCGTTGAGGCTTTCGAGTTTATGCACCCATTTCTGCGTGATCATCCAGCTGCCACCCGCCCCGGGCTGCCCTTCCGGAATCACCGCGGCGGCCAGAGCCTTGTCACCGGTGGGGTTGCCAATGCCATCGACGAAGCCGGACAGATCGCGCATGTCGTGGTAAACGAAACCCTGAACCTCCAGTTGCAGAGCCAATACCTCACGCAACCGCCGCGACGCCGCCAGGGCGGTGTCGAACAGGTCACTGGGATTTTCCGCCTGTATCCAGATCAACAGATCCCCCTGCGTGGAGGGCGCCTTGCCTTCCAGGGAAAAAGGCGGAAAGCGGAATGAGCGGGACAGCTTCTGCCACAACCCGGGGCCGAACGCCATCAGCAGCGGGGTGCTGGCCGGTGCCCGCGCCAGCACATCGCGCAAGGCCTGGCGCACCCCGTCCATGTCGGCGCCAGCGCCGAGGGCGAATTCCAGGAAAAGATGATGGGTATAGTGACGGTCAAACAGGCCGGCCTGGTGTTCGGACACGGGTTACTCCTTTAATACGGGGGTATCGCGAATCAGGATGATCGCGGATTGCGGGAAGAAATGCCATACGAGCGGAGCGGTTAATCGGTCCCGGTAAGGCTATGACCGTGGATACCGTTCGATTCCGCGCCAGTGTGAATCACCATGGTGGGCGCCATCGGTCCGGGTCCGGTAGAATCGACCTCTACCCGGATACCCAAGAGCTCGCTTTATGAGTCCATGGCTAGGCCTCGACCGACTGTTGTTTTTGCTGATCCGCGCCTTCATGCGGCTATGCACCCGCGCCACCGCGCTACCGGCGGATCCCGAAGAATTGCAACTGGACCCGAACAAGCCGGTGGTTTATGTGATGCGCGATCGCTCCGTGGCGGATGCGGCGGTGGTGCATCAGGCCACCCGCAAGCAGAAGCTGAGCGCCGCCAATTCTTCCCTGAGCCTGGGCAAACAGCATCTGCGCCGCAGCTACTTCTACTTGTACAAACGCGGTGTGACCGGCACCCGGCAACGGGATGCCCTGGTGCCGCCTCGCCTGCGGAAACTGGTGCGTGCCCTGCACGACAACCCGGACCTGGATGTGCAATTAGTGCCGGTGTCGGTGTTCTGGGGACGCCAGCCGGAAAAGGAAAATTCGCTTTGGCGGATTCTGTTCTCCGACACCTGGGCACCACCGGGTTTTATCAAGAAGTTTCTTATCATTCTTACCCAGGGCCGCGATCTGTACCTGCAGTTCAGCCCGCCGGTGTCCCTGCGCGTGCTTGCCGATCAGTCCGATGACGTGGACCAGGTGGTGCGCAAGACCTCACGTGTTCTGCGGGTACACTTCCGCCGCCAGCAAGAGGCGGCCATTGGCCCCGACCTGTCTCACCGGCGCACCCTGACCAATGACATCATTCAGTCTCCGGCGGTGCGCCAGGCGATCCAGGAAGAAATCACCAGCAGCGAGGACAAGGAAGAAAAAGTCACCGCCCGGGCCCGTGGCTACGCGCTGGAAATCGCCGCCGACTATTCCCACACCGTGATCCGGGCGCTGGAGCTGTTTCTCAACTGGCTCTGGAACCGCCTTTACGACGGCATTCGCCTCTATAATCTGGACAATCTCACCCAGGTGGCGCGAGATCACGAAGTGATCTACGTGCCTTGCCACCGCAGCCACATCGACTATTTGCTGCTGTCCTTCGTGGTCTATCGCAATGGTCTGGTGCCGCCGCATATCGCCGCCGGCATCAACCTGAATCTGCCTGTGGTGGGCACGATTCTGCGGCGCGGCGGCGCTTTCTTCATGCGCCGCAGTTTCCGCGACAATCCACTCTACGCGGCGGTGTTCTATGAGTATTTGCACACCATCACTGCGCGTGGCTTTTCCATTGAGTACTTCATCGAAGGCGGCCGCAGCCGCAGCGGACGCATGCTGCAGCCCCGCACCGGTATGCTGGCGATGACACTGCGCAGCTTCCTGCGCGATGCGCGCAAACCCATCGCCTTCGTACCGGTCTATGTGGGTTATGAAAAGGTCATCGAAGGCGGTTCCTATATCGGCGAACTGCACGGCAAGAAAAAGAAAAAGGAATCCATCTTCGGACTGTTGAAATCCGCGAAAGTGCTGCGCAGCCACTTCGGCCAGGTGCACGTGAATTTCGGTGAACCGATCAAACTGGTGGATTTCCTCGATGACCACCGGGAAGGCTGGCGCGGCGAGACACTGGACGCCCAGGAGTCCCCGGACTGGTTCAAACAGACGGTCAACGCCCTGGGCCAGGAAGTGGCCACGCGCATCAATGCCGCGGCCGTGGCCAACCCGGTCAATCTGATCAGCCTGGCGTTGCTGGCAACGCCCAAACACACCATGGATCTGCAACAGCTGCGGCAGCAACTGCAGCTGTATATCACGCTGCTGAACGAAGCGCCCTACAGTGACACCGCCTGCCTGGCGGACACCGACGCCGATGCTCTGATCGACTACGGGCTCAAACATGAATTTCTGCTGCGGGTGTCCCATCCTCTCGGCGATCTGGTCACCACCGATCCGGCCACCGCGCTGCAAATGGCCTATGTGCGCAACAACAGTCTGCATTTGTTCGTACTGCCGGGACTGATCTGTTCGTTGTTCTTCAACGCCCGCAGCCTGACGCAGAGCACGCTGCAGCGCATGGTCGCCCTGCTCTATCCGTTCTTCCGCAACGAGTATTTTCTGCACTGGCAGGAAGGTGACGAGCTGACCAATGCGGTCAATCGCATCATCGGCATGCTGGAAGCACAGGGTCTGGTGGAGCGCGACGGCGATTGTCTGCACGGCGCGCCGATTCACACCGTGGCGTCGGACATGCTGGCCCATCTGGGGCAAACCGTGATGCCGTCCCTGGAGCGCTATTATCTGACCATCCGCCTACTGGTGCAGTATGGCGGCGGCCGGCTCGAAGCGGAGCAATTGGCGGAGCTGGCCAGCCGCACCACGCAACGACTGTCGCTGCTGTACGAATTCAATTCACCGGAGTTTTTCGACAAGGTAGTGCTGCGCACCTTCATCCAGCAATTGCTGGACACCGGGCTGGTGTGGAAGGACGAGGCCGGTATGCTGCAGTTCGGCGATCATCTGCGGGCACTCGATGACGAGGCCCGCCGTATTCTCAGCACGGACGTCAGCCAGGCGATCCAGCGGGTGACGCGGGTTCCGGAGCTGGAACGGGCGCTGGCGGAAGAGCCGCACAGCCAGACGTCCGCTTAAAGAGGTCGCGGTCCGTAAACCAGTGACGTCCCACCGTTGCGGACCTGCTCTTTTGCGGGCAACCCCATTCGCGAGCAAGCTCGCTTCCCACAGAGGCTTCGGAACACCGCTGTGGGAAGCGAGCTTGCTCGCGAATGAGGGGTGACCTCGATCTCTTTTCAGCGCTCATCACGTGTAAACGTCGAAGCGAACGGTCTTTCCCTCGAGACTGTGCGAAGCCGCCACCGCCGCCAGCGGCGGCGCCCGGCGCGGGCGCTTGACCACCACCTTGCGCGCGTCCAGGCTCCGCGCCATGGCCAGCAACGCCTGCTCCTCGACCTCATCCGGGTACGGACACAGCTGCTGCAACCAGCGCAGATCCTGCTTCACCGCCGCGCTTTTGTCCCTGGGCGGAAACATGGGGTCGAGAAACACCGCGTGGAACGGCCCTTCCAGAACAGCCGCCAGATCCCGTGCGTCGGCAAGCGGCAACAGGGTGAGATGGGACGCCAGCGGCGTGCCCACCGCGCGGGCCAGACCGTCCGCCAGCAAGGCGTGCAATATCGGCTGGCGCTCCACCATCAACACCTGAAAGCCGGCCTGGGCCATTAACGCCGAATCACGGCCGAGGCCGGCGGTGAGATCGCAAACTCGCGCCGGCGCGTCGACGACTTTCCCCAGTGCCTTGATCAACCGCTCATGACGCACCCGGTCCGCCGCCAGACGATAGCCCTGGCGGCCACCGAGGAAATCCACGCACAGAGGCGCCGCCTTCCGTGCCGGCGCCCACAAGGACAGGCGGTCGTCGACGCGCCCAAGCACCAGTTCAACGCCTTGCTCCCGGGCACTGGCCACATCCTCCACATGAGGAACCCCTTGCAGGTCCGGGGCGCCGGGGAGACAGGCCACTGGTATCAAGACAGCGTTGTTCCTGAATAAATAACGTAGAAAAGCACACCGCCCAGCAGCAGCCGGTAAATCATGAACGGCAGCATGCCGATGCGGTCCAGCAAACGCAGGAAGAACACAATGGTCAGGTAAGCCACCACGCCGCTGACCGCCACGCCGAGGATCAGGTGCAGCCAGTCCACCGGCACCGTGCTTTCCGCCAGATCCTTGGCCTTGAGCAGGCCGGCGCCAAGAATCACCGGTATCGACATCAGAAAAGAAAAGCGGGCCGCGTCTTCACGGCGAAAGCCCAGCGCCAACGCCGCGGTGATGGTAATGCCACTGCGCGAGGTGCCAGGGATCAGGGCCAGCGCCTGCGCCACACCAATCAACAAGGCACTGCCCACGCCCATGGTTTCGGTGCCGCGCCGACGCGCGCCGAGCACGTCCGCCAGCCACAACAGCACACCAAAAAGTACCGTGGTGACGGCGATCACCGTGGCCGAGCGTAACTCGTTTTCAATCAGGTCCTTGGCCAGAAAACCGGCGGCCACCGCCGGAATCGTCGCCAGCCCCACCAGCAGAGTCAGACGCAACTCGCTGTTCATGGTGCTGGTGCGGATCCCCTTCAGGCTGCCACCGGTCATCGCCAGCAGATCCCGGCGGTAATACACCACCACCGCCAGCAGGGTTCCCAGGTGCACCGCCACGTCGAAAGCCAGGCCCTGGTCGGGCCAGCCGAACAGGGCCGAGGGCAGAATCAAATGAGCGGAGCTGGAGATGGGCAGGAATTCGGTAAGGCCCTGGATCAGGGCCAGGATAACGGCTTGAAAGGCATCCATTCGGCTCAATCTTCCCGGGCGGTAAGTTGGTAACCGGACAAAAATTCCGGCGGCATACGGCGGGGTTTGCCCGAATCCAGAGCCACGCAGACCCAGCGGGTACGGCCACGCAGTAGCGTCAGCCCATCGGATTCACGGATGATTTGATAACGGCGGGTGATACTGATGCGTTCGTCGTTCTCCACGATCCAGGTGCCGACCAGCAGTGACTCCCCTTCGAACGCCGGCGCCAGATAATCCACTTCGGTACGACGCGCCACCATGCCACGGTTGAGCTGCTGGTATTTGTCCCAGCCCAGCCCCAGCGCCTGGGTGTGGTGCCAGGCGATCTGCTCCATGAAACGCAGATACTCGGTGTTGTTGACGTGGCCCATGACATCAATGGCCTGCTTCGGCACCACCACTTGCAGATGGTGCACATTCGGCAAATCCCACTCGATCATTACTTGCTCCCTATCTGAACCACACGATCGCGCAAATAAACCGGCTGCGCCTGCTCGGCCGGCACGGTGCGACCTTCCCGTACCGCCGCCACCGCCAGACGGGCCACGGTGGCCGCGCGAGGCATCGCCTCGGCGTCCACCCCGGCCCAAGTCAGGCGGTCGCGCAGCGCGTCCTGATAAACCGTTCCGGAACCAGCCAGCAGCCAGTCGCCGCCATCCAGCACGGGAATCCGTTCCGGCGCGAACACCCCTTCATCACACAGTGCTTCCACCTTGTCACCGCCACAACGATAGGCGCCGAAATACACTTCCCCCATGCGGGCGTCGAACACCGCGACGACCTGTTGAAAGCGGGGCTGGAGATCATGGGCAGCCAGGGCACAGGATGCCAGGGTGGAGACCCCGACCACCGGCAAGTCCAGTGAAAAGGCCAGCCCCTGCACCACCGAGGTGGCGACGCGTACCCCGGTGAAGGAGCCCGGGCCCTGGCCAAACGCCAGCGCATCCACCGAGGAGAGTTCGATACCCGCTTCCGCCAGGAGTTCCTCCACCATCGGCAATACCCGTTCGGTTTGCCGGCGCGCCCCGGGCTCGAACTTTTCCAATACGGCACCGTCCTGCCATAGCGCCACGGAGCAGGCGTCAGTGGCGGTTTCGATGGCGACAATACGGGTCATTGGCTGGCTACTCCCGAGAAGGCGGCTGAGCCGATGCGGCGGAACACGGTCAGCGATTCCTGATGTAATCGAAAAAACGTTTCACCACCTCCAGCTTGCGGGTGCGGGTCATGCCCGGCAAGCTGTCGATGAACATGCGCCCGTAGCCCTTACTGAGCAGGCGCGGATCCGCCACCACCAGCAGGCCGGTGTCCTGCGGATCGCGGATCAGACGGCCGGCGCCCTGACGCAGGGCCAGCACCGCCTGGGGCAGTTGGTAATCACGAAAGGCGTTACCGCCGTTGCGATTGATGTACTCGATGCGGGCCGCCGCCACCGGATCACCCGGCGACGCGAACGGCAGCTTGTCGATTATGACACAGCTCAGCGCATCGCCTCGCACATCAATGCCTTCCCAGAAACTGCTGGTGCCAAGCAACACCGCATTGCCCAGACGCCGGAACTCATCCAGCAGTTCCCGGCGACCGGCCTCGCCCTGCACCAGCAACGGATAGCTCAGGCGCTGGCGCAGAATACCGGCGGCTTCGCGCAACGCCCGATGGCTGGTGAACAGAAAGAACGTCCGCCCCTCGGCCGCTTCAATCACCGGCACCATGGCTTCGGAAAGCGCGGCGGTATACCCCGGCGACGACGGCGCCGGCAAGCCATCCGGTGCGTAGAACACCGCCTGGCGTTTGAAATCGAACGGACTTTCCAGACGCAGCGTCTCGGCCTCATCCAGCCCCAGGCGCTTCTGTAAATGCTCGAAACGGCCAGCCACGGACAGGGTGGCGGAGGTCAGCACCCAGGCACAGGGGTGCTGCTCCCGTTGAGCCCGCAGCTGCGCCGCCACCGACAACGGGGTGCCGTGCAGCACGGCGGTGCGACGAAACGTCTCGAACCAATAGACCCGGTTCGGCGCCTGCGCCTCCAACAGATTCTCCAGAGTACGCAGGTGCTCCCAGGCGCGCCGGGCACAGGCTTCCAATCCCCGGCTGGCCTTGGCGTGGGGCTTGAGGAAGGCTTCCAGCTCCGAGGTGGCCTCGCGCAGCGCCTGCCCCGCTTCCCGCACCGCCTCCAGTTCCGCCACCTCGGACCAGGGCGCGCGGCGTTCCTGCTCACCAAGGCCGAGGCGAAAATCCTGACAGGCCTTGTCCAGCGCGCTGATACGGCGGTTCAGCTCGCCCACATCGATGGCATTGCTGGACGCCTCCGACAGGCTGTCCCGTCCCAGTTCCTGAAGCTGCCGGGTACTCAGTGAATCGCCAAAGAAATTCGCCGCCACCTCGGGCAACTGGTGCGCCTCGTCGAAAATCACCGTGTTGACACTGGGCAGCAGCTCGCTCACCCCTTCCCCGCGTAACGCCGCATTGGCGAAGAACAAGTGATGGTTGACCACCACCAGGTCCGCCTCCTGGGCCTCCCGCCGGGCGTTCATCAAGGGGCATTCGGAATGACGCGGGCACTCCGCGCCCAGGCAGTTGTCCGCGGTGCTGGTCACCCAGGGCCACACTGGCGCGTCTTCCGGCAACTGCTTCAACTCGGCGATATCGCCGGAACGGGTACGGCCGGCCCAGTGGGCGACGATCTGCAATTGCTCGGCGGTTTCCCGGGTCAGAAAACGGGCTTCTTCCTGGTGCAGTTCCAGGCGATAGGGGCACAGATAGTTGGCGCGCCCCTTCAGCAGGGCCACTTTGCGCGGTACCGGCAGTGCCTTGAGCACCACCGGCAGATCCTTGAAGAACAACTGATCCTGGAGACTCTTGGTGCCGGTGGAAACCAGCGTGGGGCCGTCGCCGAGCAGCGCCGGCAGCAAATAAGCCAGGGTCTTGCCGGTGCCGGTTTCCGCCTCCACCAGCAAAGTACCGTGGGAACGGATCGCCGCGTCCACCGCGTCGGCCATGCGCAACTGGGGCTCGCGGGGGCGATAGCCGTCCAGCAGGCGGCCCATATGGTCGGCGTCATTAAGCAATTCGCTGGCGCGAGTCACGGCGTGTCCTTGAACCGGTCAGGAACGGGTCGCCGGGGGCACCGGCAACATCGGGTCGGGTGGCAGAGGATAGCGGATATCGCGGGAGAGGCCAAAGGGAGACGCCGGACGCCGGACGCCGGACGCCGGACGCCGGACGCCGGACGCCGGACGCCGGACGCCGGACGCCAAAAGATGAAAACCAGCCCCGACGCCCCTGCAAGCACTAAAAGCGCCTATTTACTTCCGCAACGTTTCAAGACTTGGTGTTCTAACGCGTCCGGCGTCCAGCATCTGACGTCCGGCGTCAATAAAAAAACGCCCGGGCCACGAAGGCACCGGGCGTTTTGCTGAGAAGATGGTGATCAGGCCGTGATGTCCTGAATCTGCTTCATCAGTTGCTTCTGATCGTCGGTGGGCTGGGCGGACTGCAGCGCCATCAGCTTGCTCATGTCACCTTCGATACGGATCTGGCCGCTCATGAAACCCTGCATGCCCGCGGACTGGTCACCTTCGATGAAAATGCGCTTGGCCAGATCGGCCGGCAGGATCAGGGTGGTGGGCGCTTCATCACGGTGCCCTTCCTCGATCATCCCGCCAACCAGGGACAGCGCTTTCTCGCCGCCGTCGCCGTTGACGGTGATATTGATCACCAGATCGGCCAGAGCCGCCGGAGCGGACACATCGCCGGCCGCATCCCGAATTTCCTTCACTTTCGCGAACCATTCGTCTGACAGGAATTCAACGCTCATTATGTTCTCCTCGCTCAAGGGATAGGGCTTCGAGACGCGCCTTTCCTTTTCAAACGGCCGTTCGAAACTTTCCCGTACCTTATAGAAAGGCTCGGGGGGTGGCAATAGCCGTACTCGGGTCCAAGAAGGCCAAAAGGTCAATCCTCCGGCCCGGCCAGCAAAGTCCGATACCGGTCGATGCACTCGATGTTCTCACGCGGGTAATCCGGCGCCAGATACGCCAGTGTCTCCGCCAATAAATGCGCCACCCGGGCACGGGCGTCGTCCTTGTCATCATTGGCAATCAGATGCCAGGGAGCATGTCCGGTGTGAGTGGCGATGAGGGTTTCATTGACCCGTTCCAGATACAGGTCGCGGGACAACCAGTTGTCGATGTCCGCCGGCTCGAACTTCCAGCGTTTGCGTGGTTTGTTGAGGCGCTTGAGCAGCCGCTTGCGTTGCTCCTCCGCCGAGGTGTTCAGCCACACCTTGATGATGCGGGTGCCCTCGCGGTGCAGATGATGCTCGAAATCGTTGATGGCCTGATAGCGGCCGGGCCAGTCCGGCTCTTCCGGGACCTCGACCACCGGCCAGAGCCGCTCGGCCAGGACCGCTTCATAATGACTGCGATTGAACGCCACCACCTGCCCCCGCGCCGGCAAACGCGGCCATACCCGCCAGAGAAAGTCATGGTTGAGTTCATCCCCCAGCGGCCGGCCGAAGGAATAGGCGCGGAACGCCGCGGGGTCCATGGCCCGCGCCAGAGTACGGATCAGGCTGTCCTTGCCAGCCGCGTCCAGTCCCTGCACCACCAGCAACACCCCATAACGCTGGCAGGCATACAGCCGCCGCTGGTGCTCATGCAATCGTTCCCGGCTCTCTTCCAGTGGTGGTGGCGGTTCGCTGGCGAGGGTGGGCAGCTTGCGCACGTCCAGGGTGCCGGCGGCGGGCCAGCCGTAAGGGTCGATTTCCATGCCGGGGTCTCCCATTGCGATACCCCGAGCATAACGGTCCCGGCATGGCATTGTCGTTACGCCAGACGCCGGTAATGAAAAACCGGGCACACCATCCTGGCAGGCATATTTACGGCTCATCGCGGTTTAGAGCTCCTCCTGGACAGCGGAGCCCATTCTCGTTGTTCCGCGATGGTTTACCACCTGCCGTTCCAAAGCGTCCGACGCCTTACAGGTCGTAGCCACGCTCCTCGTGCAACGCCAGATCCAGCCCCTGGGTCTCTTCGTCCGGCGTCACCCGCAGCGGCGAGAACAGCCCCACCAGCTTCAGAACGCCCCAGGTCACCACGGCGGTGTAGACGAAGGTCACCACCACGCCCAATGCCTGCACCCCCACCTGCTGCAACATACCGTAGTCCGGCTTGGCGAAACCGAAGCCGGAGAACACGCCCAGCTCCGTGGATGCGAACACCCCGGCCAGCAGCGTGCCGAGTATGCCGCCAACGCCGTGCACCGGGAACACATCCAGGGAATCGTCGATCCGCCATTTCTGCTTCACCACCAGCACCATGTAGAAACACAGCACGCCGGCGCACAGACCGATCACCAGCGCCGCACCCGGCCCGACGAAGCCGGAAGCCGGCGTGATGGTGCCGAGACCGGCCACCATGCCGGTGGCGATACCCAGCGCCGAGGGCTTGCCGAACTTCAGATACTCCATGGTCACCCAGGCCAGGGAACCGGCGGCGGCGGAAATGTGGGTCACCAGCATGGCCATGGCGGCATTGCCGTCGGCGGCCAGGGCGGAACCGCCATTGAAACCGAACCAGCCCACCCACAGCATGCCGGCGCCGGTCACCGTCATGGTCATGTTGTGCGGCATCATCGCCTGCCCCGGCCAGCCTTTACGCCGCCCCAGTTCCAGGGCCGCCACCAGCGCCGCCACCCCGGCGGTGATGTGCACCACGGTGCCGCCGGCGAAGTCGTACAGTCCCAGTTCAGCCAGCCAGCCGCCGCCCCACACCCAGTGGCACACCGGCACGTACACCAGCAGCACCCACAGACCACTGAACGCCAGCATGGCACCGAAGCGCATACGTTCGGCGAAGGCGCCGACGATCAGCGCCGGAGTGATGATGGCAAAGGTCATCTGAAACAACGCGTGCAGGCTCAAAGGCAGCGATCCGGACAAGCTCTCACGGGTCATGCCGGCAAAGAAGGCCAGATCCAGGCCACCAATCCAGGCGTTGGCGGCGCCGCCATCAGTGAACGCCAGGGAATAGCCGGCCACCAGCCAGATCAGCGACACCAGACAGGCGATGGCGAAACACTGCATCAGCACCGACAGCACATTCCGGCCCCGCACCAGGCCGCCATAGAACAGACTCAGCCCCGGCAAGGTCATGAACAACACCAAAGCAGTGGCGGTCAGAATCCAGGCGGTGTCGGCCTGATTCAGGGTATCGGCGGAAGCCACGCCTGGCAGCAGCAACACCGCCAGCCATCCCAACCATCGCCGCGAAGAAATCAGAGATATGCCCATAGATCGAATTCCTGGTCCTCGAAGGCCGCCCGGGCGGCCGGTTGCACCAGCGGGAAGCAGCCCGCCCCAATTGCACCGGACAAGGGCATTCAAGAATCGGGCCAGGGAGGCATTGCCCGGAATTCGGGCATATCAGGGCATAAGCACCGTTATTGCGCACAATATCGGTGCCAGGGCAGAGCATTTGGCACTGTTTTTGTGCACTTCCGATGTTATCAATCAGTGCGGAAAGATGGACGGGATGGACATCTCCTCCCCTGCCTGCCCGGCACCGGTGCGGCGGGCGGGCAGGACCGGCGGGTGCCGCGTCAGTACAGGTAGGTAAACATCTTGCGGCGGTATTCACTGGCCAGCGGATCGCCCTTGGGCAGGCAGTCGAACACCTGCAGCAGAGCTGCCCGGGCAACCCCTTCCTCATAGTCACGATGATCCCGCAACAAGGTCAGCAGCGCCTCCAGCCCTTCACGGAACTGGCCGGCGGCGGCGGCCCGCAGCCCATAGGCATGCAGATCCTCCGGCTTGCCGTCGGCTTGGATGCGTTCCGCCAGCGTCTTCAGGCTCTCGTTGCCGGCCGGCAGCTTGTCCAGCAGGGCAAAGCGGGCACGGAACGGACGCAACTCCTCCACGTCCTCGGCGATTTCCGCCAACACCGACTGCGCCTCGTCCTGACGGCCTTCGCCGAGCAGGAATTCCACCAACAACGCACGGAAAGCGTGTTTGTCCGGCTGTTGCTGCAGCGTCTGCCGCAGGGCCTGCTCCGCCTGATCGCCGTGGCCGGCCTCGATGGCCATGCGGACCTGCTCGAGAAACCCTTCTTCCTGTTCTTTCTCGGCGGCTTCCGGATCCAGCACCGGCGCCAGCCATTGGCGGAGAGCCCCTTCGCTCTGGGCCCCCTCCAACTCCGCCACCAACTGGCCCTGATAGACCAGCTTCAGGGACGGCAGGCTGCGTACGCCGAACTGCGCGGCGATGTTCTGCTGCTCATCGGCATTGACCTTGGCCAGGATCAGCTTGCCCTGATACTCAGCGGCCAGTTTTTCCAGGGTCGGTGCCATTTGCAGGCAGGGCTGGCACCAGGGCGCCCAGAAATCCACCAGTACCGGCGTCTGCCGACTGGCTTCCAGCACCTGCTGAATATTTTGTTCGTTAACGTCAATGATCGAGGCGTTGTCTTGCACCGCAATGCTCCTGTCGGGGGTGTCGGGACCAGGGAGAGCGGCAATTGTACGTAATTCCGCGCGTCAACGACATCCGCACCCACCGCGCGGGATTCATCCGATAGTCACCGCGGCGACGTCAAATACGGTTAAAAGACCCCACGAACACAGGTATAAAGGTAGACTAAAGTCGTCCCCAAGTGTCGTCGCAGGGGAGCGCACACGGACGGGACAACACCGGATGCCACCGGTGCCATTCACGCTGGCAAAGGAGATGACCATGTTGAGTCTGCTGGCCTTGCTGATTCTGGCCGCCACTCTGATCACTGTTTTCTATTTACAACTGTCGCTGACCGTCGGCTCCATCACTTTCGTGGTGGCGTACCTGTTGTGCGGTGTGCTGTTCGCCGGCTGGTTGTTGAATCCTCTGCTGCTGATTCTGGTGGCGGCGGCCCTGGTGGTGCTCAACCACCCGGGACTGCGTCGCAAGCTGATCGTCCAGCCGGTGTTCAACAGCCTCGGCAAGGTAATGCCGCCGATCGGCGATACCGAGCGCGAAGCCATCGAAGCGGGCGCCACCTGGTTCGAGGCCGAGCTGTTCAGCGGCAAGCCGGACTGGGATGATTTTTCCAAGACCCGCTTCACCACCCTCAGCGAGGAGGAGCAGTCCTTCATCGACAACGAGGTGGAACAGCTCTGCGGCATGCTCAATGAATGGCAGATTTACCATGAGCTGCGCGACCTGCCCGAGGAGGTCTGGCAATTCCTCAAGGACAAGGGTTTCTTCGGCCTGATCATCCCCAAGGAGTACGGCGGCAAGGATTTCAGCCCCTACGCCCAGAGCCGGGTGATGAGCAAGATCGCCACCCGTTCACTGACCGCCGCCGTCACCGCCATGGTGCCCAACTCCCTCGGCCCGGGTGAACTGCTGGCCAAATACGGCACCGACGAACAGAAACAACGCTGGCTGCCGGATCTGGCCGCCGGCAAGGAAATCCCCTGCTTCGGTCTGACCGGGCCCGAGGTGGGGTCCGACGCCAGCAACCTGCCCGACCGCGGCGTGATCTGCACCCAGGAGGTGGATGGCGAGGAAGTGCTGGGCATGCGTCTGAGCTTCGCCAAGCGCTGGATCACCCTGGCGCCCATCGCCACCGTGGTGGGGCTCGCCTTCAAACTGTATGACCCGGATCATCTGCTCGGCGACGAGGAAGAGCTGGGCATCACCTGCGCCCTGCTCCCCGCCGACACCCCCGGCGTGGAAATCGGCCGGCGTCATAACCCCGGCGGCTCGCCGTTCATGAACGGGCCGATCAACGGCTCCGACGTGTTCGTGCCCCTGGACGCCATCATCGGCGGCCCGGACATGGCCGGCAAAGGCTGGCGCATGCTGATCGAATGCCTGGGCGCCGGGCGCGGCGTCTCCCTGCCGGCCCTGGCCACCGCCAGCGCCGAGATGGGCTACCAGACGGCCGGCGCCTTCGGCCGCATCCGCCGCCAGTTCAACACCGCCGTTGGGCAGTTCGAGGGGGTACAGGAAGCCTCCGCTGAAGTGGCCGGCCTCGCCTACACCCTGGAGGCCTACCGCCATCTGGTTACCCGGGGGCTGGAAGAAGGCACTATTTCGGTGGTCACCGCCATGGCCAAGTACCATTCCACCGAAATGATGCGCCGCCTGATCAACCGCGGCATGGACATCGCCAGCGGCCGCGCGGTGCAGGCCGGGCCACGCAACTTCATGGCACTGCCCTACCAGGCCATCCCCATCGCCATCACGGTGGAAGGCGCCAATATCCTGACCCGCTCGCTGATGATCTTCGGCCAGGGCGCGCTGCGCTGCCATCCTTTCCTCTACGACGAACTCAACGCCCTGCAGGACGAGGACAAGGAGCGCGGCCTGGAGGCCTTCGAGGCACTGTTCCTCAAGCACGCCGGTCACACCATCGGCAATATGTGCCGGGGCCTGGCCCATGCCCTGACCGGCGGCCGCCTGGCGGACATCCCCGCCAACGCGGACAGCTTCAGCACCCCCTGGTACCGTCTGATCAGCCGCTACAGCGCGGTGCTGGCCAGCACCTCCGACGCCGCTTTCGCATTGCTGGGCGGCGACCTCAAACGTCGCGAACTGCTCAGCGCGCGGCTCGGCGATGCCCACAGCCAATTGCTGATCGCCTGCGCCGTGCTCAAGTTCCATGGCACCCTGCCCCGGGACGAAGCTAACGACGCCCATGCCACCTATGCCCTGCATCACGCCCTGAGCCAGGCCCACGAAGCCTTGGAGGCGTTCTACCGCAACCTAGGCGTGTTCGGCATCGGCTGCCTGTTGAAAGGCTGGTTCTTCCCGCTCGGCCGCCCGGCCGGCGCCCACCGTCCTGGAGACGATCTGATCCGCACCGTTGGCGACCAGATCATGGAGCCCACCAGCGTGCGGGAATCCCTGGCCAGCTTCACCTACCGCTGTGATGACCCGGAAGACGCCATCGGCCGGGTGGAAAACACCTACCGCAAACTGCTGGAGGTGGAACCCGCCTACCTGGCCTTCCTCAAGGCCGACGGCAAAGGCGAGTTGGATGGGGAAACCCTGGAAGAACGCCTGCACGTGGCGGTGGCCAAGGGCGTGATTGCCGGCGACAAGGTGAACGAGCTGCTCGAGTACGACGCCCTGCGCTACGACTGTCTGCTCACCGACGCTTTCGACTTCGAACTCAAAGAGGTGAAAATGCACACCGAACGGCCGGTGTGAGTCGCGGGCCGGGCGCCGGGGGGCCGGCGTCCGGCAGCATTTCGCTAATCAGACACAAAAACAATAAATCCTGTATGGCCAGACTGCCGGCAACGACTACCTGGAAGCCCCATTCACCTTCGTGACCTCCAGATTGAATGGATCAATACCCTGTAAACACCCGGCGTTTATACCGTACTTGCCGGGCAAAGCGCGGGGCTTATGATGCGTGTAGATACCACAGGTCCTGCAGAAATAATGCTCGGCCACTTTAGTGTTGAACTGATAGCAACCCAGGCCGTGCTCTCCCTTTAACAGCTTAAAATCGGCTTGCTCTGCGTAGACCATTCTCGCCCCTTTCCTTGTGCAGATGGAGCAGTCACACATATAGGCCATGTCGAGGCTGCACCTGACCTCGAATACCACTGACTGGCAATGACAGCTTCCTTGATACGTATTCATGACTCGAAGACAACCCTGGCAGTGGTATTTACGATATGTGCTGCTGAATTCCAGTCTTGAGCCTATCGTCCTCCCCAAACACGGGCAATCGAAGCCTGGATAGATTCGGAGCGAGAGTCCGCGGAGTTCGTGGAAAGCCGGCGGTCAGCGTTCCAGGACCGTGCTTCTCCCGCGTCCTGGAACGCTGATCGCCGGCTCTCCTCCCCTGGCCAGAGGCACCCGCTCTCGGACCATCGCTGGCGCGACGTCAAAAATCGCTCCCGGCGATTTATTGCGGCTTGCCGTCCATGGCCGCCGCCCTCCGGGCCGTCGCGAGCGCGACGTCAAAAATCGCTCCCGGCGATTTTTTGATCGGCGGGTCCCAACATTGGCAAATTTAACAATGACCGTGGGTCGCGCGTCTTTCGCCGCTTGTCGGTTTCGTCTACGCTTTGCCGGATATGTCGAGTGCCCCCAATGGCCGGCTCATTCGCCGGTCAACCGGGGCCTTTGCCGCTTCCCGGCGGCCGCCTTCGACCCAATAAGCAGGTAAAAAGACCCAGTCAATGACAGTTTCCATCGAGGAAAAGGCAAGTTTCGAGTTCAAGGGCCGCATGCTGATGGCGACGGTCCTCTATCTCAAGGACCTGGACTCCCGTAGTCTGCATCAGCAAATCTCCCAACGGCTGGAAGACGCCGCCCAGTGGCTGCTGGACGCACCGGTGGTGGTGGATGTGGCCCATCCGGAAGAAGCCTCCCAGGTGGAGCTGCTGACCGCCGTGGACACCCTGCGCGGGCTGGGCGTCAATCTGGTCGCCCTGGCCCGCCACCCGGAACTGGACGACCAGGTGGCCGCCATGCTCGGCCTGGGCAGCATCAATCTGGCCAATGGCCGCGATGTGGCCCGCAGTGAGCCGCCGGCGCGCACCGGCAACAGCAAGTCCGCCCCGGCCGCCGCCGAGGACACCCTGGTGGTGGAGCAGCCGGTGCGTTCCGGACAACAGGTCTATGCCCGTGGCGATCTGATCGTGCTGGCTCCGGTGAGCACCGGCGCCGAATTGCTGGCCGAAGGCAATATTCATATATACAACACGTTGCGCGGACGGGCGCTGGCCGGCGTGCGGGGCAATGAGGCGGCGCGGATCTTCTGTCAGGATCTGGACGCGGAACTGGTGTCCATCGCCGGCCATTACCGGGTCGCCGAGGATCTGCCTGACGCCTATCGACGCAAACCCGTGCAAATGAGCCTGGACGGCGACGCTATGTGCTTCGCCGATCTGATGGGCAAAAGTTGAGAACCTGTCGTTGCCGGTGTCCGGTAGCGGCTCGCACCTACGTCTGCAAGGACTTCGAGGAGAAGAGATCGTGACAAAAATCGTGGTCGTGACATCCGGCAAGGGAGGAGTGGGCAAGACCACCACCAGCGCCGCCCTGGCAACCGGTCTCGCCATGCGTGGCCATAAAACCACGGTAATCGATTTTGATGTGGGGCTGCGGAATCTGGACCTGATCATGGGTTGCGAGCGCCGCGTGGTTTACGACCTGGTCAACGTGATCAACGGTGACGCCAATCTCAAGCAGGGTCTGATCAAGGACAAGCGGGTGGAAAACCTGTTCATCCTGCCCGCCTCCCAGACCCGCGACAAGGATGCTCTGACCCAGGAAGGCGTGGAGAAGGTCCTCAACGGCCTGCGCGACATGGAGATGGAGTACGTAATCTGCGACAGCCCCGCGGGGATCGAGAAAGGTGCGCTGATGGCCGCCTACTTCGCCGACGAAGCGATCGTGGTGACCAACCCCGAAGTGTCCAGTGTGCGTGACTCCGACCGCATCCTGGGGATTCTTTCCAGCAAGACCCGCAAGGCCGAACAGGGCGAAGGCGACATTCCCGCCCGGCTGCTGCTGACCCGCTACTCTCCGGAACGGGTGGACCGCGGCGAGATGCTGTCGGTGGGCGATGTGCAGGAAATCCTGGCCGTGGACCTGCTCGGCGTGATTCCCGAATCCCAGGCCGTGCTCAATGCCAGTAACTCCGGCGCGCCGGTGATCCTGGATCTGGAATCCGATGCTGGCCTGGCGTACGCCGATGCCGTGGCGCGGTTCATTGGCGAGGAACGCCCCCACCGCTTCCTCACCGCCGCCAAGAAAGGATTGTTTGGACGACTGTTCGGAGGCTAAATCATGGGCATCTTCAGTTACTTGCTGCCTAAGAAGCAGAACACCGCCTCCACCGCCAAGGAGCGGCTGCAAATCATCGTCGCCCGCGAACGCAGCGGACGCGGCGGTCCCGACTACCTGCCACAACTGCAGGAAGAACTGCTGGCCGTGGTGCGCAAATACGTCCCGGTGGACCCGGAGGCAGTGAATGTGCAAGTGGACCGGGAGTCCGGCTGCGAGGTTCTGGAACTGAACATCACCCTGCCGGAAGGCGAGGACGATTGATCATTATCGCCGAACCTTGACACACTGTTCTTTTGTACAGTATCTTTGCGGTTCGGCGAGCCCCCTTCAGATTCCCTTCTGTGACCCCTTGAAGGCCTGATCGATCTCCAGGTTCCACGGATGGAACCGGGCTCCCGTCAAAGCAGTGAATAGTTAATAGTGGACAGTGAATAGCTCGCGGGAAAAGCGTGAGCCTTATTTCCAGGAATATGAAAGTAAAGAGGCCGCATCCATCATCTGGGCGCGGCCTCTTTGTTTTCAGCTTCCAACCGGCGCATCCCGCGCAACTATTCCCTATTCACTGTTAACTATTAACTGCTTCTCTCATCCCATATGCCACCCATGGCTGACCACCACGGACTGGCCGGTGAGCGCCGCCGAGGGGAAGGCCGCCAGGTGCAGGGCCAGTTCCGCCACATCCTCCACGGTGGTGAATTCGCCGTCCACGGTGTTCTTGAGCATGACGTTGCGGATCACCTCATCCTCGGAGATGCCGAGTTCTTTCGCCTGTTCCGGGATCTGTTTGTCCACCAGCGGGGTGCGCACGAAACCGGGGCAGATGATGTTACTGCGCACACCGTGGGCAGCGCCCTCCTTCGCCACCGAGCGGCAGAGGCCGAGCAAGGCGTGCTTGGCGGCAACATAAGGTGCTTTCAGCGGTGAGGCCTCCAGGGAGTGCACCGACCCCATATACAGCATGGTGCCGCCACCGCTGGCGTACATGGCCCGCAGCGCTTCCCGGGTGAGCAGAAAGGCGCCGTCCAGATGCACCGCCATGACCTTGCGCCAATTGGCGAAGGACAGCTGATCCAGCGGGTCGATATGCTGAATACCCGCGTTGGCGAACGCCACATCCAGACCGCCCCAGGCCGTCACCACGGCGCTGACGCCATCACCGACCGCCGTTTCGTCGGTGACGTCCATGGTCACCGCCATGGCCTCGCCACCGGCGGCCCGAATCGCCGCTGCTGTTTCCCCGGCACTGTGGCCATCCAGATCGGCCACCGCCACCCGCGCGCCTTCCCGGGCATAGCGCTCGGCAATACCCCGGCCAATGCCGCGGGCGGCGCCAGTGATCAACGCCACCTTGCCGTGCAGACGTCCCGCTTGCTCTCCCATTCCACTACTCTCCTGTCCTACTGCTTCCCGGTTCATGACACCACCGGGCCGTCCTTGCCCTTGTTGCCGCTTTCCTGCTCGCCGGCCGCCATGGCGTCATCGCCGTTGCCCTGTTTCCGCGATGACGACCGCCCTGCCCACAACCGTAACTGACCGACGATGCCGGCGGGGAAAAAGTACACGCTGAGCACGAACAGCAGGCCGAACCACAGTAACCAGCGCTCCGGCCCCACCAGCTCCGCCAGCAGCGAGCCCGGCTCCAGACCGCCGCCCAGCCACTTGAGCACATCCTGCAGATAATTCTGCGCCAACAGGAACAAGACCGCGCCTACCACCGAGCCATAAAGTGTACCCATGCCACCGATCACGCACATCAGCAGAATGAACACCATCAGCTCGAAATTAAGTGTGTTCTCCGGATTCACATAGCGGTTGATCAGCGCGAACAACACACCAGCCAGCGTCGCCAGCAAAGCGGAGATGATCACCACCGCGGTGCGGTAAAACACGGTCCGGTAGCCGAGCGCCTGGGCACGGAATTCATTCTCCCGAATCGCCTGCAACACGCGCCCGAACGGAGAGTTCACCAAGCGCAGCAGGAACAGGAACACGCCAACAGTGACAAAGAAAGTGATGTAATACATCAGATCGCGGCCAGTGATACGCGCCTTGAACACCGATTCCCGCCATACCTCACCGAGATTTCCCGGATCGGTGAACAACCCGGTCAGGAAAGTAGTGATACTGAAACCACGCAGCTCACCATCAAAAGGTTTGAAGGCCGGCCCCAGTTCACGCGGCACCCGCACGCGCAGCCCATCCTCACCGCCGGTGATGTGATAAAGCTGCGTCACCAGACTGAGGAACGCGAACGCCACCGCCAGCGTCACCAGCGCGAAGAAAATCGCCTTCACCCGCAACGACAACAATCCCAATAACAATGCCAACAGCAGGCTCACCAGCAGGGAGGCGCCCAGCCCGATAAAGATCGGAGTAAAGCCTTTACCCATGGCGTCCATGGTCATCGCCACGCCATAGGCGCCAATGCCGAAAAACATGGTATGGGCAAAGGACACAATGTGGGTGTATCCCAACATCAAATCGTAGGACGCCACCACGATCACGAACACGCAGATCATGCCCAGGGTGGAAAATGCCCGGGTACCGGGGAACAGGAACGGCCCCAGCGCCAAGCACAGGAACATCAACAGCAGCACCACGGTGAGCGGACGACTGCGCGGATAATCTCCGGAAAGCAAGGTCTTCAGCATGTCTCTCTCCTCACACCTTGATGACCGGAATCAGGCCCTGGGGCCGCCACATCAGTACCGCCACCATCAGACCAACAGTGGCCACCGCCGCCAGCCGCGGCTCCAGATAACCGACATAGAGATTGATCAGGCCCACCAGCACGGCGCCGTAAAAACAGCCCCGCACCGAACCCAGACCACCGAGAATGATCACCACGATCACCGAGATCATCAGTTCCTCGCCCATGTGCGCGGTGATGATTTCCCGGTACATGGCCCACATGGCACCACCGATGCCAGCCAGGGCGGAGCCGGCCACGAACACCGCCAGGAACAGCAGACGGATACGGTAACCGTGCACTTCCACCATCTCCCGGTTTTCAACTCCGGCGCGGATCAGAATGCCCAGGCGGGTACGGTCGATTACCCACAACATCAGCGCGTACACTCCCAGCCCCAGGATCACCGCCAGCAGGCGATATTTTTCCAGGGCGATGCCGCCAATAATGGGAATGGCATCGCTGATCAACAGCGCGCCGCGCAGCGCTTCCGGTCGCGGCACCGGGATTTCGTTGGAACCCCAGATCACCTGCAGCAGTTCCATGACGATGATGGAGCCGCCCACGGTCACCAGGATCTGCTTGAGGTGATCGCCATAAACCGGCCGGATCACCAGCCGCTCGAACAACACGCCGAGCAACCCCGCCACCACCAGCGCGAACAGCAGCGCCGGAACCACGGCCACCAGATTGACCCACAGCGAGCCGCTGGTGTAGTCGTTCAGCCACATGGTCAGCACAGTGGCGCCGGCGAAGGCGCCGAGGGAAATAAAGGAACCGTGGGCCAGATTCAACACGTTCATCAGGCCGAAGGTCAGGGTCATGCCGGAAGCCATCAGAAACAGCATGGCGCCCATGGCCAGGCCGCTCAAAGTGAGTACCGCCCAGGTGGAGGAAGGCATCAGAAACAGCGGAATCACCACCATGATCAGCAACAGGAACAGGTGCGGTTTGTCCTGACGGAAGGCACGCAGCTTCTCCCACCACGACCTGTTGCCGGTGTCGGCGTCAAAAACATCTTGAGGAGCGGACATGCTCTGTTCTCCTTATTGGTGCGCGCCCAGGCCAAGGCCCAGCAGTTCATGCTGCAAGTCCTCGTCCTCGGCGAGTTCCGCCATGGTGCCCCGGTGCACGATATGTCCGTCACTCATCACCGCCACGGACTGGCCAAGGCGCCGGGAAAAATTGAAGTTCTGTTCCACCAGCAGGATCGATACCCGCTGTTGTTTGAGTTGCTCGAAAGCATCGGCCAGGTCATTGATGATGGCCGGCGCCAACCCCTTGGTGGGCTCATCCACCAACAGCAACTCGCGCGGTTCGATCACCGCCCGGGCAATGGCCAGCATCTGTTTCTGCCCACCGGAAAGATTGCCGGCGGCGCGATTCCAGAATTTTTTCAGCGGCGGAAACACTTCAAAAATCCAGTTCAGGCGTTGCTCGTCCATGGCACCGCTGACCGCCGCCAGGACCATGTTTTCCCGCACCGTGAGCTGACCGAAAATGCCCATGTTTTCCGGTACGAAAGCAATACCACCGCGGGCGATGGCCGGCGTTGCCGTGCCACCAATGTCACGCCCCTGAAAACGCACCTGCCCTTTGGTCAGGGTGGTCAACCCCATGATGGTGCGTAACGTGGTGCTCTTGCCGGCACCGTTACGTCCCAGCAGCACGGTCAGTTCTCCCGCCGGCACATCCAGATCGACACCGTGCAGAATGTGATATTGATCGATGTCCGCGTAGACCTCCCGCAGAGACAGAATCGGCTCGCTCATGCGCCCTCCTCCGCTTCCGCCGCCACACCCAGGTAGGCTTCCTGCACGATTGGCGAGGCGATCACCTCGGTGGGCTCACCATCGGCCACCAGTTCGCCGTTATGCAATACCACGATGCGATCCGCCAGGGAGCGCACCACATCCATTTTGTGTTCCACCAGCAACACCACTTTGTCTTCACGCTGTTTGATCTGGGCGATCAGATCCAGGATCACCGGCACTTCGTCCACGCTCATGCCGGCGGTGGGCTCATCGAACATGAAAACAGTGGGCTCCAGCGCCAGCATCAGCGCCACTTCCAGCTTGCGCTGATCACCGTGGGAAAGATTGGCCACCGCGTCATCGGCGCGGTGCAGCATGTTGACCTGCCGCAGATACTCGGCGGCGCGGTCGGTGATATCACGGCGCTTCGACGCCATTTGCCAGAATACATGGCCGATCCGGTGACGCGACGCCACCGCCAGGCGCACATTTTCCAGAGCGCTGAGATCGGGAAACAGATTGGTGAGCTGAAACGCGCGCCCCAGCCCTTTGTCCGCCCGGGCGGCGACGCCCAGATCGGTGATGTCTTCGCCAAACAGATGGACACTGCCGGCGCTGGCCCGCAGTTGTCCTGAAATCAGATTGAACCAGGTGGTTTTACCCGCCCCGTTGGGACCGACGATGGCGGTCAGGGTGCCCGCCTGGAAGGCACAGGACACCCGATTCACCGCCACGTGACCACCAAACTGGATGGTCAGGTCGCGGGTTTCGAGAACGGCGGTTGGTGACGCCATGGCAACTTCCCCGTAGGCAAACTCAAACCGTGGAGACGAGGCTCCGCGAGCTGCGCGGACGGCGCGCCGGAACACGCCGTCCGCAACCGATCAGCGCTGATTGCGCAGAGGAATCTTCATCTCGTCCATGGAGATTTCCCGTACCAGCACCGGCACGCCGGCGGTGACGGTGCGATCCGCGAACCAATCGTCACGCTCTTGCGATTCGATACGGAAGTGGTACATGGCCTGCATCGCCTGATGGTCTTCCGCGCGGAAGGTCATCTTGCCCTTGGGCGTGTCGAAGCTGAGCCCTTCCATCGCCTCGATCAGGTCCTCGCTGTCGGTGGACCCTTCGGTCTTGCGCAGCGCCGCGGTGATCGCCATGGCCTGGGCGAAGCCCTGGGCGGTGAAGAAATCCGGTGCCGCCTTGAAACGCTTGAAGTGCTCCTTCACGAACCAGTCGTTGATCTCGTTTTTTGGGGACTCGAAGTAATAGAAACCGGCGCCTTCCATGCCTGGGAAGGCGGAATAGCCGGCCAAAGCGGCCAGAATGTTACCGCCGGTGGCCAGCTTGATACCGTAACGCTCCGGATGCAGATCCTGAATACGGCCGAGCGGATTGGCGCTGCCCGCCCAGATGGCGAAGATGTACTTGCCTTTGTCGCAGCCGTCCGGATCCTTCAACGCGGTGAACAAACGCTGGGCGGCGGCGGTGAAATCGGTGGTGTCCAGGGGCAGGTATTCCTCATGCACCACTTTGCCGCCGGCGGAGGTCATCGCTTCCTTGTAGGCGGCGACGCCATCACGGCCAAAGGCATAATCCTGGGCGATGGTGGCCACGCAGACACCGGGTTGCCCCAGCGCCACCGCGTTGGAGACCGCATCCTGTGAGGAATTGCGCCCCACCCGGAAGACATAGCGGTTCCAGTCCGCGCCGGTAATGGCGTCGGCCACCCCTTCCGGCATGATGATGCGCTCGTATTCCTCGGCGATCGGCAAGGTGGCCAGGGCCACGCCGGAGGCCACCGGCCCCACCACGATGCTGACATCGTCCTCGGCGTAGGCCTCCTCCACCAGGGAGCGGGCCCGGGCGGGGTCGTTCTGGGTGTCTTTATCAATGATCTCGATCTTGCGGCCGGCCACTTCCATGGTGCCGTCGGTGGCGTATTCAAAGCCCATGCGCATGCCGTCACCCAATTGCTTGGCGTAGGCGGAAAGCGGACCGGAGAATCCGGTGACGTGGGCGATGCGGACACTGTCACTGGCTTGCGCGACAGCGGAAAACGACAGGGTACCCAGGGTGAACGCCGTTACGGCGAGCAGACGCTGCTTCATGTTATCTCTCCCTTTCTATCTTCATCGTCTGCACGGCAGCGCGATGAGTGGGCTTGTTGTTCGGTTGTTGTCATTGGGTCGAGAACCGTCCCGGCACGGCCGGACGGCGCGGCACCTCGCCTTGTCCAAACAGGGCGAACTGCATTGGCTCACAATATGACAACTGAATCAGGTTTCTTCAAGCATCAAAATGGATACAAATTTCATTATTTCGTCTACCACGCAATTCAAAGCCATCCAAAGTTCTCAATAAGACCCTATAAAACAGGCACTAACAGCGACCAAAAAGAAATCCCTTCAAACACGGTTCAACTTGACACTGCATGGCTTCAGTCGTAATTTTTCTGACTACCGATTCAGTTTTCAAATAACAAAACAGGATTTGCCCATGAGTTCCGCCGCCAAGGACATCGCCCCCAGCGCCCCGAAAACCGCCCGTGGTGCGCGCACCCGTGCCCGGATTCTGAAAGCCGCCGAGGACACCTTTGGCACTCTTGGCTATCACCGCGCGGGCATCAGCGACATCACCCGCGCCGCCGGCGTGGCGCAAGGCACGCTGTACTGCTACTTCTCCGGCAAGGAAGAAATCCTGCGTGAACTGGTGCGCGACATGGGCCATAAAGTGCGCGCCCATCTGGCCGCCAGCGTGATCGGCGCCCGCGACCGGCTGCAGGCGGAGGAATTGGGTCTGCGCGCCTTCCTCGAGTACGTCAGCGCCAACCCCTCGTTGTATCGGGTGCTGCAGGAAGCGCAATTCGTCGACGAAGCGATCTTCCGCGAGTACTACGAAGCGTTCGGCCGGGGCTACATGCGCATGCTCGCCGATGCCACCCGCAAAGGCGAAGTGCGGCCCGGCAACGACGAGATCCGGGTCTGGGCCCTGATGGGCCTGTCCAACTTCCTCGGCCTGCGCTTCGCCCTGTGGGACCGGGACCGTTCCTTCGACGAGGTGGTCGCCACCATATCCGATCTGTTCCGTAACGGGCTGGCCCTGGACGGCAAGGAGAAGGCATGAGCGAGTTGGTGCTTTATCGGAACCAGGACGGCCTGGCACGGCTCACCCTTAACCGCCCGGAGCGGCACAACGCCCTGGTGCCGGAATTACTGGATGCCCTTGCCGATGCCCTGGCCCGCGCCCATGGCGAAGCCCCCAGGGCGCTGCTGCTGGATGCCAATGGCCGCTCCTTTTCCACCGGCGGTGACGTGGCCGGCTTTTATCACACGCCGCGAGAGCAGCGCCGCGACTATGCCCACCACGTGGTGGGCCGCCTCAACGACGTCATCCTGGCCCTGCTGACCCTGCCCTGCCCCACCGTGGTGGCGGTGCACGGCACGGTGACCGGCGGCTCCCTCGGTCTGGTACTGGGCTGCGACATCGCCGTGGCCGGACCGCGCGCCAGCTTCGCACCCTGGTACACGGTGGTGGGCTACAGCCCGGACGGCGGCTGGACCGCTCTGATGCCGGAGCGTATCGGCCGCGCCCGCGCCCTCGACATCCAGTTGCTCAACCGGCGAGTGAGTGCCGAGGAAGCGCACCGCATCGGTCTGGTGCAGCACCTGGTGAACGAGGGCGAGGAACAGGATCAGGCGCTCGCGCTGGCACGGCGGTTGTGCCGGGCGCAGCCGTCCAGCGTCCGTCACACCCTGGCATTGACGCGGCCGGATCCACACCGGGTTCGCGCCGCCCTGGATGACGAGCGTCAGCATTTTCTGGAACAGATCGACAGCGACGAAGCGGACAGCGGCATGGCCGACTTCCTTGCCCGCTGATACGAAAACACCCCAAAGCCGCGAATCAAACGGGAGAGCAAACCGCCGGGAAACCTTCCTTTCCCGGCTCAACGGCCCAAGCAGTATGAGCGAGCCTGTTCCACAGTCTCTATCAGGGCATAACAACAACAATCGGGAGAACCACAATGAGCAGAAACACCCTGCTATACCGGCTCGGCCAGGCCGCGCTGATCAGCGCTCTGCCCCTGTCGGCCAGCGCCTTCCAGACCTTCGCCGATGAAGATCGTTCGGCGGAGTTGAGCAGCGAGCCGGCACATCAACGCTACCAATTCAACACCCCCACCACCGTTACTTACGACCGCGACACCGTCGCCCTGGGCGCCGCCCAGACCCGCGTTTACGTGGCGGACATGGGCGACTACAAGATCCGCGTGCTCAATCTCAACGGCGCCGCCATCGGCACCCTCGACGACGCCGACCAGACCCTGGCGGCGGACAGCCCAGCCAGCACCGTTCCGGATATCCGCGCGCCGCTGGGCATCGCCTTTCTGTCGAAAAGCGAGGCGGATGACGATCGTCTGGCCGGTCTTTACGTCAACGATGTGGGCCGTCAGCAGGTGCATTTTTTCCGCACCGTCGCCGGCAGCGCCGATAATTTCGAATACGTCACTTCCATCGGCCAGCCCGGTCACGGCGGCGGCGAGGATCTGTATCTGCCACGCAACATGACGATCACGCCGCAAGGGTTCATCTACGTCTCCGATGAATTCAACCATCGCATCAAGGCGTTCAGCATCGACCCGGACAACAACTATCAGGTCAGCCTGATCCAGACCGTCGGCTGGCAGGACGGCAGCGGCCAGTATGTCGGCGCCGGGCCGATCCTGCGCGGCGTGGATAAAAACTACGGCACCGATTCCACCCACTACGACGACTACGCCGGCGAACCGGAAAAACGCGACGGCTTCCGCATTCCCCAGGGCATGACCTACTACCAGTCACCGGACAATGGCGCCACCTATCTTTACGTGGCCGACAACGGCAACAATCGCATCAAGATTTTCCGGGTCAATACCGCCACCGGCCAATTAACCCTGGACGACATGCTCGGGCGCATCCGCGATGACGACGGCAACGTCGATCACCTGAAACGCCCCCGCGGCGTGCGCACCGACCTGCAGGGCAACCTGTACGTGGCGGACACCTACAACGGCCGCATCCTGCGCTTCCCCAACCTGGCCGCCACCACCGACACCAACCCGGTGAAGTACCGAAGCAGCGGCAGCGCCGACGCCCAGGCCACCTGGGTCTATGGTCATCTGGGTATCCATCAGGTGGAGATGCGCGCCCCCACCACCGCCGCCAATGAAGATGCCGCCTTTCAGTTACCCAACGATCTGGTGCCGGTAATCGATGCCAACGGCAATTTCCACCGCGAGGATATCTGGTCGTGGGGTTACTTCTTCAGTGACGCCCGCGTACATCTGGTCAGCGACAGCGGCAATAATCGCATCAAGAAATGCTGGACCAATTCCGCCGGCACCACCCTGCTGCGCTGTTCCGTTTCCGCCGGCGTCGGCGGTGAGAGTAACCATGAATTCTGGGGGCACCCGCGTACGCTTGCCGGGCAGTTGCACTCCGCCAGCGGCATGGCATGGCTGGGCAGCAAGAACCGCCTGCTGGTCAGTGATACGCCCAACACCCGCATCAACATGTACGATGGCAGCGGCAATTATCTTGGCCGTTTCCCCGGTACCGATATCAGCTATGGGGTCACCGGCATCGCCACTTTCAACGATAGCAACCACGGTGAAATGGTGGCGGTTCTGGTGGGTGCCGACGCCACCCTGCCCTGGCCCTACACCGGCGACGCCAGCGTTCGTATTTACGATGCCGACGGCAACCTGGAAGAGCTGTTCAACCTGAGCTACCGCACCGGCGGCCTGTCGGCGCCGCGCATCGCGCTGACCTCCAGCAACATCAATTATCCGGTATCGATCTCGGTACGCGGCGGCGGCGACCAACACGAACTGTACATCACCAGCTTCGCCAATTACGCCTGGCGATTCGACTATGACAGCGGCAGCGGCACGCTGAACCGGATCTGGTACGCCGGCGGCGTCGACAGCAACAAAGGCAGTGACCTGGGCGACAACTGGAGTCTCGGCCCGGCGTTCTTCGATCAGGGCGCCCCCGGCACCTTCGATCAGATTGGCAGTGTGCTGGCTCTGTCCGACCGCATCTACGTCACCGACCGGCGCAACCAGCGCATCCAGGCTCTGTCCCCGGCCAACGGCGGCCTGCTTGGGCAAGTGGGCGTCGGTGGCGGCACCTACGACCATCCGGAAGACCTGGAAGCGGACCGGCTGTTCCTGCCCGCCGGCCTGGCTTACGACGCGCAGCAGGACAGCCTGCTGGTGGCCGATGGCTTCAACATGGTGGCGCGGGCCTGGGCCAACCCGGACGACAGCGCCCCGGACGGTAACGGCGTGATCCGCCCGAACTATCTGGGTCACTGGCTGGACCGCTCGCTCGGCAGCCGCCCGGGCGGCTTGTTCGACGCCGAACAGGTGGCCGTGGGTGACGGCTCGGTATTTGTGTTCTCACTGATCAGCAACCGCGTCACCCGCTTCAACTGGTCGGAACTGAACCCGTAAGAAAATGTGGGCGCGGGGCTCTGGCCATTGGCGAACCCCGCGCCGACGGAACAAGAAACCGGAGGCATCAATGGAAATGTTCGACCTTCTGGCCCAACGTGCCCGGGTAACCCCGGACCGGCTGGCACTGGAAGATCTGCACAGCGGCGAACGCTACAACTACGCGCAGCTCAACGAAAGGGCGGCCCGGCTGGCGGCGGCGGCCCGTGAGCATTGGGGGTTGCGGGAAGGCGACCGGCTCGCCTGGCTCGGCCACAGCCGCGCGGAATTCTTCGCCATGCTGTTCGGCTGCGCCAAGGCCGGCCTGATTCTGGTGCCACTGAACTGGCGACTGGCGGTGCCGGAGCTGGAAGTCCTGATGGCCGACTGCCAGCCCGGGGCCTTGATCTTCGGTGACGAACTGGCCGACGCGGCCCGCGCCCTCGGGGGCACCTTCACCGACCTGACGCTGGTGGCGCTGGATCAGCCGGTCGGCTCGGAACGCCACTATCACCAGGATCTTCAACAGGTGGCCCCGGATCTCAGCGCGCACCCGGAAAAGAGTCCGGACACGCCCTGGTACCTGCTCTACACCTCCGGCACCACCGGCCGGCCCAAGGGCGTGATCCAGACCTTTCGCATGATGCTGGCCAATTACCTGAACATCGGCCTGGCGGTGAATCTCACCGGCGAGGACGTACTGCTCAACGTGCTGCCATTGTTCCACACCGCTGGCATCAATCTTTACTCCAGCGCGGTGTTTTTTGTTGGCGGTACCGTGCTGGTGGCACGCAATTTCGAGCCTCAACAAGCCCTCGACATATTGGAACGGCGGGCGACCATTTTCTTCGGCGTGCCGGCGGTGTACCAGGCGCTGCTGGAGCAACCGGGATTCAGCGGCGAGCGGCTGCGCCGGGTACGTTCCTGGGGCTGCGGCGGCGCCCCGCTATCCCTGCCGGTGGCGCAGAGTTATGTGGAGCACGGCATTCATGTGCGTACCGGCATGGGTATGACCGAAACCGGCCCCACCGTGTTTTTGCTCGATGAAGACAAAGTAATTGAAAAAATCGGCTCCGTGGGCCGCCCGCAATTGCTCACCGAAGTCCGCATCGTCGACCGGGACGGCCGCGACGTGCCCGACGGCGAAGCCGGCGAGCTGCTGATCCGCGGCCCCAACATTACGCCGGGTTACTGGAATCGTCCGGACGCCACCGCCGAGGCCATCGAAGCCGACGGCTGGCTGCACAGCGGCGACGTCGCCCGGCGCGACGACGACGGCTTTTATTACATCGTCGATCGCTGGAAGGACATGTACATCTCCGGCGGCGAAAACGTCTACCCCGCTGAAGTGGAAAAAGTGCTTGAACAACATCCGGCCATCGCCGAAGTGGCGGTGGTGGGCATCGCCGACCAGCGCTGGGGCGAAGTGGGCAAGGCCTGCTACGTGCCGCGCCCGGACAGCCAGGTCGACGAGGACGCTTTGCGCGCCCACTGCCGTGAACGGCTGGCCGGCTACAAGGTTCCCAAGGTTTTCCAGTGCCTGCCGGCACTGCCCCGTAACGCCCTGGGCAAAGTCACCAAACAGGAGCTGCGCAATGGCGCCGAATAAACCACGGCTGGAGCAAGCCGTGACCCTGTCCCAACAGGACTTTGATCGTTTCGCCGAGATCAGCGGCGATCACAACCCCATCCATGTGGATCCCCAGTACGCCTCGGCAACCCGCTTCGGCGCCACCGTTTCCCATGGCATGCTGTTGTTTTCCCATCTGCGCGCGCTGATCGCCCGGTCCTGGCCCGGCGCCACCCTGTCCATGCAGGAACTGATGTTCCCCGCCCCCGCCTACGCCGACGAGGCATTGACGGTGATCGTCGAAGCGCGGCAACAGGACGATCTATTCACCACCCGTGTGGTCAAGGCCGACGGCGGCGTCTGCCTGGAAGGCCGCGCCCGTATTCACATCGCCGAGGAGAACACCCCGTGAGCGAGACCCTGCCCCGTTTTCACGCCCTGAAGGTCGGCGACCAGGCCACCGTCTCCCGCCATTTCAGCGCCGGGGAGCTGAGCCAGTGGTGCGCGCTGGTCAACTTCCCCGAGGCCCGGTGCGCCACCGTGCCGGAACCGCTCATCGCCGGCTTGTTTTCCTATCTGCTTGGCGAGAAGTTGCCCGGCCACGGCACCAACTATCTCAAGCAAAGTCTGCACTTCGAACAGAACGCCGATGTGGGCGAAGCGCTCACCGCCAAGGTCACGGTGACCCGCCTGCGCGCCGACAAGGCACTGGTGAATCTGGCCACCGAATGCACCGGCGCCAATGGCCGGATGATCTGTTCCGGCGAAGCCCTGGTGCTGTTTCAATGTTGACAGGAATGCTGAGCAAGGCGCTGCACCCCGGTCTGTTGCCCTGGCTGACCCGGCTCAACCATCTGATCGAGGAACAACGCCGCAAAGGTATCGAAGCCACCCCCGCCATGGTCCGCGACAGCCTGGCGGGGATGACCGACACCCTGGTCACGGATAGCCCCGACATCGCCGACGTGCGCGACCTGCTGGTGGATGCGGACGGACATACCATCACCGCGCGCGCCTACGATCCGGCACCGGGCCAGCGCAAGCCGGTGTGTTTATTTTTTCACGGCGGCGGCCACATGGCCGGCAGTGTCCAGGTGTACGACCCGATCTGCCGCAAACTGGCCAGGGCCAGCGGTCACCTGTTGCTGTCGGTGGAGTACCGGCTGACACCGGAGCACCCCTACCCGGCGGGCCTGGAAGATTGTCTGGCGGTGACACGAGGGCTCTACCCGCTGCTGTCCCGGGAAGGCTATCCAGTGCAACGGTCACTGACGCTGGCCGGGGACTCCGGCGGTGGCGCCTTGGCCGCCACGCTTTCCGCCCTGCTGCAGGACGATGAGGCACATCGCCCGCAACGCCAGGTACTGATCTATCCGAGTCTGGATTACACCCTGGAACAGCCCTCATTGCAGGAAAACAGCCACGGCTATTTGTTGGAAACAGCGCGTATCGAATGGTATGTGGATCATTACTTCCAGCACGGCGAGGACCGGCGCGCTCATTCTCCGCTGTACATGCCCATGGGCACGGGCATGCCGGAGACCCTGATGATCACCGCCGGCCTGTGCCCGCTGCGCGACGAAGGCTTGCGCTACCTTGACCGGCTGAGTGAAGCCGGCATCCCTCATCAGCACGTGCATTTCCCGGACATGATTCACGCTTATCTGAATTTGGAGGATCTGGTGCCGGAGGCCTGCGCGGAAACTTACCGGTGTATCGGTGAATTCCTGGGGCGGGCCAGGCGCCTGAATAACACCCCGTCATCCCGGGCTTGACCCGGGATCTCCTTCTGGAGGCACACCACCTTGTAGAGGGAGATGCCGGATCGAGTCCGGCATGACGTTGGCTTGGTAGCCCGGCATGACTTTTTTCGGAGGCTCCCCAGCAGCGAGTGGCCTGCCAGCGTGTTGCGTGCCTGCGTTATTTCATTGGTAAAACTTGTGAAAACCTGGCCGTTCCGGCCGGTATGCATATTGACCGTTTGCCCTGCGGATTTATGGTAGAGAAAACGGTTTGAAGAATGTCCAGGGACCATGACATGTCTTCTGCAGTACCCGCTCCACCCAGCCCTTTTGTTCACGGCCATCTGACGCTGGAAAGACAGGAACGCCGCGCCCGTAATCTGCTGCGCGGCGCCCGCCGCCATCACGGTCCGGCGGTATTGCGGCTGGCCGCGCGCCGACGTTCGCAGCGCCAGCCGTTCACCCTGGCCGATGCCCGGCGCGCCATTGCCCGGGAACAGGGTTTCCCGGATTGGGCCTCGCAGAGCCATCACATTCGCGAGCTGGAACACAGCCAGCCGCTGTACGGACTCAGCCCGGATGGCGACGAAGCCACCCTGCATCTGTGCGGCGCCATGGACCTGACCCCGCGTCTGCGCGAAGCCGGCTTCGTCGGGGAAATACTGAGCCTGGCGGACCCGTACAGTCTCGGCCCCCTGCGTAACGAACCGATACCGCTGTTCCGGCAGCGGCGCAGTCGTTTTCTGGCCAATCTGCGGCAACAGGACTGGCAACGGGTGGCGCGGGAACAGCAGGACATTCAAGACCGGCTGGCGGAAGCCGCGCGGGGACGGCGGGTGGTGTTGTGGTTCCAGCACGACAGCCAGGATCAGCTGATTCTGGCCCGGCTGCTGCACCAGTTCAGCCATGATGCCAACGGCGGCCGGTTGCAATTGATCGCGGTGGAGTCGGTGCCGGGCGTCAAACGCTTCCGCTGCCTCACCCAACTGGCGCCCTTCGTGCTTAACTGGTTGTGGCGGCGCCGGCGCGCGGTCAGCGCCGCGCAGCTGTCGCTCGGCGAAGCGGCCTGGCGCGCGGTGACCGCCAACCATCCCGAAGCGCTTTACCGCCTGTCCCGGCACACCACCTCGGCGTTGCCCATGCTTGGCCGGGCCCTGCGCCGTCATCTGCTGGAACTGCCGGATCCGGCCACCGGCCTGGGACTGAGCGAGCAATTGGCGGCGCAGCTGGTGGCGGAGCGCGGGCCGATTTCCATACGCGGGCTGTATAACGCCCTGCAAGAGGAACGCGAACCGCTCCCCTATTTGTCACCCCAAATGTTTCGCTGGGTATTGAAACCCCTGCTGGAAGGCGAGCGGGCGCTGCTGGAATATCACCGCACCCCCGGGCGCCCCTGGGATGAAGGCTTGCTGGATGTCACCCATGCCGGCCATGGCGTCCTCAGCGGCTACCGCAACTGGCTGGACAGCCGCCCGCCCATACGCTGGGTGGGCGGCATCCCCATCGACGGCACCCACGCCTGCTGGTGCATTGACAAGAGCAGTGGACAACCGAGACAGCGCTGAAAGGCAGTTAAGAGTGGATAGTGAATAGTTAACCGAGAAAAAAACCAAAACAGGCTTAGCCGCTGTGGGAGCTTGCCTGCAAGCGAATGGGGTTTGCTCGGGCGCTTGCCAATATTCGCTTGCAGGCAAGCTCCCACAGAAAGCGCATGGACCACATTTTTTTCGCTATTAACTATTAACTATTCACTGTTCCCTATTCACTCTTAACTGTCTTTTTTTCTTCTTTTCGAATGTGCTCCACCAAAAGCTCCGCCACCGCATCCGGTTGTTGCAGGTGCAGGAAGTGGCCGGCGTCGGCCAGAGTTTTGACGTAGAGGCCTTCCGGGAAGTCACCGGGGTAGATGGTGTGGTCCAGCAGGCGCGGGCTCATGCAGCCGTCGCTTTCGCCGAGCAACACCTGGGTCGGAACCCGGGTTTCTCCCAACAGTGTCTTGCTGGCCTGACGCAGGTCCCGGCGCCATAGCCGGGGCAAGTGCCGGTACCAGCCCAGGGCGGCGGACAAGACGCCGGGTTGGGCCAGGGTGTGCTTGGCCTGCTCCAGATAACGGCCGGCTTCCCAGCCCGGCGACCAGCGCCGCCACAGTGTCGCGACACCGTCCAGGTCGTTGCGGTTGAGCCAGGTCTCCGCCGCCAGTGGCAGTTGGAAAAACGGAATATAGGCACTCAGCCCCAATTGCTCCGGTACCCGCAGCAGCGCCTGGGGTAAGCGCTTCAAAGGCGGTATCGCCAGCGCGGAAAAAGTGCTGAAGGTTTCCGGATAGCGCGCGCAGGCCAGGTAGCCCAACACCGCGCCCCAATCGTGGCCGACCAGGTGCAAACGCCCGCCCAACTGATCGGTGAAGGCCATCAGATCCTCCAGCGCGGCGGTCAACGCATAGTCGCCACTGCCCGGCTGACAGGAGGGTGCGTATCCACGCAATGCCGGCGCCACCGCGGTATAACCGGCGCGCGCCAGCCGCTGCATGATATCGGCCCAATTCTCATGGGTATCCGGAAAGCCATGCAGCAACAATACCGGCTCGCCGTCACCGGTCAGCAGCGCCGGAAAGCGCAGATCGCCATTCACCAGTTCAACCTGTTTCACCGGGATACCTCGAAGTCCTCGTAACCCCTTGGGGTGCGTTCGGTTTGCGTCACATCGGTGACCCGCGCGCGGGTCGGGCCACGGCGCATCCAGGCCAGTAAGGCGCTGACCGCCTCCTCGCTGCCCTCCAGCCAGGCTTCCACGCCACCGTCCTCGAGATTGCGAACCCAGCCCACCACGCCATGGCGGCGGGCTTCATCACAGGTGCTGGCACGAAAATACACGCCCTGAACGCGGCCGCGCACCACCACTTGACGGGCAATCATGATCATTCGTCCTCTTTTCGATGACCGGCCCCCTCATCACTGAGGTCGGGATCGGGGCCGGTTTCCGGCAACTGATTCTCAAACAGCGTTTCCAGAGGAAACGACAAGGGTTCACGCATGCCTTCGCGCGCCTGATCGCAGCGTGCCTTGAGCACCGTTTCCCAGGGCTCCAGCCCCTGGGCATTGACGCTCAGTTGCTGCTCGCTGGTCCAGGGTAACATGGCGAGCAGCTCCGCCAGGGTCAACGAACGTAAATCTCCGCTCAGCATGTAACCGCCTTCATCGGTGCGGCGCATCAATCCACGATCCTCCAGCAGATTGCGGAATTCATCCCAATGGGTGACGCCGGCTTCCCGCAGTACGCGCTGCACCTCATTATGACGTAGCACTTCCCCGTTACGTTGCCGTGTCCACAGCACGCACAGCAATCGCAGCAGCGACTGGGTGCGCGGCACCCGGCGCCGAAACTCCTCGAACACCACCAGGCCGCGCACCAGCTCGGCGCCGGCGAGAACGATGATCCAGGAAATATAAATCCACAACAGAAACACCGGCACCATGGCGAAGGCACCATAGATGACCTGATAGCTGGGCACCTGCCGGATGAAGAACGCGAACCCGCCCTTGGCCAGTTCAAACGCCAAGGCCGCCAGCAAGGCACCGAGCATGCCCTGACGAATCGGTACCGAGGTGTTCGGCACCACGATATACAGCAGCGAGAGTAAACCGGTGGTCATCACCACCGGCAAGGCGCGCAGCCAGAAACGATCGCCGCCCAGATACGCCACGGTATCGGTAACCAGGGAAACGGAAGTGAGATAGGAACTGATACCCAGGCCGGCGCCCAGCAGGATCGGGCCCAGCGACAACACCGCCCAGTACATCATCAGGCTGGTCAGCCCCTTGCGCGGCTTGCCGATACGCCAGATCCGGTTCAAGGACTGCTCTATGGTGCGCAACATCAACACCGAGGTCACCACCAGGAACAAGGCGCCCACAACGGTGAGGTTGGTGGCCTGCCGGGAGAAGCCTTCCAGGTGGCGAAGAATCTGGTCACCGGCGGACGGCACGAAATACTGAAACGCCCACTGACGAATCGCCAATCCCCGTTCATTGAGCGCCGGAATCGCCGATATCACGGTGAACATCACCGTCATCACCGGAACGATGGCGAACAAGGTGGTATAGGTGAGCGCCGCCGCCGATGACAGGCAGCCGTCCTCGACGAACTGGCGCCGCAGTAAGCGCAGAAACGCCACCAGCGACTGCATGCGCACACGAAAGGGAATCAGCGGTGTCTCGTCCTTGTCCGTCATCGGTTTCTTTTTTCCCATCGTTCACCGGGTCACCACGAAAAAGCAGAGGCAAGAGTCCCCTACCATCTTCCCGCGGCACATGGAATCTCCCACAAACGCCGCCCACTACCGTACAATCGAGGGCTTTCGCGTGCGCCGCCGATTACGGGGACGGCACCGCCCACTATTTCGCAAGGGGAGCGAGGCCATGGCCGACTACAGCATCTATCATAATCCGCGCTGTTCCAAATCCCGCCAGGCGCTGGCGCTGCTGGAAGAGAACGGCATTGAGCCGAACGTGATAAAGTATCTGGACAACCCGCCGGATGCCAACACTCTGCGCGCTCTGGTCCGACAACTCGGACTGGCCCGTGCCCATGATCTGGTGCGCGTCAAGGAAGCGGAATACAAAGAAGCGGGGCTACATGCGGACGCCGATGACGACACCGTCATCGCCGCCCTGGTCCGCTACCCCAAGTTGCTGGAGCGGCCGGTGGTGGTCCACGGCAAACGCGCGGTCAACGGACGGCCGCCGGAAAAAGTGCTGGAGTTGATTGAATCGTGAGCGCCTACATTCTGGTCCTGTACTACAGCCGTACCGGCGCGGTGGCGGAACTGGCGCGCCAGGTCGCGCGGGGCGTGGAAAGCAGCGGCATGGAAGCGCGCCTGCGCACCGTGCCGCCGGTATCCGCCGATCACCAGGCCACGGCGCCGGCGGTACCGGACAGCGGCGCGCCCTATGCCACCCTCGACGACCTGCGCGGTTGCGCCGGGCTCGCCCTGGGATCGCCCACCCGCTTCGGCAATATGGCGGCACCGCTGAAGTATTTCATCGATCAGACCAGCGACCTGTGGATGTCCGGGGATTTGATCGGCAAACCCGCCGGCGTGTTCACCGCCTCCGCCAGCCAGCATGGTGGTCAGGAAAGCACCTTGTTGTCGATGATGCTGCCACTGTTTCACCACGGCATGGTGCTGGCCGGGGTCCCCTACAGCGAAGCGGCCCTGACCCGCACCCGTGACGGCGGCACGCCCTACGGCCCGAGCCATGTGGCAGGTATCGACAACCGCACCCAGCCCAGCGACGACGAAATCACTCTGGCGCGGGCGCTGGGGCATCGCCTCGGCGGACTGGCCCGGGCACTGGAGCAGCGCCGATGATTTTGCTGCTGCGGCTCACCTATGCCCTGCTGCTGCTGATCGGGCTGGCCAACCAGTTTTGGCTGGGGCCGCCGGACGCGCCCTGGATGGCGGCGGTGATCATGGGGGTCGGTCTGTATCTGCCGTTGCTGCTGATGATGCCGGCGGTGATCAACGCCGACAAACGCGGGCTCACCTGGTTGTGTTTTCTGCTGCTGTTCTATTTTTGCGGTTACGTGATACAGGTGCTGGACCCGGAACCGGTGCGCACCCTGGCCATCGTCAAGGTGAGCCTGACCACGGTGCTGTTCGTATTGTCCATGCAAGTCATCCGGGGTGGACGTGCTGATCGATGAACGTCTGCATATTGATACGCCGGAAGGCGCGCGGCTGACCTTGTCCCTGGCCGGGCCGCTGCCGCGCGGCATGGCCTACGGCATCGATTTGATGATCCGTGCTCTGATTCTGATGGTGGTGGCCACGCCCCTGATGTTGCTGGGCCGTGGCGGTTCCGGTCTTTATCTATTGCTGCTGTTCCTGCTGGAATGGTTTTACCCGGTGCTGTTCGAGGTGTTCCGGCAGGGGCGCACGCCGGGCAAGGCGGCCATGGGCCTGGCGGTGGTGCACGGCAACGGCGCTCCGGTGGGCTTGAGCGGCTCGCTGGTGCGTAATCTGCTGCGCACCGCTGATCTGTTCCCGTTCGCCTACCTGACCGGCTTCGTGGTGATGCTGGTTTCCTCTCGCCAACAACGGCTGGGCGATCTTGCCGCCGACACCCTGGTGATTCACGTGCCCGCGCCGCAAACCCGCCCCGCTCCCGGTGACAGCGGCGGAGAGCCACCGGATTGGCCGCTGGACCGTGGCGATCAGTTGGTGCTGCTGGCCTTTCATGACCGGGGCTTGCGGCTGTCCGAGGACCGTCAACGGGAACTGGCCAGACTGGCTTACCCGGAACTCACCGATGATGCCGCCCTGGCCCGGTTACGCCGGGTGGTCAATCACGTACTGGGGGCGACATGAGACAAAGCCAGTTCGAGCAGCGCTATCAACCCCAGTGGCATCGCCTTGAGCAGGGCCTGACGGCGCTGGAGAAAAAGCAGCGGCCCAAGAACGTGGACCTGTCGCGCTTCACTGGCGACTACCAGGACCTGTGCCATCAGTTGGCGCTGTCGCGGGAACGGGGCTACAGCCTGGTGCTGCAGGACTACCTGAACGACCTGATGCTGCGTGCCCATCGCCAACTCTACCGTCACCGGGCACCGTTGATGCCGAGGTTGGCGGCGTTCCTGCGCGGTGACTTCCCGCGCGCGGTGCGCGCCATGTGGCGCTGGCATCTGATCAGTGCCCTCGCCTTCCTGCTCTCCGCCGGACTGGTCGCGGCGATGATCCTGCACGACCCGGAGCTGGTGCATACCGTGGTGGACGGCAATGGTGTCAGCGATCTGGAAAACATGTACCACCCGGATCTGCGCGACAGCAGCGACCGCAATCGGGCCGACGATCTGATGATGTTCGGCTACTACATCTACAACAATGTCGGCATCGCTTTCCGCACCTTCGCTGGAGGGGTGTTGTTCGGCATCGGCTCCCTGGTGGTGATGCTGTTCAACGGCAGTTTCCTCGGCGCCGCCGCCGCCCACCTGACCCTGGTGGGCGCCGGGCAGCCGTTCTACACCTTCGTCATTGCCCATGGGGCGCCGGAACTGACCGCCATCGTGCTGGCCGGCGGCGCCGGGCTGCGCCTGGGCTGGTCGTTGGTGGCGCCGGGCTCCTGGCGACGGGTGGATGCCTTGCGCCGGGCGGCGCGGGAAACCCTGCCGGTCATGTACGGCGTGTTCCTGTTGCTGGTGCTGGCGGCGATGATCGAGGCGTTCTGGTCCTCCCGGGAATTGGACGCCCAGATCAAATACACCGTCGGCGGTATCAGTTGGGCCCTGCTTTACGTCTATTTGCTGTTCGCGGGGCGTCATGGATCTGAATAACCTGCGCGCCCGCCTGGCGCCCCGTTCCCCCTGGCAGGCCATGGATCTGGGCACCCGTTTCTATCGCCGCTGGTGGCGTCAGGTCACCCTGGTATGGCTGCTGTTCACGGCGCTGCCCTATACCCTGCTCAGCGCCCTGTCCATTGGCCTGGACAGCCTGTGGCCGATAGTGCTGTTCTGGTGGTTGAAGCCACTGTGGGAAAGACCGCTGCTGGCCTTCTTCAGCCATGCCCTGTTCGGTGACTACCCCGGCGCCTGGACCCTGCTCAAGCGCTTCCCCGCCTATGGCCTGAACGGCTTGGCCGGACAGTTGACCTGGCGCCGGCTGAGCCCGTTCCGGGGTCTGTTGACCGGCATCTGGCAATTGGAAGGCTGCCGCGGCGCCCAGGCCTCGTCCCGCATCCAGGTGCTGCTGAGTCCGCCCGGGCAGCGGGCCGGCACGCTCATGGCGTTGATGGTGGCCCTCGAACAAGTGCTGCTGACCGGTCTGATGGTGCTGGTGCTGACGCTGGTGCCCTGGGACTTCAACATGGAATTCAGCGTCTGGTTCAGCGAACAGAGTTATTTGCATCTGAGTCTGGCGGCACTGGCCTGGTATCTGACGCTGACCATCACCGAGCCGCTTTACGTAGCGGCGGCTTTTTCCCTTTATCTTAATCAGCGCACCTGGCTGGAAGGCTGGGATCTGCAATTGGGGCTGGACCGCATCGGCCGGCGCCGCCGGGTGCTCGGCGTCACCACCCTGGCACTGCTGCTGATGCTTACCGTGATGCCGCATCCGGCACCGGCGGCACAAACCGAACCGGAAGACCCCAAACAAGCGGCCATTGAACTACTGGCCGGCGAGCGGTTCATGCCGGTGGAAATCCGCGAGGAGCGCCAACTGCGCCCTTCCTTGCGCAGCGATGACAAGGACAGTTGGTGGAACCGCCTGCTTGATCAGTTGTTCAACAGTGACCATGCGGATCGCGACCGCGCTGGCGGTGACTGGCAACTGCCGGATCGGCTGGTCACGGTCCTCGCCAGTCTGGTGCTGGTGGCCCTGATCGTGTTCCTGCTGCTGGCCCTGTTCCGCAACCGCGGCGCTCTGAAAGGCGGACGTTCCAAGCCCATGGAGATGCCGGTGAGCGTGGCGGGGCTGGATACCCGCGCCGAGTCCTTGCCGGACGACCTGGGTAGCGGTGTGGAGCAGGCGCTGGCCGGTGACGATGTGCGCGCCGCGCTGGCGCTGTTGCTGCGCCATGCCCTGGTAGCCCTGTTTCAGAGCCACCCCACCCGGCTCACTCCCGGCGCCACCGAGCGGGATTGTCTGAATGCCTACCGGCGTCTGCTCGGTGACGATGCCAGAGTGACGTATCTCGGCGACCTGATACGGCAATGGACCCGCATCGCCTGGGCCCATCAGCCGGTGACGCCGGAACAGGCGCGCCAACTGCTGCGGCGCTGGCAACAATTGAGCAGCGCGGAGGCGGCATCATGAAGCGCTGGTGGCCCTATCTTGTGCTGGTGCTGCTGGTGGCCCTGGTGGCGGGCTACTTCTGGGCCACGGTACCGGTGCAATACGCCGCGCCGGCCTCACCGGACGCCAGCGTGCGTAATAATCCGTACCTCGCCGCGCAACAGCTGTTGGACCACTGGGGACAGCCCAGCCGCCGTATCTTCAGCACCCGCGCCCTGTTTCCGTTGCCGGACACCGATACCACTTTGATCCTCGATGGCGATCGCGGCTCACTGGGCTACGAGCGGCAATTGGATCTGCTCAACTGGGTCCACGATGGCGGCAATCTGATCATTGCCGCGCGCTACCTGCCGCCCTCAAGCGGCTGGTTCGCCGAGGAGGAAACGGAACAGGACGAGAACGAGACGCGGCGCCGCGGTCCGGACTCGCTGCTGTCCCTGTTCGAGGTGGAGGTAGAGGCCCTGCCCCGCGAGGATAATGAGGAAGACCCGCTGGCCCTGCTGTTCGACCGTTTCCGGCCGATGGAAGACTGGTTTCTGGAGTATTGCCTTAGTGGTGATGCCTCCGAGGAGCGGCTGCATCAATGCGAGGTCCTCACCTGTCAGGCACCGCAACACTGGCAGCCGCCGGCGGCGACCCACAATCTGGGCGACCAGCCCCGGCTGCTGCAGAGCGAGACGCCGATACGGCTGCTTTACACCCCCCTGCCGATAGACGATTCCACCGGCGAGCCGGCGCAGGTACTGGAAGCCTCCGCCAGCAACGAGGCCGGCGAAACCCTGCTGCGTTTCCGGGTGGGCGGCGGCACCGTCACCGTGCTTACCGAGCTTGGACTGTGGGACAACCAGCACCTGCACCATTTTGACCACGCCCGGCTGCTGGCCGACCTGACTGCCCGGGGACCGGTATGGTTCGTACGTGGAATCGATATCCCGCCGCTGCCAATATGGCTGTGGGAGCGATTCTGGCCCCTCATTCTGGCGCTGGTGCTGGCGCTGGCATTCTGGTTGTGGCGGCGGCTGCCACGCCGCGGGCCCTTGTGGCGCGATCCGGCCCGCCAGCACACCGATTATCTCGGTCATTTGCGGGCCATTGGCCATTTCCATTGGCGCACCGGCCAGAGCGACCGACTGCTGGCGTCCCTGCGCCATCAGGTCCAGCGCCGCATCGCCCTGCAACACGCGGACCCGGTCAAGGCCCTGGCGTTGACCGCCAAGCGTCTGGACATCCCCGAACACACGCTTTCCCAAGCCCTGGAGCAAACCCCCGCCGACCGCGCTCAATGCGTGGCCATGGTGGCGCTGTTGCAACAGGTCAGGCAGAGGATCAGGAGTCAACCATGAAAACCGCTGAAACCCTGGAACAGGCCACCGCCCTGGCCGCCGACATCGAGGCGCAGCTGAATCGGGTGCTGATCGGGCAGCCCGAAGTCACCCGTCAGGTGCTGATCGCCCTGATCACCGGTGGCCACGTGCTGATCGAAGGCGTGCCGGGGCTGGGAAAAACGCTGCTGGCGCGGAGCCTGGCACGGGTGCTGAAACTCGATTTTCAGCGCATCCAGTTCACCCCGGACCTGATGCCCACCGATGTCACCGGCCACGCCATCTATGACGCCGGCAACGCCACCTTCCATATCCGCAAGGGGCCGGCCTTCACCAATCTGCTGCTGGCGGACGAGATCAATCGGGCCCCGGCCAAGACTCAGGCGGCCTTGCTGGAAGTGATGCAGGAACGGCAGATCACCATCGAGGGCGAAAGCTTCAGTCTGGCGCCGCCGTTCGTGGTCCTGGCCACCCAGAACCCGTTGGACCAGGAAGGGACCTACCCGTTGCCGGAGGCGGAGCTGGACCGTTTTCTGTTCAAGATCCTGATCGGCTACCCGGAACAGGAAGACGAGGCGCGGATGCTGCGCATGGTGCTGGACGGCACCCTGGCGGACAGCCTCGACGACGCCGGGCTCAGTGCCGTCACCGACAGTGCCGGCGTGCTCTCCTTAAGCCGCTGGGCGGAACAGGTGCTGCTGGACGACGCCATCCTCGATTACCTGCTGCGCCTGGCCCGCGCCACCCGCGATCACCCGGCCCTGGTTCAGGGCGCCAGTCCGCGTGCCAGTATTGCCCTGGCCCGGGCGGCGAAAAGCTACGCCCTGCTCGATGGCCGTGACTTCGTCATTCCCGATGACATCAAGGCGGTGGCGCCGCCGGTGCTGCGCCATCGCCTGCGCCTGGGCGTGGACGCGGAACTGGAAGGCCAGACCGTGGAGACGGTGCTGACCCACCTGCTCGAACAGGTGGAGGCCCCGCGTCAATGAGACCCGGGTCACGCCTGCTGTTGCTTCTGCTCTGCTGGGCGGCGCTGAGCCTGCTGCCGGTGCTGGCGGCGGCCTTCGCCTCCGGATGGCGCGACAGCGCCCTGCTGATCTGGGTGCTGGCCGGCCTGGCACTGGCGTTATGGGCGGTGCTGGATGCCCGGCGCCTGAGCGCCCGTCCGGCGCCGGCCGCCGAGCGCTCACTGCCCGCCGCTCTGTCAGTGGGGGTGCCGCAGACCATTACATTGCGTCTGAGCGGCGGGCGGCCCGGTGAGATCTGGAACCTGGCCGATCATCACCCCGATGACGACAGCCACACCGGCCTGCCCCGGGAAGTGACCCTGGCGGCGGACATCACCGAGGTCCGCTACCGCTACCGCCCCTCCCGGCGCGGCCCGGTGGCGTTCGGCGACATCGAAGTGTGGCTGCCGTCCCCGGCGCGCCTGTGGCAAGGCCGCCGCCGGGTAGCCGCCGCCCGCACCGTACCGGTGTATCCGGACTTCTCCCCCATCGCCCGGGCGGCCCTGGCGGTGGATAAAAGCCAGTTGCGCTTTGGCAACCGCCAGCAACCGCGCCGCGGCCAGGGCCTGGAATTTCACGAACTGCGGGAATATCAGCCCGGTGACAGCCCGCGCCGCATCGACTGGAAAGCCAGCGCCCGCCGCCGTCATCTGATCACCCGTCACTACCAGGATGAACAGAACCAGAGCCTGTGGGTACTGCTCGATGCCGGGCGGCGAATGAAGCTGCCGGTGGGCGATCTGACCCTGTTCGACCATGGGCTCAACGCCACCTTGCTGCTGGCCTGGTCGGCACTGCGCCAGGGCGACCGGGTGGGCAGTCTGCTGTTCTCCCGGGACACCCCGCGCTGGCTGTCGCCGGTACATGGGCCTAGCGGCATTCAAACCCTGCTGAAAGGCTTCTACGACGTTCATCCCCAGGAGCACGCCAGCGACTTCAGCCAGGCCGCCCGCTATTTCCACGGCCGCTGGCAACGCCGCTCGCTGGTGGTGCTGGTCAGCCGGCTGCACCCGGAGGACAGCGACGATCTGCTCGCCGCCGTGACGCTACTGAGCCGGCGCCATCTGGTGATGGTGGCGGACATCCGCCTGCCCGAACAGGAAGCCCTGCACCAGGCCCCGGTCCAGGACCTGGACGATGCCCTGCGGCTGGCGGCGGATGCCCAGGAACAAGAGCACCGGAGAGCCCTGCACGTGCGCCTGCGCCGCGCCGGCGCCAACGTGGTCGCCGCCACCCCGGAACGTCTCGCCGAACGCCTTGGGCAGACCTATCTGGCTTTGAAACGGGCGGGGAGACTGTGAAAAGCAGTTAATAAGGAACAATGAATAGTGAATAGTTTCGCGTGGCAGATCCTTCCACGCAGATAGTACAGAGGCCGCGTCCAAAGCCCTGCGCGACATTATCGTCATCAAGAAAACAAGCCGCTTCACGGCTGCGGCCAGACGTTATCGATACTCAATCGTCCCCCGGCTACGCAATGTTTTTGATTTTCGCTGTTAACTATTCACTGTTCCCTATTAACTGCCTTCATTCGACGCTTCCCCCGCAAATTGTTACCCTGGTTTTCTGGGTACGGATCATTTTTCTGACAAGCCGTTGAAAAAGCCGTGGCTGTTATTCTTCAGGATAAGGAATCTTGCATGGAACCTAATTCCCTCGAGGAACCTTCCGCAAAGGTCAAAATAAACCCCCCGGTTTTTTTCACATCCGTGATCATCATTGTTGGCCTGGTGCTGTTCTCGATCTTGTTTAAAACCGAGGCGGCCGAGTTCTTTTCAACAATGAAAACCGGTGTGCAACAATACGCCAGCTGGTTTTACATTCTCACCGTGGCGATTCTTTTATCGCTGGTGGTGTTCGTGATCGTCAGCCGTTACGGGGATATCAAGCTGGGGCCGGATCACTCGGAACCGGACTACAGCTATGGCTCCTGGTTCGCCATGTTGTTTTCCGCCGGCATGGGCATCGGCTTGATGTTCTATGGCGTGGCGGAGCCGGTATTGCATTACATGTCGCCGCCCATGGCCGAGCCCGGCTCCATCGACGCCGCCAAGGAAGCCATGCGCGTTACCTTCTTCCATTGGGGGCTGCACGCCTGGGCCATTTACGCCGTGGTGGCGATGATTCTGGCGTACTTCAGTTTCCGCCATGGTTTGCCGCTGACATTACGCTCCGCTCTCTACCCCCTGATCGGCAAAAAAATCTACGGACCGATCGGCCACATGGTGGACGTTTTCGCGGTGGTCGGCACCGTGTTCGGCGTGGCCACGTCCCTTGGCCTGGGCGTGGAGCAGGTCAACGCCGGCCTCAATCATCTGTTCGGGCTGCCCAAGACCGAATGGGTGCAAGTGGGGCTGATCATCTCGATCACCGCCCTGGCCACCATCTCGGTGGTGACCGGCCTGGACGCCGGTATTCGGCGCCTCTCCGAGTTGAACCTGGCCCTGGCGTTCCTGCTATTGATGTTCGTGCTGTTCCTGGGACCGACCCTGTTCCTGCTGAAGGCCTATGTGCAGAACCTCGGCGCTTATCTCTCCAATCTGGTGGACATGACGTTCAATCTGTACACCTATCAGCCGGTGGAGAACGACGGCAGTGGACCACAGGGCTGGCTCGGCGACTGGACCCTGTTCTACTGGGGCTGGTGGATTTCCTGGTCACCGTTCGTGGGCATGTTCATCGCCCGCATTTCCCGCGGCCGGTCGATCCGTGAGTTCGCCCTCGGCGTAATGCTGGTGCCGGCCGGCTTCACCCTGCTGTGGATGACGGTGTTCGGCGACTCCGGTATCCAGATGATCGCGGACAATATCTTCCCCGCCCTGGGCACCGAAGTGCAGAAGGACGCGGCGGTGGCGTTGTTCCATTTCCTCGAACAGTTCCCCTGGTCCGGTGTGATCTCGTCCATCGCGGTATTGATGGTGGTGGTGTTCTTCGTCACCTCCTCGGACTCTGGCTCCATGGTGGTGGACATGCTCGCCTCCGGCGGCCATGACGACACCCCCGTATGGCAACGGGTGTTCTGGGCCAGCTCCGAAGGGATCGTGGCGATTGCCCTGATGTTGGCCGGCGGTTTGAAGGCGCTGCAATCCGCCACCATCGCTTTGGCACTGCCATTCTCCCTGGTGCTGCTGGTGGCCTGTGTCGGCCTGTTGCGCTCACTCAAGGTGGAGGGCATCCGCAAGCTCAGCTTCCAGGCGTCGCTGGCACCACCGCCCACCGTGCACATGGGCCACAGCACTCCCGCCGGCGGCTGGAAAGCCCGACTGCGCGGCATGGTCCATTTCCCCGGCAAGGCACGGGTTCTGCAATACGTGGCAGAGGTGGCCGCTCCGGCACTGCAATCAGTGGCCGAGGAACTGCGTGGCCATGGCCTCAAGGTGGAGGTCAACGAGAGCGACGAAGGGGATCGGGTTTATCTGACCGTGGATCTGGGCCAGGAAATGGACTTCGTCTACGGCGTGCGGGTACGCGGCTACACCCGGCCGTCCATCAGCATGCGTCAGTTGGAACACTCCAAGCGCAAGGCGGAAAGCGACCGCTACTATCGCGCCGATGTGTTCCTCAGCGAAGGCGGTCAGGACTACGATCTGATGGGCTTCACCCGCGAGCAGGTCATCGGTGATGTGCTCGACCAGTACGAGAAGCACATGCACTTCCTGCACATGATGCGGTGAGACGGCGGGCCTTCGGGCCCGCTTTTCCAAAGCAAAAAAATCGCGGTCCTTTCCTGTATGAAGAAAGAGGACCGCGATTTTTTTTGTCTCGGGAAACCTTAATCCAGCGGCCTGAGCAAACCGTCGTGCAGCTCATGGCGGGTATGACAACGGCTGGCGAAATCCGGCGCGTGGGTCACCAGCAGGAAAGCCGTGCCCAGCGTCTGATTGAGTTCCAGCATCAGGTCCTGGACCTGGGCGGCGGTGCGCTCGTCCAGGTTACCGGTGGGCTCATCCGCCATCACCAGCGCCGGATCGGTCACCAGCGCCCGGGCGATCGCCACCCGCTGACGCTCACCACCGCTGAGCATGGAAGGCTTGTGTTGCAGGCGTTCACCCAGCCCCACCCGGGACAGTACCCGCTCGGCGCGCTCGGTGGCGTGTTTCGGCAGCTCACCGCGAATCAGCAACGGCATGGCCACATTTTCCAGAGCGGTGAACTCCGGCAACAAATGATGGAACTGGTAGACGAAGCCAAGATAACGGTTGCGTATCTGCCCCAACGCCCGTTCGTTCATCCCCGCCAATGGCTGACCGCCAATGGTGACGCTGCCACGGGTCGGCACATCCAGACCGCCGAGCAGGTTCAACAAGGTGGACTTGCCGGAACCCGAGGCACCAACGATGGCCGCCATATCCCCGCGCCGCACATGCAGCTCCACGCCATTGAGCACCTGCAGCTCGCCGCGCCCTTCCTGATAGTTCTTGATCAGCCCACGGGCGTGCAGAACGGTATCATTCATAGCGCAATGCCTCCGCCGGATGGACCCGGCTGGCGCGCCAGGACGGATACAAGGTGGCCGAGAAACTGATCAGCAAAGCGATGGCGACGATGATGCCCACATCACTCCACTGCAACTCGGACGGCAGGTAGTTGACGAAATAAGCGTCGAACAGATGAGTATTGAAAGTGCGCTCGATCCATTGCGCCAGAGTGCTGACGTTATCCGCCAGCAGGATCCCCAGCACCGTGCCAAGCAAGGTGCCGACCATGCCCACCACGGTGCCCTGCACCATGAAGATCCGCATGATCGCGCCGGGGGACGCGCCCAGCGTGCGCATCACCGCGATATTGCCGCGCTTTTCGGTGACCAGCATCACCTGGCTGGAAATGATGTTGAAGGCGGCCACCGCGACGATAAAGCTGAGCAACAGCGTCATCATGGTTTTTTCCATCTTGATGGCCTGGAACAGGTTGCCGTGGGTACGGGTCCAATCACTGGTGTAGTAACCGTAGCCAAGACTCTGCTGCAGCTCCCAGCCCACCTGAGGGGCGGCGAATAAATCATTGAGCCGCAGATGCACCCCTTCCACGGAGCCCGGCTGTCGCGCCAGGCGGGCCGCGTCTTCCACATTGACGTAGGCGTAGAGTGAGTCCACCTCGGCGCGGGCGCGGAATATCCCCACCACCGTGAACCGTTTGAAACGCGGCATCACGCCCGCCGGCGACACCGTTGCCTCCGGCAGTACCAGAGTGACTTTGTCACCCAGTTCCGCATCCAGCTTGCGGGCCACGCCATAGCCCAGCACGACGCCGAAACTACCGGACTGCAGGGCATCGAAATCCCCTTCCCACATCATGTCACCGACGATCGACACCTGGCGTTCCGCCTCCGGCTCGATCCCGGAAATCAGCGCCCCGGCCACGTTGCCGTCAAAGGTCAGCATGCCTTCCAACTGCCGGAACGGGGCCACGGCCTCCACCCCGGGATAGCCTTCGATCTGATCCGCCAGCTGCTGCCAGTCGTTGACCGGTTCGCGTCCGTATACCGACAGGTGCGTCACCATGCCAAGGATGCGGGTCTGCAGTTCCCGGTCAAAACCGTTCATCACCGACAGCACGGTGATCAATACCGCCACCCCCAACATCAGCCCCAGGGCCGAAATCAGCGTGATAACGGAAATAAAACTGTTGCGGGCCCGGGCACCGGTGTAACGCAGGCCGACATAGAGAGAGAATGGTCGAAACATGGCGCGCATTTAAGCACTATTGCCGAAATGACGAAACTGCTTTCGGTTCCGTCCCCTGGTCGGATCACCTCAACTCGCTTTGTGACCAGTATCCTCGACCATGCAAATCACAATTGATTCAATGATCCGCGTTTTTATTGATCCGGTGGCCACTGTCGCCAAGCCGGATTCCTTTTTTATGTTGTTGGGGGACACACCATGATAAGAATCGTCGTGGCGCTGCTGGCGCTGGCGGGGGGCGGCCTGGTACTGGCCGGGGAGGCGCCACAGCGTGGCATGACCCAGGCCCAGGTGCGCGCGCAGTTCGGCACCCCGGTGGACACCAGGGGGCCGGTGGGCCAGCCACCGATCAGCCGCTGGGTCTATCCGGACTACACCGTTTACTTCGAGAATCAGGTGGTGCTGCACAGCGTCACCCGGCCCTTGAACGAGACCGCGGACAACGCCAGGCCGGCCAATGACGCCGGCGATACCGAAGACAGGCATCCCGGCGACGGCGCCGGAAACGCGGAACCCTCTCCCCCGTCCCCCGCTGCCGCACCCGAGCGGGACGGCGCCACCCCATCGACGGCACCGCGCGACGATACCGCCAGCGAGGCGGAGGACGGCGGTGACGACGGCCAATTCCGCTTCGATCCGGTCACCGGGCGCATTGTCATAGACGACCGGCCGACCACGGATCAGGGCGGCGGCGCGGCACGCCAGTAAAACCGTCGATCGATATTCGCCAGCAGGCCGGCTCCCACAGTTTGCGCTACGGAGCCGCTGTGGGAGATTCTATGGTGCCCTGCAACGCTTAAAAGAGCTTTGCGGGGCAATATTCTTGTTGCTGCTTCATCAGGGCGAAGGCGGTGCGGGCG
>NZ_OBMO01000033.1 GCF_900217905.1 Alloalcanivorax xenomutans
GGGGTCAGAAGCTGCCTAGGTCCCGCCACCCCGACAAGTCTCTCTGCCTACTATCGACTTGCCACGCCAACATACAAGCTTGCCTGCAAGCGAATCTTTTGAGCCGCGAGCCCATTCGCTTGCAGGCAAGCTCCCACAGCGGCATTCGTAGAAAATGCTTGGCGTTCAGCGACCCTCAACTCCGCCGCGCCAGGCCCCAATAGCATCCCAATGCCGCCAGCGCCGTGGCCGCCATCAGTCCGGTCATCGGCAGCGGGGTGCCATCATGGATCATGCCCAGTCCGGTGCCGATCAGCCCCGCCAGTAAAAACTGCAGGCAGCCGTTGAGGCCGGTGGCGGCACCGGAATCGCTGTCGAAATAAGCGAGGAAACTGGCGATGGCGTTGGGGATGATCAGCGCGCCCATTCCCGCCACCATCATGATCAACGGCACCGTGTTCCACAGCGACAGGGTTCCGGTCAGCGTCAGCACCAGCAGGGCCAGCGCCGACAACGTCTGAATCACCAGCGCCACGCCGAGAATGTCGGCACCGCGATAGCGGCGCAGCAACAATACGTTGAGCCGGTTAAGGCTGAGCATGGTGAGAATGTTGCATCCGAAATAGATCGGGAAACGGGTTTCGTCGATACCGAAATAATCAATGTAGAGGAACGCCGCGTCGGTGATGAAGATGAACATGGCGGAGAAGCCCAGACTGTTGGCAAGGATGAACCCCATCGCCACCCGTTGCCGCAACACCCGGCCATAGGCCGCGAACATGCGATGGCGCAACGGCTCCGGATCCACTTTCGGCACCACCGTGGGCAGTGCGAACCGCAACACCAGCACCGCCACCACCGCATAAGCCGCCAGGAACACGAAGATGCTCTGCCAGCCCAGTTGCTTCAGCAAAGCGGCGCCGATGGCCGGCGCCAGCAACGGCGCCATCAGCATCACCAGGCCAATGGTGGTCAGCACCCTGCCGGCATCCGGGCCGGTAAAATGATCCCGCACCGAAGCAGCACAGATCACCACGGTGGCGCCGCCACCGACGGCCTGTACCACCCGCAGCAGATAGAGCATCCGCACACTCTCGGTGACGGCGATGGCGAGGCTGGCGAGGAAGAACACCAACAACCCCACATAGGCCACCGGCTTGCGCCCGAAGTGATCGGACAACGGGCCGCCCAGCCATTGCCCCAGCGCCACCCCGATCACATAGAAACTCACCGACAACTCCACCGCGTGCACCGCCACGCCGAAGTCATCGGCCATGGTCGGCAACGCCGGCAAATAGGTGTCGATGGCCAGCGGCCCGAGGGCCACCAGGCTACCCAGCATGATCGCCAGGCGCGTGGGGGAAATCACAGACATACAGGCTCCGTTTTTTGGCGAACGGCGTCCCTCACCCGCCGGGTCTCACGGGGTTCGCCAAGGGCATAAGCGGGGTGCGCGACGCCGGCCAGCGTGGCCGGGCGGTCACAAGATCAGGGCCTGTTCACGCTATTTTCATCCCGTCTGCTGGATGCCCTTTTTGCCTCCAGCTAGGCGGAGGGCGCGCGGTTTGGTCATTCCAAATGAGTAACCGACAACGACGCGGGAGGTAAAAAGGGCTCCAGCCCTTCGGGTTGCGGCTAAAACGTCACCACTCTACGTTACTCGTCGTTCATTTGGAACGACCAAACTTCTCTCCTCACGCCTGGATTGGTGACGTTTTAGCCGCAACAGGCGGGACGAAAATAGCATGAACAGGCCCTAACACCGGCGGCACCATTTCCCCAGCTTCGCGGCGGAATCCATCCGATCCGTCATGGAGGAATCGCCAACCATTGAAAAATCAGTGGTCGTGGACGGTTCCGATACGACCGGTCAGGCCCTACACTTGCGCAAATGCCCCGGGCCACCGGGCACCCCCAAGCCAGTAAAAGGATGTTCATGGAACTGACTCTTCCGATCCAGCTTGCCCTGATCGTGGTGGTGGCCTTTCTGTGCCAATGGGGCGCTTGGCGCCTCAAGCTGCCGGCGATTCTGCCGCTTCTGTTGTCCGGTCTGCTGCTGGGTGGCGGCCTCGGGCTGATTGATCCCCAAGCCATGTTCGGGGATCTGTTGCTGCCCAGCGTGTCCCTGGCGGTATCGATCATCCTGTTTGAAGGGGCGCTCACCCTCAAATTCGATGAAATACGCGGTCTGGAGCGCACCGTACGCCGACTGGTGACCTGGGGGGCCCTGGTCACCTGGGCGGTGGTCACCACCGCCACCTGGTACTTTCTCGAGCTGCCGCTGGATATGGCGCTGCTGTTCGGAGCCTTGGTGGTGGTCACCGGCCCCACCGTTATCGTTCCGCTGCTGCGCAGCGTGCGGCCGGTCAGCAGTGTGTCGCGGTTACTGCGCTGGGAGGGCATCGTCATCGACCCGCTTGGCGCCGTTCTGGTGGTATTGGCCTATGAGCTGGTGGCGGCCACCGGCCAGGGTGCCCTGCTGCACGGCCTGTGGTTGTTCGCCCAGTCCATGGTGCTGGGCGTGGTGATCGGCTCCGTGGTGGCGTTCATGCTGGCCTTCCTGCTCAAGCGTCACTTGGTGCCGGAATACCTGCGCAGCTTCCTGGTGCTGTCCGTGGTGGTGGGCGAGTTCGTGCTGGCCAACTGGCTTGGCGAGGAATCCGGGCTGGTGGCGGTCACCGCCACCGGTATCGTGCTGGCCAACCTCAAGGGCGTGCGTACCGACGATATCCTCCACTTCAAGGAGAATCTGTCGGTGATGCTGATTTCGGTGCTGTTCATCGTCCTTGCCGCCCGCCTGGACATGGCCCAGTTGGCGCAACTGGGCGGCGCCACCCTGGTGGTGTTGCTGGTGGTGCAGCTGGTGGCCCGGCCGTTGTCGGTCTGGGTGTCCACTCTCGGCAGCAAACTCAACTGGCGGGAGAAAGCGCTGCTCGCCTGGATCGCGCCGCGTGGCATTGTCGCCGCGGCGGTTTCCGCGCTGTTCGCGGAGCGGTTGGAAAGTAACGGCGTGGAAGGCGCCGAGTTGCTGGTGCCGCTGACGTTCTCGGTAATCATTGGCACCGTGGCGCTGCAGAGTCTGACCGCGCGGCCGCTGGCGCGCCTGCTGAAAGTGGCGGAACCGGCCCCGCGCGGCTTCCTCATCATCGGTGCCAACCCGGTGGCGCGAGCCATCGGCAAGGCGCTCAATCAGAATGGCTTTCCGGCCATGGTCACCGATTCCAGTTGGGAGAACATCCGCGCGGCGCGGATGGCCGGCCTGGCCACTTACTACGGTAACGCGGTTTCCAGCCACGCCGACCAGTACCTGGATCTGGTGGGCTACGGCAAGTTGCTGGCGATGAGCCCGCGGCGGGAAATGAACGCGGTGGCGACCATGCGCTATCGATTGGAATTCGGCGAGCGCAACGTCTACAGCCTGCCCTGGTCCGGCGATAAGGAAGAAAAGCACGAGATTGCCTCCCAACATCGCGGCGGCACTTTATTCGACGAGGATCTCACCTACGCCCGGCTCGCCAGCCTGATCAGTCAGGGTGCCGAAGTGCGCAAAACGCGGCTCACCGACGAATTCGATTACGCCGCCTACCTGCAGGTGGAAGATCGCCAGGTATGGCCGCTGTTCGCGGTGGATACCCGTGATCGCATCCATGTTTTCAGCGCCAACAGCCGCCCTGAACCGAAATCCGGCTGGTCGCTGTTTGGTCTGATCCGCGAGGACGACGCCAAGGAAGCGGCGAAGGAAAAAAACAACGGTGACAACGGCAATGGCTCCGCCCTGCCGGGGTAAGGGCGGTTGACAGTTGATAGTGGACAGTTGACAGCGGAAAAAGAAAAACAGGTGATCTTTAGCCGCTGTGGGAAGCTTGCTTGCAAGCGAATGGGATTCTCTCAAGCGCTTGGCAATATTCGCTTGCAAGCAAGCTTCCCATAGGGGCGGAATACCGGGCACCAGGCATCAGGACGCCATATTCCCGGCGTGATCATAGGCGGCGGGCACCGCCTGATCCTCGATCCGCTCAAAGGAATCAATCAGCCCGCATACCCGGCCGTCGGCTAAATGGCGATCCGGCGTGTTTTCCCAGGCCGCCATTGCCTGGCGCATACGCTGACTCAGCGCCTGCAATTCCTGGATGCGCTCTTCCACCTCACCGAGCCGGGTTTCGATCAAATCACGGACCCGCGGGCAAGGCGTCTGCCCGGCGCCGCTGGCGGACATCAACTCCGATACATCACTGAGCGTAAAGCCGAGACTGCGGGCCTTGAGGGCAAAGCGCAGCCGGCGCAAATCCTCGGCGCCGTACTCCCGGTAGCCATTGTGCGAATTACGGCGCGGCGCCAGTAATCCCAGATCAGTGTAGTGACGCACGGTTTCCGTGGTGGTGTCCGCACGGCGTGCCAGATCCGTCACGCGCATAGTGTTCTCCCTTGGTGGATCAACGGTTAACGGCCTCGGACCGCTCACAGGTCCGCCGGATAGCCGGTGATGGCCCGGATCTCCCGGTACAACCCCGACAGGCGGGGATAAATACGCCGATAGACCCGATGATACAGCTGCTGATAGGTGTCACGATGGCCGGCGCGGGGCTCGAAGCGCGGTCCCGGGTGGGTCATCGCCGCCACCGCCCGCTCGTGATCCGGGTACAGTCCGGTCCCCACGGCGGCATTGATGGCCGCGCCGAGCCCGGAAGTCTCAAAGGTATGGGGGCGCACCACCGGTAAATCAAAGATGTCGGCGGTGATCTGCAAAATGCGGTCACTTTGCGAGCCGCCGCCGGAAACACGCAGCTCGCGCACCGGGCTTCGATTGCGTTTTTGCAGCCGCTCCTGGCCATCCTTGAGCGCGTAGGCGATCCCTTCGACGATGGCCCGGTACAGGTGGGTTCGGTCATGGGCGTCACCGAACCCGAGGATAGCACCCTTGGCCTCCGGCCCCGGGAAACGCACACCGGGATTCCAGAACGGCTGCAGCATCAGCCCCAGCGCCCCCGGCGGTGACTGGTCCAGCAATTCGTCAAACAACGCCTCCGCCGCCACACCCTGGCGCTCGGCACGCTGCACTTCTTCCGCCGCGAACTCGCGCTTGAACCATTCCACCAGCCAGTACCCGCGCTGCACGATGATTTCCGAAGTGTAGTAATCCGGTGCCGCGGCGCCGTAGGCGGGAACGAACGGGTACGGTTCCACGTAACGGCGATTGCTGGTGTTGAAAGTAGCCGTGGTGCCGTAGCTGACATGGCCGATATCCGGGCTGAGCGCTCCGGAGCCGAGCACTTCGCAGGCTTTGTCGGCACCACAGGCAATCAGCGGCAGACCGGCGGGGATGCCCGTGTGGGCTTCGGCCTCGGCGCTGATCCGGCCCAGTGGTTGCCCCGGCGGCACCAATTCCGGCAATTGCTCACGCCGTACCCGCAGAGCCTGCCATTTGAGGTCGCCGGGCCGGGCCCATTGCCGGCGCCGGTAATCGAATGGCAGGTAGCCGACCTGGCTGGCGGTACAGTCCTTCAACACCCCGCACAGCTTCCAGGTCAGAAACCCCGACAGCAACACGAAATGTTCTGTGCGCCGCCACAGCTCCGGCTCGCGTTCGGCCAGCCAGTTACACTCCGCCTTGCCACGAAACTGGCGCAAGGTGCCGCCCTGCCCCAACAAAGCGACGCCCCAGCGCCAGTACCAGGGCAATTCCGGATAATCGGCGGCACGGCGCCGGTCCAGCCAGATTATCGCTGGCCGTAACGGCCGATACTCCCGATCCAGGCATACCACAGAGGCCCGTTGCGTGGTCAGCGCCACCGCCTGCACCCGTTCTTTCAGTTGCGGGTGGGCACGCCACAGCGCCTGGCAGGCTTCGCCAAGGCCCCACCAGAAATGCTCCGCATCCTGTTCCGCCTCGCCGGGCGGCCCGGACCAATAGGGCTCCACCGGCTGCCGCGCCCTCGCCACCAGCTGACCACGGGCATCGAACAGCAGCGCCCGGGCGCTCTGCGTGCCCTGGTCGAGAGCCAGCAGCAGTGGCGCGCTCACGACGCCTCCGCCAACCTGCCCGGGACGCCGTAATACTCATCGCGCAGACGCCGGTAACGTTGCCACTCCTGTTGCCAGCGCACCGCGTCCCAGCCCAGCTTGTCGGCGGCCAGCCCCTGCAGGCGGTCATGCAGCGACAAACCACCATCGCGCCGCAGCAACCCCAGGCGGGTACGGCGTAGCAGCAGATCATCCAGATGCACCACGGCTTCGTGTTCCAGGCACCAGGACAGCAAGGCGTCGTCGTCCTGATCGCCGTGCAGGAACTCATCCACCTGAACCGGTGCCTCCGGAATCGGTGCATACAACGGGACATTACTGTGCCGGGCGCGGCGCCAGCCGGTACGGTCCAGCAAGCCGGCCGCCAGCAGCGCGTCCAGGGCAATCAACCGGAATGTGGTGAGCTTGCCGCCGCTCACCGAGATCACGCCGTCGTGCTCCCACACCGCGTGGTCCCGTTTTTCGCTGGAGGGCTTGCCGGCGCGGCTGGAGCGGATCACCGGGCGTACTCCGGCCATGGACGACAGTACGTCCCCGGCGCCGAGGCCGGCGCGCGGAAACTGCTGGTTGAGCAGTTCCAGCAGATAATCCATTTCCTGCTCCGAGGCACGCGGTTCCCGGTTCAGATCTTCCGGATGGTCCAGATCGGTGGTGCCGACACACACCACCCCTTCCCAGGGAAAAATGAACACCGGGCGCTGATCACGTGGATGCAGCACGGTGAGGCAGTCCCGTACCGGCAGCCGCTCGGCGGAAAAGAACAAATGGCTGCCCCGCAGCGGCCGGATCCGCTCCGCGTCGCCACCAAGCTGTCCGGCCCAGGCGCCGGTGGCATTGATAACGGCGTGGGCGGTGAGTGTCGCCGTGGTGTCATCGGTCAGATCCCGCACCGCCACCCGCAACGGTGCCGTGGCAGCGTCACCGTCGCCACGGGAGATACCGGTGACGCGCGCGTAATTCATCGCCCGCCCCTGATAGCGGGCGGCTTCCAGCAAGGTTCGCAATACCAGACGGCAATCGTCGGTGAGCGCGTCGGTGTAGCTGAGCGCGCCACCGAGTCCCTGGTCATCCAGCCCCGGCACTCGCTTCAACAGTTCCTCGTTGCTCAGAAAGGCGCGGTCACGGATGCCGGCCAGGAAGTCGTAGACGCCAAGCAACGCGGTCATCGGCCAGCGCCCGGGGAAACGCCCCTTGCGCAGCGGGAACAGGTAGGTGGCCCTTTCCACCAGCCCCGGCAGTTCACGCAGCAAACGCTCCCGCTCGCGCAACGCATCACGGGTCAACCGCACCTGCCCCTGGGCAATGTAACGCAATCCACCATGGACCATTTTCGAGGATCGGCTCGAGGTGCCCCAGGCGAAATCGGCCTGCTCCAGCAGCAGGGCCCGGTAGCCCAGGCGCGCGGCTTCCAGCAGGACGCCGGCGCCGGTGATGCCGCCGCCGATAACAATCAGATCCCAGTTGTGCTCGCTCAGGGACGTTAGCGTCGGTCGTGGTCCCAGTGTCATGGCCGGTCTTCCTCCGCCACCAGACAGCCGGGATTGAGCTGTCCGGAGGGATCGAAATGAGCGGCCAGCGCGCGCAATGCCGCCAGCCCTTGGGTGCCTTTTTCCTCGCTCAACCAGCCACGGTGATCACGCCCCACCCCGTGCTGATGGCTGATGGTGCCCCCGCGAGCCACCAGCGCGTCGCTGGCCGCCTCCTTCATCGCCCACCAGCGTCGCCGGGTTTGCTCGTAGTCCGGCGAGCAGCGGAACACATAAGTGGTGTAAATACTGGAGCCCTGCGGATAGAGATGGGACAGATGGGTGAACACCAGAGCCTTCTCCCCTTCTCCAGCATGGGCGTGAATGGCGTTTTCCATGGCGCTCACGGTGTCGTCGACCTTGGACCATTCCACGCAGGTTTCCAACGTGTCCACCGCGTAACCATGCTCCCACAGACCGTGGCGCAAATACGGGGAGCGGAAGCGGGCGTGTTCCCATTTTTTGCCCAGACTCTTGCCAACCATCACGCCGCCGTGTGCCCGCACCAGAGCCGAAGCGCGTTTCACCGCGGCGCGGCAGAACGCGGTATCACCGCTGGCGCCGAAGGTCACCATGCAGCGTCCGTTGCCGCAGCCGCGCAATGACAAATAGCGGTTGAGTACGGAGAGTGCCAGCGGCGATGCCGCCAGGCGCAGTTGGGTGCGGGTCTCCTCGGCGTTGGAGAAACGCGCCATGGACAGCGATGGCCGGTCCTGGGCAAGGCGGCGCGCCAACTCCCGGGCCTGCTCCCAGTCCGGCACGAAGCCCACGTAAAACTGTTCGAATTCCGGCAGCGGGCTGATACGCACATCCACCTCGGTGATGACACCCAGCCGCCCTTCGCTGCCCAGCAGCCATTCGCGGGCATCCGGACCGGCGGAAGACGCCGGGATAGTCGGCAAACGCCAGCTGCCGGAAGGCGTTTCGACACGGGCGCCGGCGAACAACTGTTCAATGCGGCCATACAACAGGGACTGCTGGCCACTGGAACGGCTCGCGACCCAGCCGCCCACCGTGGACAGCTCCCAGGACTGGGGATAATGGCCGAGGCGGAATCCATGCTCACGTAATTGCGCTTCCAGTGCCGGGCCCGGGGTGCCGGCACCAAAACGCGCCAGGCGGTTCTCCGGGTCCAGCCGTAACAACCGGTCCATGGCAGCCAGGCTCAGGGTCAACACCGGCCGGTCGTCCACCGGCGGATTGATATGGCCGGCCACCGAGGTACCACCACCATAGGGAATCACCACCGCGCCCCGCGCCAGCGCCCAGTCCAGTAGTTGCCGCACCTGGTCACTGTCGGTCGGCCGGGCCACCCCGTCCGGAAAGACTCCGAATTGTCCCGAACGCATCGCCAGCCAGTCCCCCAGGCTCTGTCCCCGGGCATGGCGGACACGGGCCTCCGGGGAACGGTCCACCAACGGGTGTTCCGGCAGGCGACTCTCCGGTACCGACGCGATCACCTGGTCCAGATCGGCGTCGACCAATGGCCGCCCGTTGCCGATGCGATGACGCAAAAAACGCACGGCGGAAGGCCGCAACGGAAACTCCGTGGCTTCGTCCCCCCACCCATTCCAACGACGCATAGTGAATTCCCTGTTCTGATTCGTTTCCGATGGTAATCGGTCCCTGTCACCGTTGCATTGGCCGGCCATGCCAAAACCCGCCACCGCCGGTTCCATTCCTCATTCCGGAACCGCTAGGCTTTACCGCTTTTTACCGGAACACTATGGTACAGTCCCACGATTACAGTACCTTGGATCAGGCTGATCCAGATTTCGAGATAACAAGGAGACACAATGAAACGCATCCTCGGTTGTTCCATGCTTGCCGCCGCGATCACTCTGGTCGGGTGTAGCACCGTGAACCCCTACACCGGCGAAAAACAAACCAGCAAGGCGGCCACGGGTGGCGCCATCGGCGCGGTAGCCGGGGCTTTGATCGGTATCGCCACGTCGGACAATGCCAAGGAACGCAAGGAACGGGCGCTGGCCGGCGCGGGCATCGGCGCCGTGGCCGGTGGCGGCGTGGGCTATTACATGGACGTTCAGGAGAAGAAGCTGCGGGACAAACTGCAGGCCACCGGCGTATCGGTGACCCGTAGCGGTGACAACATCATCCTGAACATGCCGGGCAACGTAACCTTCGACACCGACCAGTCCGATGTGAAGAGCAACTTCCGTCCGGTGCTGGAATCCGTCAGTGAAGTGCTCAAGGAGTACAAGTCCACCATGATCCAGGTGGCCGGTCACACCGACAGCACTGGCGGCGAACGCTACAATCTGCTGCTGTCCCAGCAACGTGCCCAATCCGTGGCCAATGTGTTGAGCAGTTACGGCGTTGAGACCGTGCGCCTGGACGTGGTGGGCTTCGGCGAGACCCAACCTATCGCCAATAACGGCACCGCCCAGGGACGTGAACAGAACCGCCGGGTTGAACTGACTCTGCTGCCGTACACTAAGTAAGCAGTAAGCCCGTCCCCTGCTCCGGTTGCGCCATCGCGCAGCCGGAGTTCCCGTCGCGCCCCATCGCTACGATTCAGTCTTCGCCGGACACGTCCGTCTTCGGCGAGATTTCCGTCCGCCGCCGCAACCGCCACACCAATACCGCCAGCGGCACCATCAATACCGCCACCATGATGTACGGGAAACGGTGATCGATGCTGTACAGCGCGGTACCGGTCAAGGGGCCGATGATGAATCCGAGAGAAGGACAGGCACTGGCGAGCCCCGCCACCCGGCCCTGCTCGGAACTGTCCACGCGCAGGCTGGCCAGCGCCATGATCGCCGGCATGCCGAAACCGATCCCCAGCCCCACCAGCATCACCGCCACGGTCAACGCCAGACGCTGGTCGAAAAGCCATAACAGCAGGGCACCGGCACCGATCAACGGTACCGCCATACCCAGCAGGACCAGCGCTGGCGCGCGCAACCACTGCACCACCAGAATTTGCCCGGTGAGCGAGGTCACCGCCGCCGCCATCATCGCCGTGCCCAAGGCCCCGGCGGCGGCGGATGGCGACATGTGCAGCGCGTCCTGAAACAGAAACCCCAGGGTTTGCTGCACCAGTGCAAAGCTCATGAACAGGACCACACCGGTGATCAGCAGATCACGAAAACGGGGGTCGGTGTAAGCCCGCAGCCCCGTGGCCATGACACTGCGCACGCGCGTGTCCGGCGCCTGGGTGCGATAAGGGGATGGCGGCAGCAACAGAAAAATCAGCAGAGCCATGCAGGCCACCACGCCGGCGACCAGGTAGAGAGGCAGAATCAGCGTCAGCGCGGCCAGCAGGCCGCCAATACCCGGTCCCAGCACCGTGCCCAGATTGTTGGCCGCGCCGATTCGACCCATGCCGCGGGTACGCGCTTCCGGGGCGGTGATATCCGCGGTGTAAGCCGCCGCCGAGGGCGGCGTGGCGGCCATGATCACCGCCTGGCTCATCCGCGCCACCACCAGACAAGCCACCAGGGCACCGCCAGTGAGCCAGCCCTTCAGACCGAGATGGAACACCACGGCGAAAAACACGGTGCCAACCGCATAGCCGGTCAGCCCTATGATCAATACCGGCCGACGCCCGTACAGCTCGCTTAGGTACCCCCAGATCGGACTGGCCAAAGCAAAAGCCAGGGAGGAACAACTGATGATCAGCCCCACCTGGATCTCCGCCAGCCCGGTGGAACGGCCCAGTGACGGCAGCAAGGTAAATACCAGGGTCTGGCCTAACGCGGTGACACCGACGGCGGCGAGCAGCAGGGTTTGCACGAATGCCGGGGAACGGGCGGCAGGCGACGCGGCGGGCATGGGGTCCTCCGAAAAACGGCTATGTTAGCACCCTTTGCGTCAGCCGAATTGCTCCTTTGGTAACCGGGGGTGACGAATGAGGTGGCGATTCGCTGGTAAGTCAGCTTTCCGTGGCCTCTTCCACGGGAAGCCGAGCCGCCAGCGAATCGGCGCCGATCTCAGGAAACCTCGTCGTAAAGCGGCCGGGACAGCTCCGCCCAGTCCACTTCACCGTCGTCCACCAGATTCTCGAACTGAAGAATACCCAGAGCCTCGAATTTGGGCCTTACCGACTCGGTCAGCAGGCCAATACGCTTGAGGTTGGGGATGATGCGGGTAAACAGCAGATTGCGGAACTGCGCCATCAACGCCGATGCCAGCGCCTTCTCCCGTGCCTGCTCCACATCCCAGCCGAACTCCTCGAACACCTCCACCGCGATCAGCCGCTCGCGCATCACCACGCAGGCTTCGTAGGCGAACTGGGCCCGTTCTTCCTTCTCCTGCTCGGTGAGGGTCTGCACGAAGTCTTCCAGGTAGTTGACGCCAAAGGTGACGTGGCGGGCCTCGTCGCGCACCACCAGTTGAATGATCTGCCTCAGCAGCGGGTCCTGGGCGGTAAGTTTGAGGGTGTTGAAGGCGGCCAGGGCGAGCCCCTCGATGATGATCTGCATGCCGATGAATTTCAGATCCCAGCGCGGGTCGGACAAAATCTTGTCGAGCAGGGATTTCAGGTGCTTGTTGACCGGGTAGAAAATACCGATCTTTTCCTGCAGATAGCGGGTGAACACCTCCACATGCCGGGCTTCATCAAAGGTCTGGCTGGCGGCGTAGAGCTTGGCGTCATAGGTCGGCGCGCAGCTGGCCAGTTGCGAGGCCACCAGCAAGGCACCCTGCTCTCCGTGCACGAACTGAGCCAGCATCCAGGCCAGGTTGTGCCAGCCAAAGCGCAGTTTTTCCTCGTCCGGCAGCGTGGCGAACGGTTCCCAGTCGTAGAACGGGTTCAGCTTCTGATCCAGCGGTACTTCCGATTTCGGGAAGTTCCGTGACCAGTCCACATCCATGTCCGCGTTCCAGTTGAGCTCCTTACCGAGCCGGTAGAGCTTGCGGATACGACCATCGGCACTGCTGTAGTCCCAGTTGTAGTGGCCGGTGAGCGGGGTCTGGAAGATTTCCACCACATCCTGGACGTGGGCGGGCGTGAGCCGCTCCTCCAGATCGTCACTGCCGGGACCATCCCAGCTTTCGTAGTAAGTGATGTCCGACGGCGGGGATGCCATTTCCTTGATGCGCATGATGAGGCTCCTTGTGGCTTTACTCAGCTGGGACGCTCTCACCAAGCTAGTCGGGCCGGACACCGGCGGCAATGTCAGGCAATGACAATCTGCCGCCGGAAATGTCGCCAAATCACAACTAGAAATGACTTTAACTTATTGCCTTTTACCCTTTCCTATCAAAGAGATAGGGAAGAATCCTCAAGCATTTTCATCGGAAAGAAGAAAGTGGGCCCGAGCAATGGTAATCGGCTCTTCCCGGTTCTTTTGCCAGGCACTGATGTGCACATTGGCGATGCGCCGGCCGAGACGGGTGACCCGGCATTCGGCGAAGGTGTCCTGATAAAGCCCCGCCCGCAGATAGTCGATGGTGAAGTCGATGGTCTTCGGCACCCGCGGCTCGCCCATCTGCAGCAAGATGAAGATGATCGCCGCCTGTTCCATGAACCCGGCCACGGCACCGCCGTGCAATGCCGGCAGGGTCGGGTTGCCCAGGTTGTTTTCGTTACGGGGCAGAATGAACGTCAGTTCCTCGCCCTGGGCCAGGACCTGGATGCCGAGGAAACGGGCGTAAGGCACCCGATCGATCAGATCCTGGTAATCCGCTTCACCGGCCCGGCAGGCCTGAACCAATGCTTTCAATGTGTCGCTCATCAGGATGCCACCCGCCCGCTTCTGTCCAGTTTCATACGTGTGTAGGTGGCCTGACCGGTGGCCACCGGTTCGCCCTGCTCGTCGCCTTCCTCCCAGGCGGTCATGCGCACGAAAGTGACATGGGCACTGAGGCGATAGCAGGTGGCGTCGCAGATCACCGCCTTACCCGGCGTTGGCGCGTGCAGGTGATCAATACGCAAATCGATGGTCGGGGTGATTTCCACCGCCGGGTACAGACGGCAGCTGTTGGCCATGCCGCCGGCATGGTCCATCAGGGCAAAAACAGCGCCGCCGTGCAGCACGCCGGTGTCCGGATTGCCCACCAGATCCTCGCGCCAGGGCAGGCGCAGTCGCACGCCCTCCTCTTCCGCGCTGAGCACTTCCAGGCCCAGCATGCGCGAGTGGCGCACGGTTTCCAGGGAACGTTTGCAAACGTCCATTCGGGTGTAAGGTACGGCTGAATCTGTCACGGCGGCCAATGCTCCCATGGTCAAGGCGCGGCAAGCTTAGCGCCTTGTTTTAGCGCTGAAAAGCGCCAATGGCAAATGCCGGTGGCGACCTTCACCACTGGATCCGGCAGTCTGGAGCCCTGCATGTCACCTCGTTTCTCCCTGAAGAACGGCGCCCGCGCCCTGGGCCTGGCGATGGAACGCCGGCGTCACCCGCGCCGTTTCATCCAAACCGATAAAACGCCCTGGGATCGCATTTACCAGGACGGCATCATGTCGGTTCGTCACTACAGCCTGCCGCCGATGGCGCGCATTCCGGCCGGCGACGAGATGATTCCAGTGGAGCGGCACAAGCACCGCCGGCCGCTGCTGCTGGTTCCGGCACTGGGGATCCACTGCTGGACCTTCGATCTGATGCCGAACCGCTCCATGGTCCGTTACCTGATGGCGCGCGGCCACGACGTCTATCTGATCGACTGGGGCCAACCCTCCAAGGCGGACCGCGAGCTGGACCTGAACACCTACGTTAATCACTGGCTGCCGGCGGCGGTGGAAGCGGTGCGCGACCATACCGGCGCCGGGGAAATCAATCTGCTCGGTTACTGCATGGGCGGCCTGCTCAGTCTGATGTACCTGGGCGGTCACCCAGGCGCGCCGGTGCACAGCCTGGCCACCATAGCCAGCCCGGTGAACTTCCACAAAAGCGGTCCGTTCGGCGCCGTCTTCAGCCTCGCGGCGATCCCCGCCATGCAGGTGCATGACTGGTTCCAGGTGCGCCTGGAGCCGCTGGACAGCAAGCTGTTCCACATTCCCGCCAACCTGCTGTCCTGGGGGTTCAAGCTCACCAATCCGCCGGGGCTGGTGCAGTCCTACGTGGATTTATGGCGCAACTCCGCCGACCGCGACTACCTCACCGAATACATGACCATGGGGCAGTGGTTCAACGACATGGTGGATTACCCTGGCGCGGTGGTCAGAGAGGTCATCGAGAAACTGATTCTGGCCAACAGTCTGGCCGACGGTCGTATCAAACTGGCCGACCATGAGGTGGACTTCGCCAATGTCACTCAGGATCTGCTGGCCATCGGCGGCACCAGTGATCGTATCGTCACCCTGCGCGCGGCACGGGACATTCTCAAGGTCGTGGGCAGTAGCGAAAAGCGCTTTGAGGAAGCGCCGGGCGGTCATGCCGGCGTCTTTGCCGGCAGCAAGGCCCCGGCCCATACCTGGCGCATCATCGCCGACTGGCTGGCCGCGCGGGGGTGAAAAGCGCTGGAATCACCGCTCGCTTCGAATCCCCCCGGCCACGAAGCCGCTGTGGGAGCTTGCCTGCAAGCGAATCCAGGAGCCCCGGGAACCCATTCGCTTGCAGGCAAGCTCCCACAGCGGCTTCGTAGACCTCTCTGAATTCATGTTCCCAGCACCGGCCGTAGTGGCTCACGAGCTGCGATTGGCTGACCTACCTTCCGGGTCCTGACCGTCCCGCCACAGCCGGTACTTCTCCAGGTCCGAGCCGATCCAGCGCCAGGCGCGATTGAGCACCACCAGATCATCCAGCAACCCGACACCGAGAATCATGTCCGGCACCGCGTCCAGCGGCATCAGGAAATAGATCAATACCGCCGCCACCGTGATCAGCGTGGCCCAGGGCGCCTCGGGATAACGTCGCAGGGACCAGTCCCGCAGCATGCCTCCAGCCAGTTGCAGCTTGTCCCAGGCCTCGCCCAAACGGTCACGGTTGGCCCAGGCCTTGGCGGCACTGGCGGCGGCCAGACGCTGGCTGGCCAGCGGGGACTTGAGTACACGGCCGGCCCGTTGCCGGGCGCGGCGCCAGGTGGATTCAGCCATAGAGCTCCCGGTACAGCGCCCGATATTCATCGGTGAGTTTATGACGCGGATTCCAGTGCACCAGCGGCAACGCCTTGTCGTGAGATTCCCGCATGGCGACACTGGCGGACAGTCGGCTGTTGAGAATCGGCAGCCCTTCCTCCTGCAGCTGCGCCACCAGTTCCTGTGGCAGGCGGGCACGGGGCTGATACTGATTAACCACGATGCCGTCCACGGAAAGGTCCTCGTTATGGTCCTCCCGGGTTTCCTGGATGTTTTCCAGCAACGAGTACAGCGCCTTTCTTGAGAAGGCATCACAGTCGAACGGAATCAATACCCGGTCGCAGGCGATCAGCGCCGAAAGCGTATAAAAATTGAACGCCGGCGGAGTATCCACGTAGATGGCATCGAACTCCCGCGCCAGGGTCTTTAACAAACCGCGCAGTTTGTAGATCTTGTGCTTGGATTCCAGCAGGTGTTCCACTTCGCCCAGTTCACCGTTGGCGGGCAGCACATACAGATTCTCGAAACGGGTGGTGTGCACATATTCCCGCGGCGCTTTTTCCTTGAGCTTGAACGACAGTGTCTGGGCAAAGAACGAGCCGATGTTGGGGGCCGGCCCGTCTTCGCCCCGATAGGCCTCCATGCCAAGCAGATACTGGCTGGCATTACATTGCGGATCGAGATCCACCACCAGAGTCTTGCGGCCTTCGCTGGCGGCAATGGCGGCCAGGTTGACGGTGATACTGGATTTACCGACACCGCCTTTGCGGTTGAACACCACTGTTCGCATCAATATACCTCCATAACCCAAGCCCACATGGTACACAGCCGGCCAGCGCGGAGCAGCGGCCGTGGAGACCTGCCCCACAGGCGTGCGGGATGTCCACAGTTTCTGTGGATAACCGCGTGCATAAGCCGTTAATGGTATGCCGTGGCCGGGAGAATACGGGACCTGCCCGCCACATGATCGTTCTTTGCCCACCACCGGGTAAATATCCGGCAGAAAGACATATACCTGCTATTGCCTTCCGTTCGAAGCCTGCTCAGCATGAAGGTAAACACCATATATACAGGTATCGCAACGACAACGGCTTAACCACAACGGAGAGTTCCATGGCCACCATCACCCCGCTGGCGCCGGTTCCCGCCGGCAGCGCACTGAAGCCGGTCCCCGGCGATACCGGCTTGCCGCTGATCGGCAATACCCTGCCGATGATGCGCGACCCTGTCACCACGTTACGGCAGCGTTATGACCGTTTCGGACCGGTGTCCTGGACTCACTTGTTCGGTTTGAAGATGGTGCAGATGCTCGGCCCCGACGCCAATCAGTTCGTGTTGATGAACCGTGGCGATCTGTTTTCCAACCATCAGGGCTGGTCTTACTTCATTGGCCCGTTCTTCCATCGCGGCATCATGCTGCTGGATTTCGAGGAGCACCGTTGGCATCGCCGTATCATGCAACAGGCATTCCAGCGCGAGGCGCTGCGTGGTTACCTTCTGCGGATGGCGCCGCGCACCGAGGAGGGGCTGCGGCATTGGTCGGAGGGCTCCGTCAAGCTGCTGCCGGCCCTCAAACAACTAACCCTGGACCTGGCCACCGACGTGTTCATGGGCCGGGAACTGGGCGATCAGACGGACCGGATCAACCGCGCCTTTATCGACACCGTACGCGCCGGGACGTCCCTGATTCGTTTCCCGGTCCCGGGGCTCGGCTGGTCAAAAGGGCTGCGGGGGAGGCGGGTTCTGGAGCGGCTGTTCATGGACGATATCGGTGCCAAGCGCGCCGCTCCGGATAGCGACCTGTTCAGCATGCTGTGCCAGGCTCGCACCGAGGATGGCCATGAATTCAGCGACGAAGACGTGGTCAGCCATATGATCTTTCTGATGATGGCGGCCCACGACACCACCACCATCACCTTGTGTACCCTGCTCTATCATCTGGCCCGGGAGCCGCAATGGCAGGAACGGCTAAGGGAGGAATCCCTGGCTCTGGGCAAGCCCTGGTTGGAACACGAGGATCTGGACAAACTCCCCGGTATCGGCATGGCCATGAAGGAGGCGCTGCGGCTGTGCGCGCCGGTACCCAGCATGCCCCGGCGCACGGTCAAGGACGTGGAGTACGACGGCTTCTATATACCTGCCGGCACCTTCATCAACATCGCACCGTTTTTCACCCATTCCATGGAGGAGTACTGGCCGGATCCGGAACGGTTCGACCCGGAGCGCTTCAGCGATGCCCGGCGCGAAGACCGGATACACCCCTATGCCTGGGTACCTTTCGGAGGCGGCGCGCACAAGTGCATCGGCCTGCATTTCGCCGAGATGCAGGTTAAATCCGTACTGCATCAGATGCTGCTGCGCTTCCGCTGGCGGGTGCCGGAGGGCTACGAAATGCCACTCGACACCCGCAGCCTGCCGGTGCCCGCCGACGGCTTGCCGGTAACGCTGGAGCGGGTTTAAGCGGTCGCCCGCATCGAAACACCGATGCACGGCATTCGCTGGCATGCCAGCTTCTCACAAAGGGACCGACGAAGTCGCTGTGGGAAGCGGCCTTGGCCGCGAATGCGTTGGTTCGGGTTCACCACAACGCGGGTCAACCCCGCGGCGCGGCGGTCACCGTCTCGCCCTGGCGTAACGTGACAAACTCCTCGGCGGAACTGGGGTGGATGCCAACGGTGGCGTCGAAGTCCGCCTTGGTGGCCCCCATTCGAATGGCGACGGCGAAGCCCTGGGTGATTTCCGCCGCCTCCTCGCCGGCCATGTGCAGACCCACCACCTTATCGCTGCTGTCATCGACGATCAGTTTCATCAGCGTGCGTTCCTGGATATCGCTGAGGGTGTACCGCAGCGGCCGGAACTGGCTGCGGTACACCCGCACGGTGCCATAACGGGCCAGAGCCTGCTCCTCGGTCAGCCCCACCGTACCGATATTGGGATGACAGAACACCGCCGTGGGCACATCGCTATAGACCACCGGTCCTTCCGGCTTTTGTTCGCCGAACAAAAAAGCCGCCAACCACATTCCTTCGGCCAGGGCCACCGGCGTCAACTGCAGCCGGTCGATCACATCGCCCAGGGCGTATACATTGGCGACGCTGGTCTCGAAGCGGTCATTCACCTCGATAGCGCCGCGCTCGTTGGTTTGCACCGCCACCCCGTCGGCGAACAGCCCATCCAGCCTGGGCACCCGGCCGGTGGCGTAAAACACTTCGTCCACGCGCAGTTCGGAGCCATCAGTGAGACGAACCACCTTCTCTGCGCCCTGCTCCTCAATGGCGGTCACGTCGGTGTTGAAGCGCAAGTTCACGCCGGCGTGGCGCATGCCTTCGGCGACGAACTCCCGCACATCCTTGTCGAAGCCGCGCAGGAACAGATCACGGCGATACAGTTGCGTCACCGCCACGCCCAGACCGTTAAGAATCGAAGCGAACTCGCTGGCGATGTAACCACCGCCCACCACCGCCACCCGTTTCGGCAACTGCTCCAGGTAAAACAGATCGTCGGAGATACGCACATGGTCACGGCCAGGAAAGTCCGGCACGAACGGCTTGCCGCCGGTGGCGATGAGAATATGGCGGGCCTGCAACAAGGTCTCGCCATCCACGCTGACCGTGCCGCTGCTCTCGACCCGGCCATGGCCTTCGAATATTTGCACGCCGGCGCCGTCCAGAAGCTTGCGATAAATGCCGTTCAAGCGCTCGATTTCGTGGGTTTTGTTGTCCCGCAGGGTGGCCCAGTCGAAGGACCAATCAGCCACGCGGTAGCCATAACTGGCGGCCAACTCGAATTCACCAGGGAACCCGGCGCCATAAGCAAACAGCTTCTTCGGCACACAGCCCACATTGACGCAGGTGCCGCCGAAAAAACGCTCCTCGATGATCGCTACTTTGGCGCCATGGCTGGCGGCCATGCGAGCGGCACGCACACCGCCGGATCCCGCGCCGATCACTACCAAGTCAAATTCAGCGGACACAAGCTGCTCCTTAAATTCGTGTTGGATCAGGGCGCCGGCTTCGGCCCCCGAGGGATGCCGTTATTCTGGCGTCTGTCCCGGGAATCACAAGCCGGCGCTGACAATGACGCCGATAGCGGACGGCGATACAACCTTGGAGCCTGTTCACGGCTTCAGGCACCCACGCGGAAACGGGCAAAGGGCGCATGCAGACTGGGCCGCCCCTCGGTCAGGTAGAGGCCGCGTTCAATCGGCGGCCACAGTTCTTCCATGGGGATCGAATCGCCGTTGGAATTGACCAGACGAACATGATGGCGGCGCAGCTCCCGCGGCTCGCCGACACCGCAGGAGTGGGCGATGGTTTCCACTTCCTTGACCAGATTGGCATGAAAGTAAGCCACCCGCTGGGCCTTTTCCGCCGGCACCAATCCACGCTGCAAACGGGGATTGTGCGTGGTAACGCCAGTGGGACAGGTATTGCGATTGCACTGCATGGCCTGGATGCACCCCAGTGCAAACATATAGCCGCGCGCCGAGACGCAGAAATCCGCGCCCATGGCAATGGCCCAGGCCACCATGTTCGGTGTGATCAGCTTGCCGGACGCGATCACCCGGATCCGCTCCCGCAGGGCGAAGCCGTCGAGCAAATCCACCACCAGCGGCAGCGATTCCGACAAATTCAGCCCGACATCGTCCATCAGCGACATCGGCGCCGCGCCGGTGCCGCCGTCACCGCTGTCGATGGTAATGAAGTCCGGAGCGCTTTCCAGGCCGCGCTCGTGGATTTCCATGAACAGATCCTCCAGCCACTGCCAGGAACCGATCACCGCTTTGATACCCGTGGGCTTGCCGGTAACGTCACGGACGCGATGGATCATGTCGAGAAGATCGGCGGCACTGCCCACATCCGGCTGGCCATTGGGGCTGATCGACGGCTGCCCCACCGGGATACCGCGAATCGAAGCGATTTCCTCGGTCACCTTGGGCCCCGGCAGAATCCCGCCCTTGCCCGGCTTGGCGCCCTGGCTGAGTTTGATTTCGATCATTTTCACTTCCGGACGCTGCGCCACCTGCTCCAATCGGGCATCGTCCAGGCCACCGTCGGCATCGCGCACACCGTAGCGGGCGGTGCCAATCTGGAAAATCACGTCGCAGTGACCTTCCAGGTGCCAGGGCGCCAGCCCCCCTTCCCCGGTATTCAGCCAGCACCCGGCCAGCGAGGCGCCATGGGACAGAGCCCTGACCGCCGGTTTCGACAAGGCGCCGAAACTCATTCCGGAAATGTTGTAGAAACTGCGGGCCACGTAAGGCTGACGCGCGTGTGGCCCGATCATCAGCGGCATGGTCTCCGCCGCGTCCTTTTCCAGAGTCGGAAACGGCGTATTGAGAAACACCACCCGGCCAGCCCCGTTCTGCTTGGTGGAGCCGAATGCCACCGTGTTGCTCAGGTTCTTCGCCGCCCGATACACCCAGCTGCGTTGGGCGCGGTTGAACGGCAGTTCTTCCCGATCCATGGCAAAGAAGTACTGGCGGAAGAATTCCCCCAGGTGCTCGAAGAAATAGCGGAAACGGCCGATCAGCGGATAGTTGCGGCGGATCGAATGGGCGGTTTGCAGGTAGCGATCCTGGAACCACAGCACCAGAGCGGTCAGCAGCACGACCACCAGAGCCAGCAACAACCCCAGCTCCAGCCAGGTAATAAAGGTATCCAGCCAAGACTGCAGCTGTGGAGACAACATACTTCCTCCTTGACGATTGGGGGGACGGGGCCGCTCTGTAAAGACTATCCATAAAGAGTAATGGCAGGCGCACCTCCGGGAAAGGTGAGACCTGGTTCAGAGGCCAGTGGTTGCCCTCTACCCCGTGGCCGCCCGCTGTGGTATCAAAGGACCCTTGGGGGAACGGTCGACGTGGACGTGGGCCGGTAAACGATACCGATAAACAATAGCAGCACGGATTGAATAACGAGATATGACACGCTTTGGGGTATTCGGGTTGCTTCTGATCCTGGTGGCCGGATCGCCATCCTGGGCCCGGGACATCTATAAATACCGCGCCGCCGACGGCAGCATTCTGTTCACCGATCAGCCTCGTGACCGGGTTGGTCCGGAGTATACCCTGCTGTCCGTGCGCAAGGGCTGGAATTACGTGCCCCGCGGGCTCACCGCGGCCCAGCGCGACCGTTATGATGATGTCATCGCCCGCGCCGCCCGTGCCCATAACGTGGAGGCGGCGCTGGTCAAGGCGGTAATCCACGCCGAATCCCTGTTTAATCGCCTGGCGGTATCCCGGGTCGGCGCCCAGGGACTGATGCAACTGATGCCGGAGACCTCCCGCCATCTTCAGGTGCTGGATCCCTTCGATGCCGACGAGAACATCGACGGCGGCACCCGTTTCCTGGCCTATCTGCAAGGCCGCTTCGACGATCTGGATCGGGTGCTGGCGGCCTACAACGCCGGAGAAGGCAATGTTCGCCGCTACGACGGTATCCCGCCTTTTCCCGAAACCCAGGCCTATGTGCGGAAAGTGAAGGAGTTGAGACTGCGCTATCAGGTGCAGCTGGCCGCCCGCTCCGATCAGGGCGACGACACCCTGGCGATCCGCTGATTCCCGAAATCAGTCGCCGTCGGCCACCCACACTCCCAGCCAGGGCCCTTCGTAATCGATACGGTAACGGCGCAGCTGGTAGCTCTGCTTCGCACAACGGCCGCTCTCCAGAGAGAATTCCAGGCCATGCCCCGGGCAACGGAGCACACCGCGATGGACCGTGGCCCGTTCCAACGGAAATTCGCCATGGGGACAGCGGCGCTGAATCAACCAGGTACGTCCGTCATCATGCACCAGCAACAGCTCCACCCCGGCCACCCGCACCGGCAGGCGCAGACCGTCGTACAGCTCCAGAGTGCGAATGATGCGGTGAAACATGCTGTTCCCTCTTTTTCGGGAACGATAGCACGGAGGCCGGTATAGACAATACCAGGTTCATCCTGATCGGATAGCGGAGTGTGCGGGCCTTGGAGACATAAATTCGGGGTCCACTGTGGCAGCTTGCCTGCAAGCGAATCTTAGCCGAAAGCCCATTCGCTTGCAGGCAAGCTGCCACAGCGCCTTCGTAGCTCCTTCTGTGCCCCGATGGAGACACCCATTCCCGTTATTCCGCGATGAACCACAAAAAATCGCCGGGAGCGATTTTTGACGTTGCGCCAGCAACGGCCCGAAGGGCGGCCGCCAGGGATGGCGGACACAAAAAAAGCCGTGCCCCTCTCGGGACACGGCTTTTTCGTTCAGCACGGGCCGATCAGTGGCCGTGTTTCTCCGCCAGGTAGAACCAGGTATCCAACACCGAATCCGGATTCAGCGACACGGAGGAAATGCCCTGCTCCATCAACCACTTGGCCAGGTCCGGGTGATCGGACGGGCCCTGGCCGCAAATGCCCACGTACTTGCCCTGGGCATTGCAGGCGTCGATGGCCATCTTCAGCAGCGCCTTCACCGCCGGATCGCGCTCATCGAACAGATGGCTGACGATACCGGAGTCGCGGTCCAGGCCCAGGGTCAGCTGGGTCAGGTCGTTGGAGCCGATGGAGAAGCCGTCGAAGAACTTCAGGAAGTCATTCGCCAGCAGCGCGTTGGTGGGCAGCTCGCACATCATGATGATGCGCAGACCGTTCTCACCCCGCTTCAGGCCGTTCTTGGCCAGCAGATCGATAACCTGCTCGGCTTCGCCCGGCGTACGCACGAAGGGCACCATGATTTCCACATTGGTGAAGCCCATCTCATCGCGTACTTTCTTCAGCGCGCGGCACTCCAGCTCGAAGCAGTCGCGGAAGTTTTCGCTGATGTAACGGCTGGCGCCGCGGAAGCCCAGCATCGGGTTCTCTTCCTCGGGCTCATAGAGCTTGCCGCCGATCAGGTTGGCGTATTCGTTGGACTTGAAGTCCGACAGACGGACGATGGCTTTCTCCGGGTGGAAAGCGGCGGCCAGGGTGGAAATCCCTTCCACCAGTTTCTCCACGTAGAAGTCCACCGGGTCGTTGTAGCCGGCGATGCGCTTGTCGGCGGCCTGCTGCACGTCACGTGGCAGGGTGTCGTAGTTCAACAGGGCCTTCGGGTGCACACCGATCATGCGATTGATGATGAACTCGAGACGGGCCAGACCCACGCCCTGGTTCGGCAGCGCGGCGAAGTCGAAGGCTCGGTCCGGATTGCCCACGTTCATCATGATCTTGAACGGCAGCTTCGGCATGGACTCAATGGAGTTACGCTGAACATCGAAGTCCAGCATGCCTTCGTAGATATTGCCGGTGTCGCCTTCGGCGCAGGACACGGTCACTTTCTGGCCGTCCGTGAGCTGCTCGGTGGCGTCACCACAGCCAACGATGGCCGGCACACCCAGCTCACGGGCGATGATCGCGGCGTGACAGGTCCGGCCACCCCGGTTGGTGACGATGGCGGCGGCCCGTTTCATCACCGGTTCCCAATCCGGGTCGGTCATGTCGGTGACCAAAACGTCACCGGGCTGCACTTTTTCCATTTCCTTGATGCTGGAAACGATCCGCACCGGACCCGCGCCGATGCGTTGGCCAATGGCACGGCCTTCCACCAGCACCTTGCCGGTCTGCTTGAGCAGATAGCGCTCCATGACGGAAGCGTCGGAACGGCTCTTCACCGTCTCCGGACGGGCCTGCACGATGTACAGTTTCTGATCGTCGCCGTCCAGCGCCCATTCGATGTCCATGGGCGTGCCGTAGTGCTTTTCGATCTCGATGGCCTGACGGGACAAATCCGCCACCTGGGCATCGGTGAGACAGAAGCGCAGGCGGTCCTCGGTGCTCACGTCCACGGTCTGCACGGACTTGCCGGCCACCGCTTCGCTGCCGTAGACCATCTTCTGCATCTTGCTGCCGAGGTTGCGGCGCAGGATGCTCGGACGCTTGTTGAGCAGGGTTTTCTTGTGAACGTAGAACTCGTCCGGGTTCACCGCGCCCTGCACCACCATTTCGCCCAGACCATAGGACGCGGTAATAAAGACCACGTCACGGAAACCGGATTCGGTGTCCAGGGTGAACATCACACCGGCGGCGCCGGTCTCGGAGCGCACCATGCGCTGGATGCCAGCGGACAGAGCCACCAGCTTGTGGTCAAAGCCCTGGTGCACCCGGTAGCTGATGGCGCGGTCGTTGAACAGGGACGCGAACACTTCCTTGACCGCCACCATGACGCTGTCCAGGCCGCGGATATTGAGGAAGGTCTCCTGCTGGCCGGCAAAGGAGGCATCGGGCAGATCTTCCGCGGTGGCGGAAGAGCGCACCGCCACCGGCAGATCACCGTTGCCTTCGCACATCTGTTCGTAAGCGTCGCGAATGGCCGCTTCCAGGGCGGGCTGGAACGGCGCGTCCACCACCCATTTACGGATTTGCTCACCGGTCGCCGCCAGCGCTACCACGTCGTTCACGTCCAGGCTGCTGAGCGCGTCGTTGATCTTGGTGGTCAGGTCGTTGTGTTCCAGAAACTCGCGGAAGGCTTCCGCGGTGGTCGCGAAACCGCCGGGAACGGACACACCGGCCGCCGCCAGGTTGCTGATCATCTCGCCGAGGGAGGCGTTTTTACCACCGACGCGTTCCACGTCTCCCTTGCCCAGATCCTTAAACCAGACTACGTACTCCGCCAAGGTCGTCTCCTTAGATATTGCTGGCCGATACTGTGGAAACCCACTGTTTAATACATCCCGGTCCAGGCCGGAGGCGCCCGGAACCGTGGAGAAAAATTAACCAGGAGTTCCTTTACCGGATTGAACCGAGCCGCCATTCTACTCAAAACCAAGGCGGTTTGCCCGCATGGATTGGGTAAACTGTTACGACTTTCGTTTATGGCCGGGCCGGCGTTACGGCCAACCGACCGCCACAGGCCCGCATTTGCGCCCCACGAGGAGCCTCACTGCATGAAAAGATCCGCATTCTATGTCTCCGACGGCACCGGGATCACCGCCGAGACACTGGGTCACAGTCTTCTAAGCCAATTCGGCAGTGTCGAATTCAGCCAGACCACCATCCCCTATGTCCAGTCCAATGACCTCGCCCGCGAAGCGGTAACGCGGATCAACCAGGCCGCCGAACGCGACGACGCCGCGCCGGTGGTCTTCTCCACCCTGGTCCACGATGATCACCGTGAAATCCTGCACACCTGCAAGGGCCGCGTGCTGGACCTGTTCACCGCCTTCCTGCAGCCGCTGGAGGACGAACTGGGGGTGCGCTCCAGCCACCAGGTGGGCCAGAGCCACGCCATCCGTGACCAGCAGGCCTACCGGATTCGTATCAACGCGGTGCACTTCGCCCTCGACAACGACGACGGCGCCCGTACCCGCCACTATGATCAGGCCGACGTCATCCTGATCGGCGTATCGCGCTCCGGCAAGACCCCCACCTGCCTCTACCTGGCACTGCAATTTGGCCTGTTCGCCGCCAATTATCCGCTCACCGAGGACGATTTCGATGATCTGCGTCTGCCGGACAGTCTGGTGCCGCACAAGGACAAGCTGTTCGGGCTGACCATCAACCCGGACCGGCTCAGCGCCATCCGCAGCGAACGCAAGGCGGGCAGCCGTTACGCGTCGCCACGCCAATGCGAGATGGAGGTACGCGCCCTGCAGGCTTTATACAACAAATTCAATATCCCCCACCTGGACGCCACCGAGCTGTCCATCGAGGAGATCAGCACTCGCATTCTGGCCATGAAAGGCCTGACCCGGCGGCTGCAGTAACCGGTTGCAAAGAAAAGGACAACAACATGACCCTTGGACTGTTTCGTCGCGATGGCGACCTTTATCACCCGAATCAGGCGGCGCTGGGGCCCTGGAGCCCCGATTTTCTGCATGGAGGTTCCCCTTCCGGCCTGTTGGCGGCGGTAATGGAGGACGCCATGGACGGCGCCGACCTGCGCCTGGCCCGCTTCACCCTTGACCTGTTACGCCCGGTACCCAGCCAGCCATTGCGGGCCACCGTGGAAACCGTACGTGCCGGGCGGCGCCTGCGGGTGCTGCAAGGCACGCTGACGGCGGATGGCGTGGTGACCGCCCGGGCCACCGGACTCTATCTGGAACGCACCCCGGTGACCGTGCCCGCCCATGCCCGCTTCGGCGATCATACCCTGCCCGCCAGGGACAATCGGCCAGTGGCGTCCCTGATCGCGGTGGCGGAACGGGACCAGGAAAAGCCGCGTCTGACACTACCCGGCCTGCATAGCACCGTGGAGGTGGCACTGCTCGATGGCGTTGAAGGGCGCGGACGGGGACGGGCCTGGATGCGGCTGCCGGTTCCGGTCATTGATGGCAGGCCCTGCTCCACCGTGGTGCAGGCCGCCACCCTGTCGGATTTCGGCAATGGTGTGGGGCAATTGAAGGTGGCCCCGGATATCGGCACCATCAATGCCGATATCAGCCTTTACCTGCATCGTGATCCACGGGGCGACTGGCTGGGACTCGACGCCGTCTCCCGCATGGAGGACACCGGCAACGGCCTGGTGGAAACCACCTTGTTCGATGAGCACGGTCCGGTGGGCCGGGTGCTGCAGGCGACGCTGGCAATGCCGGTGTACGCCGGCTGAATACGCCGACCGAGCGCACCGATTGTTCTTTATCCTGGCGGAGACGCTATTCTCGGGAGATCTCCGCCGTCCACCCCTCCCCGCGATTGTGGTACGCGCGGCACTCATAATCCTCACTATACCCACCGGCGTTCGCGCGCCCGTCAAAGTACCGGAAAGACCAGACACGCCCCACCGCCTGCATCCGTTCATTCGGGCGCCATTCGATATCCAGCCCCTGGGTGGTCGCCAGTGCCACACAGGCCGACATGGCCGCCCTCCGTCCCTTACCGCCAAAATGTTCCATATAGGCAAACGACCCGGCAAAAAGAACGGCAATACAGAGCACCACAAGCGCGAACTTTTTCACCGCGTGCCAAGGGATCCCTCCTGATGGCATCCGCCCCTTATGCGCCTTCTGCCTCTTGCCACGCCGCCGTGCATAGCCAACTCCAGCCGTGGCGATGCCGATTACGGCCATCACCAGCATCAGCACAACAACCACTTCCATGTCGCCTAAGACCTCCCTCTTCACCGCTTTCGACGCCTTACCCGGGATTGGCCACCATAAAAAAGGCCCAGCTTGTGGCCGGGCCTGGGTGCGATGCCTCGGCATCGCTGGGGTTGGCGGGGTTGCCGCCGGTCTTGGGCGGCTTACCGGTGGTGCGGAGTCAGATCACCAGCAAGTCCATGAAGTCGTTAACCCGGGTCCTTTCCAGAGTCGCCTGGTCCTTGCACAGCTCGAATACCGCCCTGCCCCGCCCGGCCGGAAACCGGGTTTCCAGATTACGCTTGAACTTGGTTTCAAGCAGCGGAATGCCTTCCGCGCGACGGCGGCGGTGGCCAATGGGGTATTCCACGGCGACTTTATCGGTGCAGGAACCATCCTTGAAAAACACCTGAACGGCGTTGGCGATGGATCGTTTCCGCGGGTCATAATAATCCTTCGTGTAGCGTTCGTCTTCCTCGATCTGCATTTTGTCACGAAGTTCGTCGATCAGCGGATGAGCAGCGTGGAAATCGTCCTCATAATTTTCCGCCACCAGGTCGCCGAAGATCAAAGGCACCGCCGTCATGTATTGGATGCAGTGATCCCGGTCCGCCGGATTGGCCAGCGGCCCTTCCTTGGAAATGATACGGATCGCCGAATCGTGGGTGGTAATGACGATCCGGTCGATCTGGTCCAGGCGGTCCTTGACCTGCGGGTGCAGGGTCACGGCGGCTTCACAGGCGGTCTGGCTGTGGAATTCCGCCGGAAAACTGATCTTGAACAGAATGTTTTCCATCACATAGGAGCCGTACTCCCGCTGAAAGCGGAATCGGCGCTCACCTTCCGCTTTCAGCTTCTGATCCTTGTTGGTTTTGGAAAACAGCACATCGTAAAACCCCCACTGTGGCGCGGTGAGCGCGCCGGGGATACCCATCTCTCCACGCAGCGCGATATCCGCCAGCCGCACCGCCCTGCTGGTGGCGTCACCGGCGGCCCAGGATTTACGTGAGCCGGCGTTGGGCGCGTGCCGATAGGTACGCAGGGACTGACCATCAACCCAGGCGTGGGACACCGCGGACAACAACTGCTCACGATTCGCGCCCATCATCTTCGTCACCACCGCTGTGGTGGCGACCTTTACCAGCACCACATGGTCCAGGCCGACCCGGTTGAACGAGTTTTCCAGTGCCAACACGCCCTGGATCTCATGGGCCATGATCATGCCCTCCAGCACCGTCTTCATGGTCAGCGCCGGCTTGCCATTGGCCAGGTTCCGTTGTGAAAGATGGTCCGCCACCGCCAGGATGCCGCCAAGATTGTCCGACGGGTGGCCCCACTCCGCCGCCAGCCAGGTATCGTTGTAGTCCAGCCAGCGGACAATACAGCCGATGTCCCAGGCGGCCTTCACCGGATCCAGTCGGAACGAGGTGCCCGGCACTCGGGCGCCATGGGGCACCACCGTTCCCTCCACCAGCGGGCCCAGATGCTTGGTGCATTCCGGGAAACGCAGTGCCAGCAACCCGCAACCGAGCGTATCCATCAGACAATTGCGAGCGGTATCCCAGGCTTCCGGGGAATCGACGCGGTACTTGAGGACGTAGTCGGCAATCGCCTGGATTTCGGCATCGTAATCCGGACGCAGGTTTTGATCGACGTTACTGCTCATCGGGCTCACTCCTTTTACGTTATTCAAGTGGAATGGCGACGGCTATCCGACGTTCAAGATGCGGGATGGGGGCTGGCCGGTCAATCCGGCCCTCATGATTCCCCTGCAGGGCAAGCTCCTATGTATGGACTCGCCCGTTGCTGTCAACCCTGCCTTGAACATGGCTACCCGGTGGCATCTATGTATCAGGCCTGTTCGAGGAAGCCTCAAT
>NZ_OBMO01000035.1 GCF_900217905.1 Alloalcanivorax xenomutans
AATCATGCTCAACTCATTACAACTCAACTGGGTTGACTTGTTCAGAGTCGATATCTAGTCAAGAACTCGACCCCAAACAGGTCCCACACGTTTGCCTGCCTGATTGTTAAAGAGCTGCGGGGCCGCGTCTGCGTTGTTGCCCCGTCGAGGAGTGCGCATTCTACGGATCGCGCCTTTCCTGTCAAACCTTTTTTCGAACTTTCCTGAAAAAAACTTTCGATCGCCTATTTTTCAGCCAAACCAGGGCTTTCCGCCCCCAGGATCACTTGATCGTGACCCGGGCGATCTTCTTCTTGCCGGCCTGAATCACCGCGCTTTCGCCACGTTTGAAGCTGCGCTCCGTGGCCAGTTGCTGACCGTCCACGTAAACCGCGCCGCGCCCGAACACATCCTTGGCCGCCTTGCCATTCTGAGCCAGCCCGGCGAGACGAAGCAGGGGCACGATGTGCACTTCATCCCCATCATCCAAGACCACCTCGACTTCCGGCACATTCTCCGGGATGTCTCCCAGAGCGGTGATATTGCCGGCGGAGGACGGCGCTGCCCGCGCCGCCTCCTCGCCATGGAAACGGGCCACCATCTCCAGAGCGAACGCCTTTTTTGCCTCCTGGGGGCTGCCCAGGCGCTCGGCTTCCTCCTTCAGCCGGGCCAACTCCTCATTGGATACCGCACTGAGCAGCTCGTAATAGCGCCAGGTCAGGGCGTCCGGCAAGGACAGCAGCTTGCGGTACATATCCCCTGGAGCGTCGGTGACGCCAACATAGTTCCCAAGGGACTTGGACATCTTCTGCACCCCGTCCAGGCCTTCCAGCAGCGGCATGGTCAGGCAGATCTGTGGCGGCTGACCATGCCCCTTTTGCAGCGTCCGCCCCATCAGGAGGTTGAACTTCTGATCAGTCCCGCCCAGTTCGACATCGGCCCGCAGCGCCACGGAGTCATACCCCTGCACCAACGGATAGAGGAACTCGTGGATGGCAATGGGCTGATTGCCTCGATAGCGCTTATCGAAATCATCCCGCTCCAGCATCCGCGCCACCGTATACTGACTGGCCAGGCGAATCAGATCGGCCGCGTCCAGTTCGCCCATCCAGGAGGAGTTGAACGCCACCTCGGTCTTTTCCGGATCCAGGATCTTGAACACCTGCTCCTTGTAGGTCTCCGCATTACGCAGCACGTCCTCACGGCTGAGCGGCGGCCGGGTAACACTTTTTCCGGAAGGGTCCCCGATCATGCCAGTGAAATCACCAATCAGGAAAATCACCTGGTGCCCCAGATCCTGAAAGTGGCGCAGCTTGTTGATCAGAACGGTATGCCCCAGATGCAGATCCGGGGCGGTGGGATCAAATCCGGCTTTGACACGAAGAGGGCGCCCGCTTTCCAGACGAGCCCGCAGTTCGTCTTCCAGAATAATCTCATCCGCGCCCCGGCGAATCAGTGCCAGCTGTTGATCCACATCAATCATCGATTGCCTCTGCCATTCCATATCCGCGCTCCGCTCCCGCCGTGAAAGTCCGGGAACCGGCGCCGCTAGCGGTGCTCCAATAACACCAGCCTGTTTGAACCGCGGCATTGTAGCACCTTGGAATAGTTGTAAAAGACATATAAAGACAGGTATCTTTGCTGCAATATTTTTTTCATCGCCTCAGGCGGCACAAACTCAGAGCGTTACTTACAGCATGAGAAAACATATATCCGCCCTCGGTCGATCGGTGCGCCATTTTCCCCGCACCCACCTTTTGCTCTCCGGAAGCCTTGTTTTGATCGTTACCCTGGTGACCCTGTTACCGGAATCCGGAGAAAGTCGACCCGAACGCCCCCAGACCCTGAATTTGAACCTCGACGCCGCCGGCGATCCCCCTGTCGCCGCCAAACCGGCTCCGGCGGCGGACACCGAATCCGCACCAGACAGCGATCTCGCCGCCGAACCAGCACCTCCCGAGCCCACGCCCCAATGGGAGACCATCACCGTGGCCGCGGGCGACACCCTGGGCCGCCTGCTACAGGACCGCGGCGTTACCGCCGCCCAGGTTCACCGGCTGGTGACCGGCGACAAGCGTCTGCAGGATCTCAAGAATATCCGCCCCGGCCAGACCTTCGAGGTCCTGCTCAACGACCAGGGCGAACTTCAGGCTCTGAAGTACAAGCCTTCCAGGATCCAGACCATCACCGCCACTCTCACCGGGGACGGCACCTGGCAAGCCAGCAGCGAACAGCGCGAGTACCAGCGCCGCGTTCGCTTCGCCGACGCCACCATCAACAGTTCGCTGTTCCTTGCCGGCCAGGCCGCCGGCATGAGCGACAATCTGACCATGCAGCTGGCCAACATCTTCGGCTGGGATGTGGATTTTGTTCTCGATATCCGGCCCGGAGACCGCTTCCGCGTGCTCTTCGAGGAGCTGTACCTGGACGGCGAGAAAGTCGGCGAAGGGGACATCCTGGCCGCCGAGTTCTGGAACCAGGGCCGCCACTTGACCGCCTATCAGTATCAGGATGAAGACGGTGCCGTGGCGTACCTGGACGCGGAAGGCAACTCCATGCGCAAAGCCTTCATCCGCACCCCGGTGGCTTTTTCCCGCATCAGTTCCGGCTTTAACCCCGGGCGCCGCCATCCAGTGCTGAACACGATCCGCGCACACAAGGGCACCGACTATGCCGCCCCCTCCGGCACGCCGATCAAGGCCGCCGGCAAAGGCAAGGTCATCTTCGCCGGAGTCAAAGGCGGCTATGGCAACGTAATCATTGTCCAGCACGGCCGCCGCTACACCACGCTGTACGCTCACATGCGCGGCTTCGCCAAGGGCATTCGCGTGGGCACGCGAGTCAATCAGGGCCAGACCATCGGTTACGTGGGCTCTTCCGGCCTCGCCACCGGCCCCCATCTGCATTACGAGTTCCGCATTGACGGCGTGCATCGCAACCCGCAAACCGTTCCGTTGCCCAAAGCGCAGGGCGTCAGCCCGGGAAACAAGGAGCAGTACCTGACTCAGGTGCGCCGCATGAACTCGCAGATGACCCTGTTTGCCGGAGCCGCCACCCTGGCACGCAGCGATGTCCGGTGACGGGCTCTACATTGGTCTGATGACCGGCACCAGCGTCGATGGCATCGACGCGGTGCTGGCCCGCATCGGCAAGCGGGACTTTCAACTCCTCGCCCACCAGGGCTCTCCCTTACCCGCCCCCCTTCGTGACGACATCCTGAAGCTGTGCCGCAGTGGCCCCGATGAGATCGATCAGGCCGGGCGCCTTCATCGGCAGCTCGGCGACGCTTACGCCCGGGCCACGCAGGCCTTGCTGGCGCAATCCGGTTACCGGCCGGAGCAGATCCATGCCATAGGCTGCCATGGCCAAACCGTTCGCCACCGCCCCGGCGATCTCGGCTTCAGCGTTCAACTCGGTTGCCCGGACACCCTGGCCGTCCACACTGGCATCCCGGTAGTGAGCAACTTCCGCAATAAAGACATGGTGCTCGGCGGTCAGGGAGCGCCTCTGGTACCCCGCTTCCACCAACGGCTGTTCGGCGCGGTGGCGCAAAAGGTCGCGGTGGTCAACATCGGCGGCATGGCCAATGTCACTCTGCTGGATGATGGCAATCTGATTGGCGGCTTTGATACCGGTCCCGGCAATGTCCTGATGGACCTCTGGACACAACGCCATAAGGGCGAGCCCTATGACCGGGACGGCGCCTGGGCCGCCGGCGGCACCCTCATGCCGGATCTGCTGAACACCCTGTTGGCCGACCCCTATTTTCGGCTGCCGCCGCCGAAAAGCACCGGCCGTGAGCATTTCAACGAGGACTGGCTGCAACGGCAACTGCCGGCGGACGCCAACGCGCGGCAAGTGCAAGGCACCCTGGCGGAACTGACCGCCCGCACCATCGCCGACGCCCTTGGCGATTTCGCGCCACAACGGCTGCTGGTTTGTGGCGGAGGCGCCAATAACCGGCACTTACTCGCCCGCCTCCATATCCTGCTCGACATCCCGGTGCATTCCACCGAGGATTTTGGTCTGCACCCGGACTGGGTGGAAGCCGGCGCTTTTGCCTGGCTGGCCTGGGCCAGAGTCGAAGGAGAAACCGGGAATGCGCCAGCGGTCACCGGAGCCAGCCGAGCCGCGGTGCTCGGCCAGCTCACGCTGCCCTGATCACACGCTGCCGAGAACCCAAAGCGCGCTCAGCGTGGACGAGATACCCAGGGTGGCGCCAGCGAGGATATCCGTGGGGTAGTGCACGCCCAGCAGCACACGCGAGGCGCCGACCATAAGAGCGAACAGCACGGCCATGGGCGCCAGTGCCGGGAAGAAAACACAAATCAGGGTGGCCATGACGGAAGCCGCGGCGGTATGCCCCGACGGGAAACTGAAGCGGTCCGCCGGTTTGATGAAGGCATTGAGCGCCTCCACGCTGTCCGCCGGACGCGGGCGGCGAATCAGATTCTTCAGCAACATGAACGCCGGCACCTCAATGACGTAGGCAATAGCCGCCGCCTGCGCGAACACCGTGCCAATGCCATCCAGCAAGGTCCACACCAGAGCCACCAGCACCACGTACAGAGGCCCATCACCAAGGCGGGATACCAGGCGTGCCGCTCGGGCCCAACGGGCTGCCCGCGGCTGTTTGGACAGCCAGCACATGGCACGCACGTCGGCGGCGGTCATACGTTGGAAACTGGGTCGCTGAATCATCATGCCTCCAGCATCCATGCCCGTGGAGACAATGATTTGACTGTTTGGTGACGGTTTTATGACGATCCGCCAGGGGTGTCTCGCACGGAGATTGCCCTTGAAAGATTTACACAGAGAAGGAGGAGCCGCAACCGCAGGTTGTTGCCGCATTGGGATTGTTGACCACGAAGCGGGAGCCCATCAGCCCCTGCTCATAGTCCACTTCGGAGCCATCCAGGTACTGAATACTCATGGCATCCACCAGCAAGGTCACGCCTTCCCGGTCCACCGAGGTATCGTCGTCGTTAACCTGCTCATCGAAAGTAAAGCCGTAGGAGAACCCCGCGCAACCACCGCCAGTGATGTACACCCGCAGTTTCAGATCGGGATTGCCTTCGTCATCACGCAACTCCTGGACTTTCTGAGCCGCGCGCTCGGTCAGGGTAATAGGTGCGGATTCGCTCATCATGATCACTTCATATCCAGGGCGAGCATGGTCCAATACCTGAGTGTTTTAGTCAAGAATGACCGACGGCGGCTTGTGCCACCGCCATAAACCTCACCGGCATCAGCTTGAAACAGGCCCGATAGCTCAGACGGTTTCCGCCGGATCCGCCTCGACCTGTCCCCCGGCTTTCTGCCCGGGGGCCGGCAGATTACGCCGTTCCTCGTCCATGCGCACCAGTTTACCGTTGACCCGGGCGCCCATCACCATTTCCAGCATGATGTAATAGACATTGCCGTCCACCGACGCCTTGCTGGCCAGCTCCAGGTGCTCGGCGGCGCTGACGTCACCCTCCACCCGGCCATTAATGGTGACCCTCGGCACATGAATCTCGCCGCGCACCACCCCGGTCTCACCGATGATCAGCTGTCCACCTTCATCGCCGGCACGAATGTTTCCTTCCACTTCCCCCTGAATATGCAGGCCACCGGTGAATTCCACATCCCCCAAGATGCGGGCACTGGCGGCAATCAGGGTGTGGTCGCGAAAGCCTTGTGCATTGCCTTTCTTATCTCGACCCAACACCGTTGTCTCCTGATGATTATCGTTGCAGCGGAGCGCTTCGAAGCGCGCCCCGCTCCCCCCCCTGGAAGCTCACCAAGGCAGTCGTTGTTCCGACTGTGCGGTCCTTCGCCCGGATGCCGTGGCGGTCACCTCCAGAGATGACACCTGCAGTTCCGCGGGCACCGTTACAATACCCGAAAGCTCCTGAAAATACCGGAACTGAAACCTGTCCTCACTGTGCTCTTCCAGGTAATCCGTGGCATCGGCGGTAAACGCCTCGCCATCCCGGCTGCCGCGCAGCGTGAAACTGACACGGCCGGACAGAGCGTCCCGGTTCTCCCCGGTTTGCACCAGCACCAGGTGATAACGCACCCGCCGTTCGCCCTCCGCGGGACTCAATTCCAGTTTTTGCACCACCAGCCCATGATTTTCGTCACTGGGGGACATCACACTCTTATAGAACGAGACCGCCTGCTCCAGTTCCGCCTGCTGATCACGCAGGGCCCGGATCTCCTGACGCAGCTGCTCGCGCGCCTGTTCCCCCACCTGAGCTTCGGTGCGGTACACCGCCAGATCCTTGCGGGCCTGATCCAGTTCCTGTTTGACCTGGTGCAAAGAGCGTCGGGCAGGCCCGTCCTCCTCACCCTCGCTACTGTCGCCGGCGATTACCGACAGCCCTGGCACGCCATACCACCAGACCAGAGCACCGCCGCCCACCAGACACCCCAGGCACAATACCAACACCGCCAGGCCCGCCAACAAACGTCGCCGCCGCTGGGTAGAGGGACTGATCGGCACCAGTACCACATCGTCCAACCGGTTTTTCACGCCCCACTTCGCCATCAGGACCACAACCCGCTATCGCTATTAGCGATGCGCGCCCTGGGATTGTTTGCCGTTTCAGCCAAGGCCATAGAATGCTCCAAACAGGTAACTCCCCCGAGCCCCGGGCTATTCAGGCCTCCGGAACCGGAAAATAATAGGCAGGGCCGTCCGGCCCGACAACTCAGGCCGTCTTGTCCTCACCGGCGAGACGCCGCCCCTCGGCCGCCATCCCCGCGCCGCTGGCCATGCGCTCCGCCAAAGAATCATACAATGGACGCGACCATACCAGTTTCGACACCGCGGCGGACAAAAAGGCGCCCACCATCAGAGACAACAGCAGATCGTGTCGGTTGCCGGTCAATTCCATGACGATCACAAAGGACGTGATCGGACGCTGAATCACGCCGGCCAGAAACGCCGCCATCGCCACCACGGTGATGCCGACCACCGAGGTCTCCGGGAACCAACCGCTCATGGCACTGCCGATGCCGGCACCAGCGGCCAGGCTGGGTGAAAACAAACCACCGGGCAGTCCAGTGAAATAGGACACCAGGGTCGCGCCCATTTTCGCCAGCGGGAAGGACCAGTCACCGACATGCTCTCCATCCAGCAGGCTGCGCGCCTCCTCGTAACCACTGCCATAAGTCGCACCACCGGTGAGCAGCCCCAGCGCCACCAGCACCACGCCACACAGAAACACCACCCGATACGGGTGCCTGACGGCATGCGGCGTCAACCAGCGGCTGCCACTGATCAGCAGACGACTGAACAGACCGCCCAGCAAACCGCAGATGAGCGCCACCACACCGATGGCCAGCCAGTTGGCGGTCAGTTCCAGATCACCCTGGGGATGGCCGAAGTAGCTGTAGTGGCCGTTGATCATCAGTACCACCACACCCGAGAGGATGATCGCCAGAATCAGGGTACCGCTGGTGCGTTGTTCGAAGGAGCCGGACAGTTCCTCAATGGCGAACACAATCCCAGCCAGCGGGGCGTTGAACGCCGCCGACACCCCGGCCGCGCCCCCGGCGACGATCAGAGCGTTATCCACATATTTTTGCTGCAGACGTCCAACCTGACCCACCGAATACATCATCGCGGCACCGATTTGCACGCTCGGACCCTCGCGGCCGATACTGGCGCCGCACAGCACCCCAAGCACGGTGAGAACGAACTTCAGCGCGATCACCCGCAGCGACAGGAAGGTGGGGCGCAACCAATGGTAGCGTTGCTTGAGCACCACCAATACCTGAGGAATCCCGCTACCTTGGGCTTCCGGCCCCATGCGGCGCATCAGCCAGATGATCACCATCATCCCCAGCGGGGTCATGGCGACGGGGATGTAAGGCGAGTAGGCGTGAATGCGGTTGAAGGTTTCCGAGGCCAGCTCCACCGCCCAGGCGAACCCCACCACCAGCAACCCGACCAGCAGAGCACCGATCCAGAACACGGCGCGCAGCTTCCAGTCCTGAATGGTGCCCAATTGCCTGCGCGTAAGGCGCCGCGTGCGGAAGAAGTAATAACGTAACAGCCGGCCGGAACGCGGTCCTCTCTTCACTAGACTCCCCGAGCAGAAAAGCACACCCCGGCCAGCCCTCCGCCAACCCGGACGTGATCATTGAAAGCCGTTATAGTGTACGCCCGGAAGCCCGGTACAGCCACTGGGCCACTTTCGCTGCAAGGAGCCCCAACCCATGTTTTTGTGGCTGAAAGCCTTTCATTTGATTGCGGTTATATGCTGGTTCGCTGGTATTTTTTACCTTCCACGCCTGTTCGTGTATCACGCCATGGCCGAGGATCAGGTCAGTCGCGAGCGCTTCAAGATCATGGAGCGCAAACTTTACCGGGGCATCATGAACCCGAGCATGATCGTCACCGTGGCGCTGGGCCTGTGGATGCTGATCAGTCACTGGGACCTGTACAAAACCCAGGGCTGGATGCACGCCAAGCTGGCGCTGGTGGTATTGCTGATCGGCTATCATCATATGTGCCTGGTCCACCTGAAGAAGTTCGCCGCCGACGCCAACACCAAAAGCCACCGGTTCTTTCGAGTGTTCAACGAAATCCCGGTACTGTTGCTGGTCGGCATCGTGATTCTGGTGGTGGTCAAGCCGTTCTGATCGGGGCTCTTGACGCCACCGGCTGAACGTCTGAGGCTAGGGCCTGTTCACCCTATTTCCATCCCGCCTGCTGGATGAAAATAGGGTGAACAGGCCCCAGCAATACACGCCGGCGCCTTCGCCCGGCGTCCCACTTTCTGCCCTTCGGCTTTCGACGACGACACCATGAAACCCAATATTCTTGTTATCGCCGGACACGACCCTTCCGGCGGCGCCGGCATTCACGCCGATATCGAGGCCATCCATGACCTGGGCGGACTGGCCAGCACGCTGATTACCGCGCTGACGGTGCAGAACAGCCAGCACGTGCGGGGCTTCCAACTGACCGATATCGACCTGCTGGAGCGCCAGGCGGACGCTCTCCTCGCCGACTACGATTTCCAGGCGGTGAAGATCGGCATGACCGGCTCACTGGCCACGGTCCGCTTCATCGCCCGCCTGCTGGCCCGCTTGCCCGGTGTACCGGTGATCCTGGACCCGGTCCTGGCGGCGGAGAGCGGCGGCAGCCTGACCCGGGAATCGCTCGGCGATGCCATGATCGGCGAGTTGGCGCCACTGTGCGAGCTGCTCACCCCCAATCTGCCCGAAGCCCGGCTGCTGGCCGGAGACGGCGGAACGCCGGGCGCGACGAGCACGCAAAGCGTGGCCGATTGCGGCCAACGCCTGTGCCAGAGGGGCGCCAGAGCGGTGTTGATCACCGGCACCCATGACGACACCGATCAGGTCAGCAATCATCTGTTCCGAGGCACCGGTGAGACACAAAGCTGGCACTGGCAACGCCTGCCCCACGTCTATCACGGCTCCGGCTGCACCCTGGCGTCCTCCATTGCCTGCCTGCGTGGCCAGGGAATGCCGCTGGAGCAAGCCGTGGCGGAAGGGCAGGCCCGCGTGGATCATTACCTGCGCGCCGCCTGGCGGCCGGGCCAGGGCCAGCACGTGCCAGACCGGAGGACACCATGACATCCCGCTTGCATGGCCTTTATGCCATCACCGACCCCATGCTCATCCCGGATCAGCGTCTGCTGCCCGCGGCCCAGGCCGCTCTGCGTGGCGGCGCCCGGCTGCTGCAATATCGCGATAAACCCGCCAGCGCCATGCAGCGGCTGGAGCGAGCCGGCCGCCTGGCCGCCCTGTGCCGCCAATATGGTGCCCTGTTCATCGTCAATGACGACCCGGCCCTGGCCCAGGCGGTCAACGCCGATGGCGTGCATATGGGGCAAAGCGACGGCGCCGTGCCCGCCGCCCGGGCCCTGCTCGGCGCCGACAAGATTATTGGCGTCTCCTGCCACGGCGATCTGGCGCTGGCCGCCAAAGGCGCCGCCGAAGGCGCGGATTACCTGGCGCTGGGGCGTTTCTATCCGTCCCATACCAAACCCAAGGCGCCGCCGGTGACCCTGGACACCCTGCGGGAAGCCCGTGATCGCTTCACTCAACCCCTGGTCGCCATCGGTGGCGTCACCGCGGACAACGCCCAGCCGCTGATTGACGCCGGCGCCGATATGGTCGCACTGATTCACGGTCTGTTCGCCACCGCCGACTGCGATGAAATCGAGGTCAGGGCGCGCCAGCTCTCCCGGTTGTTCCCGGTCCGCTGACCCGGAACGGTCATCTTCCGGAGGTGGCGACCGGTTTCCGGAATACGCATAATGCCCATCAATCCCCGGTGGCGGATGCCACCCTCATGATCCCCCGCCCGGCCCTTCCGTGAGCCGGGCCCGGATCCGTTTCGCAAGGAGTTCCCATGAGTCGCACGCAATCCGAACAGCTGTTTCGCCGTGCCCAGAAGCACATTCCCGGCGGCGTCAACTCTCCGGTCCGCGCCTTCAGCGGTGTCGGCGGCACCCCGGTGTTCTTCGAGCGGGCGGAGGGCGCCTACCTGTTCGACGAGGACGACAACCGCTATATCGACTACGTCGGTTCCTGGGGCCCCATGGTGCTGGGCCATAACACCCCAGCGGTACGTGAAGCCGTGCAACAGGCAGTGGCTCGCGGGCTGAGCTTCGGCGCGCCCACCGAGGCGGAAGTGGAAATGGCCGATCTGGTCTGCGAAATGGTGCCTTCCATGGACATGGTGCGCATGGTCAACTCCGGCACCGAAGCCACCATGTCCGCCATCCGCCTGGCTCGCGGCCACACCGGCCGGGACAAGATCATAAAATTCGAAGGGTGCTACCACGGCCATGTGGACAGCCTGCTGGTACAGGCGGGCTCCGGCGCCCTGACCCTGGGCACGCCCAGTTCCCCCGGCGTGCCGGCGGCGGTCACCGCCGACACCCTGGTACTGCCCTACAACGATGCCGCCGCCGTGGCGGAAGTGTTCGCCCAACAGGGCAGCGATATCGCCGCGGTAATCGTCGAACCGGTGGCCGGCAACATGAACTGCGTGCCGCCCACCCAGGGCTTCCTGGACACTCTGCGAGCCCAGTGCAGCGAGCACGGCGCGCTGCTGATCTTTGACGAAGTCATGACCGGCTTCCGCGTCGCTCTGGGCGGAGCCCAGGCCCTTTATGGCATCACCCCGGATCTGACCACCCTGGGCAAGATCATCGGTGGCGGCATGCCGGTGGGCGCCCTCGGCGGGCGCCGCGAGATCATGGAAAGCCTGGCGCCACTGGGACCGGTCTACCAGGCCGGCACCCTGTCCGGGAACCCGGTGGCGATGGCCGCCGGCCTGGCCACGTTGCAGGCTCTACGCGAACCGGGCTTCCATGACACTCTTGATGCCAAGGCGCGGCGCCTCACCGAAGGCTTGTCGATGGCGGCACGGGAATGCGGGGTCGGCTTCACCACCAATCAGGTGGGCGGCATGTTCGGTCTATTCTTTACCGAGCAGACCCGGATCAGCCGTTTCTCGGATGTGATGGCCTGCGACAAGGAACGCTTCCAGCGCTTTTTCCATGCCATGCTGGACCGAGGCATCTATCTGGCACCAAGCGCCTTTGAGGCCGGTTTCGTCTCCATCGCCCACAGCGACGAAGACATCGACGCCACCATCAAGGCCGCCCGCGAAGCGTTCGCGGCGCTGCTGTAGCGATCCGTGGACCCAGCGGCACACAGTTCGCTGGGCGCTTACACATGTCGCTGCTAAAGCAGCTTCCCACGGACCGGACTACGAAGCCGCTGTGGGAGCTTGCCTTGCAAGCGAATGGGCTCTCAGTTCTTACCTCTGGCCCATCGAATTGTGAGACAACACTGGTCAGCGGGCCAGCGGCGCCAAGCGACCGCCGGTCAGTGCCAACAGGTCCACCGGCGCCATTTCAATTTCCAAGCCGCGCCGGCCGCCGCTCATATACAAAACACCTTGGCTTTCGGCACTGTGGTCCAACCACAGCGGCAGCCGCTTTTTCTGCCCCAATGGGCTGATACCCCCGAGCACATAACCGGTAAGGCGTTGCGCCACGGCGGCATCCGCCATGGCCGCTTTCTTGCCACCGGCGGCTTTGGCCAGGGCTTTCAGATCCAGTTGTTTGTGCACCGGAACCATGGCCACCTGAGGCCGCTCATCCACCATCGCCAGCAGCGTCTTGAATACCTGTTCAACAGGCAGCCCCAGAGCGTCCGCGGCTTCCAGCCCATAGCTGGGTGCCTGTGGATCGGCCTGGTAGCTGTGTGTCCGAAAGGCCACGCCGGCTTTTTCGGCGGCCTTTACCGCCGGTGTCATGCCGTCCCCCGGCGCAGTTCCTGAGCCCGTTCGCGTGCCTCACGGGCGCCTTCCTTATCCCCTTGCCGTTCGCGGGCGGTGGCCACCAGATCCCACAGTTCCGCCTGATAACCCGGATTGTAGGGCGCCAGCCGCAGGGCTCTCAGGGCCAGCCCTTCAGCGGAGTGAGCGTCGCCTTCCTCCAGACGCAAGCGGGCCAACTGCCGGTACACCCAGGAGGAATCCGGTTCCATGCTCAGCGCCCGTTCCAGGTACCGTCCGGCCGCGGACATATTGCCCTGGTTGCGGGCCCCCTCGGCGCGATCAAGCAAAGCCAGCGCCGGCGACCCCTGCAGATCAGCCCGGGCATCCACCGGTTGCTGTCGCGGCTCACCGGAGGGCGGTGATGATCGGGACGAGGACGAAGACGCGGAAGTGCCGTAGTCGCCCCCCGTCCCCGTCGTTGGTGTCGTCGCGCAGCCGGCCAGCATGGCCGCCAGCAGCATCAGTCGAACCAGCCCTTGAACCATTGCAGTACCCCTTTCTTCTTGTCGCCGTCACGGGATCCGCAACGGTCGGCCTCCTCGGGAATCGATGCTGGCAGCATCGGGTAGCGGTGGGCACCATCACAGCCCTCGCCGCTGACCAGGGTACCGGACGGATCCATCCAAACCCACTCCACGCCGGCCGGCGGTTTCTGCGACAGGCTGCGTTGCGGCAATGAAGCCATCAATTGCGCCCACACCGGCACCGCGCCGGAAGAACCGCTGACCCCGGCCGGGCTGTTGTCGTCCCGGCCTACCCACACCACCGCCAGATGATTGGCGGAAAAACCGGCAAACCAGGCATCGCGGAAATTATCGCTGGTGCCGGTCTTGCCGGCCACCTTCACCGAAGCCGGCAACTTGGCGCGCACTCCACGACCGGTGCCCTGATCGACCACGTCCTGCATTGCTTGTTGCAACACGAACACCGGTTCCTGCGGCAACACCTCCTCGGTGGTGATGGGATAACGGGCGATCGGCTGGCCATCCTTGTCAAGCACATCGGTGATCGAACGCAACGGCGTGGAGAAACCGCCGGTAGCCAGCGGCTGATACATCATCGCCACTTCGAACGGCGTCAGTCCCAGACTGCCCAGCAAAATACTCGGATAGAGTGGAATGTCCCGCTGTACGCCCAATGTTTTCAGCGTCTCCGCCACCTTGCTCAAGCCCACTTCCATGCCGAGTCGTGCCAGAGCCTGGTTGCGCGAGCGCACCAGGACGTCATGGATCGGCATGGGGCCCAGGGATTTGTTGTCGAAGTTCTTCGGCTGCCAGGGTTCATTATTGCGCAACGGCACCGACAGCGGCTCATCGTTGACGATGGTCGCCAGGCTGTATTTTTCCGGTTGCTCCAGCGCCGCCAGCACCACCGCCGGCTTCACCAGCGAGCCGATCGGCCGCACCGCGTCCAGCGCCCGGTTGAACCCGTGCTCCCGGGAGCGGCGATTGCTGACCACCGCCAGCACATCGCCCTGGGTCGGCGCCACCACCACCACCGCCCCATTGAGATGGTTCTTGCCGCCGGGGTCCTTGTTTTCCAGGTGATCGCGCAGCGCCTTTTCCGCCGCCAACTGGGCCAGCACATCCAACGTGGAGTGGATGCGCAAACCGTCGACGCCCAGCACCTCCGGCGGATAGTCACGGGCAAGTTGCCGCCGCACCAGATCGATGAACGCCGGGAACGCATAAAGCGGCGATTCGCCTCGCGGCACTACTTCAAGCCCCCGTTTGCTGAAGCGGTGCAATTCCTCCTCGCTCAGCGCGCCTTGCTGACGAGCCACCTGCAACACCGTGTTGCGGCGCTTGAGCGAACGCTCCGGGCGGCGCCGGGGATCGTACCAACTGGGCCCCTTGAGCAACCCCACCAGGGTCGCCAGTTGATGTGGTTCCAGCTCTTCCAGAGGACGCCCAAAATAAAACTGCGCGCCCAGCCCCATGCCGTGGATGGAACGGGATCCGTCCTGGCCGAGATAGACTTCGTTGATGTAGGCCTCGAGGATCTGTTCCTTGCTGTAATGCAGCTCCAGCAGTACCGCCATTGGCAGTTCCACCAGTTTGCGCAACAGAGTGCGATCCTGAGTGAGCCAGAAATTCTTCACCAACTGCTGGGTCAGTGTACTGCCGCCCTGCACCAGACGGCCGGCTTTGATATTGGCCAGCATGGCCCGGGCCAGTCCGCGCAGGGACACCCCGTGGTGCTCGTAGAAATCCTGGTCCTCGGTGGCCAGCAACATTTTCACCATCAGCGGTGGCACGCGGTCCAGCGGCACATAGACCCGGTCCTCACTGTGCCCCGGATGGATGCTGCCGATCTGCATCGGCTCCAGCCGTGCCAGGGAGCCTCCCTGCCCCGCCTGCAACGATGCAATCTCTCCACCGCCGAGACGCAGATTAAGGCGCTGGGAAGGTTCGCCGCCATCGCTGTCGCGGAACCCCCGGGTGTGAATGATCAGCCGATTGCCGTTCACCGAATAACTGCCCGGAGTGGGCGCGCCCGGCGCCTGCCGGTAGCGCATCAGCTCCAGCATTTTGAGCATGTCCGCCCGTGACAGAACCCGGCCGGGATACAGTTCCACCGGCCGGGCATAGACCCGCGCCGGCAACTGCCAGACATGGCTGTCAAACCGTTCCTGCACCAGGGCGTCCAGATAGATCAGGCCGGCGGCCATCGCCACCAGCCCCACCGCCAGGACCTTGGCGAGGAAACGCCCGCTGATCCAGCGCCGCGCCGACGCTTTCTTCTTACGGCGGCGCGGAGCCGCTCTCTTCGCTTTTTTTGCCATGGCCGGGAGTATACGGAAAAGTGTGGGGATTTTATGAGGGCCCCGGAAGGATTGATGCGCCGGCGGTGATCTTTGAGGAAATTTTGCAACCGCCCCGGCCATCTCCATAATAGGCCCCGCCAGGCCCGTCCCCCACCCGGGCCGCCTTCCGTCCCGCACGGAACCGGGATGATCAGAGGTGGGAACAGCCCCAACGGAGCCACCATGGAAAAGAAATACGACGTCTACGCCCTCGGCAATGCCCTCGTGGATACGGAAATCGAGGTCAGTGACGCCTTTCTCGAACGCATGGAGGTGGGCAAGGGGCTGATGACCCTGGTGGACCAGGCACGCCAGGCGGAGTTACTCCGGGCACTGGAAGGCGAAGCCGAACCCCACAAGCTGACCAGCGGCGGCTCCGCCTGCAACACCGTGGTGGCGGCCCGTCAATTTGGCGGCAGTGGCTATTACGCCTGCAAGGTGGCCGGGGATGACACGGGTGATATCTTCGTGCGCGAATTGCTGGCCGCCGGCGTCGACACCAACATGAACGGCAACCGCCCGCGGGGCATTTCCGGTCGCTGCCTGGTGATGATCACGCCGGATGCCGAACGCACCATGAACACCTTCCTTGGCATTTCCGAGCAGGTCTCCGAAGACGAGGTTGACGAACAGATCGTGGCGGCCTCCCGCTACGTCTATCTGGAAGGCTATCTGGTCAGTTCCCCCAGTGCCCGGGCCGCCGCCATCCGCCTGCGCCAACTGGCGGAAAAAAACGGCGTCGGCACGGCTCTGACGTTTTCCGATCCGGCCATGGTGCGTTTCTTCCGTGATGGCCTGACGGAAATGCTCGGCGACGGTGTTGATCTGCTGTTTTGCAACGAAGACGAGGCCAAGGGCTTTACCGACACCGATACTCCGGAAGCCGCCCTGGAAGCTCTGAAACCGCTGTGCCGCACCCTGGTGATGACACGGGGCGCGGAAGGTTCCTTGCTGTGGGACGGCCAGCAGACACACTCTGTCCCCTGCGATCCAGTGAAACCGGTTGACACCAATGGCGCCGGGGACATGTTCGCCGGCGCCTATCTTTATGCCATCACCCATGGCCACGACGCGGTCACCGCCGCCCGTCTGGCCAACGCCGCCGCGGGCCGCCTGATCGTTGAATTCGGCCCGCGCCTGCCCAATGGCGCCCATCAGGAAATCCGCCAACGCATCCTGGGCGAGTGAGCAGGCAGTAAAAGGAGAGAACACCGCGATGCAGGCCGTATGCAGTATTCACGATATCGAGGACGACAGCGCCCGGGAATTCCAGGTGGATGACCAACCGGTGGTGATCGTCAAACGGGACGGGCAGTTCCATGCCTACCTGAACTGGTGCCCGCACCTGGGCATCGAGCTGAATTTCATGCCGGATCAGTTCCTCGACAGTGACAATCAATTCCTCATTTGCGCCAATCACGGCGCCCTGTTCGAGATCGAATCCGGCGATTGCCTGTCCGGCCCCTGCAGTGGCGATGCCCTGCTGGCGGTCCCCCTGGAAGTCCGCGAGGAACAAATCTGGCTGGGCGAGGTACCGCAACCGGCATGAGCCATCCCTTCGACCACCTGACCCCGGATCTCATGCTGGACGCCCTGGACGGCGTCGGCTTTCTCACCGACGGCCGCTTGCTGGCGCTCAACAGCTTCGAAAACCGGGTTTATCAGATCGGTCAGGAAGAAGGACCGCCGGTGATCGTCAAGTTCTACCGCCCTCAGCGCTGGAGTGACGAACAAATCCTGGAGGAGCACCGTTTCAGCCTCTTTCTGGTGGAACGGGACTTGCCGGTAGTGGCGCCCTTGCAACGGGACGGCCGCACTTTGTTCGAGCATGGCGGCTTCCGCTTCGCCGTCTTTCCCCGCGCTGGCGGTCATGCGCCGGAGTTGGCCAATGATGCTCATCTCGAGCAACTGGGGCGGACCCTGGCGCGCTGGCACGCGTGCGGGAACGACCGTCCCTACCGGCGCCGCCCCACCCTGGATGTGATCGCCGACATCGAAAAAGCCGCCGCCCAACTTACCGAGGAAGTGGTGGATCTGAACTACCGGGGCCAATACCGGGACCTGACCGCTGCTCTGGTATCACGGCTGCGAACCCACCTGGCGGGTCGAGACTTTCCCCTGCTCAACGTGCATGGCGACTGCCACGGCGGCAATATCCTTTGGCGCGAATACGGAGAAACCGGAGGTGGCCCTCACTTCGTCGATCTGGACGACAGCTTGCGGGCGCCCGCCATGCAGGATCTGTGGATGCTGCTTTCCGGTGAGCAGGAAGAGCAGCGCCATCAACTGCAGGTGGTGGCCCGGGGCTATGAGCTGTTTTTGCCCTTCCCCTGGGATCAGAGTGTGCTGATCGAACCCCTGCGCATTCGCCGCATGATCTGCCATGACGCCTGGCTGGCCCAGCGTTGGGATGATCCGGCCTTTCCTCCCGCCTTCCCCTGGTTCGACAGCCCGCGCTATTGGCAGGACCGGGTCACCACCATGGCGGAGCAGGTTCAGCGGCTGTCATAACTTGAGAGGCAAAGGGATCTCCAGCCGGGTCTCGGCCTCGGTCATCGCGGTTTTCCAGGCCAATACTTCCACGCCTTTGTCCACCGCCTCTCGCAACAGCTCGCCGTAACGGGCATCGATTTCATCCGCCGGGCGCACCGCCACCGCGCCGGAATGCTGTACACAGAAGAACAGCACCGCCCGCTTACCCGAAGCCGCCACCGACATCAGGGTCCGCAAATGCTTCTGGCCGCGTTCGGTGATCGAATCCGGAAAGGCGATGACGCCATCGTCGGGATCGTCAGGGCCAGGCCCCAGAGTGACGTTCTTCACTTCAATGAAAGTATGAGGCGCGGCGCGATCACCCAGGGCCAGGTCGAAACGGCTGTCACCGAAGGTGATCTCGCGTAACACCCCGGCGCCCGGTTCCAGCTCCCGCACCCGCCCTTCCGCGATGGCTTCCGCCACCAGTGTATTGGGGCGGCCGGTATTGACCCCGGCCCAATGGCCGTGGGCCACCTGCACCGCTTCCAGTGTGTGGCGATACTTGCGCTTGTCGTTGCCGCTGTCGGAGATCAGAGCCGCCTGTTCCCGGCCCGGCAACACGCAATGCTTCATGGAACCGGTGTTGGGGCAATGCACGGTGATCTCGCTGCCATCGGCCTGACGTACATCGGCCAGGAAACGCTTGTAGCGGCGCAACAGGGTGACCGCCTGCATGGGAGGATCAAACTTCATTGCCTCTCCAGGAAGCGGGCCAGACGCTCCAGCGCCTGATGCAAGCGCTCCTCGTCGCAGGTGTAGGCGAGACGAATGTAACGCTCGGGCTGGTGAGCCTCACCAAAATCCAGCCCGGGGGTTACCGCCACACCCGCTTCTTCCAGCAAGCGTCGGCAAAGTTCGAAGCTGTCCCGGGTGTGGGCGCTGACATCCACGTAGATATAGAAAGCACCTTCGCTGTCACCGACCACCGGCAGCCCCATTCCCGGCAACGCCTCCAGTAACAAGATACGGCGCCGGGCCAGCAACTGCCGGCGCTGCTCCGCGATAGCCAGCGTATCTTCGCTGAACGCCGCCATCGCCGCATGTTGAGCCACCGTGCCCGGAGCCAGGAACCAGTTTTGCGCCAGCCGCTCCACCGCCGGCACCGCCCCCGCCGGCGCCACCAGCCATCCCAGCCGCCAGCCGGTCATGCCGAAATATTTGCTGAAGCTGTTGATGACCCAGGCGGCGTCGCCATGCGCCAATACGGTTTCCGCTTCGGCGCCGTAGCAGAGCCCCTGGTAAATTTCATCAACGATCAAAGTGCCCTGCCGCTCCCGGCACCACCGCGCCCAGTCATTCAGCTCGCCGGCCGGGATACGATTACCGGTGGGATTGTCCGGGCTGGCCACAAGGGCAACGCGGGTCGTTTCACCCCACGCGGAGCGCAGTATGTCACCGCTGGGACGAAACCCCGTCGATGCCTGTAACGGCATGGGCTGCGGTACACCGCCAAACATACGAACGAACTGGCGGTTACAGGGGTACCCCGGATCGCACAACAACACACCGTCGCCAGGGTCCAGCAATGTCCCCAGAGCCAGTTGCAAGGCACCGGAGGCCCCCGGTGTGACCACGATCCTGGCCGGATCCACCTGCGCGCCGAAGCGGTCGCGGTAATCCGCGGCGATGATCTCACGCAATGCCGGCAACCCCGCCGCGGGAGTGTACCGGGTCTGCCCCAGATCCAGGGCGTGGCGGGCCGCCGCCATCACCGGCGACGGGCAAGGAAAGTCGGGCTCCCCCACCTCCAGATGGATGATATCCCGGCCCTGGGCCGCCAGTTGTTGGGCCCGCTCCAGCAACGCCATCACGTGAAAAGGCGGAACGGTGTTGGCAAGGCGGGAAATTCTTTGCGAATCAGTCAAGAAAAACCCCTTTTCTGTCGCTATGTTGTGGCTATAATCCCGTGGTTTCGTGGCGTCAAGAAACTCCGCCGGGCGAGGGAAAGCCCACCGGGTTGACTGCCATCGCCAACAGTGGCATGGCAGGCAGTAACGCGGTAAGGTCGAAGATTACACTATTGACGGGCTCCGGTTGGGCGGGGCCCTGTTCAGGGAAAGCTCAGGGAACTGGGCTCCGAATAGCGAGTCGTGACTATGTTAAGGGAGTTGATCAAAATGGCCACCGGGAAAAAAGCTAAAAAGAAAGCCATCGCCAAATCCAAGGCCGGTGCAGCCCGGACTTCCGCCGCCGGCAAGAAAGCCGCGGTGAAAAAAGCCGCCGTCAAGAAGAAGGCTGTAGCTAAAAAGGCCGCTCCCAAGAAAGCGGCGGCCCAAGCCGCGGCGAAGAAGGTCACGACCACGAAAAAAGCCGTCAGCAAGCGCCCCGCCAGCGCAAAGAGCACGGCCAAGGCAGCCCCTTCCGGCAGCGGCAAGAGCAAGGCCGCCAGCAAAAAGGCAGCGGTCAGCAAAACCGCCAAGACCACCACCAAAGCAACGGCCACGAAAGCCAAACCGAAGACTCAGGCGGCCCGCAAATCAACCCCGGGCCCCGCTTCCTCCACTCGCAGCAAACAGGTGAAAAGCACGCCCAAAAGCAAATCGAGCGCCACAACCACATCCCAATCCAAGGCCTCCGGCACCGCCAAGCGCGCAGCCAAGGCCAAGCCGGCTCCGGCCCAAGCGCCGGCCCGGAATACGACGACGTCATCGGGAACCGCCAGGAAGGCTCCCGGCAGCCAGGAGCGCAGGCCGTCCCGTTCCTCTTCTTCAGTTCAGGTGAAATCGACGGTGAAAAAACCCGCAACAGCCGCCGACAAAGCGGACAACCTTATTCATGGAGTCACTCCTTATGTCGCCAAAGAAGGCGAGGAGTACATGAACGACGCTCAGCGCGCCCATTTCCGTCAGGTTCTTCTGGCCTGGCGCCAGGAGTTGATGGAAGAAGCGGATCGCACCATGCACCACCTTCAGGACGAGGTGGCCAATCTGCCCGATCCCGCCGACCGGGCAACCCAGGAGGAAGAATTCGCATTGGAACTGCGCACCCGCGACCGCGAGCGCAAACTGCTGAAAAAGATCGAGAAAGCCCTCGATCAGATCGACAAGGATGACTACGGCTACTGCGAGGCCTGCGGCATCGAGATCGGCATTCGCCGATTGGAGGCCCGCCCCACCGCGGAGCTGTGCATCGACTGCAAGGAACTCGCCGAGATCAAGGAAAAGCAACTGGCGGGCTAGGCCCACCAAGTGAATAGTGAACAATGAACAGTTAAAAACCCGGGAAGCAGGACCTAGTCCTGCTTGGAGTGGCCCCAAAAAAGTAGACACCTTCATTGACGAGGAAGGTGTATGCAATTTCGCAGCAAGCGTCGGTTTAGTGACGCGTTCAAACGCGAG
>NZ_OBMO01000021.1 GCF_900217905.1 Alloalcanivorax xenomutans
CCACAGTCTGTACCCTAGGGTCAGAAGCTTGCCTGGTCCCTCCACCCCGACAAGTCTCTTCTTTCTAAGACTTGCCGGGTAACCATACAAGCTTGCCCGCAAGCGAATTTTTTCGGAGTTCAGCCCGATTCGCTTGCAGGGCAAGCTCCTACAGAGCCTTCGTAGACCCCCCTGAGGGAAGCTGGCCGGAGCGGATCAGTCGTGCTTTCCCTTCCAGCTGTACATGGACGTGGAAACGCCGGTGTATTTGGCTACCTGATCCCAGAGGCGGCGCGGCAGCACGCCTTTGAGCAGCTCCACGGAACGGGCCATGGGCGGCTCGATCACGAAGGGCTCACCGGCGGCGATGCCCTTGAGAATGCTGGAGACCACCTTGTCCGGTGTCAGCATGGGGGAGAACAATGGGGTTTTTACCCCTTTGAACATACCCGTGGCGATGTAACTGGGGCAGACCGTGGTGACTTTCACATTACGCAGGCCGCGTTCGGCCAGTTCCAGGCGTAACGATTCGGAGAAACCCACCACCGCCCATTTGCTGGCGGCATAGCTGCTGCCGTAGGGCAGGCCGATGAAGGCGGAGGCGCTGGCGATATTCACCAGATGGCCGCGCCGTGCCTGTATCAGATCGTCAAGAAAGGCATGGGTGCAAGCCATCAGGCCTTCGCTGTTGACCTTGAAGGTCTGCAAATGCTGATCCAGGGAAACTTTCTCGAATTCGCCGCCGAACACCACGCCAGCATTGTTGATCAGCATGGTCAGCGGCCCGACTTCCTCATGGATCTTGTCGCGCAAGGTGGTGATCGAGCTGATCTTCCCCACATCCAGGGTATAGGCGTGGGCGGTGCCGCCAGCGTTGGCGATATGTTTCACCACCTCGCGGGCGGCGTCGATGCGGCGGGCGGTGACGATCACCTCCGCCCCACGGCCGGCCATCCGTTCCGCCATCAGCCGGCCAATGCCGGCCCCGGCGCCGGTGATCAAAACCCGGTGTCCAGAAAATCGCATCGAATCCCTCCTGGGCTTTTGCTCGCTTGAACGCAAAACAGGGCCTGCGATCCCTGATTTTTACAGTGAATTATTGCGGCAGTTTGATGCCCGCCATGATCACCCGCCCTTTTTCCACGGTGCGGGCGCGCAATCTCAGGCCGCCCAGTTTAAGGGTGTCGCCCACCACGGCATGTTGGCCGAAACGATCCTCGAAGGCCGCTTCCACGGTCATGCCCTTGAGGCGCTCCTCCAGCTCATGGATACCGTATACCGCCACCAACTGATCCACCGGTACGCTGCCGCGCACGATGAAGTCGCCGAAATAGCGTCTTTCCGCCACGGTGATCTTGTGGCACATGTCCGACAGATAGTCCTGTTCACTCAGCGGCGCCAGCCAACTGACCATGTCCCCGGCCTCGATTTGTGGATCCTCGGACAGATTGAGGAAAGCCTTGTCCCGAATGATCAGCACCGGGGTGATACGCTGGGTGGTGATGGTGCCAAGCCGCTGGCCCTGGGCTTTGGCGCCTTCTTCCACCTCGAATTGCATCAGATAGCGGTTGGCGGAATGCGCCATGGGCACCATCTGCTTCGGCGCCGCTGTCGCTGGTACCGAGACTTTCAACAATCGTGCCATGTAGCGCAGGCTGGCCCCCTGGGCCAGCAACGAGATCAAAACCACCACCAGGGTGATATCAAACAGCAGGCGGGTCTCGCCCACACCGGCCAACAGCGGGAACACCGCCAGGACAATGGGCACCGCCCCGCGCAGACCGGTCCAGGCGATGAACAGCTTTTCGCGCCAGGTGAAAATAAAGGGAATCAGGCTCACCCACACCGCCGCCGGCCGCGCCACCAGCATCAGGAACAGGGCCACCAGCAACGCGGGCAGCAGATGCTGGCCCAGCTCCGACGGTGTGATCAGCAGGCCCAGCATCAAGAACATGCCGGACTGGGCAAGCCAGGCCATGCTGTCCATGGAACGCAACACGTTGTCCCCGGTGCCGCCGCGGCGGTTACCGGCGACCAGGCCGGTCAGATAGATCGCCAGGAAGCCGCTGCCGCCGGCAAGATTGGTGAGGGCGAATACCATGGCGCCGCCGCTGCACAGTAATAAGGCGTGCAGGCCTTCGTTGCTGCGCACCCGCAACAGGATTTCACTGAGCACCGCGCCCAGCCCCAGGCCGATGATCGCCCCCAGGCCAAACTGCTGGATCAGGGTCAGGATCATGCCGAAGCCGAAGGCGGCGTCCGGCTCCACCAGCACGCCGACCAGCATCAGGGTGATGAAGATCGCCATCGGGTCGTTGAGACCGGATTCGATTTCCAGAGTGCTGGCCACCCGCTCATTGATATTGACCCCGGCGCCCTTGATCACGCTGAATACCGCCGCCGCGTCGGTTGAGCCGATAATGCCGCCCAGCAGCAGCCCCAGGCGCCAGTCCACGCCCATCAGCCAGGTGGTGAAGGCGCCGACCAGGGCGGCGGAGATGGCCACGCCCAGGCTGGCCAGGGACAGCGCCGGCTTCAGGGCCAGACGAAAGGTGTCCATACGGGTGCGCAGGCCGCCATCCATGAGGATGACCGCCAGGGCGATGTTACTGATGACGTAAGCGGTGGAAAGATCGTCGAATTCAATACCGCCGATGCCGTCCTCACCGGCGGCCATCCCCACCAGCAGGAACATCAACAGGGACGGTACGCCGATGCGGGTGCTCAGGGAGCCCAAAAGCAGCCCGATGAACATCAATCCGGTGCCGATCAGCAGAAACAGATTCAACGAATCCAAATGCACTCCTGGAATATCGGGGGGAGGATAAAGACAAGGATTATCATAACAGACCGCCGGGCCTTTCTTTTAATTCCCATGGCACTATACTAGCGCGCCCGGACTGATCATATTTTGCACAGCCCTGATCGGGTACAGCACTCTGAGCGAGATATTTCCATGGATTTTCCCCAGCGATTTGGCGTGATCGTGATTGGCGGTGGCCACGCCGGCACCGAAGCAGCCCTGGCGGCGGCGCGCATGGGCGTGGAAACCCTTTTGCTCACCCATAATATCGAGACTCTGGGTCAGATGAGTTGCAATCCGGCCATTGGCGGCATCGGCAAGAGCCATCTGGTGCGGGAAATCGATGCCCTGGGCGGGGCCATGGCCCGCGCCACCGATCAGGCCGGCATCCAGTTCCGGGTGCTTAATGCCCGCAAGGGGCCGGCGGTGCGCGCCACTCGGGCCCAGGCCGATCGCATCCTTTATAAAGCCGCTATCCGCCATGCTCTGGAGAATCAGCCGCATCTCACACTGTTCCAGCAGGCCGCCGATGATCTGATCGTCGAGCAGGGCCGCTGTGTGGGCGTGGTGACCAACATGGGATTGCGTTTCCACGCCGATGCCGTGGTGCTGACCGCGGGAACTTTTCTCGGCGGGGTCATCCATGTGGGGATGGAAAATCATCAGGGCGGCCGGGCCGGCGATCAGCCCTCCAATGCTCTGGCCCGCCGGCTGCGTGAGCTGCCGTTCCGTGTCGACCGGCTGAAAACCGGCACGCCGCCGCGTATTGACGGCAGAAGCGTGGACTTCTCCGTGATGGAGGAACAGTGGGGTGACAGCCCGACGCCGGTAATGAGCTACCTGGGCAGGGTGGAGGACCATCCGCGCCAGGTGTGTTGTCATGTCACCCATACCAACGAGCGCACCCACGAGATCATTCGCTCCGGCTTTGATCGCAGCCCGATGTTCGCCGGCGTTATCGAAGGCGTGGGGCCGCGCTATTGCCCGTCCGTGGAAGACAAGGTCAATCGCTATCCGGACAAGACCAGCCACCAGGTGTTCGTGGAGCCGGAAGGGCTGAACACCCATGAGCTGTACCCCAACGGCATTTCCACCAGTTTGCCGTTCGATATCCAGCTGGCGGCGGTACGTTCCATCCGCGGGTTCGAGAACGCCCACATCACCCGGCCGGGCTACGCCATTGAGTACGATTTCTTCAATCCCCAGGATCTTAAGCACAGCCTGGAGACCAAGCACATGCCGGGGTTGTTCTTCGCCGGCCAGATCAATGGCACCACCGGGTATGAAGAAGCCGGCGCCCAGGGCTTGCTGGCGGGGCTGAACGCGGCCCTGATGAGCCAGGAGAAAGCGCCGTGGACGCCGCGCCGGGACGAAGCCTACCTGGGCGTACTGGTGGACGATCTGATCACCATGGGCACCCGCGAGCCGTACCGTATGTTCACCAGCCGCGCCGAATACCGCCTGTTACTGCGTGAGGATAACGCCGACCTGCGTTTGACCGGGAAAGGCCGCGAGCTGGGGCTGGTGGACGATGAGCGCTGGGCCGCCTACAACGAAAAGCGTGAGGGGATGGCGCGCGAACAAGCGCGCCTGAGCGCTACCTGGGTGCGCCCCGGAACGGCGGCGGCGGACAGCATCAATGCCCTGGTGGATAAGCCGCTGCCCCACGAGTACAACCTGCTGGATCTGCTCAAGCGCCCGGAAATCGACTACCACGCCCTGATCGGGGCGATGGGGCTGGAACCGGAGACCCCGCCGGTGGTGGAGCAGATGGAAATCCTCGCCAAATACGCGGGTTACATCGACCGTCAGGAAGCGGAGATAGCCCGGCTGCGCGCCGCCGAGCATCAGCGTTTGCCGGCGGACTTCGACTTCGGCCAGGTGCAGGGGTTGTCCAATGAGGTCAAGCAGAAGCTCGCCGAGGTTCGCCCGGAAACCATCGGCCAGGCCGGCCGTATTCCCGGCGTGACGCCGGCGGCCATTTCCCTGTTGTTGATCTACCTGAAAAAGCACCAGCACCGGGCGGCCCGCCAGGCATGACCGAAGATCAACAGCGGCTGGCGCGGGGGCTGGCCGAACTGAATATCGACCTGGACCGGGAGCAACAGGAGCGCCTGTTGCTCTATCGGGATCTGCTGGTGCGCTGGAATCGTGCCTACAATCTTACCGCCGTGCGCGATCCAGCGGAGATGGTCACTCGCCACCTGCTCGATTCCCTGGCAGTGTTGCCCCATGTGGAACCGGTGGACACCCTGGATGTGGGCACCGGTGCCGGGCTGCCCGGTATCCCTCTGGCCCTGGCCCGTCCGGACCAGTCCTTCGTGCTGCTGGACAGCAATGGCAAGAAACTCCGTTTCATCCGTCAGGCGCGACGGGAGCTGGGTTTGCATAACGTGGAGGTTGTGCACGCCCGCGTGGAACAGTACCGTAAGGCTCCATCACAGATTATCAGCCGCGCTTTCGCCGCCTTGCCGGACATGTTGGAGTTACTCGGACCCCTGATGCAGGGCGATGTCCGGTTATTGGCGATGAAAGCCGCCGCCGCCGATCAGGAGATGGCAGCCCTGCCAGCCTGCTGGCGGGTGCAACGCGAAACCCTGAGCGTGCCCGGTTTGGCGGAATCAAGGGTGTTGTTGATCGTGCGTCGCCAATGACGCGCGTCGCCAATGAGAGGGAGCGTCGTGACCACCGTTTTTGCCATTGCCAACCAAAAGGGCGGGGTCGGCAAGACCACCAGTAGCGTCAATCTGGCGGCGTCGTTGGCGGCTACCCGCAAGAAGGTGCTGCTGGTGGATATCGACCCGCAGGGGAACGCCACCAGTGGCGCCGGCGTCGACAAGCACGAACCGGAATACACCATATTGGACGTGTTGCTCGGCGAAGCTGATATGGCCGAGGCCATCGTGATCACGCCGGAAGAGTCCGGCTTCGATCTGGTGGCCGCCAACGGTGATCTGACCGCCGCGGAAGTGCAGTTGCTGGAACTGGACAGCAAGGAGTACCGGCTGCGCGACGCGCTGGTCGGAATCCGTGACCGCTATGACTACATCATTATCGACTGCCCGCCGTCGCTGAACATGCTGACCGTGAATTCCCTGGCGGCGGCGGACTCCGTTATCGTGCCGATCCAGTGTGAGTACTATGCGCTGGAGGGGCTGACCTCGTTGATGAACACCATCGAGAAGATCCGCTCGGTACTGAATCCGAAGCTGCATATAGGCGGCCTGTTGCGGACCATGTATGACCCGCGCAACAGCCTTTCCAACGACGTTTCCAATCAGCTGATCAGTCACTTTGGTGACAAGGTCTATCGCACCATCATTCCACGCAATGTGCGTTTGGCGGAGGCGCCCAGCCACGGCGCGCCGGTGATCACCTATGACCCCAAATCCCGGGGTGCGGTAAGCTATCTGGCGCTGGCCGGTGAAATCCTGCGGCGCGAGCAGACGGTGGCATCGACGGCACCCTCCCAGCAGCCCCCCGAGACGCCGTGAAGGCAGTGACGTCGGGCGATAATCTCCGGTGGCGCAGCGCCACCGCAACCGAACATGAGCGAGTTTGAATCATGGCGGCAAAGCGTAAACGCGGTCTCAGCAAAGGACTCGATGCCCTGCTCAGCACCAGTGCGAGCTATCAGCAACATCAGGAAGAAGTCGCCGTCGGCGCCGCGGCCAGCCCGGCTGAGCCTGCTCAGGAACAACGTCCGCCCCGGGATGGGGAGCTGCGCCATCTGCCGGTGGAGTTCATGCAGCGAGGCCGTTACCAGCCGCGCAAGGACATGTCCGCCGACGCTCTCGAGGAATTGGCGGAGTCGATCCGGGCTCAGGGCGTGATGCAGCCTATCGTGGTGCGTCCACTAAGCGAGAATCGTTACGAAATCATTGCCGGTGAGCGCCGCTGGCGTGCCGCGCAAATGGCGGAACTGGACTCCATTCCCGCGGTGATCCGTGAGGTGCCGGATGAAGCCGCCATCGCCATGTCGCTGATCGAGAACATCCAGCGTGAAAACCTCAATCCGATGGAAGAGGCGCTGGCGTTGTCACGGCTCAAGGATGAGTTTGGCCTGACCCACCAGCAAGTGGCGGATGCCGTGGGGAAATCCCGTGCCATGGTTACCAATCTGCTGCGTCTGATGACGCTGGAAGCGGATGTGAAGAAGCTGCTTGAGCACGGTGACCTGGAAATGGGGCACGCCCGGGCGCTGCTGGCGCTCGGAGGGGACAAGCAGGTGGAAGCGGCCCGCGTGGTGGTGGCCAAAGGGCTTTCGGTGCGCCAAACCGAAGTGCTGGTAAGGGAATTCGAGAAACAGAAGCCGGCCAAACCGGCGCCGAAAAAGGAAGATCCCAATGTCCGCTCTCTGATCACCGATCTGTCCGATCGTCTCGGTGCGCCGGTGCAAATCCAGCAGGGCTCGGGAGGAAAAGGCAAGCTGGTGATCAGCTACAACAATCTGGACGAACTTGACGGGATCTTGTCCCACATCAAGTAACTTGACGTTTGGTTGAAAAAGGAGGACGCTTTGCAAGTTCTGGGTGGATACGAATAAAGCCTATTTGTATACGAAAGAGCAACCGTCTGTTTTTTGGGCTCTTTTTTATCAAATTGGGCCAAACTATCGCGCTCAGCCGGTTGATACCGGATAACCTTCCCCATATACTTCCCGCGCCAAGATCAGGGGGTACCCGCGACCTTCGCCTGGTGAATCGCATTTTTCACCAGTAGCCAAACACGGGAGCACGGTGACCAGTTTCGACTTACGAGCCCGCAGAACACTGTTCTGGGGTTTGATGCGCGCCCAAATCATCACTTTGGTGATTGTCGCCATACTGACCACGGTGCTGGCGGATGCCACCGCGGGCTTGTTTGCAGCCTGGGGCTCGGCCATCAGCCTGATCGCATACGCCTGGGGTGGCTACCAGGTATGGCTTCATCCGGGCAATATCAAGCCCGACCGTATGGCGGGTGCCGCCATCCGGGGCGAAGCCGGAAAAGTTTTGATAATGCTCGCGCTCTTCGGGCTGACCTTCGCCGAAGTGCGGCTTTCGCGCGAGTTCAGGAATGTAACGGTCCTGCTTCTGGGGTTTCTGCTGACGCAGATTGTCGGATGGATTCAGGTGATGCGCCTGGATCGCCGCCTGGGAGCGGAGCGGGACGGGCAAGACGACTAGACTGACGACTAGGTAGGTATCGATATGGCAGCGAGCTCCACCGGCGAGTATATCAAGCACCATTTGGGCAACCTCACCTATGGCCAATTGCCCGCCGGCTATGAACGTACCTGCCATGGTCATGAACAAACGCTGACCGAATCCACATGGACCTTTGCCTGTAATGGCCAGGAAGCCGTTGATATGGGCTTCATGGCGTTCCATGTGGACTCTCTGGCCTGGTCCGGCGGTCTCGGCATTCTGATGTGTTTCCTGTTCTGGCTGGGCGCCCGCAAGGCCAGTGCCGGCGTGCCGTCCGGCTTCATGAATTTCGTCGAAGTCATCATCGGTTTCATCGACACTCAGGTGCGTGACTCGTTCCACGGCAAGAGCAAGCTGATCGCTCCTCTGTCCCTGGTGATCTTCTGCTGGGTCTTCCTGATGAACCTGATGGACCTGATCCCGGTGGATTTTGTTCCCAAGACCTTTGAATGGGTCATGGTGACCTTCGCCGGTTGGGACGCGCATCAAGCCTACTTCAAGATCGTGCCGACCACGGACCCGAACATCACTCTGTCCATGTCGATCACGGTGTTTTTCCTGATTATTTTCTACAGCCTGAGGTCGAAGGGCATCGGTGGCTTCATCGGTGAATTGGCCCTGCATCCCTTCAGCGCTCCGAACAAGCTGGCCATGGTGATTCTGATTCCGATCAACCTTGTATTGGAAACGGTATCCCTGCTGGCCAAACCGGTCTCTCTGGGCATGCGGTTGTTCGGCAACATGTATGCTGGTGAGTTCGTCTTTATTCTTGCCGCCGCCATGCTGGGTACCTGGCAGGCGGTGGGTGCCTGGCCCTGGGCGGTGTTCCACATTCTGGTTATCACGCTGCAGGCCTTCATCTTCATGGTGTTGACCATCGTTTATCTGAGCATGGCGACCGAAGAGCACTAAGCACTGTTTTTACCTTAACTGAAAAGCACTTAACGGGAGTGTAATGATGGAAGATATCAACCTTCTCGCTGCTGGCATCATGGCTGGTCTGGCCGCACTGGGCGCCGGTATCGGCTTTGGTCTGATGGGCGGTCGGTTCCTGGAATCCGTTGCGCGTCAGCCCGAGCTGGGTCCGATGCTGCAAACCCGCATGTTCATCATCGCTGGTCTGTTGGACGCCGTGCCGATTATCGCAGTGGTACTGGGTATGTATCTGATGTTTGCGGCTTAAATCGATTGCTGCCGCACCCGATTTAAGGAGGCGCAATGAATATCAACCTGACACTGATCGGCCAGGCCATCTGGTTCGCTCTGTTCGTCGCCTTCTGCATGAAGTTCGTCTGGCCGCCCATTTCACGGGCACTGGAAGAACGAAAACAGAAGATCGCCGAAGGCCTGAGTGCCGCTGATCGCGCCGAGCGTGATCTGGAGCTGGCTCAGGAAAAAGCGACGGCCAATCTCAAGGAAGCAAAAGAGAAGGCGGCCGAAATCATTGAACAGGCCAACCGCCGAGCAAATCAGATTGTGGAAGAAGCGAAAGATCAGGCCCGCACCGAAGGTGAGCGTCTGATTGCCAAAGCCCAGTCTGAGATTGAGCAGGAAGTCAATCAGGCTCGCGAGCAGCTGCGTAAGGAAGTGTCCGCACTGGCGTTGAACGGCGCCGAGAAAGTTCTCGGTGGTGAAATCAACCGCGACACTCACAAGCAGCTTCTGGACCAGTTGGCGGCTGAACTCTGAGTAAACGGGTAAACCATGGCTGAATTGACCACCATCGCACGCCCCTACGCCAAAGCGGCTTTTTTGTACGCTAAGGAAGCAGGGGTCCTGGACAAGTGGGAACAGATGCTGACCACGATGGCGGCTGTGGCGCAGGACGCCACCATGCGCGCCTTTCTGGATCGGCCCCAACTGGACGACGCCGCTAAAGTCGACGCTTTTGCCCAGGTTTGCGGCGATGTGTTGGACGAGAGCGGCCGTAATTTCATTGCCCAACTGGCGCGCTACAAGCGCCTGTCGCTTCTGCCGCTGATTTTGGCGTTATTCCACGAACTGCTGGCCGAACAGCAAGCGTTCACGGATGTGGAACTCATCTCCGCTTACGAGATGGAAGACGCCGATATCAGCCGACTGGTCGATGCTCTGAAAAGACGTCTCGGCGGCGAAGTGAAAATCAGCACTTCCGTGGACCCCGCCCTGATCGGCGGCGTGCTGGTTCGAGCCGGTGATACCGTAATTGATGGCAGTGTGCGTGGCCGACTGAACCGTCTGGCAGAGCAACTGAACTCTTGAGTTTGAGGGACTAGAGATGCAGCAACTCAACCCGTCCGAAATCAGCGAGATTATCAAGTCCCGCATTGAAAAACTTGATACCTCCACCGAGGCACGCAACGAAGGTACGGTGGTATCCGTATCCGATGGTATTGTGCGCATTCATGGTCTTGCCGACGTGATGTTCGGTGAGATGATCGAGTTTGAAGGCGGCATCTACGGCATGGCCCTTAACCTTGAGCAGGACTCAGTCGGTGCCGTGGTCCTGGGTGATTACCTGGGGTTGGCCGAAGGCCAGAAGGTCCGTTGTACTGGCCGTATTCTGGAAGTACCCACCGGTCCGGAACTGCTGGGTCGCGTGGTGGATGCCCTGGGTAACCCGATCGATGGCAAGGGCCCGATCAATGCGGCCCAGACCGACGCGGTGGAAAAAGTAGCCCCCGGCGTTATCTGGCGGAAAGAGGTGAACGAACCGGTGCAGACCGGTTATAAGTCCATCGACTCCATGGTGCCGATTGGCCGTGGTCAGCGTGAGCTGATCATCGGTGACCGTCAGATTGGTAAGACCGCTGTGGCGGTGGATGCCATCATCAACCAGAGAGATTCCGGCGTTCGCTGTGTCTATGTCGCGGTTGGTCAGAAGCAGTCCACCATCGCCAACGTGGTGCGCAAACTGGAAGAACATGGAGCGATGGAAAACACCATCGTGGTGGCGGCTTCCGCCTCCGATCCGGCTTCCATGCAGTTCCTGGCGCCGTTCGCCGGTTGCGCCATGGGCGAATACTTCCGTGATCGCGGTGAAGATGCCCTGATCGTCTATGATGACCTGACCAAGCAGGCCTGGGCGTATCGTCAGATCTCCCTGCTGCTGCGTCGCCCGCCGGGCCGTGAAGCTTATCCTGGTGACGTGTTCTACCTGCACTCCCGTCTGCTGGAGCGCGCCGCCAAGGTAAACGAAGAATACGTGGAAAAATTCACCAACGGTGAAGTGAAAGGCAAGACCGGTTCCCTGACCGCGCTGCCGATCATTGAAACCCAGGGTGGTGACGTTTCCGCGTTCGTACCGACCAACGTGATCTCCATCACCGACGGTCAGATCTTCCTGGAAACCGACCTGTTCAACTCCGGCATCCGCCCGGCGATGAACGCGGGTGTGTCCGTATCCCGTGTGGGCGGCGCGGCCCAGACCAAGATCATCAAGAAGCTGGGCGGCGGTATTCGTCTGGCACTGGCTCAGTATCGTGAACTGGCGGCCTTCGCCCAGTTCGCTTCCGACCTGGATGACGCTACTCGCGAACAGCTGGAGCATGGTCAGGCGGTTACCGAGCTGATGAAACAAAACCAGTACAGCCCGATGAGCATCGCCGAAATGGGCGTGGTGCTGTACGCCGCCAACGAAGGCTACCTGAAAGGTATCGAAGTCGAGAAGATCGGCGCCTTTGAAGCGGCTCTGCTGGACTATATGAACAGCGAACAGAAAGCGTTGATGGATAAGATCAACGAGAAGGGTGACTACAACGACGAAATCGAAGCCGGTATCAAAGAAGGCATCGAACAGTTCAAGGCCACCCAAACCTGGTAATTCGCTAAAAAAGGATTAGTCCTATGGCTAGCGGTAAAGAGATCAAAGGCAAGATCTCTAGCGTCCAGAGCACAAAGAAGATCACCCGTGCAATGGAGATGGTGGCGGCCAGCAAAATGCGCAAGGCGCAGGACCGCATGGCTGCCAGCAAGCCCTACGCCACCCGCATTCGTCAGGTGGTGGCGCATCTTGCCAACGCTGATCTGGAATACCGGCACACCTACCTGCAAGAGCGGGAAGTGAAAAGCGTGGGCTATATCGTGGTGACCTCCGACCGGGGTCTGTGCGGTGGCCTGAACGTGAACCTGCTCAAGAAAGTGGTGCAAGGCGCCCGCGAATGGCAGGAACAGGGTGCCAAGGTAAGCTATTGCCTGGTGGGTTCCAAGGGAATCAGCTTCTTCAAGAGCATGGGCGGTGATGTGCAAGCCACCGTCAACGGTCTTGGCGATACCCCGCATCTGGAAGACCTGGTGGGTTCCATCAAGGTCATGCTGGAAGCCTATGAGTCTGGTGAGATCGATCGTCTGTACATCATGTACAACGAATTCGTGAACACCATGACGCAACAGGCCAAGCAGATCCAGTTGCTGCCGCTGGAGCCGGGCGACGATGAAGAGCTCAAGCGCCATTGGGACTACATCTATGAGCCGGCGCCCAAGGAGCTGCTTGATGAACTGCTGGTGCGGTTCATCGAGTCCCAGGTATACCAGGGTGTGGTAGAGAACAATGCCTGCGAACAGGCGGCGCGGATGGTAGCGATGAAGGCGGCCAGTGATAACGCCGGTGACATCATTCGTGATCTGCAACTGGTGTACAACAAAGCGCGCCAGGCAGCCATTACGCAGGAAATTTCCGAAATCGTTGGTGGTGCCGCCGCGGTATAACGGCTTGGCGACAATACCGGTAAACGCGGCGAAAAACGCAAGTTTAAGAGGATGCAAGCATGAGTAGCGGTCGTATTGTTCAGATCATCGGTGCTGTGATCGACGTCGAATTTCCGCGCGATAATGTACCCAAGGTGTATGACGCGCTCACCGTGGACGGCACCGAAACCACGCTGGAAGTTCAACAGCAGTTGGGCGACGGTGTGGTGCGCTCCATCGCCATGGGCTCCACCGAAGGTCTGAAACGGGGTCTGCCCGTGACCGATACCGGAGAAGCGATTCAGGTTCCGGTCGGCACCAAGACCCTGGGCCGAATCATGGACGTGCTGGGACGCCCCATTGACGAGGCAGGCCCGATCGGTGAAGAGGAGCGTATGCCCATTCACCGTAAAGCACCTACTTATGCGGATCAGGCAGCCACCAACGAACTGCTGGAAACCGGTATCAAGGTTATCGACCTGGTTTGCCCCTTCGCCAAAGGCGGTAAGGTTGGCCTGTTCGGCGGCGCCGGCGTGGGCAAGACCGTGAACATGATGGAGCTGATCCGGAACATCGCGATCGAGCACTCCGGTTTCTCCGTGTTCGCCGGTGTGGGGGAGCGTACCCGTGAAGGTAACGACTTCTACCACGAAATGAAGGACTCCAACGTTCTCGACAAGGTGTCCCTGGTTTACGGTCAGATGAACGAGCCGCCGGGTAACCGTCTGCGTGTGGCGCTGACCGGTCTGACCATGGCCGAGAAGTTCCGGGACGAAGGTCGCGACGTGTTGTTCTTCGTGGATAACATCTACCGTTACACCCTGGCCGGTACCGAAGTATCCGCACTGTTGGGCCGTATGCCTTCCGCGGTGGGTTACCAGCCGACTCTGGCGGAAGAGATGGGCGTTCTGCAGGAACGGATCACCTCCACCAAAACCGGCTCCATCACCTCCGTGCAGGCGGTATACGTCCCCGCGGATGACTTGACCGACCCGTCTCCGGCCACCACCTTCGCCCACTTGGACGCCACCGTGGTACTTAGCCGTGACATCGCTTCCAAGGGTATTTACCCGGCGATCGACCCGCTGGATTCCACCTCCCGTCAGTTGGATCCGCTGGTGATTGGTCACGAGCATTACGAGGCCGCCCGTGGCGTGCAGACTGTTCTGCAGCGCTACAAGGAGCTCAAGGACATCATCGCGATTCTGGGGATGGACGAACTGTCCGAGGAAGACAAGCTCACCGTGGCCCGGGCCCGTAAGATCGAGCGTTTCCTGTCTCAACCGTTCTTCGTGGCGGAAGTATTTACCGGTTCTCCGGGTAAATATGTGTCCCTGAAGGATACTATTCGCTCCTTTAGCGGTATCCTGAAAGGCGACTATGACCATATCCCCGAGCAGGACTTCTACATGAAGGGGTCCATCGATGAAGTTGTAGAGGCTTACAACAAACGCGGTGGCAAGTAACCTGCACGGGGAGGAACCGAAATGGCGATGACCGTGCATTGCGATATTGTGAGTGCCGAAAAGCAACTCTTCTCCGGTCTGGTGGAGATGGTGGTGGCGGCTGGTGTCGAAGGTGATCTGGGTGTTCTGCCCGGCCACGCTCCGTTGCTGACCCGCCTCAAGCCAGGCCCGGTGCGAGTGAAGCTGCAGAACGGTGAGGAAGAAGTGTTCTACGTATCCGGTGGCTTCCTGGAAGTCCAGCCGAAATTGGTGACGGTGTTGGCCGACACCGCCGAGCGCGCCCAGGATATGGACGGTGCCCAGGCGGAGCAAGCCAGACAGCGTGCCAAGGAAGCGCTGGAAGGGAAGAACTCGGAAATGGATTACACCCGTGCCGCCGCTGTTCTGGCGGAGGCCTCCGCCCGCCTGCGGACCATTGAGCAGATCAAGAAAATGGCGAAGCGCTAACACTTGCGGTGGCACCATTTTCAAAGAGATGTAAAAAAGGGTGGCCATGTGCCGCCCTTTTTTTATTTGCAATGGTCGAGGGATAGGATAAACACCCTTTAGACCCCGTTATGGAGCCCGGAACAGACATGAACCTAGCGGTAGTGATCCTTGCCGCGGGTAAAGGAACCCGCATGAAGTCCGCCCTCCCCAAAGTGCTTCACGGCATCGCCGGGCGGCCGATGGTGCAGCATGTTGTCGACGCGGCGGCGGCGCTCGACCCGTTGAATACCGTGGTGGTGTATGGCCACGGTGGCGAGAAGGTGCGCGAAGCGGTGCAGGGGACCAACCTGCGCTGGGCGGAACAAGCCGAACAGCTCGGCACCGGCCACGCGGTGGCCCAGGCGCTGCCTTATCTGGAAGAGGACGTGGTACTGGTCCTCTACGGTGATGTTCCGCTGATCCGGCCGGAAACCCTGCGGGAGTTCGTTGCCCGGGTAAACGAACGGACCCTGGCGTTGATGACCCTGACCATGGACGACCCTTCCGGTTACGGGCGTATCGTTCGTGGAGAGGACGGTAAGGTACAGCGCATTGTTGAGCAGAAAGACGCCAGCGAAGACGAAAAACGCATCCCGGAGATCAACACCGGTATCCTCGCCTGTACCCGCGGGTTTCTGTCGGAAAGTCTGCCGGCACTGTCCAACAACAACGCTCAGGGCGAGTATTACCTGACCGATCTGATCGCCATGGCGGTGGAAAAAGGAATGACGGTGGAAACCGCCCAGCCCGCTTTTCCGTGGGAAGTGGACGGCGTCAATGACCGCGTGCAACTGGCACGGCTGGAACGGGTTTATCAACTGAACCAGGCCGAAGCGCTGATGCGCGCCGGTGTCACGCTGATGGATCCGGCCCGTCTTGATGTGCGTGGCGATGTCCAGGTGGCCGGTGACGTGATGATGGATGTCAACGTGGTCCTGGAAGGCAAGGTCACCATCGAGTCCGGCGTGCGCATCGGCCCCAATTGCTTGATTCGGGATGCCCATCTCGGCGCTCACACCGTGGTTGAAGCCAACTCTGTCATTGATGGTGCCCGCGTAGGCGAGCATTGTCAGGTGGGGCCGTTTGCCCGCCTGCGACCGGGCACGGAACTGGCGGCCAAGGCAAAGGTCGGCAATTTCGTGGAGACCAAGAAAGCAACCATCGGCGAGGGGTCGAAGGTAAATCACCTGACCTACATCGGCGACAGCCGGATCGGCAAGGGCGTGAATGTGGGCGCGGGCACCATCACCTGTAATTATGACGGCGTTAACAAATACCAGACGATCATGAAGGACGGCGCTTTCATCGGTTCCAATTCTTCACTGGTCGCGCCGGTCACCATTGGCGAGAATGCAACCATCGGCGCGGGCAGCACCATTACCCGGGATGTGGAAGACAACGCTCTGGCAGTGGCGCGTGGTAAACAGCGCAACATTATGGATTGGCAGCGTCCTGTAAAAAAACAGGATCAGTGAAGCAAGGAGTAAGACCGTTATGTGCGGAATCGTCGGAGCTGTGGCTCAGCGCAACGTCAGCAATATTTTGATCACTGGCCTGAAACGCTTGGAATACCGGGGTTATGACAGTGCCGGTGTGGCTTTGATCAATGATCAGGGTTTGCAGCGCGTGCGTCGCCAGGGAAAAGTGGCCGGATTGGAGCAGGCGGTTCGTGAAACCGATGCCTCCGGCTTCACCGGTATCGCACACACCCGTTGGGCTACTCATGGCCGCCCTTCCGAGAAAAACGCCCACCCGCACCTGTCCGGTGAGGAACTGGCTCTGGTGCATAACGGCATCATCGAGAACTTCCAGGAATTGCGCGAGGAACTGGAAAGCGAAGGCTATCAGTTCGCTTCCGACACCGACACCGAGGTGGTGGTCCATTTGGTCCATCGCGCCATGGCGGAAACCGCTGATCTGTTCCGTGCCTTGCAAAGCGTGGTCAAGCGGCTGCGGGGCGCCTATGCTCTGGGCGTGATCCATGCCCGGGAGCCTCATCGTCTGGTGGCGGTCCGCTCCGGCTCTCCGTTGGTGGTGGGATTGGGTATCGACGAAAACTACGTGGCATCCGATCAACTGGCGTTGTTGCCGGTGACCAATCGCTTCGTGTTCCTGGGTGAAGGGGACATGGTGGACGTGACACTCGAAGGCGTGCGCATCTTTGACGCGGATGGCAACGAAGTGAACCGCGAGGTGCATGAGCTGGACGGCGCCCACGAGGATGCGGAAAAAGGCGAATACCGGCATTACATGCAGAAGGAAATCTTCGAGCAGCCGGCGGCCATCCAACGCACCCTGGAAGATCGCATCGACTCACCACAAAGCGTGAGCGACGCTTTTGGAGAGCGGGCGACGGCGATTTTCGACCAGGTGCGTACCGTGCAGATCGTTGCCTGCGGCACCAGCTACCATGCTGGTATGGTGGCCCGCTACTGGCTGGAAGCGCTCGCCGGCATCCCTTGCCAGGTGGAAGTGGCCAGTGAGTTTCGTTATCGCCAGCACGTGGTGCCGGAAGGCACGCTGTTCGTCACCATCTCCCAGAGTGGGGAAACCGCCGATACCCTGGCGGCTTTGCGTGACACCGACTCCAGCAACTATGTGGGCCGGCTGGCGATCTGCAATGTGGACGGCTCTTCTTTGGTACGCGAGTCCGAATTGGTGTTCCTGACCAAGGCCGGCCCGGAAATTGGCGTGGCCTCCACCAAGGCGTTCACGACCCAGCTGACCGCTTTGTTGATGCTGGTAATGGCGCTCGGCCGGCGCAAAGGCATGGCGGACGAGAAAATCGAAAGTATTCTCAACGAGCTGCGCCAATTGCCGAACCTGATCGAACAAGCCGCTTCTCTGGACAAGCCCATCGAGCAGCTCTCCCGGGCCTTCGTGGAAAAGCATCACACCCTGTTCCTGGGGCGTGGTGTACAGTTCCCGGTGGCCATGGAAGGGGCGCTCAAGCTCAAGGAGATTTCCTACATCCATGCCGAAGCGTACCCCGCTGGTGAGCTGAAACATGGCCCCCTGGCCTTGGTGGACAAGGACATGCCGGTGGTGGCGGTGGCGCCCAACGACGAACTGCTGGAGAAGTTGAAATCCAACCTGCAGGAAGTGCGTGCCCGCGGCGGTGAGCTGTACCTGTTCGCCGACAAGAACGCCCATGTGAAGGAAGGCGAGGGGATCCACGTGCTCAATCTGCCAGCGGTGCCGGAAATCATCGCTCCCATCGTCTATACCGTGCCGTTGCAGCTGCTCAGCTATCATGTGGCGGTACTGCGTGGCACCGATGTGGACCAGCCCCGTAACCTGGCGAAGTCGGTGACGGTGGAGTAATAACGCCGGCACCGTACGCGCTCCATCATTGCCGGCCTTGGAAGCGGGATTCGGAGGTAGCTAAAAGGCCACTGCAGGAGCTTGTCTGCAAGCGAATCGGACCTCGTTTCAGGCATTCGCTTGCAGGCAAGCTCCTGCAGTGGCTTCATAGCACATCGTGATAGTGACTGCGTATCGAAGGCGCGGTTATCCGTCGCCTCCCTTGCTCAACCGGAATGGCGCGCTGCCGTTTTCGTTATTGGCTTCCACCAGTCTGATCAACTGCAACATGAAGACATCACGCTGATCTTTCGGGATGGCTTCGATGGTGCGATCGTGAGCCCGTTGCACGGCGGGCTCCATCTTTTTCAGTAAATAAACCCCTTTGCGGCTCAGCTTGACCAGTTTGAAGCGCCGGTCCTCGTCGCTCTGCCGGCGTTTAAGCAAACCCCGGGCTTCCAAGCGGGGGATCACCTCGGCCACGCTGGTGCGTTCCAGGCCGATCTCATGAGCCAGGCTGTTCTGGTCCATCTCTCCGTGGGTGCTTAACGTGGTCATCAGACTGTACTGAACCGGCGTGATGTTGTGCTCCCGGGTTTCATCCAGAAACAGTCCGCAGTGGATCTGGTGCAAACGACGAATAAGAAAACCCGGACGGCCAAGCAGGGCGGATCGTTCGACCGCATTGGCCAGTTGAGCGGCGGCCGCTTTCCTGGATGTCTTAGAGGAATTGCCCATAAAAAATGTGGAGAAATATCTGGTGAGAATAAGAAGAAGTAAAGACCAGCGCCCTTCGGCTTGTCAACCTGGGTTGCGACATGACGGGAGAACGGGCGAGAGAGCGTGATAATCGTCGTCCTTTCATGCTCAACTAAGAGGCATACCACATAAAGATGCCTTGCCCAATGGCACGCTTTACCTTCAAAGCCGCATTTTCATGGCCGCTATATAAACTCGGAATCCTCTAATATAACCACGAAAATCAGCCACTTAAGTCAATGCGGGAAAGGTCTGTAACGGCCAGGCTGGGCTTGAAAAAGGGTGGCATACAACTTGCTTTTCAAAGGTATTACTCCGGCCGCTGTAATCGAGGAAGATACCGATGAACTGCAGAGAACAGCTGAACCAGCAGGACTTTACCCTGGAGCCCGCGTTGTTGAACGACTGGCACGTGGTGGCTGCTTCCGACGAAGTAACGGAAGGTAATTTGATACCCTCCACCCTGTTCGAGCGCGATCTGGTGATCTGGCGTGATTCAAGTGGCCAGGCTCATGTGTGGGAAGATCTGTGCATCCACCGGGGAGCGCGGCTCTCCAAAGGGTTTATCGCCAGTGACCGGGTCGTGTGTCCTTACCATGGCTGGAACTACGATGGCACGGCGCAGTGCCGGCTAATCCCCGCTTCCCCGGGGGAGACACCGATGAAAAAGGCCAAGGCCATCAGCCATCACGTCAAGGAAGCCTATGGCTTCATCTGGACCAGCCTGGGCGAACCGGAGCACGATATACCGGATTTCCCCGAGTGGAACGATGACAGCTACAAGAAGGTGGTGTGCGGCCCCTACCGCTTCAAGTCCGGCTATCGGGCGGTGGAGAATTTCATTGATCCCACCCATTTCCCTTTCGTGCACGCGGGCGTGAACGGCCTGATGGATGATCCGGATCCGATCGGAGCCTATGACGTCTGGGAGGAGAACGGCGGCCTGGCCTCTTCCGAAGTGCAAGTGACCCAGCCTTATGGGGATCCGCGTAATGTGCCGGTAACCGCATTCTATGCCTACAAATGCTTGCGGCCGTTGGTGGCCTACTTTAAAAAACGTGTCCTGATTACGGACCCGGACCGCGCCCATGAAGGTAATCCCAATGATCGCTTCTGCACTTATCTGACCGCCCAACAAGTGAGCGAGACGGAAAGCATCGTTCGGATTTGCTGCGCCATGAACTTCAACCCCATGCCGACGGATGATGAAGTGCGTCAACGTCAGGATCTGGTCTATGCCCAGGACAGTGACATTGTCGATACGCAACGCCCAGAACGGATTCCCACTGATCTGCGTCAAGAGCTTCACCACCGTACCGATCTGCTCGGTATGAAGTACCGTTCCTGGCTGCAGAAGATGGGAGTTCAGTATGGCACGGTCTGATACCGGTGTTTTTCAGGATACCGGGACCTTGCCGGTTCGTTTGGACACCATTCGCTATGGTGCGGAAGAAATTATCTTCTATGAGTTCGAGGCGATTACACCAGCGGCTTTGCCGCCGGTCTCCGCCGGCGCGCATTTGGACATTGGTTTGCCGGGTGGGGTGCTACGTCAATACTCGCTGATAACACCGCTGTGTTCGCCGCGGCGCTATGTTATCGCGGTAAAGCGGGAAGAGAACGGCAGGGGCGGCTCTCGCTGGCTGCACGACAGCGCCCGGGTAGGACAGGTATTTGATCTGAGCCCGCCTCGCAACCAGTTCGAGATAACGCCGGGTACCTCACCGGTATTGCTGTTGGCGGGGGGGATCGGTATCACCCCAATCTACTCTATGTATGAGCATGTCCGCGCAAGCGGTCGGCCGGTACGGCTGCATTACTGGTGCCGCTCAAAAAAACACGGATTGTTTCTGGAAACGCTGCGCGGTCGCAGCGATGTTACGGTCCATTACGCCGCTTCTCCGGAGGATAGCGCCGGGCAATTTGCCGCTGTGGTCAGGGGCGTGACCAGGCAGACCGAGATCTATTGCTGCGGCCCTAAGGGGATGCTCGATCACCTGGAGCGGCTGGGAGAGGAGCTGAATGCGCGGCGCCGCATCCATATGGAGCGCTTTCAGGCCGCCCCACTAGCGGCGGCTTCGAATGATGCGTTCGAGGTGACTTTGGCGCGCTCCGGCGCGCAGGTGCGGGTGGCTCCCGGGCAAACTATCCTGGACGCCCTGCGAGATGCCGGCGCCGACGTCATGTATTCCTGTGAACAGGGGCTTTGCGGGGCCTGCGAGGTGAGGGTATTGGAAGGGCGCCCGGATCATCGTGACACGGTATGTTCGGCGGAAGAGCATGATCGCCGTGGCACCATGATCATCTGCTGCTCTTCAAGCCAGTCGGCCAGTTTGGTGCTGGATATCTGATTCTTCCGTGGATTCTCCGTCTGATGGTCTTTCAGGTACCTGTCGCGAGCAGCTCCGTCAACGTCGTGGTGTGCCTGAAGTGATGTCGCCAAAGCCGAGCACCGAGCGCGCCGGAGGGATCCAGTGATGAGCCCAGGGTCAGGTCCGTAATCAGAGTCGGGCGCAGCCCCAGATCAAACAGCGCGAAGCCGGCGGCGAGTACGCAGGTTTCGGTCTGGATGCCGCACACCAAAACCCTTTCCGGGGCCAGTTGGATAAGATGGTGCAGCACCTCGTTGGTAGGACGGTAGCCATGTTTGACGAAGTGCCGGTCGGCCGCGATCAGACTTCGTTCCTGTTCCGGCGGCCGCCAACCCAATTGCGCCTGAAAGGGTGTGATCGCTTCGTCATGACACTCCACGGTCGCCACGGTCGGCATATGGCCGAGCAAACGGTCAATGTCCCGAAGAAGCCAGGCCGGCGGAGAAAACGAAGGTTGTACGTCGACAATCAAAAGAACCTGTCGCATACCGTAGTCTCCAGGTGAATAACGTGGTTCAGTCTAGCCGCTGGTGGCGCGGGCTGACCATGGGAGCCTTATCCGCCCAGATAAGCTTTGCGGATATCCGGATTGTCACGCATTTCCCTGGCGGTGCCCTGCAATACCACCCGTCCGGTCTCGAGGAGATAGGACCGATCGCACAATTCCAGCGCGGCATAGGCGTTCTGTTCCACCATTAGTACGGTGGTGCCGGCAGCGCGGATTTCGGCGGTCAACTCAAAAACCTGCTCGACGAAGTTGGGCGCCAGGCCCAAGGAGGGTTCGTCGAACATAACCAGTCGCGGACGGGACATCAGCGCCCGTGCGATGGCCAGCATTTGCTGCTCACCGCCGGAAAGGGTGCCCGCGGGTTGTTCGATACGTTCACGCAACCGTGGGAAACGGTCCAGCATGGACTCAAGGTCATCACGGATACCGGCATGATCGCCGCGGCAGTAAGCCCCCATCTCCAGATTCTCGCGCACGTTCAATTGAGAGAATACACGACGCCCTTCCGGGCAATGGGCAATACCGTGCTCGATAATGCTCTGTGGCCTGGCGTTGGTAATCGGCTTTCCTTCAAAGGTGATAGTGCCGGAGACCACGGGTTCCAGGCCGCTGATGGCCCTGAGCGTGCTGGACTTGCCGGCGCCATTGGAGCCGATGAGGGTGACGAACTCACCTTCATTCACTTCCAGCGATACTTTGTCCACCGCCACGGTGGCGCCATAGTGAACGGTAATATCATCAAGCTTTAGCACGTTGCAATCCTGATCCCAGATACGCCCGAATTACCTCCGGGTCGCTTTGAATGTCGGCGGGGCCGCCGTCGGCAATGCGATGCCCCTGGTTCAACACCACGATGTAATCAGAGATCGACATCACCATGTGCATGTCATGCTCCACCAGAAGAATGGTGATGCCGCTGTCGGCTACACGCCGCACCATCTGCTTGAAGTCCTCGGTTTCCGATGGGTTCAAACCCGCGGCGGGTTCATCCAGCAATAACAGCTTGGGCCGGGCCGCCAGGGCAATACCGACGCCGAGCAGACGCTGTTCGCCATAGGACAGATTGGCGGCAAGATCATCGGCGCGATGCTCCAGTTCCAGAAAACCAAGCATCTCCCGTGTACGTGCCTCCAGCGCCTGCTCTTCTCGCTGGAAGGCGGGCAGCCTGAATATGGCACCGAAGAGTCCGCTACGACCTTGCATGTGAAAAGCGGTAAGCAGGTTTTCGAAAACGGTGCAGTTACCAAAGATATTGGTCCTCTGGAAACTGCGGACCAAACCCAGTTCGGCTATCTCATGGGGTTGTTTGCCGGTAATGTCCAGTCCGAGAAAATGCACGGAACCGGCACTGGGGCGCATATAGCCGGAGATAATATTGAACGCCGTGGTTTTGCCGGCGCCATTGGGGCCGATCAGACTGACGATCCGGCCGGGTTCAACCCGGAGGTCCACGTCGCTGAGAATCTGCAGGCCGGCGATGCGCAGGCTGATGCCGGACAAGGACAGTAACGTTTCCGGCTGCTCCGCGGCCGATACAGTCATGAGCTGGCTCCTTGAGTAGCGGAGGGGCGGCGCACGGAAATCCTGCCGCGCTTTAATAAGCCACCAAAGGCGGGAACGATGCCTTTGGGCATGAACAGAAGAATCAGGATCATCAAAGCGCCGTAAATCATCCATTGCACTTCCGGTGCCACCACCCCTCTGAGCATTTCCGGTAAGAGCCCGAAAATAAGACCGCCTACTACCGGACCAGCCAGGGTGCCTTTGCCGCCGGCGATCACCATGATCACCATGGTAATGGTGTAGATGAACAGAAAAACGTCCGGGTCAATGATCCGCACGGTATGGGCGTAGAGACCGCCAGCGGCACCGGCGATACCGGCGGAGAGGACCGAAAAGACGATCAGGCACCGGGTCACCGGGATACCGATGGACTTTGCCAGTACCTCGTTTTCCCGTAACGCGATGGCGGCACGGCCGATGCGGCTGCGTACCAGATTGGCCACGATCACGTAGGCCAGCACACCGGCGGCCAGTACCAACCAGTACGTCGAGGCTTTGCTGACCAGGCGGACAACGCCTTCGCCGGGAACCCAGAGGCTCAGGGGTGGAATGGAAACCAGAGCCATGGGGCCTTCGGTCAGATCGACCCAGTTGAGCGCCACCATGCGCATGACCTGAGCAAAACTGATGGTGACGATCACGAAGTAGGCACCGCGTACGCGAAAAGCAACCTTGCCCAACAGCCATCCAAACAGTGATGCCATGACGATGCCACCGGCGAAAGCCACCCATACCGGTTTGGGTGCTACTACCAGAGGCGATGAGAAGCCCAGATCGACGTCGAAGCCCAGGGAGAGCAGCGCACTGGTATAGGCGCCAATGCCAAAAAAAGCGGCGTGTCCGAGACTGAGCTGGCCAGTGAAGCCGAGCAGCAGGTTAAGACTGATGGCGGCGATGATCATGATTCCCGCGGCCGCTACCACCGACAGCAAATAGGGATCGGGCCACAGCACCGGCAGCAAAGCCAGTGCGGCCACAATGACAAGAAAAGACAATCTCCGCATAATCAACCCACCCTTTCCCTGGCCGCGAACAACCCCTGTGGGCGGGCGATCATAACGGCCAGAATCACCAGGAAACCGATCGCGTCGCGATAGGCTGTGGAAATGTAAGCCGCCCCGAACTCTTCAATCAGCGCCAGCGCGAAGCCGCCGAGCGCCGCTCCGCGTATGTTGCCGAGACCGCCAAGAATAACGATGGCGAAGGCCTTCAGGCTGGCCAGGTCGCCCATTGTCGGTGTGACTACGAAAACCGGTGCCAACAGCGCCCCGGTAATGGCCGCCAGTGACGATCCCAGACCGAAGGTGAGTGTGTAAATCCGGCCCACGTTGACGCCGACGATACGGGCCGCGTCCTCGTCCTGAAAGGTGGCGCGCATCGCCAGCCCCAACCGGGAACGTTCAATCACCAGATAGAAGGCCAACAGCAGCACAATGGCCGCGCCAAGAACAAACAATCGTGTTGGTGACAGATAGATGCCGCCGATAATAATGGACTCCTGCGGGAACGGGGTGGGGACTACTTTGGCGACCCCGCCCCAGGCCAGCAGTTCGGCGTTCTGCATAATGATCATGACCCCAATCATGATCAGCATGACCTCGTCGATGTTCTCCAGACGGCAACGCCGCAACAGCAGGAACTCAATGCTCGCGCCCAATAGCAAACCCAGGCCTGCCGCGAGGATAAGCGCCACGAAATAATCCATCTGCAACAGCGATACCAGAGCGTAGGCCACATAGGCACCGAAAGCGTATAACTCGCCATGGGCGAAGTTGACCACTTTCATGATGCCGAAGATAAGCGTGAGCCCGATGCCAAGCAGGGCATAGGTGGCACCGAGCACCGTGCCGTTGACGAGGTGCTGGAGGAACTGGTCCAAAATAATCTCCCTGACTCACATCCACCTTTCATTGCGCAAAGGGGATAAGGGTGCCGTTACAGTGCTGAAACTTCGCCGTCTTGCAACTGGATGATGTAGATATTGGGTGTGTTCTGGCCGCTTTCCCGGCCTTCAGGGCCTTCCTTGTGAAAGGCGATGTCGCCATTCACACCGGCCAGCTTGACCTTCCAAAGCGCATCGCGGATCGCTTCCGGTTCGGCTTTTCCGGCCACGCGAATTGCTTCCGCGATGGTAAGAATGGCGTCATAGCCGCGAAAGCCTTCGGTCAGACCCGGGAACGGATAGCCTTTTGCTTCCCAGGCATCCATGTAAGTCCTGGCGATATCCGGATGAATGGATTGATCCGCGGTCCAGGGTGAGAAAAACAACAGGTGCGTGCTGACGTATCCCTTGGGTCCCGGATTTTTCACCAGGGGTTCGGGAAACGACCCACCAGTGGTGACCAGCCGTTGTTTTATGCCTTGCTCGGCTGCCTGGCGAATCGCCAAAGTTAGCTGTTCCACACCTGATGTAACGATAATGGTGTCACTGCCGCTGTTTTTGAGGGCAGCCAATTGCGCGGATAAATCAGTGGCATCCGGAGCGATGATTTCGGAACGGCCTACTTCAATCCCCTTGCTTTCCAGCACCTCCTTGAAGGCGCCGGCCGCGCCCAGTCCCCAGTCGTTGTTCACCGACAGGAAATCCACCTTCTTGATAGCAGGAGCGAACGAGGAGAGCTGTTTGGCGAACGCCTGGGCTTCCATCATCGAAGTCGGGCTGATACGGAAAACCCAGGGATTACCGGAAGTGGTAACCTTGGATGAAGAAGCGGTCTCCACCACCATGGGAACGCCGTACTCCTCCAGCTTCGGCATTGTCGCCAGGGTGAAGGTGGAACCCCAGGCCCCCATCATGACCGGCACTTTATCGCGCAGGATCAGTTTCTCCGCGGTGTTGACCGCCTCCCTCGGGTTGGACTTGTTGTCCTCGATAATCAGCTCCAGAGGTTTGCCCAGTACACCACCTTTACCGTTGATGTGCTCCACGGCCAGACGTGCGCCGTTGGTGACGTAGGTACCGGAAGCGGCCACGGATCCGGTTAACGGCTGTGAAACCCCGATCCTGATGGTGTCGTCGGCCTGCGCCTGAGATGCCAGTAATGCTCCCCCGAGCAGCATCGCATACAGCGGTTTGATCAACATAAAGCGCTCCTGAAGTACGATTGGATTTATCACTATGATGATGCCGGCCCCAGCCATGGCTGGAATGCTGATAAGGCGGCAGCAAGTCCTGTGCCATCGTCGATTTAAAGCCTATGTTGTGAGCGTAACCTTATGATTTTATTTGGTATGTTCTATATGTATAAAAGGGGTATACCACATTAATGATGACACGATGAATACCGGCGACGGTTCCGAAAAAGGGCTTGCGCACCACAATGCGGCAATATGTGGTATGCCAACTATATGATGATAAGAGAATGGCAACGCTGCTTCTTGAAGCGGCGCGCACCGTCGGTGCACAGTCCAGGGTTCGAATTGGTGCCGGCGCAGATCAAGCCGTCTTGAATGCGCCCTTCATTTTTCCATATAAATGGTATACCACATAAATATTGAAGAACGTAAACCCATGAATAACAGCAAGTTAGAGATTCACAAAAAGAATAATGGCTATGGATTGGCATGTGTATTGCTACCTGATCGTCATCAGTAACATTTACCTGGAAGGTCTTCATGCAAGCATTACTACTGCACGGCGGTCGTGTGATCGATCCCGCCAACGGCATTGATGAGGTTTGTGACGTTCTTGTGCGCGACGGACGTATCGCCGCTGTTGGCCGGTTGCAGGGTGGCGATGTACCCGGGGACGTGGAAAGAGTCGACTGTAGCGGCAGGCTGGTACTGCCCGGGTTGATCGATACCCACAGCCATGTCTATCAATATGTTACCGGGCGATTTGGATTGAATGCGGATCTTTGCGGTGTGCATTCCGGCGTCACCACTCTGGTCGATCAGGGGGGCGCCAGCTGCATGACACTGCCAGGCTTTCGCAAGCATGTGATCGAGACTTCCCACAGCCGGGTGTTGTCCTTTATTTCCGCTTATTTGGTGGGAGGGCTGGAAGGCCATTTTTATCCACAACTGTACCGGCCGGATTGCGCCGACATTGCCGCCACCGTCAAGGCGGCCAAAGCCAACGCGGATGTGGTGAAGGGCATCAAGGCTCACGCTGAACTGGGCGGTTTTGCCCGTTGGGGAACGGAAGTGATGCAAAAGGCCGCCGCCATCGGCGAGCAGACAGGGCTGCCGGTCTACATTCATTTTGGCCAGCTTTGGCCGGAGCCTGAAGAGGGCGGCATGGATGTGGACCCGGACTCCATCTTTACTCAGGTGGTGGATCTGCTCAAACCGCGTGATGTGCTGGCGCACCCTTTCAGCCGCCACCCCGGCGGGTTCGTTGAGCTGAATGGGGAAGTGCACCCGCTGGTACGGGATGCCATCGAGCGCGGGCTCAAGGTGGATGTGGGGCACGGTTCCCACTTCAGTTTCAAGATGGCGGAGAAGGTGCTGAGCGCGGGTATCGTGCCGCATACGCTCGGTTCCGATATGCATGGCTATAACACTTCGGTGCCGGCGCCGGCCGGTACTCCCGAGGAGCATGAGCACCCGGATGAGGAGCACATGTTCAAGGGCACCTCCCGCTTCAGCCTGGTGTCGGCGATGACCAGCATGATCGCATTGGGCCTGAGTCTGGAGCAGGTGATTCCGATGGTGACAGTGAACGCGGCGCGCATGGTGGGTATGAGTGATGAGATTGGCTCTCTTGGCGTTGGCCGGGTGGCGGATATCAGTGTGCTGTCCGATGAAAGCGGCCGTTGGTTGATGCGGGATAATGAAGGCACGGAGGTGATTGCCGAACGTATGTTGCAGCCCGTGTTCTGCCTGCGTGAGGGGCGGCGTTTTGACGCCACGGCGTCGATTCTGCCGATACCGGAGGTGGCTTGAATGGCATCCGACCCAAGGGCCGGGATGGATGCCGTGGAGAGCGCCAATCGGGCGGCGCTGACGAAGGTTCGGCTGGTCCGGCCACAATGGTCTGGTGTGGCGGAAGCGCGGCGAGCGTTGCCGTTGCCGGACCGGACCTTGTTGCACGCCGGCCCGCCATTCGAGGACCCGCGGGACCCCAGCCCGCCGATCCTGTCTTCGGCGGTTCTGTGTTGCCTGTATGAAGGGTGGGCACGAAACGAGGAGGAGGCGGAACGATTGATCAGCACGGGCCAGGTGAGAATGCTGCCGGCTCAGTCGTTCTCGGTGGTCACACCGCTTGCCGCGGTGATCTCGCCATCGACGGCGTTGGCGGAAATCAGTGACGCCGCGAATCCCGGGCACCGTTGCTGGTCTTTGCTGAGTAGCGGAAGCGGGCCTCAGATCCGCTTCGGCAGCCGGGATCCGGCGATCCTGGAGCGGTTGTACTGGCGCGACCGGATCCTGGCGCCGGCACTGCGAAAGGGGCTGGCGACCCGGCCGGTCGCGTTACTGCCGTTGGCCCGTCTGGGGCTTGAAGCGGGTGATGATTTGCATGCCCAAACCAGCCATGCCAATACGGCCTTATGCGCGGCGATGCCATCCACGTTGCCCGTTGAGGTTGTTGAGTGTTTGGGCAATACACCGCTGTTTTTTCTTACTTTATGGATGGGCGCCTGTCATCTGATGCTGGCCGCCGCCGCCGGGGAAGCCGGCTCCAGCCTGGTGTTGGCGTTGGCGGGCAATGGCCGCCGGGTGGGGCTTCGAGTGGCCGGAGACCCGGCTCGCTGGCATACCCGCGCCGCGCCGGTGCCCGAGGGGCCCCGAATATCAGCCTCCGCCGTGCCGGTCAGCCCCATGGTTGGCGACAGCGGCGTGATCGATGCTTTCGGGCTGGGAGCCCAGGCGTGGAGGTGCTGTTCCGGAGTGGCCGAGGCACTGGCGCCATGGTGGCCAAATCCGGCGGAGGCGTCACCGGACTGGCTGATCGGAGCGCATCCTTTATTCGAGGATTTGCAGTTGCCGATCGGGCTCGCATGTCATCGGGTCACGGCTGATACGGACCTGCCCAGGGTGGCCATCGCCATGGTGGGCGGCGACGGACGGGCTGGTCTGCTGGGGCGAGGACTTTGCGTACCACCGGCGTCGCTGTTCTTGGGCTAAGAGCCGGTTTCGGCATCCCGCATTTCCCCCTACACTGGACGGTCAGACTTCTTGGACCGACAGGCCGGCCAGTATGACGCAAACTCCCGCCCGGGCATGGGCGCTGATCCCGCTACTTTTCTTTCTTGTCGTCTTTCTCGGTAGCGGGCTTTATTTCAGTGCCGCGGGGGCGGAGTTCGCGTTCTATCAAATCAAGGCGCCGGTGGTGGCGGTTGTCGCCATTGTGTTGTCATTCCTTCTGGCACGGCAGTCCTTCCATCACAGTGTCGAACGCTTGCTGGTGGGCGTCGGCCATCCCAACATCATTCTCATGTGCCTGGTATTCCTGTTGGCCGGCGCCTTCGCCAGCGTCAGCAAGAGTATCGGCAGCGTTGATGCCACCGTTCAATTCGGGTTGCAGATCATGCCGGCCAGTTGGGTACTGCCGGCTCTGTTCCTGATCTCCGCTTTTATCGCTACCGCCATGGGCACTTCCATGGGAACCATCGCCGCCACCGCGCCGATCGCGGTGGGGTTCGCCCAGGCCACCTCGTTGTCGTTGCCCTTGTCCTTGGGAGCCGTGGTTGGCGGCGCCATGCTGGGCGATAACCTGTCGATGATCTCGGATACCACCATCGCCGCCACTCGCAGTCAGGGCGTCTCGCTCAAGGACAAATTCCGGGTGAACGTCTGGATAGCGCTGCCGGCGGCGTTGGCGACGGTGGTGTTGCTGGCGCTGCTGGGGGACGGCGAACACACGGTGCCGTCCGAATCCGTGTCCTACTGGCGGGTCATGCCTTACCTGCTGGTGTTCGCTCTGGCGCTGTCCGGGATGAACGTATTGGTGGTGCTGGTGATTGGTATCGTCACCGCCGGGCTCACTGGCGTGATACTGAGTCCGGAATACGGTCTGGTCGACGTCAATGGGGCGATCTACCAGGGCTTCGAATCCATGTTCGAGATCATGTTGTTATCGATGCTGATCGGTGGGTTGTCGCAACTGATGAATGATCAGGGTGGCACGCGCTGGCTGATCGAACGTATTCATTCGCTGACCCGCTGGCTGAAGCTGTCCAGTCAGCGCGCCGGTGAGATAGGTATCGCGCTGCTGGTGGTCACCGCCAATCTGTTTGTCGCCAACAACACGGTATCGATTGTGCTGTGCGGTGAAATGGCCAAGGAGATCGCCGCGGAATATGGCGTCGATCCGAGGCGCTCGGCCAGCCTGATGGATATCTTTTCCTGCGTGGTGCAAGGGCTGATTCCTTACGGCGCTCAAGTCCTCCTGGCCTGCTCCATTGCATCACTGTCGCCGTTGTCATTGATCGGCGCCATTCACTATTGCTGGGCGCTGGGGGTGGCGGCTCTGCTGGCGATCGCCTTTAACCGGCCGCGTTTGAAAGCGCGCCAGCCGGCGCGATCGATTTAGAGAGTAAAGGCGGTTTTCAGCCATTGACGTAATGTGTCGATGGCGTCGTCCTTATCGGCCTGGTGGGCCCAGACCAGATAATAGCGATGTACGTCGATTACCTGGGTCTTCCACAATCGAACCAGACGGCCTGCCGCAAGCGCATCCCGCACCAGATGATGCCGCGCCAGCGCGATACCTTCGCCGTTCTCCGCCGCTGCGAGCAAACTGGTCAGGTTGGGAAAGAGCGGGCCTTGATCGCTGTTGGCCAGTGCCAGGCCCGCGGCCTGAAGCCACAGAGCCCAGGGCTGTGCCGCGTGCCGTAGCAAAACGCAATGGCCCAGATCCGCCCGCCTGCGGGGCAGTTTGCCATCGCGATAATCCGGACTGGCCACCGGGTATACCCACTCCGAAGACAATGCCTCCGATTGCAGGCCGGGCCAGCCTCCGGGGCCGTAGCGCAGTGCCACGTCGCTGTTCGCGTTACCGCCCAGCTTGACCAGATCGACGTCTGTGGATACCTCCACGCGGATGTCGGGAAAGCGTTGATGGAAATCGGCCAGACGCGGTAACAGCCAGCGTTGCGCGATGCTCGGTAAGGTGCTCAAACGTAACGTGGTGGCGCGGTGCCTGCGACGAGGTGTCTTGAAGGCCCGCTCCAGCACACCCAGGCCCTGGCGCACCTGCAAGGCCAGATGTTGAGCTTCCCTGGTGGGGGCAGCGCCCTGACGTTGCCGTTCGAACAACCGCCGTCCCAGACGCTGCTCAAGGGAACGGATGTGCTGGCTGACCGCGCCCTGGGTCAGTGACAGTTCCTGTGCGGCCAGAGTGAAGCTGCGCAGCCGGACGCTGGCCTCGAAAGCCACCAGTGTTTGCAGGGGCGGAAGCGAGTTTCTATCCATGGGCGACATTAATATCACTAATGCCCAGACCCTACAAAGTATCGTTTGTCCGGTTCAGGACGGACTTCTAGGCTGACATTCCCGTTCAAGGAGTCGAGCCATGAGCTATCAGTTGTATTATTCGTCCGGTGCCTGCTCCATGGCAGTGCATATCGTATTGGAGGAACTGGGTGCGCCGACCAGGTTGATGCCCCTGCGGATTCACGACGGCGATACTTCCAAGCCGGGTTACCTGGCCATCAACCCCAAGGGGCGGGTACCGGCTCTGGCTATTCCGGGCGAAGCGGGCGTGCTTACCGAACTGCCCGCGATCCTGACCTTTCTGGCGGAAAGCCATGACACGCCGGCCCTGTTGCCGCCGACCGCTCTGCAGCGCGGCCGTGTTCAGGAATGGCTGGCGTGGTTGGCTGGCTGGATGCACGGTACCGGCTACGGTCTTATATGGCGTCCGCATCGGTTCAGTGCCGATCCGGATGACGCCCCGGCTCTGAGGGAACAGGGTCTGAAGGTGGTGGCCCAGGCCAATCAGGATGTGACCGAGCGCTTGGCACAACCAGGGCCCTGGGCGCTGGGTGACCAGTACAGTGTGGTGGATCCGTTTCTGTTGGTGCTGTTCAGGTGGGGCAGTCTGGTGGGGCTGGATATGAGCGAGCATACGGCGTGGATCGAACACACTCGGTGCATGCTCCAACGCCCGGCGGTAAACCGGGTGTTGGAGCGGGAAGAGGTGACGATCCCTTTGTGAGCTCGCCAGGTCAGGGTTGCAGGTCCAGTTCGTACACCGCTTCGTTGTTATCGTTGGTCTCCAGGAATACCGCTTCCGGCGCTTTTTCGGCAACGAAGTTTCGGGCCCGGTCGGTATTGGGCACCCGGAACACGATGGTCAGATCGGTGGCCGCGTCAATCGGCGCGAACGACCAGTTGCCGTCGGCGGTGGGCGTAACCGGACTGTTTTCCCGGATGTAGTCCGCCAGGACCGCGCGGTTCTCATCCGGTGACTCAATGACGATGTGGTCGCCACCGGTGCCCGCGAACTTGCCGCCGCCAGCGCGGTAATTATTGGTGGCGATCAGGAATTCATCGTCGTCCGCCACCGGGTTGCCCTGATAGGCCAGATTGACGATGCGCTGGCCGTCACTGACCTGGACGCAGTCGCCGTCATAGCGCGCTGGCTGGGTAACGTCGATCTGGTAGGTGAGGCCATCGATAACGTCGAAGTTATAGGTGGGAAAGCCGCTGTAATTCACCAATTCCTGAGGGGCGCTGGTGCTGGTGTCGATCTGGAAAAACTGGGAAGCGGAGCATTCCAGCCATTGAGTCAGCTCGGCGCCATTGGCTTTCACCGCCATCAGTGTATTCGGATACAGATACAGGTCGGCGGCGTTTTTCACTTTCAGTTCGCCTTTGGGCACCACGGTGAAGGCGCTTTCATCGGCGCAGATCCCTTCCCGGCTGCAGGCCTTGAATGGCGCGGCGGCGGACAACACCGGCAGATCCTGGAGATTGACGTCGCCTTCGATCAGATTCTCCACGTAGGCCTTCTGGGCATCCGCCACGATCTGAATGGACGGATCGTCCTTCACCACCGCCAGGAAGCTGTAGATGTCGTCAGTGGATTCACCGATGGGCTGGTTCATGTAATCGATGGTGGCCTGGTGATCCCCGGCCAGCTTGGCCACCAGAGCCGCGTCGGCTTCCACCGCGGGGGCATCGTCCGCGAAGATCGGCTGGGCCTGCACTTGGGAGTTGGTGATGGACCACTGATCCGCTCCGGTATCGTAGGACAGGGTCATATCGATGACGCCCAGATGGCTGCCCCAGTAACCGGGCATGACCGCCGGAACGCCCTTGATGGTGCCTTTTTCCACGTCCACATTGGGGGTGTCGGCGAAGCTGTCGGATGGGAACAGTAAATGGCTGTGGCCGAACATGATAGCGTCGATGCCCTCCACGTCCGCCAGATACCAACTGCTGTTCTCCGCTTTATCCGCTTCGGAGTAAGCCGTGGTGCTGATACCGGAATGGGGAATGGCGACAATAACATCGGCGCCTTCCGCCTTCATCCGCGGCACATAGCGCTCGGCCATGGCCTTGATGTCCTTGGTGATCACCTCGCCTTCCAGGTTCTTCTTGTCCCACTGCATGATTTGCGGCGGCAGGAAGCCGATGAATCCGACCGTGATGTCATGACTGTTGCCGTCGCGGTCCCGGACCGACTTGGTTACCAGTCGGTAGGGCTCGAAGTACAGCTGATCGTTGTCCGGATTGTCATCGTCGTCGTCCACGAAGACGTTCGCGCTAATGTACGGGAAGCCGGCGTCGTTGACGCTTTCGGCCAGGAATTCCAGACCATAGTTGAATTCATGGTTGCCGTAGTTGGCCACGTCATAGCCGAGCTCGTTCATGGCCTTGTAAACCGGGTGGATCTCGCCGGCAGGGAGGCCTTCGGCGTGACGCCAATCGCCCATGGGGCTGCCTTGGATAAGATCGCCGTTATCCACCAGGAAGCTGTTGTCCGGGAAGTCGAGGGCGGCGCGAGCCTGCTTGATCAGTGTGGCGGTACGCACCAGTCCCACCTTGGGGTCGGCGGCATCGCCATAGTAGTTATAGTCCATCACATTGGCGTGGATATCGGTGGTTTCCATCAGGCGGATATCCACCAGGGGGTTGTTATCGCTATCGCTGCCGCAACCGGCAAGCAGGACACCGCTGGAGATGATACCCAGCCAGAACGTTCTTGAAGAAACAGACATGACACCCTCGTCGTCGTAAAAGAAAGGCCGGAAAGTCCGGGCCGGCGTAACGAGGGTGAGAACGGAACATGACCGGGGAATAACCAACAGATTATGGTTTTATGATGGCCTGTGATTTCTTTAACCGGTTTGGCCTCGCTATTCGAACAACGTCAGGTATTGGCCGTAACCGGCGGCGGCCATGTCTTCCTTGGGAATGAAACGCATGGCGGCGGAGTTCATGCACCAGCGCTCCCCGGTGGGCCGCGGACCGTCCTTGAAGACATGCCCCAGATGAGAATCGGCGTAGCGGCTGCGGACCTCGGTGCGAACCATCCACAAAGTACTGTCTTCACGGGTGGTTACCGCATCGGGGCTAATCGGTTTGGTGAAGCTGGGCCAACCGGTGCCGGATTCATACTTGTCCGTGGATGAGAACAGCGGTTCACCACTGACCACATCCACATAGATACCTTGCTGTTTATTGTCCCAATAGGTGTTTTTGAAGGCCGGTTCGGTATCGTCTTCCTGGGTCACCTGAAAGCTCAGGGGAGACAGTCGGGCCCGCAAAGTGGCTTCATCAGGCTTGTTGAAATGCTCGGGCCCGCGCCAGCTCATCGGGGCTTCCGCGTTTGCCTTCTTGCCACCGGGCAGGTGATCCGGATCATCCCAGTGCTTTTCAAGAAACTGGTCCCGGCCGGAGTTGTAGCGATAAAACTTATACCGTAGCGGATTGCGCTTATAATAATCCTGATGGTATTCCTCGGCGGGATAGAACGCCTTTAATGGGGTGATTTCGGTAACGATGGGCTTCTCGAACCGGCCACTTTTTTCCAGTGCCGCCTTGGAGGCCCGTGCCTGTTTTTCCTGTTCCGGCGTCTCGAAGAAAATGGCACCCCGGTACTGGCGGCCGCGATCGACAAATTGACCGTCGGCGTCGGTGGGATCCATGTGGCGCCAGAACCAATCCAGCAACTGAGCGTAGCTGATCTTGTCCGGATCATAGATTACCTGCACCGATTCGGTGTGGCCGGTGGCACCGCTGGAGACCTGCTCATAGGTGGGGTTGGCCTCGTCACCGCCGGCGTAGCCACTGATGGCCTCGCTGACACCGTCGAGTTTCTCGAAGTCCGACTCGGTGCACCAGAAACATCCGCCAGCGAACACCGCCGTGGCTTGCGCCGCCAGGGCGGGGCCCGTGATCAGGGAAATTAGAAGCGCGGCGATGACCCGCATGACCTGGTCCTCCTGCTTGTAGAAAAGCTGACTGAAGGATTGGATGCCTGAATTTGCTTTATGTTACGCCGATGGAGAGAAAAATTTCCGTGAAGGCTTGGAGTATCGTGTCATTGACGGTGCTCAAAAGCCATAATTTTCATAGCGGCGATCTTCGGGTTTGTGAGTATTATCGAATCATCCGTTCACGCATGGTGCGCGCGGAAATCACCTGGGGAGAAGGCCCATGGGTATGATCAAGGAATTTCGTGAATTCGCGATAAAGGGAAATATGGTCGATATGGCGGTGGGCATCATCATCGGTGGGGCGTTTGCCACCATTGTGAAGAGTCTGGTCGCTGACGTCATCATGCCACCTATCGGGTTATTGCTGGGCGGGGTGGATTTCGGCAATTTGTTCGTGGTCCTGCGTGGCACCGGTGATTTCGCTACCTTGGCCGAAGCCCAGGCCGCCGGTGCCGTGACGATCAACTATGGGGTGTTCTTCAATAATGTCATCAGCTTCCTCATCGTCGCCTGGGCGGTGTTCTTCCTGGTGCGCGCCATTAACAGGCTGAAGCGTGAGGAAGAAAAAACAGAGGAAGCCGCCGCGCCGCCGCCGACTCCGGAGGATATCTTGTTGCTGCGGGAAATCCGTGACAACCTTAAACAACGTTGAGGGAATAACCAGGCACGGAAGAGGTCTTTTGTCCGATACCACCAGATCCAGATCGCGGTCGTCCCTGGTGCCGGGTGCCGGCGTCGATTCCGACTTCGCGTTGGTTGCCGACACTGGCGAAGCCTTCTTGCTGCGCATGGCGACGGCCCGGGCCGCCAGGCGTTCTCTGGATCTGCAGTATTACATCTGGGACAACGACCAGGTCGGACGGCGCTTGATATGGGTTGTGCTCGAGGCGGCACGCCGCGGTGTGCGGGTGCGTTTACTGCTGGATCATATCAATCAGTTGGGCCGGGACCGGAATTGGGCGACCTTGAACGCCCATCCCAACGTGGAAGTCCGTCTGTTCAATCCTTTACGCGGTCGCGGTCTTAATTTGCTGCGCTGGCTTTACCGGGCGCCCAAACTCAATCGCCGCATGCACAACAAAGCCTGGATCGTCGATGGTGAAGCCGCCATTGTTGGCGGGCGCAATATCTCTGAACACTACTTTGGCGTCAACGCGGTCACCAACTTCCGTGATCTGGACATCTATGCCGATGGTCCGGTCGCCGCCGACACCCAGGAAGCCTTCAATCGATATTGGCACAGCCCTTTGTCGGTGAGTCTGAGGCAGTTCCGGCGCCGTTCCAGTGATGATGCGGAAGCATTGTGGATGAGTCTGGATACGGAGCAGCGTTCCCGGCACCGGGATGATAGCGTGCTGTCCGAGCATACGCTGCAAGCGGTACGGGCAAGGCGGGTTCGCGCTCCGGCGGCATTGTTATTCGACAGTCCGGAAAAAGCGCACGGTTCTCCTCAGCGCCTGATGGGAACGCAACTGGCCCGGCTGCTTGGCCGTCATTCCGCCCGGGAGATTCTGCTCGAAGCCAGCTATTTCATTCCCGGTGATGATTTCACCCGCGCGTTAAGCGGTTGGCGCAAACGGGGGTGCCGGGTGGCGGTACTGACCAATAGTCTGGCCACCAACGATGTCATCGCCGCCCATGCCGCCTATCAACGCTATCGCCCGGCGCTGGTGGATGCCGGATTGGAGTTGCACGAGCTGCAACCCAATGCCCGCAGCATGATGCGCCAGGCCCGGCTGTTGCGCGGGCGGTCCAAAGCCAGCTTGCATACCAAGGCCATGGTGCTGGACCGGCGTGAGTTGTTTGTCGGCTCGTTTAACGCGGATCCCCGTTCCGTGCACTTCAATACCGAGATGGGGTACTACATTTACTCTCCGTCGTTGGCGGCATCGGTGGCCGCGTTCATCGAAGAAGGCATGGCGCCGCAAAACAGCTACCGGCTGTCTCGTGAAGAGGGGCGGCTGACATGGGCCGGAGGGAGCGACCAGGGCCCCGTGGTCTGTCACCGGGAGCCCCTGGTATCGATACCGCGCCGGTTGGCCAGCGCGGTGTTGGCGTTGCTGCCGATCGAGAATCTGCTGTAACCGGAATCAGCCCCGTTCTTGCTGTTGCTGCTCTTTCCAGTAAGGGTCACGCAGTTCCCGCTTCAGAATCTTGCCAATGGTGCTGCGTGGCAAATGATCCCGAAGTTCCACGTCGTGCAGACGCTGAGCCTTGCCCAGTTGCTGGTTGGCCCAGTCACGGATCTCGTCGGTGCCAGTGTCACTGCCCTCGCGACGTACCACCAGGCCCAGCGGTGTCTCACCCCATTGCTCGCTGGGGATGGCGATCACCGCCGCATCCGCCACATCAGGGTGCTTGAGCAGCATTTTTTCCAGGTCTTCGGCATAGATGTTGAAGCCACCGGAAATGATCATATCCTTGCGGCGGTCCAATACGGACAGGAAGCCGTCTTCGTCGAGCCGCCCCATATCACCGGTGCGATAGAACACCTCTCCTTCCGGGCTGGTCCAGAGCATCTCGTTGGTTTTGTCTTCTCTTTTGTAGTAGCCGCGCATCATTGCGCCGGCACGGCCGACGATTTCGCCGATGGTGCCGGGGGGCACTTCCTTGAGATCCTCGTCGATGATGCGCAGCTCGCAGCCTTCGCCGGCACGGCCGACGGTATCCCATTTATCAGGGAACTCGGCACAGTTGAGGATGGTGCTGACGCCGCCTTCAGTGAGGCCGTAGAACTCGATGATATTGCCTGGCCAGCGTTGCATTACCTCGGCGATGACATGGCCGCGCAAGGGGGCGCTGGTGGAGAACTTCACTTTGAAGCTGCTCAGATCGAAACGATCGAATTCCGGATCGGAAAGGATCCGCTGGTACTGGACCGGCACCAACATGGCATGGGTGACGCGATGCTTCTCACACAATTCAAGGAATCTACGTGCGTCGAATTTGCCCATGGTGACGATGGTGCCGCCGCCGAACAGAGTGGGCAGCACGGAAACCAGAGTGGTGTTGGAGTACAGTGGCGTGGACACCAGGTTGATCGCGGTGTTGTCGAATCCCAGCGCGGTGAAACGGTCCATTTGCCGGGACCGCAGACGGTGGTCGTGCAAAATACCCTTGGGTACGCCGGTGGTGCCGGAGCTGTAGATAATGTTGAATGGGTCGTCCGCGCCGGGTTCGCGATTCGGTTTGGTGCTTGGGGCGTCACCAACCCAGTCCATGAAGTTGCTCCAGCCACTATCCTGGAAATCCAGGGCGATGCGCTGTTGTGGGGAGACATTCTCCAACTGATCGAGCAGCGGCGTGATCAGTTCCTGATTCTTCCTGGAGATGAACAGGAAGCGGGCATCACAGTCGTTGATCATCAGTGCCAGGGTGTCCCCGGCGGCCATGCTGGAAAGAGGGACCATGCAGCCGCCGGCGGTGAGCACGCCCATGAACAGGGTAAAATAGGGAATGCTGTTTTCGGACAGGCCGGCCACGGTATCGCCAGGTTGCAGGCCGGCGTCGATCAGACGGTTGGCCACGCGGTTAACCTGATCCACGAACTGCCGCCAGGTCAGGTTGCCATTGTCATCGTAAATGGCTGGATGATCGCCCTGCTCCGCGGCCAGTTCCTGGAGTCGGCGTGGCAGACAACGGAACTCTTCATTGTCGACTTGCGGTGCGTATTGGGGCATGGCGTTGCTGACTGCGGTCATCGTCCTCTCCCGTGGTCCGGAACCGGGTTCCGGAGCTTCTGGTTATTTTGAAAAACGGTTTGCAAAACGCATTTGGAATTTGGCAGGCAGAATACTACCAGGTATGTTGGCGAACAATACCGGCCGGTCACGGCTTGCCTGGGGTGGCCTGTAACCCTTGTAATATAAGGGGGCTGAGCGATTTCTCCGCCGCCCATAAATGTAAAGGATACAAACCAAGGAGTGTTTCATGAGTGAGCCTTTCCGTTACCGGCTGCGCGTGCGTTACAGTGAATGCGATGCTCAGCATGTAGTGTTCAACGCCCGTTACGGTGACTATGTCGATCTGGCCATGACCGAGTTCATGCGTGCTCTGGGGCGGGATTACGGTGCCCTGCTGGCGCGTGGACTGGATAACCAGGTGGTGAAGCTCACCCTGGAATGGAAAGCATCCGCCCGTTTCGACGACGTGCTCGAGATTCAGGTCAGACCATTGTCGTTGGGCAACACCTCGTTCTCGCTGGAATTCCTTATTCTGAATGCGGAGAGCCAGCAGCTGCTGTGCCGGGCGGAACCGGTGTACGTGATGATGACCACGGAACCGTTCGAGAAAACCCGGGTGCCCGACGATCTGCGGGCCGCGTTGCAGGAAGGCGCGGTCGGTAAGGTGTGCGATCAGAGCGGTTGAAAGCGGACATGGCCCGGCGGTGCCGCCGGGCCAATACTGAAATAGTCGGGATCAACCGACTTTCAGCACCACCTTGCCCTTGGCGCGACGAGAGCTCAATGCCGCCAGGGCCTGCTCATATTCCTCGAACGGGAAGACTTCGCTGACCTTGGGGTTGATCTTCCCTTCCGCGAACATCCGCATCAGATCCTTCACGTTCTGGATGTGCGCTTCCGGCTCCTTGCGGGTGAAGGTGCCCCAGAACACACCGACCACGCTGCAGCCCTTGAGCAACGGCAGGTTGGCGGGGATCTTCGGAATCTCGCCGGCGGCGAAGCCGATGATCAGGAAGCGGCCGTTCCAGGCCATGTTGCGCAGCGCCGGCTCGGTGAAGCGGTCGCCCACCGGGTCGTAGATCACGTCGATGCCCTGCGGATAGCGGCTCTTCAGCACATCCTTCAGGTCTTCCTCGGTGTAGTTGATCAGATCGTCGGCGCCGGCTTCCCGGGCCACTTCCAGCTTGTCGGCGGTGCTGGCGGCGGCGATCACCTTGGCGCCCATGGCTTTGCCCAGCTCCACCGCGGCGAGACCGACGCCGCCGCTGGCGCCCATGACCAGCAGGGTTTCGCCCGGCTGCAGATTGGCCCGCTGTTTCAGCGCATGGTAGCTGGTGCCGTAGACCATGCTGAAACCCGCCGCCTGTTCGTCGGACATACCGTCCGGAACCGGAATCACGCGATCAGCGGTGACCACCATTTCCTCGGCGAAGCTGCCGTAGCCGGTGAGGCCCATTACGCGCTGGCCCGGCTTATAGCCCTTGACGTTCTCGCCCACCTCGACGATCTCGCCGGACATTTCGCCGCCCGGAGAAAAAGGCAGTTCCGGTTTGATCTGGTACTTACCCTCGATGATCAGAGTGTCAGGGAAGTTCAGGCCGGCGGCCTTGACCCGGACCTTGATACCGTCGGCGCCGACGGCGGGGGAAGGAACGTCCTCGATGACCAGCTTATCCGCCGGCCCCAACTCCTTGCAGAGAATGGCGCGCATGCATCTCTCCCGAATAATACTTATTGAGACCGACACGCTACCCCTGGTCCGTGCATTAGACAAATGCATAAGACTCATCAAAGGGCATAAACAGTATGAATGCTGGGCCGGCCGAGGAAAGGACGAGGATTCATCGGTCGTCGATGAGTGTGAGTATTTACTACCTTTTCAGGTCCCGATATTTATGGAGTACGGCGCTTTTATGGGCGACAGAAAGCGATTGTCTTTTGGCCACACCAGGCAAGGCTGTTCATATTGACATTGTTCGATGTAAAGGTTGATCATGAATTGATCGGGCGTGGGCGAGGACGAATAACGATGAAGACCGTAACCATGCAGACTCAATCAGGTGAAATACAAGAATGGCGGGACGGCCGCCGCTACCTTTGGTTGCTCAGTACGCTGACCATGCTGTTGCCCCTGTTCACGGTCTGGCTGGCCAGCACAACTGGCTGGGCCCTGCTCTGGTGGTTTGGATTCCTGTTCGTATTCGGGGTGATCCCGTTGCTGGACATGCTGCTTGGCGAAGAGACCGAGAATCCGCCCGAAGCGCTGGTGCCGCAGTTGGAACAGGACCGGTATTATCGCTGGGCGGTGTATGTGTGCCTGCCGTTTCTCTATAGCGCTTTTATTTATGCCGCCTGGGTGGCCGCCACCTGGAGCCTGCCCTGGTACAGCTACCTGGGGCTGGCGATCTCCACGGGCTGCGCCACGGGTATCGCCATCAATACCGCCCATGAGATGGGGCACAAGACCGACCGCCACGAGAAATGGATGGCCAAGCTATGTCTCGCCCCGGTGTTCTATGGGCACTTCTATGTGGAACATAATCGTGGGCATCACGTGAGGGTTTCCACGCCGGAGGATCCGGCATCCTCCCGGTTCGGCGAGACGTTCTGGGAGTTCCTGCCGCGCACCGTGATCGGCAGCCTTAAATCCGCCTGGTCGCTGGAGAAACAGCGGCTGGAGCGGCAGGGGCTTTCGGTATGGAGCTGGCATAACGACAATCTGCAGGCCTGGGCATTGTCGGTGGTGCTTTGGGGTGCCCTGATACTGTGGTTGGGCTGGGCGGTGGTGCCGTTCCTGCTGATTCAGAGCCTGTTCGGTTTTCAGTTGCTGGAGGTGGTCAACTATCTCGAGCACTACGGGTTGTTACGGCAAAAAAAGGACAATGGACGCTATGAACGCTGCCTGCCGGAGCATTCCTGGAACTCGAACCGCCGGGTAACCAATATTTTTCTTTATCAGCTGCAACGGCATTCCGATCACCACGCCTATCCCACGCGCAGTTATCAATCGCTGCGGCATTTCGATGAGTCCCCTCAATTACCAGGTGGATACGCATCGATGATCCTGCTGGCGTGGGTACCTCCGCTGTGGTTCAGGATCATCGACCCGATGGTGGTGCGTCATTATCAAGGCGATATGAGCCGCGCCAACATCAAGCCGGGGATCCGGGACGAGGTATTGGCCAGATACGGACAAAGCCCGAGCTGAGCCCGGGCGGGTGGATCAGGGGCGCCGCTCGCGGACCAGCAGATTCTGCTGAGCGACGCCGATCGGGCCCTGCTCATCGTGAAGCACGGAGCGGGTCAGCCCGATTCCCGATGGCTCGATCCAGGTTTGACTGTCCAGCCCGACCCATTCGCTGACCGGCGGCCGTTGCAGATAAACGGTCAGGTCGGTATTGGCGAACAGATATCTATCCAGTGGCAGCACCCAACTGAGGCCATTGCCGAAATCCGCCGCGGCCACCGCTCGGGCGGTCGCCGTGGTGGTCCGATCCTCGATCAGGGGCACCGTCAGCCGCAGCCAGGCCGCGGCTGGCCCGGGGCGGTCGGTACGCCCGCGGGCCACCCGGGATTCCATCGCGGTGTAATGAAAACTTTCCTCCCGACTCATGCCGGGGATGGTGACCGGTTCCTGACAATCACCGGGCGCCGGCAGCGGCGCTTCGTCGGTGGCCTGGCCAGTGTCGATACCGTTGGCCAGCACCAGTACCGCCAAGCCTTCCGCTACTGGCCGCCCTTGATGTTGCAGACAAACGGAAACCCGCCGGACCGTGCGCCCGCCCCCTACCTTTATCGTGCTTTCCAGCGGTGCCACTGGCACCGGCCGCACCAGTTCCAGGGTGAGCCGGACCAATTGGTATCCCTCTCCGGCCAGGGCTTCCTCGGCCAGGGCCGCGATCAGTGCGGCCGGGGCGCCACCATGCTGGGCGTCCGGGCTCCAGGGACCGCGCGACAGCCCGGTGGGATTCAAGTGTTGCCCCTGCTGCTGGAAGACACAGTCGCTGGCGGCGATCGAGATCGGATCAGACATGAGTTAACTCCAGTTTTTCGTGGTGAGAGGCGGGCAGAGGTGAGAACTGCGTGGCCCAGCGGCGGAATTTCATGATCGGGCCGTCGCCGGCCGCCAGACTGGGGCGTTCCCAGCGGGCTTTGTGACGCCAGATGGGCACATCCTCGCTGACCTGGCGTATTGCTTCCTGAACCAGCTCCAGGCTCATATCCGGAGAGCGGATTCCCTCCAGACGGGCCATCAGGCTGAAGTTCAGGTCGACTTCGCGGGCGCCACGCACGGTAATGCCATCAATGAACAGGATCTCGGCGAGATCGCCGACGCGGAATCGGACCAGTGCCAGATAAGGGCCATGGAGGGTGGTCTGAATGAAACCGGGCACCACGCCGGCCGGGGTGTTGAAGCGGTGGTGGATATCCACGTCCAGCACCGTGCCCTGGTTCTCGCAGCGTTTCACTTCCGCCAGGCTGTTGACGCCATGCAGGTAATGGAAGTGAGTGCTGTCGACGATGTTCTCCTGGATCTCGTACCACACGGTGGGCACGTTCCAGCCGTGGCGGTGATAGCGCGACCATTGTGGGTCGCGGTACTCGGGCAGGTCGGGAAGCTGGTAGTCCGGGGCCTGGTTCTCCGGGTGCCACCAGGCGAACAACAGGCCATGGCGCTCCACCAGCGGCAGTGAGCGCAGTCCACGATGACTCAGGCGAGCGTCGGGGCTGTAGGGAATTTCCACGCAATCGCCGTCACCGTCGAAACACCAGCCGTGGAACGGGCATTGCAGTGCCGAGCCTTTGACCCGGCCGCCGTGGCCCAGATGGGTGCCCAGGTGGCGGCAGTAAGCATCCATTAGGTGTGCCCGACCTTCTTCGTCTCGCCACAATACGAACTCCCGGTCGAAGGCCCGGAAAGGCCGTACCTCGCCCGGTTTGAGCTGATCGCTGTACTCCACCTGGAACCAGCCGCAGGCAAAGGGATTGATTCGTGCTGAGTTGGTCATGATGCACCTCCCGCGCTCGTTCAGAGCGTCTGTTTTGTTATGTAATCGGCTCGAGGTTAAAAAATGTGCATGACGGTTGCAACAAGAAATGGAACATGATTCATTCTTTGTATGGCATATCGACGTACCCCAAAAATGGAAGCGCGCATGGCGCGTACCCGGTCCCGCATTCTGGAGGCTGCCCAGGCGCTGGTGGCGGAGGGAGGCTATGCCGCCGCCGGCATGCCCGCGGTGGCGCAACGGGCGGAGGTCTCCACCGGACTGCTGTACCGCTACTTTCAATCGAAAACGGACTTGTTCGACCAGGTATTCCGACGTGCCTCCCAGCATGAAATCGACATCTGCGCGGAGGCCGCCGCCGTGGCCGGTGATGCCCGGGAACGGGTGGCGCGGGTGGCGGAGACGTTTTCCCGGCGGGCGCTGAAAGGCTGGCGGTTGGCGTACGCGCTGCTGGCGGAGCCGGTGGATCGCACCATCGAGTTCGACCGCCTGCATTTCCGTGAGCCGTACCGCGCCATTTTCGCCGGGATCATTCGTGACGGCATCGCCGCCGGTGAGATCGCCGAACAGGACGCGCAGTTGCTGGCCACCGCCATAGTCGGTGGTATCGCGGAAACCCTGGTGGGGCCGCTCAGCCAAAGACCGGCGCCGGAACAGGAAACGGCCCTGGTGGAAAGCGTAAAACGCTTTTGTGTGCAGGCTGTGGGGCCGCCCCCGCAGGAAACCTGAACAGCCGACCAAGACTATAAGGAGAAGAAAATGGATCCGTTCTTCCAAACGCCGCCACAGACGGGCAACCGCTTTCACACCGATCCCACGTTGCGTCTGGCATTGCAATGGCGCCTGCCGGAGGCGGTTTTCCAGGCGGCGTCACCGGCTCTGGAAAACATGGGGCGATTGGCCGCCGACACCATGCCGCCACTGGCCGAACAAGCCGAAAACAATCCGCCGCGGCATCTGCCCTACGATGCCTGGGGGCGGCGGGTGGACCGGGTCGAAGTGGATGAGAGCTGGCTGGAACTGGTGCGTTTGGGGCAACGCCAGGGTCTGGTGTCGTTGCCCCACGAAGATCCTTACGGGGTGCATACACGAATCGTGCAGGCCGGGTTGATCAATCTCTACGACCCGGTCAGCGCGGTGGCGGATTGCCCGCTGGTTATGACCGATGGGGCCACCTGCCTTCTTAAGGAGCACGATCCGGAACTGGCGAAACAATATGTGCCGCGCCTGACCGCCCGGGAGCAGGCCTGGACGTCGGGGCAATGGATGACGGAGCGGGAAGGGGGATCGGATGTCGGCCGCAGTGCCACGATAGCGCGACCCGGTGACGGCGGAACCTGGCATCTTTTTGGTAGCAAGTGGTTCACATCCGCCACCACCGCCGATATGGCCCTGGCTCTGGCCCGGCCGGAAGGTGCCGGCGGCGGCAGTCGTGGGCTGTCGCTGTTTCTGTTGGAGTTGCGGCAGGCCGACGGCGGCTGGAATGGACTGACGGTACGGCGGCTCAAGGACAAACTGGGCACCCGCGCCCTGCCCACCGCGGAGCTGGATCTGGCCGGTGCCCGGGCGGTACCGGTGGGGGGGTTGGGGGATGGCGTGCGCAAGCTTACCGGATTGCTGGGCGTTGCCCGCTATTGGGCGGCCATAGGAGGGCTGGCCGGAGTCGGGCATTTGCTGGCGTTGGCGCGGGACTATGCCGGCAAGCGCGAGGTGTTCGGCCGGTGCTTGGCGGATCACCCGATCCATCGGGAATGGCTCGCCCGCATCGCCTCGGTGTACGACGCCATGGTGGTGTTGAATCTGGAAACCGCCTGGCAGTTGGGACGGGCTGAGCACGGGGAGGACGGAACGCTGGCGCGGCTGTTTACCTCCCTGGGTAAGCTGGCCTGTGCCCGCCAGGGGGTGTGGGCCGCCAGCGAATTACTGGAGAGCTTCGGTGGCGCCGGCTATGTGGAAGATACCGGGATCCCGCGTCTGTTCCGCAACCTGCATGTCAACTGTATTTGGGAGGGGACGTCCTCGGTACTGGCTCATGATGTGTTACGGGCACTGAAAAAACCGGAAACCGGAGAGGCGTATATCGAAGAAGTGGTAAGGCGCCTGGGGGCGCTTCGCCATCCGGCCAGCGGGTCCATGCGCGAATGTATCGAAGAGGCGCTGGAGTCGCTGGTGCCGATGATCAATTCGCCCAGAGAAGAACAGGCCCGGCGGCTGGCCTGGGGTATGGCGCGGACCTTCCAGGCGTTGCTGCTGACGGAGTTCGCCGAGTGGCGGCTGAACTATTATGACGACGGCATTGGTGTGACAGTGGCGCGTTTGTTTGCCGCGGAAGGACTGGTGGAGGCGGGTTGCGATGAGTCGGCCGCCGCCTTACAGGCAGTGGCGTTCACGGGACAGGCGCTGCCGCGGTGAGGTCGTTGTGATCGGGGGAAGCGTCGCTGGGGCCCGGTCTCAGTGATGCTTCTCCAGGTGGGCCAGCACGTTTTCCAGCCGGTCCACCAGTACCTTGTTGATGCTTTTTTCCAGCACCCGGCCCAGTTCGTCGTTGACCACCGCTTCCGCCAGTGGCCGGATGCGGGTGATGAATTCCGCCAGGGTGGCCACGTCTTCCCCCTGGGGGAGGCTGTTCTCACCGTATTTGTCGTCCACCAGATGCTGGATGATCATACCGATGAAACGCTCGGCCAGCTTGTCCACCTCCTGGCGAACCAGACGCACATGGGTGAGTACCGCATCCAGCGGCACTCCGGCTTCCACCAGTTCCTTGCCGGCGTTGTAGACGCGTGGATAAGGCACGCGCAGGCGCATGCCTTCGGGAACGATATAACCCAGGCTGACCGCCTTGGTCATGACTTCCGGGGTGATGTCCTCACCAAAGTCGTCGATCAGGTCCTGATAGTCCACATAGGAGGGCACTTGTGGATTGCGCCAGGAGGTCACCGCCACTTCCAGGCCGAGGATATCGTTGAGGTCGCGGCCCTCTTCCCAGGCACTGAGCAGATCACGAATATTGTTCAGGGTATAACCCCGTTCCAGCAGGGCGCCGATGATCTTCAGGCGAGCCAGATGAACATCGCTGTAGATGCCGGTACGGCCGCGCTTCTCCGGTGGCGGCAGCAGGCCACGGTCCTGGTAGGCGCGCACGTTGCGCACCGTGGAGCCGGCCTCCCGGGCCAACTCGTCGATGGTGAATTCCTGGCGTTTTTCCAGGTCGGCGCTGGTGCTCCCCGTCGGCCGGAAGGCTTGCTGACGCAGGGAGCGCAGCAGCGCGGCAGGGGTTTTTCGTGATGAACTCATGGGGGCGATAATAGACCCTATGCCGCGGTGGTGCCAGGGATCCCGGCCTTCCTCAAGGGGTCAGATCCAGCCGTGCCAGCCGCCGCGCCAGCGCCGGGCTGAAACGGCCCACCAGGCGCATGCCGCTGGCTTCGGCGCTGACCGGCACTTCCGCCCGGTTCTCCTCCACCGCGGAGACGATGGCGGCCGCCACCCGGTCAGGGGTGAAGCCCCGGCGCCGGTAGAAGCGCTCCGCTGACGCCCTGCGACGCGCTTGTTCTTCGTCATCGGCACCGACAAAACGAGTGCGGCCGGTGATGGGTGTATCGATGATGCCGGGGCAGATGGCGGAGACGCCGATACCCTGGTCCGCCAGTTCCGCGCGCAGGCACTCAGTCAGCATCAGTACCGCGGATTTGCTGGTGGCATAAGCGGGCAGGACCTTTGAGGGCAGGTAGGCGGAAGCCGAGGAAACATTGACGATATGGCCGGCCTTGGCCTGGTCGATCATTTGCCGGGCGAACAGCCGGCAGCCGTGGATCACGCCCCACAGATTGACGTCCAGCACCTGTTTCCAGTCCTTCACGCTGGTATCCAGCAGCGGTCCGGCCAACCCGATGCCGGCATTGTTCACCACCACATCCGGAGCGCCCAGTTCCCGCTCCACATAGCGTGCCAGCGCTTCCATGGAGCGCGCGCTGGCGACGTCCGCGCGGCGGCCGAGAGCCTGGCCGCCGGCATCGACAATGTGTTGAGCGGTACGCTCGGCGGCGCCGCCATCAATGTCGGTACACAGCACGGTGGCGCCACGGGCGCCGAAAGCCAGTGCGGTGGCTTCACCGATACCGGAACCGGCGCCGGTGATGACCACCAGCTTGCCGCTGTCCGGCTGCGGGGCAGCGGGCACGCGCGCCCGTTGCAGGGAGGGGCTCTCCGGCGCCCCTTCGATATGCGCGATGAACTCACGCAAGTAACCGGCGGTGATGTCCGGGTGGGCCTGCAGCGGCCCCCAATGACCGGTATGCATTTCCCGGCGCCACACCCGTTCCGCCCACCGCGGTACTTCGTCCAGCAGTTCCGGGCCGACGTAGCGGTCGCGCAGCGCCACCAGCAATTGCACCGGCACCTGGGTGTGGCGTTCCCGGGGATGCAGCAGGCACGGCAGCATGTTGGCGCGGTAGAGGGCGATACCGTTGATGCCGTCCCGGCGCTGAGTGGGGCTTGGCGCCACCCGCAGGTGTTCGGTGCGCCGCAACAGGTCCGGCCAGGCGCGATCCAGGCCCAGGCGCCACGCCATGGGCGCCAGACCGGGCAGGTGAAAAGCACCGATATACCAGCTCTTGGCCAATTGACCGAGACCGGAGGTCAGGGAAGAGCGGCGCCGCAGGCGCTGGCCCATGTGATCCAGGCAGGGCCCCGACAGGCTGGTGAACGAGGCCAGGCGGCGTCCGGAATCCGGCTCGGTGACCGCTTCCCAGGACTGGATCGAACCCCAGTCGTGGGCCAGCAAATGCACGGGCTTGCCGGGGCTGACCGCATCGATTACAGCGAACAGGTCGTCGCGCAACTCGCCGAGGCGATAGGCGGACACCTCCGTTGGCGCGGAGGAGGCGCCGGCGCCACGGACGTCGTAAGTGACCACATGCAGGTCCTCCCACAGGGCCTCGGCCAGCTTGTCCCAGGTCTCGCTGTTGTCCGGATAGCCGTGCACCATGACCAGAACCGGGCCGTCCGGGTTGCCCCCCTGGCGTATCGCCAGATTGACGCCTTCGCGTACCACGGTTCGATGTTGCCACTGCATCATTGCCTGTCTCCCTGCGGGTCGGATTCCTGAAGCCAACGGATTCCATTGTCGCCCCAGGACTGGCGCGGGTAATTTGCCCCGGCGCCGGTGCCCGGGGGCAATACGCCCGGCCGGTCCACCATTTTGGCCCCAGCGGATCGGTTTGCGGGTGGACGGCCCTGGTGCGCGGATGCTCCGGAGTGGTGCATCACTATCGAAAAGTCCGTCTCGCGCCCCAGAGTGGGGAGGCGGCCCGTCCTTGCATGCAAGGCGGTGGGGCGGCGCGCCTCGGGCCTCTCCGCAACCCCTCCCCATGGCCTTCGCGGCATCGCCCAACACCTTTAAAAAAAGGCCTCCCAGCGCCCGCCGCCATCTGGCCCGGAATCTGCATACCGGAAGTCGCATACAAGTTGGTATTCATGTTAACCCGCAGGGGGCAGTGTTCATGTACCGTCGCGATTTTCTAAAAGGGGTCTCCGCTTTGTCCGTGGGTGTGGGCGCCCTGACCTTCCTCAAGAGCATGCCGGCGCTGGCGGCCCGGAATGACACCCTGGTGGTGGTTACCGGAACCACCATCAACAGTCTGGACATCCACCGTAGCGGCACCAACCGGCCCAGTTACCAGGTGGCGGTGAACTGCTACGACCGTCTGCTGACGTTTGGCCACAAGCAATTGGAGGACGGGTCTTTCAGCTACGATTACGACAATCTGCAACCGGAGCTGGCCGAATCCTGGGACGTCTCCGAGGACGGCCGCACGCTGATCTTTAAACTTCGTGACAACGCCCGCTTCTGGGATGGCAAGCCGGTCACCGCCCATGATGTGAAATGGTCCTTCGATCGTGCCGTGACACTGGGGGGCTTCCCCACCGCGCAGATGGCCGCCGGCTCCCTGGAAGAACCGGAGCAGTTCGAAGCGGTGGACGACAAGACCTTCCGGATTCGTTTGCCGCACTCGTCCAAATTGACGCTGCCGGATCTGACCACGCCGGTGGCCATCGTCATCAACTCGGAAGTGGCCAAGGTGCACGCCACCGATCAGGACCCCTGGGCCACGGAATACCTGCATCGTAATCCGGCCGGTTCCGGCGCCTTCCAGGTGGAACGCTGGGACTCCGGTCAGCAACTGGTCTATAGCCGCAACGACGACTGGGCCTGCGGGCCGGTGCCGAAGATCCAGCGCGTGATTATTCGCGAGATTCCGTCCCAGTCCACGCGCCGTGCCTTGATCGAACGGGGGGACGTGCACTTCTCCCAGAGTATCCCGGCCAAGGACGCCCGCGAACTGGAGGCGGCCGGTAAGGTGAAGGTGGTCAGCACGCCGATCGAAAACTGTCTGCATGTGCTCTGCACCAATCTCAACTTCGAACCGTTCCAGGATAAAAAAGTACGCCAGGCCATCGCCCATGCGGTGCCCTACGAAGCGATCTTCAACAATGCCGCCTACGGGCGTGGCGTGCCGATGTGGGGCGGTGACAGCACCAAACCGGAAAGCACCGCCTGGCCGCAGCCCTTTCCCTACAGCCAGGATCTGGAGAAGGCCAAGGCTTTGATGGCGGAGTCCGGCCATGCCGACGGTTTCTCCGTGCCGCTGTCGTTCGATCTGGGCCAGGCGGACTGGGCTGAACCCACCGCGCTGCTGATCCAGGAAGCGTTGGGCAAGATCGGCATCAAGGTGTCCTTGAACAAGGTGCCGGGTGCCAACTGGCGAACCGTGGCACTGGTGGAGAAATCCCTGCCGCTGCACCTGGAAAATTTTGGCGGCTGGCTAAACACGCCGGACTACTATTTCTATTGGGCTTACGTAAAAGGCAACCTGTTCAACTCCTCCAACTACGACAACAAGGAAATTGCCGGGCTGGTGGATGAAACCCTGTACATGGCCCAGGACGATCCCAAGTACGCCCCGAACATTCGCCGCATGATCGAAATCGCCATCGACGATGTGCCGCGTATTCCACTGTATCAACCGTCGCTGAACGTGGCGATGCAACAGAACACGGGCGGTTACGAGTACTGGTACCACCGTCAGTTGGATGTCCGGCCCCTGACTCTGAAACAGGACTGAATCATGGTGCGTGTGCCCAAACGTTTGCGGCTGGTGGGTTACCGCCTGCTGCAGGCGATTCCGGTATTGATCGGCATTGTCGTGGTGTCGTTCCTGTTGACCCGGGCATTGCCCGGGGACCCGGCGGTGTACTTCGCCGGGCCGGCGGCGTCGGAGGAGTCCATCGAACAGATCCGCGTCAGCATGGGACTGGATCGGTCACTGCCGGTTCAGTTCCTTGCCTACGTGGGAGATCTGCTGCGCGGGGAACTGGGGCAATCCATTTCCACCGGTCAGCCGGTGCTCACCGAACTGACCACGCGTTTGCCGGCGTCGCTGGAGTTGACCGGATTCGCGCTGCTGTTCTCCATCGCGGTGGCGATGCCGCTGGGGATTTTGGCCGCCACCCGGCCCAATTCCTGGATCGATCACCTGTGCCGGTTCGTGGTCACCGCCGGGGTATCGCTGCCCACTTTCTTTACCGGCTTGGCGCTGGTTTACCTGTTCTACTTTCTGCTGGGCTGGTCGCCGGCGCCGATGGGGCGGCTCGATATTCTTTATCTGTCACCGCCCCACGTTACCGGCTTTTATGTGATCGATGCGCTGATTGACGGTGATTTCGAGACGGCACGGGCGGCGCTGGCGCAATTGATCCTGCCGGCGGTGACGCTGGGCCTGTTCACGCTAGCGCCGATTGCCCGCATGACCCGGGCTGCCATGTTGCAGGTGCTGGAAGGTGACTTCATCCGCACCGCCCGGGCGGCGGGCCTGTCTGGCAATAAAGTGCTGTACACCTACGCCTTGCGCAACGCCATCCTGCCGGTGATCACCACTTTGGGCATGGTGTTTTCCTTTGCCCTCGGCGCCAATGTGCTGGTGGAAAAAGTGTTCGCCTGGCCGGGCATCGGTTCCTACGCAGTGGAAGCGCTGGTGGTGTCCGACTACGCCGCGGTGCAGGGATTCGTGTTGTCCATGGCGCTGCTGTTCGTGATCCTCAATTTGCTGATCGATGTGACTTATACCCTGGTCGATCCCCGTCTGGGTATGGAGGACTGATCCGATGTCATCTTCCTCGGTGAAGAATTTCGCCCGCCATGCCCGTTATGTGATGACGGAAAACCCGGTCACCGCACTGGCGGCGCTGCTGTTTCTGCTGATTGTCATCGCCGCCGTGGCCGGACCCGCGCTGGTGCCCTACGATCCGATGGCCACCAACGACACCCGTGCCTTGCAGCCGCCGTCCTGGGATCACTGGTTCGGTACCGACCATCTCGGCCGCGACGTGTTTTCCCGGGTGGTGGTGGCGACCCGTCTGGATCTGATGATTTCTCTGGCCGCGGTGGCCATGGCCTTTGTCATCGGTTCCGCCATGGGCGCGGTAGCCGGCTACTTCGGTGGTTGGGCGGATCGCATCACCGGCCGGCTGCTCGATACCATCATGGCGTTTCCGCTGTTCGTGCTCGCCATGGGCGTGGTGGCGGCGGCGGGCAATACCATTGAAAACATCGTCTATGCCACGGCCATCATCAACCTGCCGTTCTACGCACGCATGGCGCGGGCCGAAGTGAATATCCGCCGCAACGCCGGCTTCGTGCAGGCGGCGCGTCTGTCCGGCAATGGCGACTGGCGCATCCTCGCCCAGCATATCTTTCCCAACACCCTGCCGCCGATGATGGTGCAAATCTCGCTCAACATGGGCTGGGCCATTCTCAACGCCGCTGGCCTTTCGTTCATCGGTCTGGGGGTACGCCCGCCGACGCCGGAGTGGGGGATCATGGTGGCGGAAGGCGCCAACTTCATTGTCTCCGGTGAGTGGTGGCTGGCGTTTTTCCCGGGTGTGGCACTGATGCTGGCGGTGTTCACGTTCAACCTGCTCGGTGACGGTCTGCGCGATCTGGTCGACCCGCAGCGGCGTACTTGAGGTGAGAATATGAGCATACCGTTACTGGATATAAAAGCGCTCACGGTGGAATTCGGTACCCGTCGCGGCGTGGTGGACGCGGTGCGGCAGGTTTCGGTCACCGTGGCCAAGGGGGAAACCGTCGGCATCGTCGGGGAATCCGGCTCGGGCAAGTCGGTGACTTCCTACGCGGTGATGCGGATCCTTGATCGTGCTGGCCGTATCGCCGGTGGCAGCATCGTGTTCGGCGGCATCAATGTGGGCAAGGCCGATGAGCGTACCATGCGGGATCTGCGTGGCCGTGAGATGTCGATGATCTTCCAGAATCCAAGGGCGGCGCTCAATCCGATCCGTTCGGTAGGCCGGCAAATCGAGGACGTGCTGATCGAACACAGTCTGGCCACCCGCGCCGATGCCAGGGAAAAAGCCATCGACGTGCTCAAGGCGGTACGTATCAACGATCCGGAAAGCCGCTACCATGCCTATCCGTTCGAACTGTCCGGGGGCATGTGTCAGCGGGTGGTGATCGCCATCGCCCTGGCCTGCCGGCCGCAGCTGCTGATCGCCGATGAACCCACTACCGGTCTGGATGTGACCACGCAAAAGGCGGTGATGGATCTGATCCGCGAGCTCACCGCCGAGCGTAATATGTCGACCTTGTTGATTACGCACGACCTCGGTCTCGCCGCCGCTTACTGTGACCGCATCGTGGTGATGGAAAAAGGGCGGGTCGTCGAGGAAGCGGATACCGCCACCTTGTTCGCCAACCCCCGGCATCCCTATACCCGGCGGTTGTTGCAGGCGACACCAAGACTTGATTCAAAGGTGGCGGATCTGTTGCCGGAAGAGGATTCGCGCCGCCGTACACCGAGTACGCGCCCGCCTGGCGAAACGCTGCTGCAAGTACAGGATCTGGTCAAGGTATTCCCCGGCAAGGACAAGGGCGATGAGTACCGGGCCGTGGACGGCCTGTCCTTCGAAGTACGCTCCGGTGAAAGCCTGGGGCTGGTGGGCGAGAGCGGCTGTGGCAAGTCCACCACCTCGTCGATGATCATGCGTTTGCTGGACCCCACATCCGGCCACATTCTGTTTAACGGTGAGGACATCGGCGCGGTGCCGGGAAAACGTTTTGCCGGCCATTCGGCCCGTGCCAGTCTGCAGATGGTGTTCCAGGACCCGACCGACAGTCTTAACCCCCGCTGGAGCGCGCGCCGCTCGATCAGTGATCCGCTGATGCGGCTTGCCAGTGTGGGCGGCTCCGCGTTGCGCGCCAAGGTGGAGGCAGTGGCGGAAATGGTGGGGCTGCCGGATCACCTGCTTGACCGCTTTCCCCATCAGCTCTCCGGCGGTCAGAAAGCGCGGGTGGGAATCGCCCGGGCGATTGCCCTGGAACCGAAGCTGCTGATTCTCGACGAGCCGACGGCGGCGCTGGACGTATCGGTGCAGGCAGTGGTGCTCAATCTGCTGGTGGAACTGCGCGAGCGTCTGGGTATGAGCTATCTGTTCATCAGCCACGATCTCAATGTGGTGCGGCTGTTGTGTGAGCGGGTGCTGGTAATGAAAGCGGGGCGGATTGTCGAGCAAGGGTCGGCTGAACACTTACTGGACCGTCCGGAACATCCCTATACCCGTGAGCTGCTTGCCGCTATTCCTCATCCGCCATCCTCCCCGCCCCGGGTTTCTTCGGAGAGCGAGGATTCGGTGATCGCGGCAAGGTGGCCATAGAAGCCCGCTCTGCTGTTAGAGCCTTACTCAACCCCCTTTCCGTGACCTGCGATATCCGTCCCACATACCCCATATGGGGTATGTGCGGCCGCTCTAAACTGTCTAGTCTTGCCCGGTAGCCGGAGGGAGCCCGCGGGGGTCCTTGGGGAGCCGGCTTTTCCAAAGCGTTCTGAAGTACGTCGCGCCGCGTTGCTTTATCCCCGCAGGCGATTGTCGGCCCGACCGTGTATACGGAGGCGGACAATAATGATCCGGAAGAGTTTGGTTGCCGCGGCGGTACTGGCCGGAATTCAAGGCTGTGCTCCAGTACAAGTGGATAATGTGGCCGGACAGGCCACCGTATATGAAGACCCAACCACATCCGGACGGGTACAGGGTGTGGGTATCGAATCACAGGACGTGGTGGCCATGACCGACCAGATGATGCGTGACATGCTCGCCAACCGCATTCTTGCGGCCCGCGACGTGCCGCCACGGATCATCATCGACAACGAGTATATGCGCAACGAAAGCTCGTCGATCATCAATACCAATCTTCTCACTGACCGCCTGCGCGTGGAACTGAACCGGGCCGCCAATGGCCGGTTGATCTTTGTCGGACGTCACTATGCCGACATGGTGGAGAAGGAACGGGCGCTGAAGCGGGATGGTGCCGTGGATGGAGGAACCATCCGCAAGACCCAGGCCACCGCGGGTGCGGATTACCGCCTTGGCGGGCGGGTCGCTTCCCTGGACGCAATGGATCGCAATACCCAGACCCGCTCCCGTTACCATCAGGTTACCTTCGAAATGGTGGACCTGGAGCTGGGCACCATCGTTTGGAGTGGCTCTTACGAAATGCGCAAAGCGGCTCAGGACAATGTGCTCTATCGCTAAACTGATGGCCGCCGGTGTGGCCGTTATGGCTCTCGCGGGCTGCGCCACCGGCCCCACTCAGTATCAGCCGCGAACACTTTCAGTGGCTCAGCAGGAAGTGGTGGACCAAAAGCCTCCATCATTGCGACCGCTGTACCGCGCACTATTTGAAGAAGGCCGCCGCAATGAGGTCCTCAATTTGATGGAAATCGGCGCGGCGGCATTTCATTTGCAGGAATATGATCTGGCCCGCGCCGCGTTCGACCAGGCCATTGTCAACATCGAAAGCGTATACGCGGACAACGATGCCGCACACCGGGCGCGCAGCCTTTGGTACGAGGAAGGAGAAAAGGAATTCAAGGGCGAGCCCTACGAGCGGAGCATGGTGTTCTACTACCGGGGTTTGCTGTTCCTGCGTGAGGGTGATTACGGCAATGCGAGGGCGGCTTTTATGAGTGGCCTATTGCAGGATGCCTTCGCCGAGGAAGAGCAGCACGCCACGGACTTTGCGTCCTTGATCTTCCTGGCGGGCTGGGCGGCGCGCCTGGATGGTAACGGCAGTTTGGCCAAACAGCACTTTGCCGAGTATCGGCGGCTCCGCCCGAATGGCCCCTTGCCGGATGACGACGACAACACCCTTGTCATTGCCGAAACCGGCAGTGCCCCGCGCAAGTTAGCTGACGGTGTTGGACACTATCAATTGGTCTACCGCCGTGGCCGTGAGATACAGACACAGGGTGCTCGCCTTGAAACGGCCGCTGTATCACAGTCGCTTTTCCCGATCGAGGATGTTTTTTTTCAGGCATCAACTCGGGGAGGGCGGACCGTGGACCGCATTATCGAAGGTAAGGTTCAGTTCAAGAAAAGTGCTGAGGCCACGGGTGATGCTCTGACCTCGGTCAGCGACAGCAGCGTGCTGGCCGGGCTCAGCACCAGTGCCGGCGGTGCGGTGGCGGCTGGCTTTCACACCATCACCGCCATCGGCGTGGCGGCGCAAGGATTGTCCGCTCGTTCGCGTACTCGGGCGGACACACGCTATTGGCGTCGGCTTCCCGATCAAATTCATCTGACCACCGTGCGAAGTGATCCTGTCAGCAACGGGTCGCGGATGGTGTTCCTGGATGCCGATGGTGCGCTGATGGTGGATAGAGTCGCCACCATAGCCGTCCATTACGACGGCAAAGGCAATGGCTTTGCCTTCGTCCGATCTACACCAGAAGGGGTCTCACCATGATGCGAACCAGATTGATGAATGCGGTTTGGGCGATGGGCTTGCTGTCTTTAATGGGCGGCTGTCAAAGCCCGGGGATGAGTAAAAAGGAGCTGAGCCAGCGCCTTGAAGAGCCCGGTTTCAATACCGTCGTCTTCGCCGACTACGACCTGAACCGGAACTTCAGCGAAGGGCTGTTCGGCCCGGATAAAGTGTTGCGCCTTTCCAGCGCGGGGCATGGCATTGGATACACGGATACAGGAACCTCTGAAGTCTGGCTGGAGCTGCGCAATCACACCGATCACAACTATGTAGTGGAGGCGAGAACCCGGTTTTTTTCCCAACAAGGCATACCGGTGGATGCCAAACCCGTATGGCAACGTTTGCCGGTACCAGCTAATTCCAGCGCGGTGTACCGGGAAAAATCCGTGGGCACGGAACGGCTGCAATATCGTATTGAAGTGAGGCAGGCACGATGAGCTGCGTTCAGGCTACGGTCTTGATGTTGGCGTTGGCGGGTATTGGCGCCGCGCTAGCACAGGATCATTCCGCCGCGCCGATGATGGCCCCGGCCAGATCCCCGCTGACGGAGCAGGGGTGGAGTGACTTAAGTACGCGGTCGGGGCGCATCAGTGATGCTGACTCTATTGTTGATCAATTCCGCGAGCGGTTTCCCGATCGCCCTCGTATCGCTGTGCTTTGGCACCAGGCGCTGTCCGACCGCGTCAGCGACTGGTATGGCTACCATCGGACCACGTTGGCCATGAGCGGAAAGTCTTCACAAAGCGACGGAAAAAAAAGGACGCAACAACAGGGAAATGTTGCCGCGGGTGTGCAATCGGAAACCCGTGGCGTGCCGGGTGAACGGCAAAAGGAAACCTCTTTCGCCTTACGGGATGGCCTGATCGGAACGTTCCAGTCGGCGGGGGCAAGCATGGTGGATGAGGGACTGGCGCGGCGTCTATCCGATAATGCCTTGGAGGATGGCACCTTCTCGCGCTTGTCTCCGGACCAGTTGCGCCTGCAGATGCGCGCACTGGCGGAATACGCCGACTATGTCCTGGAGTTAACCGCCGGCGATGGCAGTGATCCGGGGTATCGGGTGAGGGTCCTGTCCACGGAAAACGCCACGGTAGTGACAACGTTTTCAACCACGGCGGAACCTCCAGAGAGCGAGAAGGAATCGCATTGGGTGGCGACGTCCAGTGGCTACCAGAAACGTGATATGCCGGTATCACTGAGCCAGATAGGCCGAGAGTTAGCGTTGCTGACCATGGAAAGAATGCGGCCTTGAAAAACGATTACGACAACATTTCCTGAAAGGGCGTTACCATGAGAATGAAAGCCATCCTGCACGTATTGGGGTTCGTGCTTCTGGTTCAATTGACGGGCTGTGCATCATCACTGTCGCCAGCCGGCTCTGGTGCCATTGGCGCGGGGCTGGTGAAGCACAGAGGCTACCCGATGGTAGTTCGGATCAACCCTGGTTCGGTGGCGGAACAAAGTGGACAAATCCTGCTGGGGGATCTGATTCTGGCGGCGGCACCCACACCGGAATCTCAATGGGTCATATTGAAAGGCTACGGTCTTAACCAGGCAATCCATGTGATTCGTGGCGAACCCTATACTCGGGTAAAACTGAAACTGATGAACAATCAGGACTCACAAGAGCGTGAAGTGGTCCTGATACGAGGGCCGGAAGGCCGTGCTTCCGAGTTGACCTATCTTGAAGGGCAAAAGGGGTTGGATACACAAGGTGAGACGGCGGCCCCGGTTAATATCGCCGACCTGGTGATTTCGGATAACTCCGGGCCGTACCTCAGCCCTTATACCTCCGACGGTGTCACTGCAGAATGGGTGAATAAGGCGATCAACACCAAAATGGGGGAGGCCACGGGGTCCGCTGTTGGCGCCGCTGCCGGGGCTTACGCAGGGCGAAAGCTGATGGAGAATGTACCTGGGGGCGGTTTTTTTGGCAGCTTTCTGGGCGGCATGGCAGGGTCGAAAAGCGGTAAGGCGGTTGGCCGTGACGCGGCGATCAAGGCATCCGGGGGGTGGGAGTACATCCGTGCCACATCGGATCAGTCGTTCCACTCGGTCGGTGACATGGCGCGGTGGCTGGTGAATACACATGGCGGTAGTGCCAACTTCAAGGACGTGATTGACGCCGCTTCGCATGTCTATCCGGATCTGCAACCCGCGTTGGCAAGACAGCGATAATTGTTCTTAACTTGCATTCCGGTTGGGAGTGTGCCGGCTCGAATGTACCAGCTCTCTCTTTAAAAAAACCGCCGACGCACGTCGCATCACGTCGGCGGAAAGGCACCAGACCATCAATCCGTTGGAGCCGGCGGTTATCTAAACCGCCATGAAAACAGATTTGGTTTCCAGGTACGCATCCAGGGACTGCCGGCCCATGTCACGACCGAAGCCGGACAGCTTATAGCCACCGAACGGTACCGCGACGTCCAGCATGTTGTGGCAGTTGACCCACACCGTTCCCGCTTTGATTTTCGGTACCAGACGATGCACTCGCGACAGATCGTTGGACCAGATACTGGCGCCAAGCCCGTAGGGGGTATCGTTGGCGCGGCGGGCCACATCGTCCAGATCCTCATACGGTAGCGCCACCACCACCGGACCAAAAATCTCCTCCCGCACGATACGCAGATCGTCATCGGTACTGGCGAATACCGTGGGCTCGACAAAGTAACCGCTGCGACTGGCGCGCGCGCCGCCGGTCACCAGTTCCGCGCCCTGTTCACGACCCAGGTCGATATAACCGCACACCCGGTCCAGTTGTTCACGGGAGACCAGAGGTCCGAGATGGGTTTGCGGATCCAGCCCTGGCCCCATGGGCAGCGCCTTGGCCAGGTCCGCGAGTTCCGCCACCACGTTGTCGTACAGCTTTTTGTGTACGTAAAGGCGTGACCCGGCACAGCACACCTGACCGTGGTTGAAGAAAATCGCCTGGGCGGCGCCCTGGGCAGCCAGGGCCGGATCACAGTCGTCGAGTACGATCATCGGTGATTTACCACCAAGCTCCAGGGTGACCCGGGTCATGTTGTCCATGGCGGCGCGGCCGATCAGTTTGCCCACTTCGGTGGAGCCGGTGAAACTCACCTTGCTGACCCCGGGATGAGCCACCAACGGAGCGCCGGCATCCGGACCGTCTCCGGTGATGATGTTCACCACACCATCGGGGAAACCGGCCTCCTGCAGTAGCGTGCCGAGATAAAGTGCGGTGAGCGGCGTCTGCTCGGCGGGTTTGAGAACCACGGTACAACCGGCCGCCAATGCCGGCGCTAACTTCCAGGTGGCGACCAGCAGCGGGAAATTCCAGGGTACCACCGCCGCCACCACGCCGACCGGTTCACGGCGGGTATAGGCGAAAAATTCGCTTTCCGGTGGAGCGAACGGTACCGAAACGTCCAGCGACGCGCCTTCGATCTTGGTGGCCCAGCCGGCCATGTAGCGGAAAAATTCAATACACAGAGTGATGTCCACTGCTTGCGCGATTTGCGCGGACTTGCCGTTGTCGATGGACTCGATCTCGGCCAGCACCTTGGCGTCGCGTTCGATCAAATCCGCCAGTTTGAGCATCAGGTTCTGGCGTTCGGAGGGGCGCATTCTTCCCCACGGGCCGTTTTCAAGGGCTTGCCCGGCGGCGCGTACCGCGCGATCCACATCGGTTTGCCCGGCGGCCGGAACGGTGCCGAGTACGGTTTCATCCGCCGGGTTGATCACCTCCAGACGTTGCCCTTCGACGGCTTCCACCCACTGGTCACCGATCAGCATGCGATGGTGGGTGGCTTCCAGAAAGGTCCGGGTGCGACTCTCAATGGTGTGACCGAATTCCGTCATCATATTCATGGCAAAAGCTCCCCGTGGCCCGGATAAACCGGGCCGTGTTGCTGTGTGAGTGATTGAAAAAAGTGGTATCGAGTTATTTCTTGGGTCTTATCGCGTCGGCGGTTCCTTGAATGAACGCCTTGATCTTTTCCACGTCTTCCGCGCTGAGTTTGCCGGTGAAGTCCGGCATTCCCCGCGACACAAAGGGGCCGTTGAAGACGAACTTGTCGAGATTTTCAATAAAGCTCTTGTCCACATAACCCAGATTGGGAATGTTGCCACCCTTGTCGACACCGGGGACGCCATGGCAGAACACGCAGTTGCTGACGTAAAGGTAAGTGCCTTCTTCCACCAGGGCCGGGTCGTACTTGACGCCGGTAAGAAGATTGCCGAGCTGGTGTTTCGTGAACTCCGGCATCTCCGCTTTGCCATTCAATTTGAAGGTATAAACGGTACCCGGTGTCGTCGTCTCCGAAGCGCGCTGAGTCTGGCCGAATACCCCGCCCCAGCCAGCGGCGATGGTGATGTACTGCTCGCCGTCCACCTGGTAGCTGATTGGCGCGGCAATTACGCCGGTACCCATGGGGGACTGCCACAGTACATCGCCGCTGCCGGCGTCGAACGCCATCAGCCTGGCGTCAGCGGTGCCCTGGAACACCAGGTTTCCGGCGGTGGACAGCGTACCGCCGTTCCAGGGCGCCACATGTTCATAACGCCAGCGCTCCTGCTGCTTGACCGGGTCCCAGGCCAGCAGCCGGCCGAACGGTTTGCTGGAAGGTGTCTCGGCATTGATCAACATGCCGGTATTCCAGCCGATGCCGCTCATTGGTTGTCCCGGTTTGTTGCTGCCGTGCTCGGTCCAGTTTTTATCTTCCATCAGATTCAGCGGGATATTCTGCGCCGGAAAATAAGCCAGTCCGGTTTTCGGGCTGTAGGACATGGAATGCCAATTGTGTCCGCCGAAGGGGCCGGGGATAGCGTCAAAGGGTTTGTCCTCGGAGCGGGCTTCGGCGATCTCGATTGGCCGACCGTTCTTGTCATAGCCGGTGGCCCAGTTCACATCGACAAAGTTTTGCGCCGATATGAATTTGCCGTTGGTGCGATCCACGACAAAGAAGAAGCCGTTCTTCGGCGCATGCATGATCACCTTGCGCAGCTTGCCGTCAATTTTAATGTCGGCCAGGATAAGATCCTGGGTTGAGGTGTAGTCCCAGTTGTCCCCTGGTGTTTCCTGGTAGTGCCAGACGTAGTCACCGGTTTCCGGATTGATCGCCACGATGGAGGCCAGGTAAAGGTTGTCGCCGCCGGCGGGGCTGCGTTTGCGATGTACCCAGGGGTTTCCGTTACCGGTACCGATGTACATCAGGTTCAATTCCGGGTCGAACACCATGGAATTCCATACCGTGCCGCCACCGCCAGACTCCCAATACTTACCCTTGGGATCCCAGGTCTTCGCCGCTTTGGCCATGGCTTCGTTTTCGTACGGCTTGGCCGGGTCACCGGGCACGGTGAACCAACGCCATTTTTGCTTACCCGTCTCGGCATCGTAGGCGGTGATGTAACCGCGAACACCGAACTCCGCGCCGCCGTTGCCGATGATCACATTGCCGCGAAAGACGCGCGGTGCCCCGGTAACGGTATAGGGCCGGGAGCGGTCAATGATGGTGTCTTTTTCCCAAAGCTTCTTGCCGCTGTTGGCGTCCAGTGCCACCAGTCGCCCGTCCAGTGAGCCGACGAAAACCTTGCCCTTGTAAACGGCGACGCCGCGGTTCACCACATCGCAACAGGCCTGGTACGCTTTCTCGCGGGGCACTTCCGGATCATAGCTCCACAGACGTTTGCCAGTCTTGGCGTCAAGAGCGTGCACCACACTCCAGGAGGCGGTTACGTACATGGTGCCATCCACCACGATCGGCGTGGCTTCAATGCCGCGCGTGGAGTTCAGATCGTAGGACCAGGCCAGGCCGAGCTCATCCACGTTCTTGCTGGTGATCTGCGTAAGTGGGCTGAAGCGGGTACCGGCGTAATCAAAACCATGGCTGGGCCAGTCCTTGCCACTGTCGCGGTTGGCGACTATGGAGGCCTCGTCCGGTCCGGCCTGGTCAGCCAGAACCGGCGTCGTGGCAAACAGGGACGACAGTAGTAACAGGGAGGGTATGGACGCCCTCCGGGATGCAAGCATCAAATTCATTTTCAGGTGCTCCTTTTCGTTTTTATCACGCTGCCTGTGAACGCACCGGTGCCGGAGCACCGGTGACGCTACTGATCAGAATGCCTTGAGAATTCTCAGGTTGAAACGATTGTTTTCCTTGAAACCATTTTCAACGGAAAGATCGCGCCCATAATTCGCCAGTAGCTGCACGGAAGGCGTGACGAACCAGCCACTGCCAATGGTCATCTTGGTGGTTCTGGAACGATCATCCTGGTCGGTACCGTTGATTTCGGTTTCCCCGCCGAAGGTGTGGGAAAGCCCGGCACGTAAATCCAGATTTTCACGTAGCTGATAGCGCAGGAAGGTCTGGACCTGGAACAGGGGGTCTTGCTTCAGTGTGTCCTTGTTTGCTCCAAAATCATCATTTTTTCCGTGCACGGTGACATCGGCGGCGATGTCGAGGAACACCTTCTCGGTGAGGCCGGTGATATAGCCCGCCTGCAGAGCGAACTTCCATCGGTTCTCGCCAAGGTTAAGCGCGTCGTCGTGGTCATAGGTGCCAGTAGGCACATAAACAAAAGGTGTAATACCAAAGTAGGTATTGGTTTCAGGTTTGTTCACCAACCAGACCGTGGCGGCGAGAATCAAATCGCCGAGACCATCGGCATCGCCCAGTGACTTGGTGTCGTCCTTCCCTTCCAGGTGGCCGAAGGGAAGCAGGAACTGGGGGTCAACGATGTAATCGCCAATTTTCGTGAAATGAACGCCGCGTAAAATGCCAACATGGGACTCGAGTCCGGCATCAATGGGTACGCGGTCGCCGTCACTGTAGAGGCGGTCGCGATCGGCGTACTGGTAATAGACCATGGCCAGATTGGTACCCGCGGGCAAGGCGGTGTAGTCGCCGGCATCCACGTCCACGGCGTGGCTCTGGCCCGCCGCTACCGAGAGCGCGCCGACCAGCAGTGACAGGGCGGTCTTTTTCTTCGGTATGATGGGTTTTCGGGAAGCCGCTTTTACATTCTTGTCGTCGTTCATGAAATCGGTTCCTTGTTTCTGTTATTCGATAGAAAGCGTCGCAAAAAAATAGAAGTCCTCGAAGGCGGACTGTCACCCTCGCGAACAGCCACCTCGTTGTTGTATTGCAGAGGGCGTGCCATACTTGTTTTTTTGGGAAAAATTAAAAAATACTGTGGATTGTCAGGTGTTTGAGAGACCCTGAAGCAGACCCTGAGTTCGTTGCCGGATAGATGGGTGTATCGTTTTGAAACAGTGGTGAGTACCGGCTGTATAACAACAAAACAGGATTCCGGAGAGCGCTATGCAAATTAACCCGTTCGACTTCGATCACCGTGTTAAAAAAGCCAGGCGATTGTTCGAGGAAGGCCGGGATGTGCCCCCCCAGCTACTGGACGATTCGGTGGTGCGCTCCTGGCAGCGCTCACGTCATCATGGACTGTGTCCCGATGATCGGGTCATCTTTAACGTCGTGTCCCGCACCGACGTGCGCCGCATTGGCGAGCATCATCATCTGTTATTGGATGACGTGGCGCCGGAAATGGAACTGTTGTTTCATTCATTGGGCCGCGCCAACTGGATCTTGGCCTGTATCGAGGCAGGGGGCGTGGTGATTCATGCCCTGGGTAACGAAAACCCGGCCTGTCGCGACCTCGCTCCGGCGCTGCGCGTTGGTGTCAATTTGAATGAATCCGTGGCCGGCACCAATGGTCCGGGATGCGCTCTCGCGGAGGGGCGCCCCTCGGTGGTATGCGGCAGCGAGCATTTTCTCGATGAGGCCCGTGTGTTTGCCTGTGCCGCCGTGCCGGTCCGGGACCCTTATGGTGAACTGGTGGCGGTGTTGGATGCGTCCCGGCGCCATGGCGGCCACCGCATTGGCATTCTGGAGCCGGTGGCGCTGGCCGTGCGGGCGATTGAAAACCGCATGATGCGGCGTATTGGTGGCGAGTTACGGCTGGCGATTCATTATCGCCCGGAACTGACCGATTCACCGATGCGCGGGCTGTTGCACTTTGACGGCGACGGCTGTCTGCTGGGCGCCAACCCGGTGGCCCGCCAGATGCTTGATCTCCCCATGGGGGAAGGTGGCGGCCGGCTGTGTTTCGAGACGCTATTCGAGGGGAGTATGGAGCGCGTCTGGACCGCCGGGAATACGCCGGTGGCTCTGTCCTGTCATGGCGGCTTGCAATTGTTTTGCCGGTTGGAGGGGCGGCCATCGCCGCGCTTTAGCGGCTTTTCTCCGTCGGGTCCGACGCCGGTGGGACAGCCTGACCCGCAAGCGCCTTTCCACGATGATCCCGGGGTTAACGGCTTGTTGCGCCAGGCCCAGCGGGCTTTCCACCATGATCTGCCGGTTCTGTTGCGCGGCGAGACCGGCACCGGCAAAGAGGTGATGGCGCGGTGGCTGCATCGTTCCGGGCCCCGTGCCGAGGGGCCCTTTGTGGCGGTGAACTGCTCGTCGATTCCGGCGGGTTTGATTGAATCCGAGCTGTTTGGTTACGAGGGCGGCGCTTTCACCGGTGCACGCAAGGGGGGCATGCCGGGTAAGTTCGAACAGGCCGACGGTGGCACGCTGTTCCTGGATGAAATTGGTGATATGCCACTGGAGTTGCAGGCGCGTCTTTTGCGGGTATTGCAGGAACGGGAGGTCACCCGGTTGGGGGCTACCCGTGGCACCGCGGTGCAATGTTCATTGATTTGCGCCACCCACCGGGACCTGGAACAAAGGGTGGCGGAAGGGCTGTTCCGTGAAGACCTGTTGTATCGCATTAACGGGTTGCAAATGCCGCTGCTGCCGCTGCGTCAGCGCCAGGATTTCGATGACCTGGTGCGGCACCTGCTGGCCGGGGAAGCACGGGGGGAAGAGCCGCCGGTGTTGTCCGAGGCAGCTTGGCGAGCGCTGCGGGGGCATTGCTGGCCGGGCAATATCCGTGAACTGCAACAGGCGCTGAGATTGGCGGTGGCGTTGTCGGAGGACGGTATTGTAACGGTGGAGCATTTGCCGGCTTCGCTTCGATCGCTGGCCGCGTCCTCATCGACGCGGCCTTCGGGGACCTTGCAACAGGCGGAATGTGAAACGGTGCGAGTGGCGCTGGCGCGACACAAAGGCAATGTTTCCGCCGCCGCGAAGGACCTCGGCATCGCCCGGGCGACGCTATATCGGAAAATGCGGCAGTTCGGCCTGGATTGAGCGAGGACGGATGTAAATCCAGCCTGTTGTTGATACAGAGGCTGACAGGAACAAGGCCTCCGGGTATGAGCTTGCTCAGTATTGGTTGGCAAGCCTGCTTCCCACAGAATGGCTACGAAGCCGCTGTGGGAAGCAGGCTGGCCAGCGAATCGGCCCGGACTGGAAGGGGACCGCTCTGGACAGTGGCCATATAAAAAAGCCGGCGCAGGCCGGCACAAGGCAGGGCCGCCGGGAGGCGGCCAAAAGGGGATTGGATCAGGCAGCGTCGGTAAGAACGTCGCCGAGCAGTGCCTCGAACTGCTCCAGATACTGCCGGTTGTCGTGGTCCCACGGGTGGAAACCCGGTTTGAACCAGTCCAGCCAGGCCTTGGCGGTATAGCGGAAGATGCCTTTCTTGCCCAGACTGTGACGCAGCACCGAGCGCCAGCCTTTGGCGTCGAACAGACCGCTGGTAACGCGTACATTATGCGCGTAGAACGGCAGGAACAGGGCAAAGAACACAGCGGTGGAGATCACCAGGGTGGAGGTCCGCAGAGCGTAGGCGGACAGACGATCGTCGGTACCCACGGCCAGCTGATAGACGTCAAAGGCCACTGCTTTGTGCTCGGTTTCTTCCAGGGCATGCCAATTCCAAATAGCCTTGTAGCCGTCGTCCGCACCCTCCATGATTTCCGGCAGGCTGAGCAGCCCGTCGGCGAGAATCGCGGTAAGGTGTTCCAGGGCCACGGTGCCGGCCAGTTGGAAGGACTGAGGCGTGCGCTTCTGGATTTGCTTGAGCAGCGCTTCGACCAGTCGCTCCTGGGCTTTCAGGGGAACGCCGGCGTTGGCCACATGATCGTTGTACTCATCATGTTCACGGCCATGCATGGCTTCCTGGCCGATAAAGGCGGTAACCGCCTTTTTCAGCTCGGGATCCTGAACCAGCTCCCGGTAATTACGGACGCTGTCTATGAAAAAGCGTTCGCCGACCGGAAAAAACAGGCTCATGGTATTAAGAAACTGGCTGACATTGAGGCCGTCACGATGCCAAGTGAGGGCCTTCGCCGGATCCAGCTTGAAACGCAGGTTGCGGCGCGTCGGCAGAATTGAGATGGCCATAATCACGTACCTCTAATGAATGTTACATCACTCGATGATACAGTTGGCCCGGCCATCAGCAAGGCACTTCTAACAGCAGGGTTATGTCGTGACGGACAATAGACAAATCAAGGCAAATTGTTTACTTGATGCGCTGGTGGCGCACTTCCAGCGTACGTTGGCGCCGGAACAGCTGAATGTCTGGCTGGAGCAGGAGCTTGATTACCTGCTGGCCGAAGCCGGCCGGCTGCGTCTGGGAGAGGTCGTGACTCCGGAGCAGGTGATCACCACCGCGCACAAGTACGCGGCCACCATGGAACTGGGTGGCGGGGTGCCGGAACTGGTCGGCGAAATGATGGAGCGCCTGTACCAGAGCGGTACCGACAGTGATCGGTTGATCGGGGAACTGGTGGACGAGGACACCATCACCGCCACCGTGGACAAGCTGCTGGAAGTGCCGCTGTCCCGTCAGGGAATCACCTGGCTCAGCCACAACCCGGTGTTGCTGGCTCTATTGGCCGGCGGCACCCAGCTGGGTGTCAAAACCTGGCTGCATCAGGGGATACCCGAGGCAGTGCGGGGGCTGCTGGGACGCCGTGTGCCGGAGCGTTGGCGCGCCACCGCGGAGCTGCGCCTGCAGGACTGGTTGATGCGGCGGATGGAAGCGTTACTCAGTGATCCCTGGCTTTACAGCGACGAGAATCTGGCCTCGCTGCGGGAACTGATTCTGGAGGGCTGGCGCGAACTGTCCGAGCGACCGGTGGCGGAGCTGCGGGAGTTGCTGAGCAGCGAGGACATTCAGGAACTGTTCGTGATCGGCTATGACTTCTGGCGGCAGTTCCGGCACAGCGACTATTTCACCACTCTGTTGAGCGAGGGCGTGCACACCTTCTTCGACAAATACGGCAACAGTTCCCTGCTGGAGTTGCTTGAGGAAGTGGGGATCGACCGTGAGAGCATGCTGGACGATGCCCGCCGCTTCGCCCCGGGCGTGGTGCGGGTGTTGCGCGATAACGGCATGCTGGAGGCCTGGCTGCGCCGTCATCTGACGCCGTTCTTCGAAGCCCCGGAAACCCTGGCGATATTGGGCGACGAGCCGCCGGCCATTGACTGAACCGAAGCGCGGTCCTCGGGCCACGCCACGCCGCGCTAAAGCATCCGCCGTGGGGAGAGGTTGTGCTGGTCGCGCAGCATCTCCCGGATCTTGTTCTCTTCCACCGGCCGGCTGATCAGGAAACCCTGAATGCCGTCACACCCCATGGCACGCAGAATTTCCAGATGCTGCGTGGTCTCCACCCCTTCCGCCACCACACTCATGTTGAGGCTGTGCGCCATTTCAATAATGGCGCGGGTGATGGCGGCGTCGTCCGCGTTCTGGGTCAGATCGGTAATGAAGGAGCGGTCGATCTTCAGCGTGTCCACCGGGAAGCGTTTGAGGTAGCTGAGCGAGGAATAGCCGGTGCCGAAATCATCCAGCGACAGGCCGATTCCCCGTGAGCGCAGCCGCTCCAGCAGAGCGATATTCTGCTCCAGGTCCTCCATGATCAGGCTTTCGGTGAGTTCCAGCTCCAGCAGATGGGCGGGCAGGCCGGTGAGTTCAAGAATGCGGTCGATGACGTCGGCCAGATTGCCCTTGCGGAATTGATGGGCGGACAGGTTCACCGATACCCGGATATCCCCCAGTCCCTGTTTATGCCATTGGCGCGCCTGGCGGCAGGAGCGCTCCAGCACCAGCTCGCCGATGGCGGAGATCAGGCCGGACTCCTCCGCCAAGGGGATGAACTCCGACGGCGGCAACAGCCCCATGCTCGGGTGTTGCCAGCGCACCAGAGCTTCCACCGAGGACACCGCGTTGCTGGCCAGGTCCATTTTCGGCTGGTAGTGGACCACGAACTCGTTTTTGAAGATGGCCTTGCGCAGGCTGGTTTCCAGCGCCAGTTGCTCCACCGATGCCACCTGCATACCGCTGCGGTAGAACTGGTAATTGTTGCCGCCACTGCGTTTGGCCTGATGCACCGCCATGTCGGCCTGGTTGATCATCGGCTGGGCATCCATGGCGGTGGACGGAAACAGGCTGATGCCGATACTGGCGCCCAGCAGCAGCTCGTGGCTGTCGATCAGGAACGGCTTCTTCATGGCGTTGATGATCTTCTGGCACAGAGCGCCGATTTGCGGCTCCCCGCCGCAGTTGTCCAGCACCAGGGCGAATTCGTCGCCGCCGACCCGGGCCAGACTTTCCTCTCCGGGGCCGCAGTGGGAGATGCGGTCGGCGGCCAGTTTCAGCAGACGGTCACCGATTTCATGGCCGAGCGATTCGTTGATGGGCTTGAAGCGGTCCAGATCGATCATCAGCAACGCCACCCGGGAACGATTGAGGCGGCCCAGGGTGAGCGCCTTGTGCAGTCGCTCGCGGAACAGGGTGCGATTGGGCAGGCCGGTAAGGCGGTCGTAGTTGGAGAGGAAGCGGACCCGCTCCTCCGCCTCCTTGCGTGAGGTCAGATCGGAAATCATGCCGACATAGCGGATCACCCGCTGACGTTCGTCGAGCACACTGCTGATCTGAACCCACTCGGGAAAAATTTCGCCATTGCGCCGGCGGCCGGTAATTTCCCCTTCCCAGAAGCCGTTGCGTCGCAGCCCCACGCGAATGGTGTGATAGAGATTGCTGTGACGGCGGGCATGTTCGCTGTCAGCGATGCTCTTGCCGTTCATTTCTTCCTCGCGATAGCCGGTGATCTGCTCGAAGCGGGCATTGGCGGCGAGGAAGCGGAACTGCCGGTCGAGGATGAAGATACCCTCCGGCGCGTTCTCGAAGACGGTGGCGGCCAGGCGTTGCTGTTCCTGGGCTTCGCGTTGAGAGGTGATATCACGGCGGGTGCCGATCATGCGGATGGCGCGGCCGTTGTCGTCCCACTCCACCACGCGGCCATCGTCCTCCAGCCAGCACCAGTGCCCTTGCTTGTGGCGCAATCGGTAAATGGCGTGATAGCGGTCGGTCTCGCCCTTGAAGTGGGCGACCATGCCGCGGCGGATGGTGGGGAAGTCGTCCGGATGAACCAGCTGCTTGAGATCACCGAAGAAGTTGCCGAAGTATTCGTTCTCGTAGCCGAGCAGCCGGTCAAAATTGGTGTGGTAGTTGGAGCCGGTGTTCAGGTTCCAGTCCCACAGACCGATATTGCTGGCCTCCAGCGCCAGTTCCAGGCGCTCGCCGGTGGCGGTGAGTTCCCGGTTGGCCACCTCCAGCGCCCGGGTACGCTCGCTGACCATGGATTCGAGCCGGTCGTTGGCCTCTTGCAGGCGCCGCCGCGCCTCCTTCCGCTCACAAATCTCCTCCGCCAGCTTTTCGTTCAGCGCCTCGGCGTTGGCGCGGGCCCGATCCAGGTAATCGATCAGGGCGGTGTTGCTGATTTGCAGGTCCAGAGCGCGGTGAGAGGTGCTGTTGATGTAACGGGCGGTGAGAAACAGAAAACCGGCGATGGCCAGCAGGGTGGTGGCCAGGGCCGGATTGTCCGGTTGTGTCAGCAGCAATTGGGTAAAGGCGGGGGTCAACAACAGCGCCTGATAACTCACCACGGTGAACAGATGGCTGCTGTAAGCGGCCAGCGCCACGATGCCCAGGCCGATGCCCAGGCAGCCCAGGGTCAGCTGCGCATAGAACAGGGATTCGTCCGGCGTGGCGGATTGCAGGTTCAGCAGCAGGCCGCCGAGGCCCAGCAACAGACCCGAAATCAGCACGAACAGCGAGATGTAACGGCGCAGTTGGCGGTGATCGGTATCGTCTTCCAGATCCCAGGATTGCAGCCACAGGATGCGCGCCGCTATGAAAGTCAGCGTCAGCGCCGCCCACCCCAGCAGCAATAGCAGGGACACCGGCGTGGCCCAATAGGCCGCCAGGGTGACCAGTACGGTGGCCGCTTCCAGCATGCTCATGCCACGTAAGCCGGCGCTCAGGTGGCGGCACTGGGCACGCATCACCGCATGGCGGGAATGATCCATATGTTGCTGAGATGACGTAGACACGGACTCGGGTTCCAGGCTCGTGGACGGCCTTTTTGTTTTGCAGTTTACCCACGCCAGTACGGGAAAGGAAACCACGGAAGGAGCACCGCGCGTGCGATTGGTCACGGATGCGTCGATTGCCGTAAAGCCAGCGCCGGCTTTCGCTGGTTCTGATAAACTCCGGGCCCATGGATGACGTAACCTCACTTCTTGAAGGCCTCAACCCGGCCCAACGCGACGCGGTCGCCGCGGAAGACCGCCATTTGCTGGTGTTGGCCGGCGCCGGCTCCGGTAAGACCCGGGTGCTGGTGCACCGCATCGCCTGGCAGATCGCCACCGAACAGGCCTCGCCGTTCGGTATTCTCGCGGTCACCTTCACCAATAAGGCGGCGGCGGAGATGCGCGGCCGCATCGAACAGCTGCTGGCCATGCCCGCTGGCGGGATGTGGGTGGGCACCTTCCACAGTATCGCCCACCGTCTGCTGCGCTCGCACTGGCAGGAGGCGCGCCTGCCCCAGAGCTTCGAGATCATCGACGCCGATGACCAGCAGCGGCTGGTCAAACGGGTGATCCGGGAGTTAGGGCTGGATGAGCAGCGCTGGCCGACGCGCCAGGCCACCTGGTTCATTAACGGCCAGAAGGACGAAGGGTTGCGCGCGGCGCACATGGATGTCAGCGGCGGTGATCTGTTCGCCGCGACCATGCAGAAGATCTATCTGGCCTATGAGGAAGCCTGTGAGCGCGCCGGCCTGGTGGACTTCAATGAAATGCTGCTGCGGGTGTTGGAGCTGTTTCGCGACAACGATGACCTGCGCGGCCACTACCAGCGCCGTTTCCGCCATATCCTGGTGGATGAATTCCAGGACACCAACGCCATTCAGTACGCCTGGCTGCGGTTGCTGGCCGATGAGCATAACGCGGTTACCATCGTCGGCGACGACGACCAGTCCATCTACGGCTGGCGCGGCGCCAAGATCGAGAACATTCATCGCTTCAGCCGCGATTTTCCGGACACCCGGGTAATCCGTCTGGAGCAGAACTACCGCTCCACCGGCACCATTCTGGAAGCGGCCAACGCGGTGATCGACAACAACCCGGACCGTCTCGGCAAGCAGCTGTGGACCGAGGACGGCAAGGGGGACCCGATTCGCCTCTATGCCGGTTTCAATGAAGTGGATGAAGCCCGTTTCATTGCCGGCAAAGTGGAAAGCCTGGTGCAGCAGGGTACCAATCGCAATGATATGGCGGTGCTGTACCGTTCCAATGCGCAGTCCCGGGTATTGGAGGAGGCGTTCCTGCAGGCCGGCATTCCGTATCGTATTTACGGTGGCCAGCGCTTCTTCGAGCGGGCTGAAATCCGTAACGCCCTGGCTTATCTGCGGTTACTCAACAACCGGCAGGCGGACGCCGCTTTCGAGCGGGTGGTGAACACCCCGACCCGGGGCATCGGCAATAAGACCCTGGAGGCGGTACGCGAGCAGGCCCGCCTGCGCGGTATCCCGCTCTGGGACGCGGCGGTGGCGATCGTCAACGAACGCCTGCTCAGCCCCCGGGCCAGCAACGCGCTGCTGGCGTTCCTGCAGTTGGTGGATCAACTGGCGGCACAGACCGAGACGCTGGATCTGGCCGAGACCACGGAACATGTGATCGCCGCCAGCGGCCTGCTGGACTTCCATGGTCAGGAAAAAGGCGACAAAGGCCAGCAGCGGGTGGAAAACCTGCAGGAGCTGGTGTCCGCCACGCGCCAGTTTGGTGAGGGTGACGAGGAGTCCGATCTGGACCCGCTCACCGCCTTCCTCGATCACGCCGCCCTGGAGGCCGGTGACGGCCAGGCGGAGGCATTCGAGGACGCGGTGCAGATGATGACCCTGCACTCCGCCAAGGGGCTGGAGTTTCCGGTGGTGTTCATCACCGGCCTGGAAGAAGGGCTGTTCCCTCATCAGATGTCCTCGGAGGAGCCCGGTCGGCTGGCCGAGGAGAGGAGACTCTGTTACGTGGGGCTGACCCGGGCGATGCGCGAGCTGTATCTGACCTACGCCGAGAGCCGGCGCCTGTTCGGCAACGAGACGCTCAATCCGCCCAGCCGCTTCCTGCGAGAGATTCCCGGTGAGCTGGTGGAGGAGGTGCGGGTGCGGGCGGCGGTGAGCCGGCCGGTGGGCCGCCGTGGCACGGTGCGCCAGGAGGAAGCTAACGGCATCGGCCTGGGCGCGCGGGTGGTGCATCCCAAATTCGGAGAAGGTACGGTATTGCACTTCGAAGGGCAGGGACCCAACGCCCGTCTGCAAATCAACTTCGATGGCGTGGGGACCAAATGGCTGGTCAGCCAGTACGCCCGCCTGGATGTGCTGTAGAGGGATGCTCTGTAGAGGGGCGTGCATGTAGCCGCCGCAGGGTTAGATAAAGGTCCCATGGACAGCCGTTTCGTAAAAAGAGATAAGATCCGTGCCCGGTCATTCCGGGCACATACTTACAACAACCCGAAGGGGAGAGACTGACCAATGGATCGTCGCAAATTCGTTTCCGCCCTGGGCCTGGGGCTGGGCGCCGCCGCCTTGGCGGGCTGTGGCCAGGATGAAAAACCCGCCGCCAGTGACAACAATGCCGCCGGTGAGAAGAAAGCCGAAGCGCTGAAATGGGATCTGGTCACCACCTGGCCGAAGAATTACCCCGGTCTCGGTACCGGTGCCAACCGCTTCGCCGAACGCGTCAATGCCATGTCCGGAGGCCGCCTGACGGTCAAGGTGCACGGCGCCGGCGAGCTGGTGCCCGCCACCGAAGTGTTTGACGCGGTCCGTTCCGGCAGTGCCCAAATGGGGCACTCCACGCCTTATTACTGGAAGGGCAAGCATCCGGCCATGCCCTTTTTCACCACCATTCCCTTTGGGCTGACCGCCTGGGAGATGAACGGCTGGCTCAACTTCGGCGGTGGCCAGGAACTGTGGGAGGAATTGTACGAGCCGTTCAACCTGCAGCCGCTGGCCTGCGGTAACAGCGGCACGCAGATGGCCGGCTGGTTCAACAAGGAAATCAATTCCGTCGACGATCTCAAGGGGCTCAAGATCCGCATGCCCGGTCTGGCTGGCGAGGTGATCAAGCGCCTGGGGGCGATTCCGGTGCAGATGCCCGGCGGCGAGGTATTCACCTCCCTGCAGACCGGTGCGCTGGATGCCGCGGATTGGGTCGGTCCCTATAATGACCTGGCCTTCGGTCTGTACAAGGTGGTCAAGTACTACTACTACCCGGGCTGGCAGGAACCGGGTTCCGCGTTGGAAGTGATCATTAACAAGGACGCCTGGAACAGCCTGCCGCAGGATTTGCAGCACATTGTCCGTTCCGCCGCGGAAGCGGAGAACCAGCACATCCTGGACGAGTTCACCGCCCGCAACGCCGATGCGCTCAAGCAGCTGGTCAACGAGCATGGCGTACAGCTGCGCCGCCTGCCGGACGACGTCCTGATGGCGCTGAAGGACACCAGTGATCAGGTGATCGAAGAGGTGATCGCCGGGGATGAACTGTCACGGCGTATTTATGAGTCGATCGTCGCTTTCCGTGACGCTTCCATGCCCTACCAGGAAGTCGCCGAACAGGCCCTGCTCAACAGCCGTACACTGGTGTTGAAGGACGCCTGACCGGTTGAATCGCGGTCCTTCCTTGTTATGGAGAGGACCGCGATCCTTGTTAGCGAGGCACGGCCCGGGTGCGGCCACTGTCGTCGATGGCGACAAAGGTGAAATGCCCTTCGGTAACCTTGGCCAACTCCCCGGTATCTTCCCGAATCCACACTTCCACCTGGATCTGCATCGAACTGCGGCCGATATCGAGCAGTTGGGTGTAGCAGCTCACCACGGCGCCTACTGGCACCGGGCGCAGGAACGCCATGGAATCCACCGCCACGGTGGCAATGCGCCCCTTGGCGGTGGCGCGGGCGGTTACCGAACCGGCCAGGTCCATCTGGGACACCAGCCAGCCACCGAAAATATCGCCGTTCCAGTTGGCGTTTTGCGGCATGGCAATGGTTTGCAGGGCCAGGGTGCCCTTGGGTTGAGGGATGTCGTCGCTGGGATCGGTCATCTTGTTATCCATATAGCAGGTGAGGCAGCCAAGTCGCCAGTTGAGGGAATAGCGCCAGGATACCGAGCATAATGATTTGGATGAAGACAAAGGGTACCACGCCCCGGTAAATATGGGTGGTACGGACTTCCGGCGGTGCCACTCCTCGCAGATAGAACAAGGCTATGCCGAAGGGCGGCGTCAGGAAGGAGGTTTGCAGGTTGAGGGCGATCATCACCCCCAGCCAGATCGGGTCCAGGCCCATGCCCAGCAGAATCGGCCCGACGATCGGCACCACCACGAAGGTGATCTCGATGAAGTCGAGGATGAAGCCGAGCAGGAAGATGATCACCATCACCATCAGGGTGGCGCCGAGAACACCGCCGGGCAGGGCATCGAACAGATGCTGCACCGCCTCTTCCCCGCCGAAGGCGCGGAACACCATGGTGAACAGGCTGGCGCCGATCATGATCATGAACACCATGGAGGTGAGCCGGGCGGCGCCGTGCACGGTCTCGCGCAAAATGGTGAAATTAAGATGACGGTTGGCGGCGGCCAGGATCAGGGTGCCGAAAGCGCCGACACCGGCTGCCTCGGTGGGCGTGGCCAGTCCGGCCAGGATCGAGCCCAATACGGCGAGAATCAGCAGCAGAGGCGGAATCAGGCCACCCAGCGCCGCCATCAGGCCGGTACGCTCATTGCCGTCGCCATCGTCGCGCTCCAGCGCCGGCACCTGCTCCGGCCGCAACAGGCTCACCGCCGTCATATAGATCAGGTAGAGCACGACCAGCACCAGCCCCGGAATCAGGGCACCGACGAACAGGTCGCCCACCGACACCGTTTCCAGGGCCCAGGCGCCCTGACGCAGTTGCGCCTCCTGGTAGGCGGTGGAAAGCACGTCGCCGAGCAGCACCAGGGCAATGGACGGGGGAATGATCTGGCCCAGGGTCCCGGTGGCGCAAATCAGGCCGGTGGCCAGGGAGGGCTGATAGCCCCGGCGCAGCATGGTGGGCAACGTCAGCAGGCCCATGGTGACCACGGTGGCACCGACGATGCCGGTGCTGGCGGCGAGCAAGGCCCCCACCAGAATGATGGAGAAACCCAGGCCGCCCGGCAGCCGCCCGAACAGCAGCCCCATGCTGGCCAGCAGCTTCTCCGCCACCCGCGACTTCTCCAGCATCACGCCCATGAACACGAATAACGGGACGGCGATCAGGGTGGTATTACTGATGATGCCGAACAGTCGGCCGGGCAGGAAGGTCAGGTCGTTTATCGAAACCATGCCGGTGGCCAGGCCGCCGACGGCGAACAGCAGGGCGACGCCGCCAAGACAGAAGGCCACCGGGTAACCGCTGAGCAGCACCAGACCCACCGCCAGAAACATGGAAAGCGGCAGAATCATGTCCATGGATGGGTCTCCTGGTCTTCGATGTCCACGGGTTGAGAGGCTCCGGCCAGGGTCATGGCGTGGCGCAGCAGATCCGCCACCGCCTGGATTCCCAGCAGCACGGGCATCACCAGCAGCAGACTCTTGAGTATGAAGACCAGGGGAAGGCCGCCATTGTCCGATTTCTCAAGGCCAGCCCAACTGCGCACCACATAGTCCAGGCTCAGCGCGAAAATCGCCACGCAGATGGGCAACAACAGAAACAGGGTGCCGAGCAGATTCACCAGCGCCTGCCGGCGCGGGCTCCAGTGCTGATAGAGCACATCCACCCGCACGTGCTCATCCTGGGCCAGGGTGTAGCCGGCGCAGAGCATGAACACCGCGCCATGCAAATAAGTGATGCTTTCCTGCAGCGCGATGTTGCCGATGCCGAATCCGTAGCGCATTACCACCACCAGCACCATCAGGAATACCATAAGCAGGGCGCACCAGGAGACGGCTCTGCCGACGACGCAGGTCAGATGGTGCAGGGCCCGCTGGAAATGGGCCAGTCTCGGGGAATGGAGGACGGTCACTTTGTTATGTCACTGATCAAGAATTCGGCGGCGATTATACGGATCAGGCCGCTCCGGGTCAGCCAACAATGGACATTTGGCGGTCAATTCCGGTTCGCGGGTCTGCCAGGTAAGGCAATACGGGGTAGCGCAACCGTCACCCGGGTGTAATCTTGTTGTCACATACGCAATCTAGCATGCCCCCTGCCTGAAAGAACAAACCGGGGTGGATCAACGCCGGTGCCATGAAACCAGGAGGCTTACTGTGAACGTTAAAATGAAAGCGTCGATTGTTGGGGCCGCCGCTGCTCTGGCTTTCGCCACCGCGCCGGCGACCGCTATCGCCCGTGACACCATTTCCATCGTGGGTTCCTCTACCGTATACCCGTTTGCGACCACCGTTGCCGAGCGTTTCGGCCGTGGCGGCAATCCCACGCCCAAGATCGAATCCACCGGTTCCGGCGGCGGTCTGAAGCTGTTCTGCCAAGGTGTTGGCACTGACACTCCGGACATCACCAACGCGTCCCGCCGCATGAAGAAGTCCGAGTTCGAACAATGCCAGAGCAACGGCATCAAGGACATCACCGAAGTGGTTGTCGGTTATGACGGTATCGTCGTGGCCAACTCCGCCAAGGCTCAGCACATCGACCTGACCCTGCGCGATATCTTCCTGGCCCTGGCCAAGGAAGTACCGGATCCCAAGGGCGGTGAAAAGCTGGTACCGAACCCCTACAAAACCTGGAAGGAAGTGAACCCCTCCCTGCCGGACACCAAGATCGAAGTGCTGGGTCCGCCGCCGACTTCCGGTACCCGTGACGCCTTCAACGAACTGGCTATCGAAGGCGGTTGTAAAACCTTCGACTGGCTGGCGGCCATCAAGAAGCAGGACAAGAGCAAGTACAAGGCGATCTGCCGCAGCATCCGTGAAGACGGTGCCTACGTGGAAGCCGGTGAGAACGACAACCTGATCGTGCAGAAGCTGGTATCCAATCCGAGCGCTCTGGGTGTATTCGGTTACTCTTTCCTGGATCAGAACCGCGGTAAGGTGCAAGGCGCCAAGATCAATGGCGTGGCTCCGGCCATGGAAGTGATCGCCAGCGGCGAGTACCCGGTATCCCGTTCCCTGTACTTCTACGTGAAGAAAGCGCACGTGGGCGTGGTACCGGGCATCGAGGGCTACATCAAGGAATTCACCAGCGAGCGTGCCTGGGGGCCGGAAGGTTACCTGGTGGACAAAGGCATGATTCCGCTGCCGGACGACAAGCGCGCCGAGATGGCCAAACAGGCCCAGGGCCTGGTTACCATGACGGGTAACGAGCTGTAATTCAGGGAGTGCGGATCGCAGGGATGCGTCATCTCGAGCCCGATGGTCTTGGCCATCGGGCTTTTTCGCCCTCTGGGCAGAAGGCGGTTTGTTGGCCAAAATCCGCGGGTTTTGGCGAGCAAACAATGATCTCGGAGTAGCTGAGCATGCAAACAGGCAATCTGTTGCTGTTGCTGATTGTGATGGTGGCGCTGGCCTACTACCTGGGCCATCAGCGGTCACTGGCTTTGGCGCGGCCGTTGGGGGGCATCCGCCACCTCCACTCCCTGCCATTCTATTACGCCATGCGCGCGGCCCTGTGGTGCGCCCTGCCGGCCCTGCTGATACTGGGGGCCTGGCTGGCATTCGACGACACCATTATTCGCCAGACGGTCATGCAGGGCCTTCCCGATGCTCTCCGGCCGGACAGTGATGGCGCCCGGGGTCTGTTGCTCAGCCAGATCCAGAACGTCGCCAGTGGTTCGTTGTCGCCGGAGTCGGTGGACCCGGCCATCGCCGCCGCCGCCGAGCGTCTCAACAACCTGCGCACCACCAGTGCCATGGCCCTGACCGTGGTGGTGATCGCGGTGGGGCTGATCGGCGCCGCCTGGGGCTGGGTGAAGATCGCACCGCAGCTGCGGGCCCGGCAGCAAGTCGAGTCGATTCTGCGCGTGATCTTCATGCTGTGCGCCACGGTGGCGATTCTGACCACGGTGGGCATCCTGATGTCCGTGTTGTTCGAGTCGATCCGCTTCTTCCAGAAAGTGTCTCCGGCGGAGTTTCTGTTCGGGTTGCAGTGGAGCCCGCAAACCGCTCTGCGAGCCGACCAGGTGGCGTCCTCCGGGGCCTTCGGCGCGATTCCGCTGTTCGTCGGCACGCTGCTGATTTCCTCCATCGCGTTATTGGTGGCGGTGCCGATCGGATTGATGTCGGCGATTTATCTTGCCGAGTACGCACCGTCCCGGGTGCGTTCGGTGGCCAAGCCCATGCTGGAGATTCTCGCCGGCGTGCCGACGGTGGTATACGGCTTCTTCGCCGCCCTGACGGTGGCCCCCTTTATCCGTGGAGTGGGTGAGACTCTCGGACTCGACGTGGCCTCGGAATCCGCTCTGGCGGCGGGGCTGGTGATGGGGGTGATGATCATCCCGTTCGTATCTTCCCTGTCCGACGATGTCATCACCGCGGTACCCCAGGTAATGCGTGATGGCTCTCTGGGGCTGGGCGCCACCCGCTCCGAAACCATCCGTAAAGTGGTGTTCCCGGCGGCGCTGCCGGGGATCATGGGCGGCATCCTGCTGGCGGCTTCCCGGGCCATCGGCGAGACCATGATCGTGGTGATGGCCGCCGGCCTGGCCGCCAACCTGACCGCCAACCCGTTGGAGGCGGTGACCACCGTCACGGTGCAGATCGTCACTCTGCTCACCGGAGACCAGGAGTTCGACAGTGCCAAGACCCTGGCGGCTTTCGCATTGGGGCTGATGCTGTTCCTGACCACGTTGTGCCTGAACATCCTGGCGCTGCACATCGTCAAGAAATACCGCGAGCAATACGAATGATCGGGCCCAGGGCACCGCAGTGGAGAATCATCGCATGAGTAAAACCACCGAGCAGGTACGCAAATCCCTGGCCCGCCGATACCGCGCCGAGCGCCGCTTCCGGGCCTACGGGATTATTTCCATCGCCATCGGTCTGGCGGCGCTGGCGATTCTGTTCACCGACATCATTGGCAAGGGCCACAGTGCGTTCTTCGAGCATTACATCAAGCTGGATATCACCTTCAACGAGCAAACGCTGGATATCGAAGACGCCCGGGACCCGGAGCAGCTGAACTACGGCAACTATGACGGCATCGTCCGCGAGGCCCTCAAGACGCGTTTCCCGGAGGTGACCGAACGGCTCCAGGTGCGGGAACTGAGCGCTCTGATGAGCATTGGCGCAGGCTATGAGTTGCGCGATTTGCTGCGGGAGAATCCCGAGTGGCTGGGTACCACCCAGACCCTGTGGCTGCTGGCGGACGATGACGTGGACCTGTTCCTCAAGGCCGGTGAGAAGGGCCGCGAGGACAGCCGCATGAGCGCGGAGCAGAAAGCCTGGATCACGGAACTGGAAGCGGCCGGCGATACCGAACGTCGCTTCAACGCCTCGTTCTTCTCCAGCGGGGACTCCCGTGAACCGGAGCTGGCGGGGATCTGGAGCGCGGTGGTGGGTTCCTTCTTCACCATGCTGGTGACCCTGTGTCTGTCGTTCCCCATCGGTGTGGCCGCGGCGATCTATCTGGAGGAGTTCGCGCCGAGAAACCGCTTCACCGATTTTATCGAGGTGAACATCAACAATCTGGCGGCGGTCCCCTCGATTATCTTTGGTCTGCTGGGGCTGGCGATCTTCATCAACCTGTTCGGGGTGCCGCGTTCAGTGCCGGTGCTGGGCGGTCTGGTGCTGACGCTGATGACACTGCCGACCATTATCATCACCAGCCGGGCCTCGATCAAAACGGTGCCGCCGTCGATTCGCGAAGCGGCCATGGGGTTGGGCGCCTCGCGCATGCAGGTGGTATTGCACCATGTGCTGCCGCTGGCCCTGCCCGGCATGCTCACCGGCGCCATTATCGGCATGGCCCAGGCGCTGGGTGAAACCGCGCCGCTGCTGTTGATCGGCATGGTCGCCTTTATCGTCGACATTCCCACCGGCCCGCTGGATGCGTCCACGGTATTGCCGGTGCAGATTTACCTTTGGGCGGACAGCCCCGAGCAGTCCTTCGTGGCCATGACCTCCGCGGCCATCATGGTGTTGCTCGCCTTCCTGATCGCCATGAACACCTTGGCGGTTGTACTGCGTAAACGTCTCGAGCGTCGCTGGTAAGCGCCTCGCTAGCAGAGGAGATGACCGATGGACACCGCTGAGAAACTGGACAAGAACGCTTCCGGTCGGAATCATGCCGAGGAGCCGATGATCGACCTGGAAGAGCAGCCCATGCAGGAAACCCGATACCCGGAACACACCGTAGGCACGCCGTTCGTGGACGACCCGAAAATGCGTTTGCGCGACGTCGACGTGTTTTATGGCGACAACCAGGCGATCCACAAGGTCAGCCTGGACATTGGCAAGAATGAAGTGGTGGCCCTGATCGGTCCGTCCGGTTGTGGCAAATCGACTTTTCTGCGCAGCCTCAACCGTATGAACGACACCATCGACATCTGTCGTGTGACCGGTGAGCTGTTTCTGGAAGACCAGGATCTCTATGATCCGAAAATGGATGTGGTGGAGCTGCGTGCCCGGGTGGGCATGGTGTTCCAGAAGCCCAACCCATTCCCCAAATCCATCTATGACAACGTGGCCTATGGGCCCCGTCTGCATGGTCTGGCCAACAAAAAATACGAGCTCGATGAGATCGTGGAAACCAGTCTGCGCAAGGCCGGCCTGTGGGACGAGGTAAAGGATCGCCTGCACGCGCCGGGCACCGGTCTTTCCGGTGGACAGCAGCAGCGGTTGTGTATCGCCCGCACCATCGCGGTCAGCCCGGAAGTGGTGTTGATGGACGAGCCGTGTTCCGCGCTGGATCCGATCGCCACGGCCAAGATCGAGGAACTGATCGACGAACTGACCGAGTCCTACACCATCGCCATCGTCACCCACTCCATGCAACAGGCGGCGAGGGTGTCCAATCGGACAGCGTATTTCCATCTAGGTCGTCTGATCGAGGTGAATGACACCGAGACCGTGTTCACCAAGCCGGAACACGAGCTTACCGAAGCCTACATCACCGGTCGGTTCGGCTGACGCCCGGACGTTGAGGAGAGTGCCCCATGGATCGCACCTATTTTGGTCAACACAGCTCATCGCAGTTCAACGAGGCGTTGGAATCCATCCGTAACCATTTGATGGAAATGGGTGGTCTGGTGGAGAAGCAGGTCGTGGATGCGCTGGACGCGCTGCTGCGCGCCGACTCCGACCTGGCGGAAAAAGTCATGCAGGCGGAGGACAAAGTCGACAAGCTGGAAATCCAGATCGACGAAGAGTGTGCCCGGGTCCTGGCCCTGCGCCAGCCGGCCGCATCCGATCTGCGCCTGATCATCGCGGTGACCAAGGCGGTGTCCGATCTCGAGCGGATCGGCGACGAGTCCGCCAAGATCGCCGCCATGGCGCTGCAATTGTCCGAGGAAGGCGAATCGCCGCGCGGCTATGTGGAAGTGCGCCATATCGGTAACCATGTGCGCAACATGCTGCGCGACAGCTTGGATGCGTTTGCCCGTTTCGATGCCGACAAGGCGCTGGACGTGGCCGCCGAGGACAACGAGGTGGACCTGGAATACCGCTCGGCCATGCGTTCCCTGGTGACTTTCATGATGGAAGATCCGCGTGCCATTTCCCGCGTGCTTAACATCATCTGGTCCCTGCGAGCACTGGAGCGCATCGGTGACCATGCCCGCAACATCGCCGAGCAGGTGATCTTTCTGGTGAAGGGCAAGGATGTCCGCCACATCTCCATGGACGAGATGGAAGAGAAGGTCAAAGGCTGAGAAACGGGGCGCGGTCCTTTCTATGTATGGGAAGGGCCGCTCTCTCGGACAATGCTGCTGCAGCGGCCTTGTGGCGGCGACGGAGGAGTTGCGGAAGTGTGGGCTTGCGACTAATATATCCGTTATTCCGGATATACGGATTAATTAATGAATCTGACCGTCACACAACTGTGTAAGTGCCTTGCCGATGAAAACCGTCTCCGGCTTATGGGCCTGATGGAAAAGGAGCGGGAAATCTGCGTCTGTGATCTGGTGGAGGCCATGGACGCCCCGCAGTCCACGGTGTCCCGTCATCTGGCGCAGTTACGCCAGTGCGAACTGGTGGTGGCGCGTCGCGAGGGGACCTGGATGCACTACCGGCTCAACCCGGCGCTGCCGGAATGGGCGATCGCCACCATCGACACCTTGCTGCCGCCCGCCCGTGAGCAACTGGGGATTACGCCCATCGACACGGCGTGCTGCTAACCTTCAATTCTGGAGCGCTATCATGGCCACCCCTATCAAATTACTGTTCCTGTGCACCGGCAATTCCTGCCGCTCGATCATCGCCGAAGCCCTGGCCAACCATCTTGGCGGGGGCCGGATTCGTGCCGCCAGCGCCGGCAGCCGGCCCAGTGGCCAGGTGCATCCCCGTGCCCTGGCGGTGCTGGAACGTCATGGCATCCCGGTGGGGGAGCCCTCCTCCAAATCCATGGACGACCTGGAAGGCGAGCATTTCGACGCCATCGTGACGGTCTGCGACGCCGCCGCCGGCGAGTCGTGCCCGGTCTGGCTGGCGGATACCGCCAAATCCCACTGGGGGATTCCCGATCCGGCCGTCGCGGAAGGTGACGATGCCGCCATCGATGCTGTTTTCGAGGCCACTTATGAACGGCTGAGAGGCCGCATCGAGGACCTGGTGGCGTTGGATCTTGAGGATCTGAACGCCCTGGGACTGACCGCGTCACTACAGAAGATCCATCGCTCCCATGGTGAACACTGATCATGCTGCTGGCGGTACTGATCTTCATTGCCACCCTGACATTGGTGATCTGGCAACCGCGGGGGCTGGGTATCGGTTGGAGCGCCGCCGCGGGCGCTCTGGTGGCTCTGCTCACCGGTGTCATTCATCTCGATGACATTCCCGTGGTCTGGGACATCGTCTGGAACGCCACCTTCGCGTTCATCGCCATCATCATCATCAGTCTGATCCTGGACGAAGCCGGGTTCTTTGAATGGGCGGCGCTGCATGTGGCCCGTTGGGGCGGCGGCCATGGCGGCCGGCTGCTGGCGGCGGTGGTGTTGCTCGGTGCCCTGGTGGCGGCGGTGTTCGCCAACGACGGGGCGGCGCTGATTCTGACCCCCATTGTTTTTGAAATGCTGCTGGCGCTGGGGTTCGGACCCGCCGCCACCCTGGCGTTCATCATGGCGGCGGGTTTCATCGCCGACACCGCCAGCCTGCCTCTGGTGGTCTCGAATCTGGTCAACATCGTCTCCGTGGACTTCTTCGATATTGGCTTCGGCGAATACGCCACGGTGATGGCGGTGGTAAATCTGGTATCGGTCTCCGCGTCGCTGCTGGTGCTGTGGCTGTTCTTCCGCCGTGACGTCCCCAGGGGGTATGAGATAGACAGGCTGAGCCAGCCCCATGAGGCCATCAAGGATCCCAGAACCTTCCGGGCCGGCTGGTGGGTGCTGGCGCTGTTGCTTGCCGGCTTCTTCTTTGCCGAACCCATGGGGGTTCCGGTAAGCCTGATCGCGGGCATCGGCGCCTTGGTACTGTTCCTGATTGCCCGTCATGGCCATCACATTTCCACCATGAAGGTACTGAGTGGCGCGCCCTGGAACATCGTGGTGTTTTCCCTGGGCATGTATCTGGTGGTCTACGGCTTACGTAATGCGGGCCTCACCGATGCCGTTGCCGGCGTATTGAACCAACTGGCACGGCAAGAGTTGTGGGTCGCCACCCTGGGCACTGGCTATATCGCCGCGGGACTGTCCTCGATCATGAATAACATGCCCACGGTGCTGGTGGTGGCGCTGTCCATCGATGACAGCCAGGCCGGTGGTCTGGTGCGTGAAGCGATGATTTACGCCAACGTCATCGGCAGTGATCTGGGGCCGAAAATAACGCCTATTGGCAGCCTGGCGACGTTGCTGTGGCTGCACGTCCTGGCCCGCAAGGGCATGAAGATCGGTTGGGGTTACTACTGCCGCGTGGGTATTGTCCTGACCCTGCCGGTGTTGACCGTCACTCTGCTGGCCCTGGCCGGCTGGTTGATGGTGCTGTCTTAAGGAAAGTAACGATGAATGATTTGCCCAATGTACAAACGGAGCTGTTCCACATTCCGGATCGGCGGCAACTGGGCGCCGCTGACTCCCATCCGCCGCGTATTTTGCTGTTGTACGGCTCCTTGCGGGAGCGTTCCTTCAGCCGTCTGGCGGTAGAGGAAGCCGCGCGTCTGCTCGAAGCCATGGGCGCGGAAACCCGTATCTTCGATCCCCGTGGCCTGCCGTTACCGGATGCGGAACCGGCGGATCACCCCAAGGTGGCGGAGCTGCGGGATCTGGCCCAGTGGTCCGAAGGCATGGTGTGGTGCTCGCCTGAGCGGCACGGCGCCATGACCGGCATCATGAAGGCGCAGATCGACTGGATTCCGCTGGCCCTCGGCGGTGTGCGCCCGACTCAGGGCAAGACCCTGGCGGTGATGCAGGTCTGCGGCGGTTCCCAGTCCTTCAATGCGGTGAACCAGTTGCGGGTGCTGGGCCGCTGGATGCGCATGGTGACGATCCCGAATCAATCCTCTGTGCCGAAGGCGTTCCTGGAGTTCGACGACCATGATCGCATGAAGCCGTCACCGTTCTACGACCGTATTGTCGATGTGATGGAAGAACTGATGAAATTCACGCTACTGGTGCGCGATCGCAGCGACTATCTCACCGACCGCTACTCCGAACGCAAGGAAAGCGCCGCCGAGGTGTCGGCGCGAGTAAACCAGAGAGCCATGTAGCGTCGACACAGTAATTCAGAGTTAGCTATAACGCCGCTGTAGATACCCTGTTCAACTTCAAGCGTTTTGAAGGCCTTGAGGCTGAAATAAACGCGATGAATCGAATGGGGTATCGGTCTTCAAACA
>NZ_OBMO01000038.1 GCF_900217905.1 Alloalcanivorax xenomutans
CTCGCGTTTGAACGCGTCACTAAACCGACGCTTGCTGCGAAATTGCATACACCTTCCTCGTCAATGAAGGTGTCTACTTTTTTGGGGCCACTCCACCCGCGCCGCTGTTAACTATTCATTGTTCCCTATTCACTGCCTTTTCCGCCGGGAATCGGCGACAAGGGCGCCACCACATCCCCATTCTGCGCCCGGTGGCGCAGGTAGTGGTCCATCAGCACCAGGGCCATCATCGCTTCGGCGATGGGGGTGGCGCGCACGCCGACGCAGGGGTCGTGTCGGCCCTTGGTGACCACTTCGGTGGGCTGGCCGTCCAGGGTCAGGCTGCGGCCCGGGATCAGGATGCTGGAAGTGGGCTTGAGGGCGATGCTGGCACGCAGGCGCTGGCCGGAGCTGATGCCGCCGAGGACACCGCCAGCATGGTTGCTGACGAAGCCTTCCGGAGTCATCTCGTCGCGGTGCTGTTCGCCGCGCTGGTTGACCACCTCGAAGCCGTCACCCACCTCCACCGCTTTCACCGCGTTGATCGACATCAGAGCCTTGGCCAGATCCGCGTCGAGGCGGTCGAACACTGGCTCACCCCAGCCCGGCGGCACACCGTCGGCGAACACCGTGACCCGGGCACCAATGGAAGAGCCGTCCTTGCGCAAAGCGTTGATCAGCGCTTCCAGTTCAGGGACTTTGGCGGCGTCCGGAAAAAAGAACGGGTTGTCGTTGACCGTGCTCCAGTCAAACTGTTCGGCACGGATATCGCCGATCTGCTCGACGCCGCCGAAAATCCGCACCCCGATCCGCTCGGCCAGAAATTTGCGGGCGATGGCGCCGGCGGCCACGCGCATGGCGGTTTCCCGGGCGGAGGAGCGTCCGCCGCCGCGGTAATCACGGAAGCCGTACTTCTGGGTGTAGGTGTAGTCGGCGTGACCGGGACGGAAGGTATTGGCGATCTCGCTGTAATCCTTGGACTTCTGATCGGTGTTTTCGATCAGCAAGCCGATCGGCGTGCCGGTGGTCTTGCCTTCGAACACGCCGGAAAGGATGCGCACCTGATCCGGTTCGCGTCGCTGGGTGGTGTAACGGCTGGTGCCGGGTTTACGCCGATCCAGCTCACCCTGCAGGTCCTCCTCGCTCAACGCCAGCCCCGGCGGGCAGCCGTCGACGATGGCCCCGAGCGCCGGGCCGTGACTCTCACCAAAGGTGGTCACCCGAAACCGTTCACCAAAACTGTTCCCAGACATTCGTGCTCCTCGATCAGGGGTCGCCGGTCAGCCGGCGAAATACTCACGATGGTCGACCAATTGTTGCCGTGTCAGCAGAAAAACGCCATGGCCGCCGCGCTCGAACTCCAGCCACAGGAACGGCACCTCCGGCCAGGCCGCCATCACGTGCTGGTCGCTGTTGCCCACCTCCACGATCAGCACACCGTCATCGCTCAGATAATCGGCGGCCTCGGCCAGAATACGGCGGGTGAAGTCCAGACCATCGGCGCCGGAGCCCAGTGCCAGTTCCGGCTCGTGGTGGAATTCCTCTGGCATGGCGGCGAGATCGGCGGCGTCCACGTAAGGCGGGTTGGAGACGATCAGATCATAACGCCCCCGCAAGCCGTCAAAGCCATCCGAAAGCACCGCCCGCACCCGGTCACCAAGGCCGTAGTGATCGATATTGGCCTGGCACACCGCCAGGGCGTCGGCGGAAATATCACTGGCATCCACCTCGGCGTCTTCCATCGCCATGGCCATGGCGATGGCGATACAGCCGCCCCCGGTGCACAAATCCAGTGCACGCAACGGCTGGTCCGGATCAAGCCAGGGCTGGAAACCGGCTTCGATCAGTTCGGCGATCGGCGAACGGGGGATCAGCACCCGCTCGTCCACCTGGAACGGCAGACCGCAAAACCAGGCCTGGCCGGTCAAATACGGCGTCGGCACCCGCTCGTTGACGCGGCGCGCCAGCAGGGCCACGAAGGCTTCCAGTTCATGGGGCAGCAAACGGGCATCGAGCATGCGGGGGTCGGTGTCGTGGGGCAGCGCCAGCACATGCAGCAGCAGCGCCAGCGCCTCGTCGCCATGGTCGTCGGTGCCGTGGCCCAGAAACACCCCGCCGCGACGCAGGCAGCTCTCGCCCCAACGCAGACAATCCCGGGGCGTGCGCAGGGTGGCCAGGGCCTGTTGTTGCTGAATCTCGTCGATCACCTGAGGACCTCCACGAATGGGCGCGCAAGATTAGCATAGAACGGCGCGGGATGGAGGATCACGGTCCGCCGGCCACCCACATAGCACTTTCACCGGATTGATTTCCCGAGCCCACCTGCGCCACTCTCATAAGATTGCCCAAAATAAGCAGGATGCGATAACCCCATGCCCTCCCTCACCGTCCGTCAGGACGGCCCCCTGACCCTGGTCGAACTGCCCGATGGCATTGATGTGGATCCGGCGGTGCAGTGGCGTATCTACCGTCAGCGGCTGGCGCTGTTTCACACGCATGGAGAACTGCGTCAACGCGTGATCTACTACGGTAATATCGGCAGCCTCGACATGCGTGCCGCGCGCTTTGCCTGCGGCGCCGATTTCGCGCGGATCACCGCGCACAAGGTCATCGTGCTGGAAAGCGCGCTTAACCGAACCTTCGCGCACATGATGCTGACGCTCAATAAGCCGGCGTTCACCGTCAGCACGGCGTTATCGCTGGAACAGGCGAGAACCCGGCTGCTCAGCGAGCTTCCCGCCGACGCGGGGGATAGTACCCTTGCCGCCAGTATCAAAGGCAGGTAGTAAAGAAAAAATCGCCGGGAGCGATTTTTGACGTCGTCTTGTCGACGGTCCGAAGGGTGGCCGCCAAAAGAGCCCGGCGTGGCGGCAGCCATGATAATCACGCCCCTTTTTTTGCCGACACTGATGAGGAAGCCATGCGCATCTGGTTATTCAAAACCGAACCCGACGCCTTCAGCCTGGACGACTTGCAAGATGCTCCGGACGGCACCTCCGGCTGGGATGGCGTACGCAACTACCAGGCCCGCAACCGCTTGCGCGATGAGGTGAGCAACGGCGACCGCGTTCTGATTTACCACTCCAGCTGCAAAGTGCCCGCCATCGTCGGCGAGGCGGAAGTCGTCTCCGACGCCTATCCGGATCCCACCCAGTTCAGCGCCGGCCATCCCGGCGAGGACAGTCGCAGCCGCCCCGACCAGCCCCGCTGGTATCAGGTGGATGTACGCTACCACCGCCACTTTCCCCAACCGCTCTCCCTGGCCACCATCCGTGATCACGCGGAGTTCGCCGACATGGAGCTGGTGACCCGCCCACGGCTGTCGATCCAGCAGATAACGGATCGTCAGTACCAGCAGATTCTGGCGCTGTGCGGAGCCGATGAGCCGCGGTCCGCCACGGGCGCGGCCTGACCAGGAGGGAGGCGGTTTCACTCGCCACCGTTTCCTCCGGTATGCTTAAGTAAGAAAAACAACGCAGTGGGGCACTTTATGAAACTGCATCACCAGATTTTTCTCGCCATGATTTTGGGCGGGCTGGCGGGCTGGGTGACCAGTGAAGATACCCGGATATTGGGCATCGCCGTTATCGAAGCCTATGACCTGATCGGCACGTTGTTCATCAATGCCTTGAAAATGCTGGTGGTGCCGCTGATCACCACCGCCATCATCAGTGGTCTGGTCAACGTCGGCCAGGGCAAGAACCTGGGCCGGCTGGGCGCCAAGACCGTGCTGTTCTATATGAGCACCAGCCTGATCGCCATTCTGATCGGTTTGTTGCTGGTGAATATCACCACGCCGGGCATCATCGACGGCGAGCCAGCCCGGGATCTGCTGGGCTTCGCCGCCAATACCCAGGACGTGTTGCAAAAAATCGAGGGCCGGGGCGCCGGCGAATTCACTCAGATTCTGCTGCAAATGTTGCCGCCCAATCTGGTGCAGGCCGCCGCCGATGGCCAGATGCTGGGGCTGATCGTGTTTTCGCTGCTGTTCGGCTTTTTCCTGCGGACGCTGGCCGGAGCACCGGGCGACACCCTGCGCAACATGGTCGAGGGGTTCTACGAAGTGATGGTCAGCATCACCATGCTGATCATCCGTTTCGCCCCGCTGGGCGTGTTCGGTCTGATCGCCGCCACTGTCACCCGCACCGGCCTGGACGCTCTGGAGCCGCTGCTGTGGTTCTTCTTCACGGTTCTCGCCGCCCTGTTCCTGCATGCCTTCGTGGTGATGCCACTGCTGATCCGGGTGTTGGCGCAACGCTCCCCCTGGCGCCATTTCCAGGCCATGTCACCGGCACTGATGACCGCGTTCTCCTCGGCCAGCTCCGCCGCCACCTTGCCGTTGACCATGGATTGCGTGCAAAAGCGGTCCGGTGTTTCCAAGCGCACCGCCAGTTTCGTGCTGCCGCTGGGCGCCACCGTGAACATGGACGGCACCGCGCTGTACGAATGCGCCGCCGCCATTTTTATCGCCCAGGCCTATGGTCTGGATTTGTCCTTCGGCATGCAGTTCGCCATTGTCTTCACCGCTCTGATCACTTCCATCGGCGTCGCCAGCATCCCCGCCGCCAGCCTGGTGGCGATCACCGTGATCCTCGGCATCATCGGCCTGCCGGCGGAGGCGATTGGTTTGATTCTGGTCACCGACCGTATTCTCGACATGTGCCGTACCGCGGTGAATGTGTGGGGCGACAGCGTCGGCGCCGTCCTGCTGGCCCGCAGTGAAGGCGAGGAAAACGTGCTGCAAACCCCGATGCGCCAACTGGATGGCCAACGCCATGCGGTGTAGATCCAACCTCCGGCACGAGCGCCGGCCATGAGTCAAAACAGCCCCGTGATGCTGATCACCGGCGCCGCCCACGGTCTGGGCGCCGCCCTGGCCCGGGCGGCCGTCGATGATTACCGGCTGGCGCTGCTGGATCGTGATGAATTGGCCGGGCAGACCCTGGCCAACACTCTGCGCGGCCGTACCGGTGAGGTGCTCTTCCTGCATGCCGATGTCAGTGATGAACGCGCGGTCCGCCAGGCAATGGAACGAATACACCGGCGCTGGGAACGGCTGGACGTGGTGATCAACAACGCCGGCGTGGCCGACACCGGCCCGTTCGAGGCACTCGGCAACCACGGCTGGGAAACGCTGTGGCGGACCAATGTGATGGGCACGGTGTATGTGTGCCGGGCGGCGCTGGCGCTGATGAAACGCCAGAACAGCGGCCACCTGATCAACATCTCGGCGCTGGCGGGTATCACCGGGCCACCTGGATTGAGCAGTTACGCCGCCTGCAGCGGCGCCCTGGTGCGGCTCAGCGAGGCGCTGGCGGCGGAGCTGGCAAGCACTGGCATCGCCGTCAGCGTGGCCTGTCCCGACCTCTTCGCCAGCACGCTGCATCAGCGGCTGACCGGTGCCGACCCGCTCAGCCGGGCGCGCCTGGAGCGGGCCATGCGCCGCGCCGCCGATGACGTCGACACCGTCGCCAGGGAAATCCTCGGCGCCACCGCCAAACGGCCGCTGTACATTTTCCCGCAGGCGGAAGCCCGCCGCGCCTGGCGCCGCAAGCGGCGCAATCCGGTGCGTTTTTTCCATAAATGGCAAAAACGCGGTTAACAGTGAATAGGGAACAGTGAATAGTTGCGCGTGCTACGAAAGGCGGTAACTGAAATCAAAGAGGCCGCGTCCGGGACAGGGAGCGGCCTCTTTGATTGGAAAAACAAAAAAGCGGACTATTGCGGATCGGCAAACGGCCTTTGCGTCATCGCAACGCCGCTTTCTTTTCACTGGAGTGGCCCCAAAAAAGTAGACACCTTCATTGACGAGGAAGGTGTATGCAATTTCGCAGCAAGCGTCGGTTTAGTGACGCGTTCAAACGCGAG
>NZ_OBMO01000039.1 GCF_900217905.1 Alloalcanivorax xenomutans
TATTTAAGAGCCTGACGATGACCTACTCTCACATGGGGAAGCCCCACACTACCATCGGCGCTGAGCGGTTTCACTTCTGAGTTCGGCAAGGGATCAGGTGGTTCCCACTCGCTATAGTCGTCAGGCAAACCGGCTTGGTCACTTACCATGGCAAGCAGCCAAATCTGTTTACCTCACTGGCTAAGCCAGCAAAGTATTCTGAGAAATTAGGAAGTCCAGCGTCAGAGCGTTTATCCAACACTCATTCTATCAGATGCAGTTCAACTGCTTTGGCGTTATATGGTCAAGCCTCACGGGCAATTAGTACGGGTTAGCTTCACGCCTTACGGCAGCTTCCACACCCCGCCTATCAACGTTGTGGTCTTCAACGGCCCTTTAGGGGAATCAAGTTCCCAGAGAGATCTCATCTTGAGGGAGGCTTCCCGCTTAGATGCTTTCAGCGGTTATCCCGTCCGAACGTAGCTACCCGGCAATGCCACTGGCGTGACAACCGGAACACCAGAGGTTCGTCCACTCCGGTCCTCTCGTACTAGGAGCAGCTCCTCTCAAATCTCTAACGCCCACGGCAGATAGGGACCGAACTGTCTCACGACGTTCTAAACCCAGCTCGCGTACCTCTTTAAATGGCGAACAGCCATACCCTTGGGACCGGCTTCAGCCCCAGGATGAGATGAGCCGACATCGAGGTGCCAAACACCGCCGTCGATATGAACTCTTGGGCGGTATCAGCCTGTTATCCCCGGAGTACCTTTTATCCGTTGAGCGATGGCCCTTCCATACAGAACCACCGGATCACTAAGACCTGCTTTCGCACCTGCTCGACTTGTAGGTCTCGCAGTCAAGCACCCTTCTACCTTTACGCTCATTGCACGATGTCCGACCGTGCTGAGGGTACCTTTGTGCTCCTCCGTTACTCTTTGGGAGGAGACCGCCCCAGTCAAACTACCCACCACACAATGTCCCCGACCCGGATAACGGGCCTGGGTTAGAACCTCAAACATGCCAGGCTGGTATTTCAAGGTTGACTCCACAATGACTGGCGTCACTGCTTCAACGTCTCCCAGCTATCCTACACAAGCAGGCTCAAAGTCCACTGTGAAGCTGTAGTAAAGGTTCACGGGGTCTTTCCGTCTAGCCGCGGGTACACAGCATCTTCACTGCGATTTCGATTTCACTGAGTCTCGGGTGGAGACAGTGCCCCCATCATTACGCCATTCGTGCAGGTCGGAACTTACCCGACAAGGAATTTCGCTACCTTAGGACCGTTATAGTTACGGCCGCCGTTTACCGGGGCTTCGATCAAGAGCTTCGCCGAAGCTAACCCCATCAATTAACCTTCCGGCACCGGGCAGGCGTCACACCCTATACGTCCGCTTACGCGTTTGCAGAGTGCTGTGTTTTTAATAAACAGTTGCAGGGGCCTTTTCACTGCGACCACCAACAGCTTACGGGGCAAGCCCTTCACCATCGGTGGCGTACCTTCTCCCGAAGTTACGGTACCACTTTGCCTAGTTCCTTCACCCGAGTTCTCTCAAGCGCCTTAGAATACTCATCCCAACCACCTGTGTCGGTTTGGGGTACGGTTCCTTATAACCTGAAGCTTAGAAGATTTTCCTGGAAGCAGGGCATCAACCACTTCTCGGGGACAAAGCCCCAATGGTCTCGGCTCTCAGCCTTAGGATCCCGGATTTGCCTAAGATCCCAGCCTACTGCCTTTCCCCGGGACAACCAACGCCCGGTAGGCCTAGCCTTCTCCGTCTCTCCATCGCAGTTATAAGAAGTACGGGAATATTAACCCGTTTCCCATCAGCTACGCATTTCTGCCTCGCCTTAGGGGCCGACTTACCCTGCGCCGATTAGCGTTGCGCAGGAAACCTTGGTCTTTCGGCGTGGAGGTTTTTCACCCCCATTATCGTTACTCACGTCAGCATTCGCACTTCTGATATCTCCAGCATGCTTCTCAACACACCTTCACAGACTTACAGAACGCTCCCCTACCCAGCATGCATAAGCACGCTGCCGCAGCTTCGGTATCCAGTTTGAGCCCCGTTACATCTTCCGCGCAGGCCGACTCGACTAGTGAGCTATTACGCTTTCTTTAAAGGATGGCTGCTTCTAAGCCAACCTCCTAGCTGTCTGAGCCTTCCCACATCGTTTCCCACTTAACTGGAATTTGGGGACCTTAGCTGGCGGTCTGGGTTGTTTCCCTCTTCACGACGAACGTTAGCACCCGCCGTGTGTCTCCCGGATAGTACTCACTGGTATTCGGAGTTTGCATCGGGTTGGTAAGCCGGGATGGCCCCCTAGCCGAAACAGTGCTCTACCCCCAGTGGTATTCGTCCGAGGCGCTACCTAAATAGCTTTCGGGGAGAACCAGCTATCTCCGAGCTTGATTAGCCTTTCACTCCGACCCACAGGTCATCCGAATCTTTTTCAACAGATCCCGGTTCGGTCCTCCAGTGCGTGTTACCGCACCTTCAACCTGCCCATGGGTAGATCGCTCGGTTTCGGGTCTATTCCCAGCAACTATATCGCCCTATTCAGACTCGGTTTCCCTACGGCTCCCCTAATTGGTTAACCTCGCTACTGAGAATAAGTCGCTGACCCATTATACAAAAGGTACGCCGTCACCCAACAAAGCGGGCTCCGACTGCTTGTACGTACACGGTTTCAGGGTCTATTTCACTCCCCTCTCCGGGGTTCTTTTCGCCTTTCCCTCACGGTACTGGTTCACTATCGGTCAGCCAGGAGTATTTAGCCTTGGAGGATGGTCCCCCCATGTTCAGTCAAGGTTTCACGTGCCCCGACCTACTCGTTTTCACATATTCAGATTTTCGGATACGGGGCTATCACCCACTATGGCCGGCCTTCCCAGACCGTTCTCCTAATCAGTCATATGCTTAAGGGCTAATCCGCGTTCGCTCGCCGCTACTGACGGAATCTCAATTGATTTCTGTTCCTACGGGTACTTAGATGTTTCAGTTCCCCGCGTTCGCCTCCTGCACCTATGGATTCAGTACAGGATACCCATAAAGGGTGGGTTTCCCCATTCGGAAATCTCCGGATCAAAGTCTGTTTGCCGACTCCCCGAAGCTTATCGCAGGCTACAACGTCCTTCATCGCCTCTGGCTGCCAAGGCATCCACCGTGTACGCTTCGTCACTTGACCATATAACCCAAAACAGTCAACTCGCATCAACCGCTTAAGCCATACAGCTCGCAACGCCAACGATTCACCTAATAGACACAAGTGTCAGATATAAGTCTCTAACGCTTGTATTCCATTGGAATACTTGGACTTCTCATTTCCCAGATTGTTAAAGAGCATCTTGAAGATGAACCTCAAGACCGGACTAAAAAACCGGTAACAAATAATTCTTTCGAATCACTTGTTACCGGCTTCTCGACGCCGGAACAACAGACAAGCAAACGTGTGGGTCCTGTTTGGAAAGTTCTTTCGTTAAGGAGGTGATCCAGCCGCAGGTTCCCCTACGGCTACCTTGTTACGACTTCACCCCAGTCATGAACCACACCGTGGTAATCGTCCTCCCGAAGGTTAGACTAACTACTTCTGGTGCAATCCACTCCCATGGTGTGACGGGCGGTGTGTACAAGGCCCGGGAACGTATTCACCGCGGCATTCTGATCCGCGATTACTAGCGATTCCGACTTCATGGAGTCGAGTTGCAGACTCCAATCCGGACTACGATTGGCTTTGAGAGATTAGCTCCGCCTCGCGACTTCGCAACCCTCTGTACCAACCATTGTAGCACGTGTGTAGCCCAGGCCGTAAGGGCCATGATGACTTGACGTCGTCCCCACCTTCCTCCGGTTTGTCACCGGCAGTCTCCCTAGAGTTCCCACCCGAAGTGCTGGCAACTAAGGACAAGGGTTGCGCTCGTTACGGGACTTAACCCAACATCTCACGACACGAGCTGACGACAGCCATGCAGCACCTGTCACTGCGCTCCCGAAGGCACCAATCTATCTCTAGAAAGTTCGCAGGATGTCAAGGCCTGGTAAGGTTCTTCGCGTTGCATCGAATTAAACCACATGCTCCACCGCTTGTGCGGGCCCCCGTCAATTCATTTGAGTTTTAACCTTGCGGCCGTACTCCCCAGGCGGTCTACTTATCGCGTTAGCTGCGCCACCAAAGTCACTAAGGACCCCAACGGCTAGTAGACATCGTTTACGGCGTGGACTACCAGGGTATCTAATCCTGTTTGCTCCCCACGCTTTCGCACCTCAGCGTCAGTGTCAGTCCAGGAGGCCGCCTTCGCCACTGGTGTTCCTTCCGATCTCTACGCATTTCACCGCTACACCGGAAATTCCACCTCCCTCTACTGCACTCTAGCGTGCCAGTATCGGATGCAATTCCAAGGTTGAGCCCTGGGCTTTCACATCCGACTTAACACACCGCCTACGCGCGCTTTACGCCCAGTAATTCCGATTAACGCTCGCACCTTTCGTATTACCGCGGCTGCTGGCACGAAATTAGCCGGTGCTTCTTCTGTAGGTAACGTCAAGTACTCCAGGGTATTAGCCCAAAGCCTTCCTCCCTACTGAAAGTGCTTTACAACCCGAAGGCCTTCTTCACACACGCGGCATGGCTGGATCAGGCTTGCGCCCATTGTCCAAGATTCCCCACTGCTGCCTCCCGTAGGAGTCCGGGCCGTGTCTCAGTCCCGGTGTGACTGGCCATCCTCTCAGACCAGTTACGGATCGTCGCCTTGGTGGGCCATTACCCCACCAACAAGCTAATCCGACGCGGGCTCATCCATCAGCGCAAGGTCCGAAGATCCCCTGCTTTCCCCCGTAGGGATTATGCGGTATTAGCTCGAGTTTCCCCGAGTTATCCCCCACTAATGGGCAGATTCCCACGTGTTACTCACCCGTCCGCCGCTCGACGCCTGGGAGCAAGCTCCCATCGTTTCCGCTCGACTTGCATGTGTTAGGCCTGCCGCCAGCGTTCAATCTGAGCCATGATCAAACTCTTCAGTTCAAAAAGCGTTTAAAGTGGCCTCACCTTCCCAAAGGAAAACAAGGAGCACTTAAATCATGCTCAACTCATTACAACTCAACTGGGTTGACTTGTTCAGAGTCGATATCTAGTCAAGAACTCGACCCCAAACAGGTCCCACACGTTTGC
>NZ_OBMO01000003.1 GCF_900217905.1 Alloalcanivorax xenomutans
GCTGTTTCATGGGCTCGCCCTCGCTGTCGTTGACATGTTTAGAATGCCACCGTGGCGCCTAGACGCCTCGGCGAGGGCGAGTCCATCCGATTACAGTTTAAAGGAAATAGCGGCGCGATCCCGATCCGTGAGCCCGTTCCAGGTCATCGGAGCCTGCGGCCATTTGCGGGGCTCGGTCTCGGTGATCAAGGTCCGCAACGCTGTCTGAAATTCCTGTCGCGGCATCAACACCGCGCCCAGCCGCATCAGGTGAGGATTCTCCACCTGGGCGTCCAGCAACTGGATGCCCAGTTCCGGCGCCAGCGCCCACAACGCCGCCAGCGCGCATTTAGAACCGTTATCGCGGCGAGAGAACATGGACTCACCGAAGAACACACCGCCCAACTGAATGCCGTAGATACCGCCGGCCAGGCCCTGGTCGTCATGCACCGTCACGCAATGGGCATGGCCCAGATGGTGCAGGCGCAGATAAGCATCGCGCATGTCGCGAGTGATCCAGGTGCCGTCCTGGCCGGCGCGGGGGGCCGCGCAAGCGTCGATGACTCCGGCGAAGTTCTGGTCCAGGCGGATTTCCGGATTCCAGCCTCGCAGGGTGCGCCGGGTGCGGCGGCTCAGGTGCAGATCCCCGGGGCGCAACACACAGCGCGGAGCCGGTGACCACCACAGGATCGGCTGGCTGTCGTCGTACCAGGGGAAGATACCCTGGCGATAGGCGCAAAGCAGAGTGGAAGGGGAAAGGTCGCCGCCGGCGGCGAGCAGCCCGTTGGGCTCCTCAAGGGCCTCTTCCACGGCGGGAAAAGGCCCCCCGGCGGGCAACCAGGGGATCATGCGCGATCAGTCTTCCAGGGTTTCCAGATAGCGCTCCGCGTCCAGTGCCGCCATGCAGCCGGAACCGGCGGAGGTCACTGCCTGACGGTATACGTGATCGGCCACGTCGCCGGCGGCGAACACGCCCGCCACGCTGGTGGCGGTGGCATTGCCTTCCAGGCCGCTGCGGATGCGGATATAGCCGTCATGCATGTCCAACTGCCCGGCGAAGATGTCGGTGTTGGGTTTATGGCCGATGGCGATGAACAGGCCCTGCAGCTCCAGTTCCTCGGTGCTGTCATCCTTGGTGGACTTGACACGGATGCCATTGACGCCGGAATCGTCGCCCAACACTTCGTCGAGCACGTGATCCCACATGACGGTGACGTTGTCCTTGGCGAACAGTTTGTCCTGCAGGATCTTTTCCGCGCGCAGTTTGTCGCGGCGGTGAATCAGCACCACCTCGGAAGCAATGTTGGACAGGTACAGGGCTTCTTCAACGGCGGTGTTGCCACCGCCCACCACGGCCACTTTCTGGCCCCGGTAGAAGAAACCGTCACAGGTGGCGCAGGCGGAAACCCCTTTGCCCATGAACGCCTGCTCGGAATCCAGGCCCAGGTACATGGCCGAAGCCCCGGTGGCGATGATCAGGGCATCACAGCTGTAGGTGCCGGAGTCGCCCTTGAGCACGAACGGACGCTGATCCAGTACCACCTCGTTAATGTGATCAAACAGCACCTGGGTGTCGAAGCGCTCGGCGTGCTGCTGCATGCGCACCATCAGGTCCGGGCCTTGCAGGCCTTCCACGTCTCCGGGCCAGTTATCCACTTCGGTGGTGGTGGTCAACTGCCCGCCGGGTTGGATGCCCGTGATCACCACCGGATTCAGATTGGCCCGGGCCGCGTAGACCGCCGCGGTGTAGCCGGCGGGGCCGGAACCCAGAATGATCAGTCGATGGTGCTGCACGTCGCTCATTGAATCCTCCACCAGGTCAGGGCCTGAAAACTGGGTCTGCTTAAGAAGTGGCGACGTTATGGTGTCGCCCACGGGCCGTTTCAAGGATGAGCAAGCTACAATACTTTCATGGCCCGGTGAAGGCGGCTCCGGCTATGAATGCGATTTGAGGCAACGATAGCCTCGCCACCGGGCCCTTGTTGCCCGGGCCCAGGCGCGGGATACTGCGGGCGCAAGAGCCGGTCGGGGCGCTGGCTCGAAAGGTGCTAATTCTGTACAATTCCATAGTTTTCAATTTGTTATGGCATTGAGTTCATGTTTTTTCCAGCTTTTACACGATACAGGGAAAAACATTGGCAAGCTTTCAGAGCATAAACAGGCTCTATGGAATCCAAACGCAAGAGGCGAGGCGTGACAAAGGCAGCCGCCGGTAACACCCAATCCGGTTTTTCCCGCCATCTCAAACGAGGGTTGGTGGAAGGCATGGTCATCGCCCTGATCGCCCTGTCGCTGTATCTGCTTCTGGCATTGATCAGCTATGACAGCCGCGACCCGGGATGGTCCTATGTGGGGCACGTGGACAGCGTGCGTAATGCCGGCGGCCGCGCCGGCGCTTTCTGTGCCGATCTGTTATTGGGACTGTTCGGGCTGATGGCCTATCTGTTCCCGGTGCTGGTGGGGTTCTGGGCGTTCAAGGTATTGCGCGAGCGCCACGCCGGCCTGCCGGGTAGCTGGCCCATGTTCAGCCTGCGTTTGGTGGGGTTCGTGTTGACCATGATCGGCGGCACGGCCCTGGCATACATGCATTTCGCCACTGGCGGCCTGCCGGAAGACGCCGGTGGGATACTCGGCCAGGTGGTCGGTGGCAGCGCCCTGGATGCCTTCAACGCCCTGGGCGGCACGCTGGTGATGGTGGCGCTGTTTCTGATTGGCATCACCGTATTCACCGATCTGTCCTGGATTGCCCTGGCGGAGCGTCTGGGTGAGCTGGTGGTGACTATCGGCCAGAAGGTGCCGGCCTGGTTCGAGCAGCGCCGGGAGCAGCGAGAGGAGCGCAAGGCCGCTCAGGCTGCCCGCGAGCAGCGCGCCCGGGTGATCACCGAGGCCAACAAGAAAAAGGAAAACCGCACGCCGCCGAAGATCGCCCAACCCGCCAAACCGGTGGAGAAAAGCGTACGGGTGCAAAAAGAGAAGCAGCAGAAGCTGTTTACCGCGGAAGTCTCCGGCGACCTGCCGCAGGTATCCTTGCTGGATCAGGTGGATGAGGACGGCAAGGGCGGTTACTCCGAGGAAGCGCTGGACGCCATGTCGCGTCTGCTGGAAATCAAACTCAAGGATTTCAACGTCGACGCCGAAGTGGTGGCGGTGCAGCCCGGACCGGTGATCACCCGCTTCGAGATCCAGCCGGCGCCCGGCATCAAGGTGTCCAAGATCACCAATCTGGCCAAGGATCTGGCCCGTTCCCTGGCGGTGATCAGCGTGCGGGTGGTGGAGGTGATTCCCGGCAAGACCACGGTGGGGATCGAGATTCCCAATGAGCAGCGGGAGATGATCCGCTTCACCGAGGTGGTGGGCTCGAAGATGTTCGACGATGCCGGTTCGCCGCTGACCATGGCCCTGGGCAAGGACATTTCCGGCAACCCGGTGATGGCCGACCTGGCCAAGATGCCGCACTTGCTGGTGGCCGGTACCACCGGTTCCGGTAAATCGGTGGGCGTGAACGCCATGCTGCTGTCCATGTTGTTCAAGTCCAGCCCGGAAGATGTGCGCCTGATCCTGATCGATCCGAAGATGCTGGAACTGGCGGTCTATGACGGCATTCCCCATCTGCTCACGCCGGTGGTCACCGACATGAAGGAAGCCGCCGGCGCCTTGCGCTGGGGGGTCGGAGAAATGGAGCGCCGCTATCGTCTGATGGCGGCCATGGGCGTGCGTAATATTTCCGGTTACAACCGCAAGGTGGAGGACGCCAGAAAGTCCGGTGAGCCACTCAAGGATCCATTGTGGAAGCCCAATGACCCGATGGATCTGGAAGAGGAACCGCCGTTGGCGGAGAAGTTGCCGTACATCGTTATCGTCATCGATGAATTCGCCGATATGATGATGATCGTCGGCAAGAAAGTGGAAGAGTTGATCGCTCGTATCGCGCAGAAGGCGCGGGCCGCGGGCATCCACCTGATTCTCGCCACGCAGCGTCCGTCGGTGGATGTGATCACCGGTCTGATCAAGGCTAATGTGCCGTCACGCATCGGTTTCCAGGTGTCGTCGAAAATCGATTCCCGAACCGTGCTGGATCAGGGCGGAGCGGAGCAACTGCTCGGCCATGGTGACATGCTGTATTTGCCCGGTGGCAAAAGCGTTCCGGAACGGGTGCACGGTGCCTTTGTCTCAGATGAGGAAGTGCACCGGGTCTGTGATGACTGGCGCAAGCGGGGCGAGCCGAACTATCTGGAAGAGATCCTTGACGGCGGTTCGGACCTGAACGCGCCCATGCCAGGCATGGAAATCGCCGGCGGCGGCGATGACGAGAGCGATCCGCTCTATGACGAGGCGGTGGCCTACGTGACGCAATCACGGCGGGCTTCCATTTCCTCGGTGCAGCGGAAACTGAAGATCGGCTACAACCGCGCCGCCAACCTGGTGGAAGCCATGGAAATGGCCGGCGTGGTCTCCGAGGCCGGACACAACGGACAACGTGAGGTGCTGGCGCCACCACCGCCGGACGCCTGAGGATAAAGAGCAATGGCAAAATGGCTTGTATTGGCACTGTTGATGCCGTCCCTGGCCTGGGCTTCCGCCACCGAAACCCTGCTTGCCAAACTTGGCGGACTGCGCAGCATGAGCGGCCACTTCGAGCAGTCCATGGTGAACTCCGACGGTGACCGCCAGCAGAGTGCCAGCGGTACCATGGACGTGGCCCGGGGCAACCGCTTTTACTGGAAGACCGAGGCGCCGTTCGAACAGCTGGCGGTCTCCGATGGCAAAACCGTGTGGGTTTACGATGTGGATCTGGAGCAGGTGGTGGTCCGTCCGCTGACTCCGGACCTGGGCAACACACCGGCCCTGCTGTTTGGCGGCGATCCACAGCGAGTGGGGCAGGCGTTCGAGATTTCCGAGCTGGAAAGCGAAGGCGCCAACATTACCTACCGGCTCAAGCCCAAGGGCGCCGATCCGCTATTCGATACCCTGGATGTCACCTTCCATGGCGACACGCCGCATTCCATGCGTTTACGCGACGCGCTCGGCCAGCAGACCCTGATCCGTTTCCAGGATCTGACCCTGAACCGGTCGTTGCCGGCGGAGCGGTTTTCCTTCACCCCGCCGGAAGGCACCGACGTAATCCGCCAGGAGTGAATCATGAGCGGGGGTGGTGGCGCGCACCATGAGTGACCTGTTCGCCGATCAGGCCCGCGGCGATGCGCAGCCGCTGGCCGCGCGGCTGCGGCCGCTGTCGCTGGACGATTATGTCGGGCAGTCCCATCTGATCGCCCCCGGCAAACCTTTGCGTCAGGCGGTGGAGCGCGGGCAACTGCACTCCATGATTCTGTGGGGCCCGCCGGGGACAGGAAAAACCACGCTGGCACTGATTCTCGCCGGTGCCGTGGATGCGGAATTCATCACCTTGTCGGCGGTATTGTCCGGCGTGAAGGACATCCGCGCGGCGGTGGAACAGGCCAAGGCGCGGTTGGGACAGGGACGCCGCACGGTGTTGTTCGTGGATGAGGTGCATCGCTTCAACAAAGCGCAGCAGGATGCCTTTCTGCCTCACGTGGAAGACGGCACGGTGATCTTCATCGGCGCCACCACCGAAAATCCCTCATTCGAACTCAACAACGCCTTGCTGTCCCGGGCCCGGGTATATCGCCTGCGCAGCCTGGAGCGGCAGGACTTGTCCGGGCTGTTGGACCGCGCCCTGCGTCAACCGGATCTCACGGCCATGGTTCTGGAAGCCGATGCCCGTGATCTGTTGCTGGACTATGCCGACGGCGATGCGCGGCGGCTGCTCAATATGCTGGAAGTGGCCCTGGATCTGGCGGACGGCGATCAGCCCCGCGTCGACCGGCCGCTGATGCAGGAAGTGTTGCGTGACGCGGTGCGCCGTTTCGACAAGGGTGGGGATCTGTTTTATGACCAGATCAGCGCCTTGCACAAGTCGGTGCGCGGTTCCGATCCGGACGCGGCCCTGTACTGGTTCGCGCGCATGCTCGATGGCGGCTGTGATCCGCTCTATGTGGCGCGGCGGGTGGTGCGCATGGCCAGCGAGGACATCGGCAACGCCGACCCGCGGGCCCTGACGCTGGCGTTGAACGCCTGGGAGGTGCAGGAGCGGCTTGGCAGTCCGGAGGGCGAACTGACCATCGCCCAGGCCATCGTTTTTCTGGCCGTGGCGCCGAAGAGCAATGCGGTCTATGACGCCTACAATACGGCCCGGCGATTTGTCGCCGAGCACCCCAGCAATGAGGTGCCGCTGCATCTGCGCAACGCGCCCACCAAATTGATGAAGGCGGAAGGCTACGGCGCGGAGTATCACTACGCCCATGATTACCCCGATGCCTTCGTTGACGGCGAGAACTATTTTCCGCCGACGCTGCGCGACACCCGCTTTTACCAACCGGTGGAACGCGGGCTGGAAATCCGTATCGCCGAGAAGCTGCGCCAGCTACGGCGCCGCAACCGCGACAGCCAGTGGCAACGTTACGGGGACGAGCAATGAACGCACATGGTATTTTGCCCTGGCTGGCGGTGGCGCTGGGGGGCTCGGTGGGGGCCTGTTTGCGCTATGCTACCGCTCTCTGGGTAGGGGTACCGGCGATGCCGGCCTGGCCCTGGGCCACCTTCGCGGTGAACCTGGCTGGCAGTTTCCTGTTTGGTTTTCTGGCGGTCATGCTGGCGAGTCTGACCACCAGTGAACTGTGGCGGCTGGCATTGATGACTGGCATGCTTGGCGCCCTGACCACCTTCTCGACCTTTTCCTTCGAGCTGGTCCGCCTGCTGGAGAGTCGCAGCCTGGGGCTGGCCCTGGGATACGCCGCCGTTTCGGTGGCGGCCTGCGTTTCGCTGGCCGGGCTGGGTCTGGTAGTGGGACGCTGGTTGTTTGAATCCTGATATTTGTTTGAATCCTGACATCTTATGAGTGCGCAAAGGAGCCACCATGCTTGATATTCGGGCCTTGCGGGACAATGGCGAAGCCATCCGCGATGCACTGGCAAAACGGGGTTATTCCCTGGATCTGGACGGGTTCCGGGCGCTGGATGGGCGCCGCAAGGAAGCTGATATTCGCTCCCAGGATCTGCAGGCCCAACGCAAGAAGGCCTCAAAGCAGATCGGCGAACTGATCCAGTCCGGTTTGTCGGTGGATGAGGCCAAGGCCAAGGTGGCGGAGACGCTGAAGACCCTGGATGCCCAGCTCGATGACGAAGTGGCCCGGGCAAAAGAGATTCAGGACGAGCTGCGCGCTTTCCTCATGGGGGTGCCCAATGCGCCGGCGGAGGAGGTGCCGCCGGGCGCGGATGAAGACGACAACGTGGAAGTGCGCCGCTGGGGCACGCCGCGCCAGTTCGACTTCGAACCCAAGGACCACGTCGACGTCGGTGAGGGACTGAGCGAGGGCCGTCTGGATTTCGAGCGCGCCAGCAAGCTGTCTGGTGCCCGCTTCGCGGTGATGACCGGGCAATTGGCACGGCTGCATCGCGCCTTGATCGATTTCATGCTCGACCAGCACACCAGCGAACACGGTTATCAGGAGCTGTACGTGCCTTACCTGGTGGGGCCGGAAGCGTTGGCGGGTACCGGTCAGTTGCCGAAGTTCGAGGAAGACCTGTTCAAAATGCGCGGCGAGCGCGAGCTGTATCTGATCCCCACCGCGGAAGTGCCGGTGACCAATCTGGCGGCGGATGAGATTCTCGACGCCGAGACCATGCCGCGCCGTTACGTCTGCCACACGCCCTGTTTCCGCTCCGAGGCGGGCAGTCATGGCAAGGACACCCGCGGCATGATCCGACAGCATCAGTTCGAGAAGGTGGAGCTGGTGCAGCTGGTGCGCCCGGGAGAGTCCGAGCAGGCCCTGGAAGCGCTTACCGGCCACGCCGAGGCGATCCTGCAGAAACTGGATCTGCCTTACCGGTTGGTGACCCTGTGCGGCGGCGATCTGGGCTTCTCCGCCGCCAAGACCTATGACCTGGAAGTGTGGCTGCCGAGCCAGCAGCGCTACCGGGAGATCTCTTCCTGTTCCAATTTCCGTGACTATCAGGCGCGTCGCATGCAGGCCCGTTGGCGCAACCCGGAAACCGGCAAGCCGGAGCTGGTACATACTTTGAATGGTTCCGGGCTGGCGGTAGGCCGCACCCTGGTGGCGATCCTGGAAAACTATCAGAATGAAGATGGTTCCGTGACCGTGCCGGAGGCACTGCGGCCCTACCTGAGAGGCAAGGAGCGTCTGAGCTGAGGCGCTCCACAACACAAGGGCGCCAGCTAACGATGGATTTTCTTCCCCTTGGTCTGAAACTGACCGGGCAAACCGTGGTGATCGTGGGCGGTGGTGACACCGCCCTGCGCAAGGCCGGTCTTTTGCACCGATCCGGTGCGGTGATGCGTTTGATAGCGCCGCAATGGCGCACGGATCTGTGCGCCTTGGTGGAGCAGGGCGGTGGTGTCTGCCAGCAACGGCTCTATCAAGAGGGCGATCTTGATCAGGCGCGGCTGGTGGTGGCGTGTACCGATGATGACGCTCTGAACCAGCGTATCGCCGAGCAATGCCATGCCCGTGGCCTGCCGGTTAACGTGGTGGGGCGGCCCGAACTCAGCAGTTTCGTTTTCCCGGCTCTGGTGGATCGTGATCCGCTGTTCGTGGCGATCACGTCGTCCGGCGCGTCGCCGGTACTGGTGCGGCGGCTGCGCGATCAATTGGAAGGGTGGCTGCCGGCGCGCTGGGGCCGCCTGGCGACCTTCCTGGGCCGTCTGCGCGAGAGCGTGGCGGCGCGTCTGCCAGGGCGGCGTCAGCGGGAAGCGTTCTGGGAGGCGCAGTTGGATGGCCCGCTGATGGAGCAGGTGCTTTCCGGTCATGAAAGCGAGGCGGAACAATCCCTGGAGCATGCCCTGGCCAATATCGACGGCAACCCGCCGGCGGCGCGGGGAGAGGTTTATCTGGTCGGTGCCGGCCCCGGCGATCCGGATTTGCTGACTTTCCGGGGGCATCATCTGCTGACCAAGGCGGATGTGGTGTTGTACGACCGTCTGGTGGCGCCGGAGATCGTTGCGCTTGCCCGTGCCGACGCGGAGAAAGTGTACGTCGGTAAAGCCCGTGATCAGCACGCCTTGCCCCAGGGCGAGATCAACGATCTGCTGGTGCATTACGCCGGCCAGGGGAAACGGGTGTGCCGTTTGAAGGGCGGGGATCCGTTCATCTTTGGGCGCGGTGGTGAAGAGCTGGAAAAAGTAGTGGCCGCCGGTATCGACTTCCAAGTGGTGCCCGGCGTGACCGCCGCCGCCGGCTGCGCCGCCTACGCCGGTATCCCGCTGACCCATCGCGATCATGCCCAGTCCGTACGTTTTGTCACCGGCCACCGCCGTGACGGCAGCGTTGATCTGGACTGGCCCAACCTGGTGGCGGAGCAGGAAACGCTGGTGTTTTACATGGGACTGGTGGGGCTAAAGGAAATCTGCGATCAGTTGATGGCCCACGGCCGCTCGCCGGACACCCCCATTGCCCTGGTATCCCGAGGCACCACCGACGCTCAGGAAGTGATTACCGGCCAGTTGGATTCTCTGCCGGCGGCCATCGAGGGACGTACCGTGCATGCGCCGACCCTGATCATCGTCGGCAGTGTGGTCAGCCTGCATCCGCGTTATCGCTGGTTCGGAGAGGCCGGAGGCTCGACGCCGGACGCCTGACGCTCAAACCTGGAGACCACCGGTCCTGGTCCATATCGGCAGGCGCCGGGAATTCTAATTCGAGGATCGCTACAAGGCGGTTGTAGGAGCTTGCCTGCAAGCGAATTAGGCTTCCGGGCAAAAGATTCGCTTGCAGGCAAGCTCCTACGGCGACTTCGTTCCGATCCGCGGGAAGCTGCTGAGCACGAACTGTTGGACTATTTATTATTACAGCGCGTCGCGCTTGCGTTCCGTCCATAACGTTTGAGCGGCCTTGGTGGCGGCCTCCAGATCCTTCGCTTTACCCAGACCCCACAGGGTCGTCGCCACGGTTTGCCGGACCGCCGCTTCGCCGTAAACGTCGCTTTCCTCGCCACGCCACACCGCCCGTAGATGGTCGGTGGAGACGGTGCCCGGCGGCGTTTGCCGGGGCAGGGCGGCTTCGAGCACGGCTTCCACCGGCTCTCCGGCACGCAGACCGCCGATGCTGGTGCGGGCGTCCGGGCGGATTTCCACTTCCCCTCCTTCACCTTTGAACAGCAGCAGATTGCGGTCGCCGCAGAGGCGGGACGCTTCAAGATGCAGATTCAGATAGGCGGGGTGAAATACACTTTGCAAGCTCAGGGCGGCCTGGGCCGGGTTGAGATTTCTCGACAGCGTGTTGATCGGCGAGCGCAGTCCCAACTGAAAGCGCAGCATCAGTAAGGTGCTCAGCGGCGGACAGAACTGCTCCACACCCAGATAGGTAAAGCCCTCATCATGCAGTTGCTCGCCGGCCTCCGCCACCGTGCGTGGCAGCTTGAAGCCGAGTTTGCGCAGGCTCTCGTCGGTGTAATGCCGCTCCGGCGTATGGGCGGGACCACCATGCATGAACACCCGCACACCGTTGCGTGCCAGCAATCGGGCCGCCAACAGGTACCAGGGGTGGTGCTTTTTCTTGCCGGCGTAGCTCGGCCAGTCCACATCGGCTTTCGGCAAGCCGATCAAATAGTGGCTGCATACCGGGCGGCAGGCATCGAGAAAGCCGGCCAGTTCCTCCGGGGTTTCCTCCTTGACCCGCAGCAGCATGAGGAAGGCGCCAAGCTGCGCCTGGGTCACCTCCCCCTGAAGAATATGCCCCATGGCCTCGGCGGCCTCTTGCCGGGTCAGGCCACGGCGGGCGCGCTTACCGCGTCCCAGGGTTCGGACGAAAGGGGCGAAGGCATGCTCGCTCATGGATGGACTCGCGTCAGATCAAACAGGATGGCTCAAGAATACCAGCTTGTGACCGGCCCGTATTCCGCTGTCAATGCCACCAGCCGGTCGTAATCAATGTATTCCAGATCGGCGCGCCGCGCCGGTGGCAACGGTGGCTGGCCTAGCAGGTATCCCGGACCTTGCAGTGGAAATTCCGCCGCCACCAGATGGCCGTGGTCGACGAATACGCATGAATCTCCGGGCTGATACAGGGCCAGGCAGGTCCGTGCCTGCTGGCTGTCCAGATCGTCGAAAGCAATGAGGTGCAGCATGGTCAAAACACCAGGGTCTGATCGGACGTGTCTTGCAGATGATGTAAGTCGCCGGCGCTCAGTGGCTCAACGCCTTCCAGGGGGTGCTCGGCCAGGGCTTCGGCGGAGGCCACGCAGCGCACCGCGAAGGCCTGCAATTGTTGCAACTGCTCTTGTGGTGCCGCGAGCTGGCTGAGCGCGCGCAGGGCGCCGTTGGTGATCCAGACCGTGGACTGGAGGCCAAAGGCGGCGCCGGTGAGGATCATTTCCTGGGTCTCCCGCCAATCCGGAGAATGCCGAGGGCCACGGTGCAGTATGTACAGAATGGAATCAGCCAAAGTGCAATACCCGGTCGCTGTGGCGGGCTGCTTCCACCCACTCGCCGAGCCCCACCAGTTGAAAGCCCTCGGCCAGATTGTTGCCCTTGAGACCGGCACGTTGACCTTCGGTATCGTCGGTAACGCCTCTTCGCAGGGCGGCCCCGACGCAGACCCGGGCGGGCAGGGCGTTGTCCTTGACCAGGGACTGCCAGCGGCTGGCCACGGCTTCGCCGTCACGGCCCGGGTGGATCAGCCGGTTGGCCAGGTGGACGCCATCGCCGTAGAAGAAGACTCGAAACAGGGAGTAGGGGGAACGCAGCAGCGCTTCGGTGGTGTGGAGAGCGGTGACCGCCGCCGCCGTTTCCGGCCCGGCGGTCACCAGGATACTGAATTGCATCAATCGTTGCCGCTGAGGGCGCTGAGCAGGTGCAACAGAGACAGGAACAGGTTGTAGATAGACACGAACAGGGTCACGGTGGCCATGATGTAGTTGGTCTCGCCGCCGTGAATGATGGCGCTGGTCTGCCACATGATCAGCAGGGAAGAGAGCATCACGAAGGCGGCGGACACCGCCAGAGCCAGAGCCGGGATGTTGAAGAAGAATGCCGCCAGGCTGGCGACGAACGCCACCAGGATACCCACCATGATGAAGTTGGTGAGGAAGCTGAAGTCCTTGCGGGTCACCAGGGCGATGGCGGACATGGCCACGAAAATGGTGGCGGTGCCGCCCAGGGCCAGACTGACGATTTCCATGCCGCCGGGGATCTGGGCATACATGTTGATGATCGGGCCAGTGGTGAAGCCCAGCCAACCGGTCAGACCGAACACGGCCAGAATGCCCCAGGCGCTGTTACGCAGCTTGCTGGTGGCGAACAGCAGACCAAAGTAGACAATGATGGTCAGGATCGGGCTCATATAGCCCATGCCCGTGGACATGGCGAACACGGAGGCGCCGGTGGCCACGATCAGGCTCAGGCCCAGCAGCATATAGGTGTTTTTCAGCACCTGGGCGGCGCGTTCGCCGCTGACTACCGCTCCACCGCTGGCGTGCGGGGCGACATAGGGATTCGGTTGGTTGCGCATGATCAATCGCTCACAAAACAAAGTGTATCCACGATAATAGGGACGTCCGCGCCAAAATCAAGATTTTCCCAACGAATCACGGGGTTACAGCAATTTTCTTGATCTTTCCCCGTTGACTGCCAATTCGTCTCAGGTATGATTGGCGCCCATTGGAGAGGTGGCTGAGTGGCCGAAAGCAGCGGTCTTGAAAACCGCCGACGGGAGACCGTCCGTGGGTTCGAATCCCACCCTCTCCGCCATACCTCTATAAACGCCCCGCTCCGCGGGGCGTTTTCGTATGGCTTTCCCGCCCTGTTCCTCCTCGCCATCTTTCAGTGTGATTCGAATTGTAAAATTTCGGCCTGTGTCACGGCATTTTCAATGGTGGTTTTTCAGTGGCTGTATTCTCCATTGCTGATGAAAAAGGGGAAGTGTTTCAGTGCCAGAGTAATGATGTCATTTTGGTTTTATTGAGATTCAATTCCTTATTAAACAAGCATTTATTAAATAGGTCGGTGTTTTTAACTTCCTTGGCTTCCTAGGGCAGCGCCCTTAAAAAAAGGGAGAGTTTTAGTGGTCGCACCTTCATTGAATTGGAATTTTCCAGTGAGGCAATACAAAGGTGTATTGCCGTAAAGAAAGGATTGCGCTAAAAGTGAACAAAACTGAACAGCATATGACGCAGTTTGCCGGTTGCGTGCTTGGCGTCGTTATTCGCTGTAACCAGGGCAAGCAGCCGGCTAAGTCATGAACGGATTTCACTGACTAACGCAACGGTTACGAACAAAAAAGATATTCGCGCCGTGCGTTCCGAAGGAGTGGGAACATGGTTGATAAAATTATTAACATCCTGGAAAAATCCAGCGGCGCTGTCACGAAAGCTCCTTGGGGTGACACGGTGTCGCTCATGGGGGGCGGGAATGTGGTTCAAATGCCCCTGAGCCCCGACCAGATCGATTTCACCAGCCGGGTGGGTAACGATCTCGTCATTACCCTCAAGAATGGTGAGCAAGTCACCATCACCAATTTCTATCCCGCCAATGAAGGTGAAGAGGCGGCCAACGAACTTCAACTTCTTGATGATGAAGGTATTCTCTGGCTGGGCCAGTCCGATGGCGCCGGAGGCTTCGGTTTTGCCCAGGCAGCCTCGGGAGGTGGGGATTGGGGGTTGGCGGCGCTGGCGGTTGGTGGTGCGGCGGCGGCATTCCTGATCAGTGATTCTTCTTCCGGTTCCAGTTCCGGCGGATCCGGGGACGATAACGTGGCTCCCGATGCCCCCACGGACCTGACGGTGAGCGAGGATGGGGGGATAGTGACGGGGCGGGGTGAACCGGGCTCCACGGTCACCGTGCGTGATTCCAACGGCAATGTTATCGGCGAAGGACAAACCAACGCGGAGGGTGAGTTCGAAGTCGAATTGAGCGAGCCGCAGGTCGATGGCGAGGAACTGGATGTCAGCCTGACCGACGAGGCGGGCAATGAATCGGAGCCCGGCCAGGTCACCGCGCCGGACAGTACCGCGCCGGACGCGCCGACCAACGTTGAGGTGAGCGGGGACGGCACCACCGTCACCGGCGAAGGTGAACCTGGAAGCAAAGTCACCATCACGGATCCCGACGGTAACGTGATTGGCGAAGGCACGGTGGATGACGATGGCAACTTCACCGTCGAACTGACCGAACCGCAAACAGATGGTGAAGAACTGGAAGTGACCCTGACCGACGGAACGGGGAATGAGTCCGAACCGGTCACCGCGGTGGCTCCGGATGGAAGCGGTCCTGATGCTCCGGTCATCACTCAGGCAGAAGATGATGTGGCACCGGGCACTGATCCGGTGCTGACCGGAGGCAGCACCAACGACACAACGCCGACCCTGACTGGGACGGCTGAAGCGGGCAGCACGGTGGAAGTGTTCCAGGATGGTGTGTCCTTGGGAACAGTTGCCGCCGATGCGAGCGGCAATTGGAGCTTCACACCCAGCACCGAGCTGGCGGAAGGGGACTACAGCTTTACCGCCACGGCCAGCGATGCGGCGGGTAACACCTCGGATCCGAGCACGGCGTTCGAGTTGAACGTAGATACCACCGCGCCGTCGGCTCCAACGGTAGAACCCACTGACGGAACGATCCTTACTGGTACCGCCGAAGCCGGCAGTACCGTTGATGTGGATATCAATGGTGACGGTACGCCGGACTACACGGTGGAAGCGGATGCCGCTGGCAACTGGTCGGTGGCACCGGATGCACCGCTGGCGGATGGCACGGAAGTCAGTGTCACGGCCACGGACCCGGCGGGTAATACCAGTGATCCTGCCACCACCATCGTGGACGAAAACCTGAACGACACCACGCCACCGGCGGCGCCGATCATCGCCGAGGTAATGGATGATGTGGCACCGGGGACCGATCCGGTGCTGACTGGAGGCAGCACCAACGACACCACGCCGACCCTGACTGGGACGGCTGAAGCGGGCAGTACGGTAGCGATCTTCCAGGATGGCACGGAGATCGGTACCACCACCGCCGATGGCAGTGGCAATTGGAGCTTCACACCCAGCACCGAGCTGGCGGAAGGCGACTACAGCTTCACGGCGACGGCCACGGATGCGGCGGGTAATACCTCGGATCCGAGCACGGCGTTCGAACTGAATGTGGATACCACCGCGCCGGCGGCGCCGACGGTGGAGCCCACGGATGGAACAACACTCACCGGTACCGCCGAAGCGGGTAGCACCGTTGATGTGGATGTGGACGGTGACGGCACCCCGGACTACACGGTGGAGGCGGATGCTGATGGCAACTGGTCGGTGGCACCGGATGCACCGCTGGCCCACGAGACGGAAGTGTCGGTAACGGCCACGGATGAGGCCGGTAACACCAGCGATCCGGTCACCACGATCGTGGATGAAAACCTGAACGACACCACACCGCCGGTAGTGACCTTGGATGCGGTCGTCACCAACGACAGCACCCCGGAACTGACCGGCACCGTGGACGATCCGGACGCCAGCATCGTGGTTTCCGTGGGCGGCAACGACTATGTGGCCACCAATAACGGCAATGGCACCTGGACACTGGCTGATGGGGATCTGCCGGCGCTGACGGATGGCGATTACACGGTAACGGTTACCGGTTCCGACGGCGCAGGTAACGAAGGCACGGCCACCGGCACGGTGACAATTGATACCGTGGCGCCGGAAGTGACGGTGGAGCCGTCTGATGGGGCCTTGCTTACCGGTACGGCTGAAGCGGGCAGTACCGTTGAAGTGGACATCAACGGCGATGGTACCCCGGACTATACGGTGGAAGCGGATGCCGATGGTAACTGGTCGGTGGCACCGGATGCACCGCTGGCCCACGAGACGGAAGTGTCGGTAACGGCCACGGATGAGGCGGGTAACACCAGCGATCCGGTCACCACCACCGTGGATGAAAACCTCAACGACACCACGCCACCGGCGGCCCCGACCATCGCGGAAGTGGTGGACGATGTGGCGCCAGGCACCGATCCGGTGCTGACCGGTGGCAGCACCAACGACACCACACCGACCCTGAGCGGCACGGCGGAAGCGGGCAGTACGGTAGCGATCTTCCAGGACGGCACGGAGATCGGTACGGCTACCGCCGACGGCAGCGGCAACTGGAGCTTTACGCCGGCGACCGAGCTGGCCGAAGGCGACTACAGCTTCACGGCGACGGCCACGGATGCGGCGGGTAATACCTCGGATCCGAGTACGGCGTTTGAAGTAACGGTGGACACCACCGCGCCGGCGACTCCGACGGTGGAGCCTACCGATGGAACAACACTCACCGGTACCGCCGAAGCGGGTAGCACAGTTGATGTGGATACCAATGGTGACGGTACGCCGGACTACACGGTGGAAGCGGATGCCGACGGCAACTGGTCGGTGACGCCGGATGCGCCTCTGGCGGATGGTACGGAAGTTAGCGTTACCGCCACGGATGAAGCCGGTAACACCAGCGACCCGGTCACCACCACCGTGGATGAAAACCTGAACGACACCACGCCACCGGCGGCCCCGACCATCGCGGAAGTGGTGGACGATGTAGCGCCCGGCACCGATCCGGTGCTGACTGGAGGCAGCACCAACGACACCACGCCGACCCTGACCGGGACGGCTGAAGCGGGCAGCACGGTGGAAGTGTTCCAGGATGGTGTGTCCTTGGGAACAGTTGCCGCCGATGCGAGCGGCAATTGGAGCTTCACACCCAGCACCGAGCTGGCGGAAGGGGACTACAGCTTTACCGCCACGGCGACCGATGCGGCGGGTAACACCTCGGATCTGAGCGCGGTGTTTGAACTGAATGTAGACACCACCGCGCCGGCGACTCCGACGGTGGAGCCCTCCGATGGAGCAACACTTATCGGTACCGCCGAAGCGGGCAGCACGGTTGACGTGGATACCAACGGGGATGGCACCCCGGACTATACGGTGGAAGCAGATGCCGATGGCAACTGGTCGGTGACGCCGGATGCGCCTCTGGCGGATGGCACGGAAGTCAGTGTCACGGCCACGGACCCGTCGGGTAATACCAGTGATCCTGCCACCACCATCGTGGACGAAAACCTGAACGACACCACGCCCCCGGCGGCGCCGATCATCGCCGAGGTAATGGATGATGTGGCACCGGGCACCGATCCGGTGCTGACTGGAGGCAGCACCAACGACACCACGCCGACCCTGACCGGGACGGCGGAAGCGGGCAGCACGGTAGCGATCTTCCAAGATGGCACGGAGATCGGTACCACCACCGCCGATGGCAGTGGCAATTGGAGCTTCACACCCAGCACCGAGCTGGCGGAAGGGGATTACAGCTTTACCGCCACGGCCACCGATGCAGCGGATAACACCTCGGATTTGAGCACGGCGTTTGAAGTGACGGTGGACACCACCGCGCCGGCGACGCCGACGGTGGAGCCCACCGATGGAGCAACACTTATCGGTACCGCCGAAGCGGGCAGCACGGTTGACGTGGATACCAACGGGGATGGCACCCCGGACTACACGGTGGAAGCGGACGGCAGCGGTAATTGGAGCGTGACACCGGATACCCCGTTGGCCGATGGCACGAATGTGAGTGTTACCGCCACGGACGAAGCCGGTAATACCAGTGCTCCAGCTACGATCGGTGTGGACGCCATGGCGCCGGTGGTGGCCTTGGATGCGTTGGTTACCAACGACAGCACCCCGGAGTTGACGGGGACGGTGGACGATCCGGACGCCAGCCTCGTGGTGACGGTGGACGGCAACGACTATACCGCCACCAACAACGGTGATGGCACCTGGACGCTGGCCGATGGCGATTTGCCGGCACTGACCGATGGTGATTACACCGTGACGGTAACGGCCACTGACGCCGCGGGCAATGAGAGCACCGCTAGCGGTGCTCTGACGGTGGACACCACCGCACCGGCGGCACCAACGGTGGAACCCACTGACGGAACGATCCTTACTGGTACCGCCGAAGCGGGCAGCACGGTTGACGTGGATACCAACGGGGATGGCACCCCGGACTATACGGTGGAAGCAGATGCCGGTGGCAATTGGAGTGTGACGCCGGACGCGCCGTTGGCGGATGGCACGGAAGTCAGTGTCACGGCCACGGACCCGGCGGGTAATACCAGTGATCCTGCCACCACCATCGTGGACGAAAACCTGAACGACACCACGCCACCGGCGGCGCCGACCATCGCCGAGGTAATGGATGATGTGGCACCGGGGACCGATCCGGTGCTGACTGGAGGCAGCACCAACGACACCACGCCGACCCTGACCGGGACGGCTGAAGCGGGCAGCACGGTGGAAGTGTTCCAGGATGGTGTGTCCTTGGGAACAGTTGCCGCCGATGCGAGCGGCAATTGGAGCTTCACACCCAGCACCGAGCTGGCGGAAGGGGACTACAGCTTTACCGCCACGGCGACCGATGCGGCGGGTAACACCTCGGATTTGAGCACGGCGTTTGAAGTGACGGTGGACACCACCGCGCCGGCGACGCCGACGGTGGAGCCCACCGATGGAACAACACTCACCGGTACCGCCGAAGCGGGTAGCACCGTTGAAGTGGACACCAACGGTGACGGTACCCCGGACTACACGGTGGAGACGGATGCCGATGGTAACTGGTCGGTGACTCCGGATGCACCGTTGGCGGATGGCACGGAAGTGAGCGTCACCGCCAGTGATCCGGCGGGGAACACGAGCGACCCGGTCACCACGATCGTGGATGAAAACCTGAACGACACCACGCCACCGGCGGCGCCGACTATCGCCGAAGTGGTGGACGATGTGGCGCCTGGCACCGATCCGATTCTGAGCGGTGGCAGCACCAACGACACCACACCGACCCTGACCGGGACAGCGGAAGCGGGTAGCACTATAGCGATCCTTCTGGGTGGCACCGAGATCGGTACGGCAACCGCCGACGCGAGCGGCAATTGGAGCTTCACGCCGGCAACCGAACTGGCCGAAGGCGACTACAGCTTCACGGCGACGGCCACGGACGCAGCCGGCAACACCTCGGATCCGAGCACGGCGTTTGAAGTGACGGTGGACACCACCGCGCCGGAGGCTCCAACAGTGGAACCCACCGATGGAACGGTCCTGGCCGGTACGGCCGAAGCGGGCAGCACAGTCGAAGTGGACACTAATGGTGACGGCACCCCGGACTACACTGTTGAGGCCGACGCCGATGGTAACTGGAGTGTAACCCCGGATGCGCCGCTGGCGGACGGTACCGACGTGAGTGTCACGGCCCGCGATCCTGCCGGTAACACCAGTGATCCGGTAACGGTCACGGTAGATGCTACTGCTCCGGAAGCTCCGGCCATCACCGAAGCGCAGGACGATGTGGAGCCAGGTACGGATCCGATCCTGAGCGGTGGCAGCACCAATGACACCACCCCGACTCTCGCCGGCACCGCTGAAGCAGGCAGTACGGTGGAAGTGTTCCAGGATGGTGTGTCCTTGGGAACAGTTGCCGCCGATGCGGACGGCAATTGGAGCTTCACACCCTCTACGGAACTGGGTGAAGGCAGCTATAGCTTCACGGCCACGGCAACGGATGCGGCGGGTAATACCTCGGATCCGAGCACGGCGTTCGAAGTGACGGTGGACACCACCGCGCCGGAAGCGCCGGTGGTGAATCCGAGCGATGGTACAGAACTGAGTGGTACCGCCGAACCGGGCAGCACCGTTGGCGTGGATGTGGACGGCGATGGTACGCCGGACTACACCGTGGAAGCAGACGCCGATGGTAACTGGTCGGTGACGCCGGATGCGCCTCTGGCGGATGGTACGGAGATCACGGTGACCGCGTCCGACGAGGCGGGGAATACCAGTGACCCGGTCACCGCCATCGTGGATGCCGTCGCGCCAGCGGCGCCGGTCATAACCCAGGCGGAAGACGATGTGGCACCGGGCACCGATCCGGTGCTGACCGGTGGCAGCACCAACGACACCACGCCGACCCTGAGCGGTACGGCGGAAGCGGGCAGCACGGTGGCGATCTTCCAGGACGGCACGGAGATCGGTACGGCTACCGCCGACGGCAGCGGCAACTGGAGCTTTACGCCTGCGACCGAACTGGCCGAAGGCGACTACAGCTTCACGGCGACGGCCACGGATGCGGCGGGTAATACCTCGGATCCGAGTACGGCGTTTGAAGTGACGGTGGACACCACCGCACCGGCGGCACCGACGGTGGAGCCCACTGACGGAACGATCCTTACTGGTACAGCCGAAGCGGGCAGCACCGTTCAAGTGGATACCAATGGCGATGGCACTCCGGACTACACGGTGGAAGCGGATGCCGACGGTAACTGGTCGGTGACGCCGGATGCGCCTCTGGCGGATGGTACGGAAGTGAGCGTTACCGCCACGGATGGAGCCGGAAACGCCAGTGCCCCAGCCACTATCAACGTGGATGCTTCGGCTCCAGCCACGCCAACCATCCAAGATGCGCTGGACGATGTGGATCCCGGTACCGACCCGGTACTGACCGGCGGCAGCACCAATGACGACACGCCGACCCTGAGGGGCACGGCGGAAGCCAACAGCACCGTGGAAATTTTCCAGGATGGCGCTTCCGTGGGCACGGTGCAGGCCGATGCCAGTGGTAACTGGAGTTTTGTCGTCCCGGCCGCACTGGCCGATGGCACTTATGGTTTCACGGCCACGGCCATGGACGAAGCGGGCAACACCTCGGATCCGAGTGCCTCCTTTGATGTGACAGTGGACACCGTTGCGCCGGATGCGCCGACCTTGAGCATCGCCGATGCCGCCGACGGTATCATCGACAGCAACGAAATGGTGGACGGGGTGCAGGCCGAGGTAGGACTGCCTGCCGGCGCCGAGGCGGGTGATGTCATTACTCTGACTTTCACCGGAGACGGCGGCGCGGTCTACACCGCTGAACACACCGTAACCACGGATGAGGTGACCGCGGGTACGGCCAATGTGGACGTGGCCCAATGGCTGGATGACGGTACCTACACCGCCACCGCCACGATCACCGATGCGGCGGGCAACGTCTCGCCGGATTCCAATTCGGTCGGCTTTGACGTCGATGCTTCCGGTCCGGTAGTGAATGTCGCGGGCGGCAGCCTGCTGGGACTGGTTGGCGTGGAAGCGATTGGGCTGCTTGACCTCAACCATCAGATGTTCTCCGCTTACGACCCGAACAACAATCTGGCGTCGGTCACCATCGAGATGTCGTCGCTGTTGAGCATTAACCAGATTCTCGGACTGTTGGGAGCGGGGAACCAGACTCTGAATTGGTCTCAGGCGCTGGCCGATGAGCTGGGACTGGATATCCAGTTCAGCGACTATAACCTTTTCCCTCTCAATCTCACGCCGACGCTGACGATTACCGCCGCGGATGGCGGGGCCATCGACAATCTGGCGATCAATGAGTTTCTGGCTTCGATCTATCTGGCGGATGCCTTGCTCGGAACCGACCTGGGGCTGCTGCCAAGCTACACCATTACGGGAACGGATCTCGACGGGCAAACCGCCACGGACAGCGTCACTCAGTTGGCCGAGCTCAGCCTGTTGAACGCGGCGAACAATCCTGTGACCGATGGGACCTCGGGTGCCGACACCTTGGAAGGTACGGCGGGTGATGATCGTCTCTATGGGTACGACGGCGACGATGTGCTTAACGGTAACGCCGGAGATGACTGGCTGCGAGGAGGTAACGGCAACGACACCCTGAATGGTGGTGATGGCAACGATACCCTGGTCTACGACGGCCTCGGTAACGATACCTTCGACGGCGGTGCAGGGGAGGATACGCTGCTGTTGACCGGTGACGGCATTTCGCTCGATTTCGTTGACAGTCTCGCGGCCGACTATGTCGACCCGGCGACGATCAACAATATTGAGCATCTGTCCATCGGCGGTACTGGTGCCAACACGGTATCCATTGATCTGGCCTCGCTGATCGCGATGACCGATACGGACAACGTATTGTTCATTGACGGTGACCAGGACGACACGGTGGAACTGGTAGGGGAGTGGCAGAACGCTGGCACCACCACCGTGGACGGCACCGATTATGTGGTCTACAGCCAGGAGGGCGACCCCAGCGAACTGTGGGTTCAAAGCGGCATTTCGGTGATTTAAGCCATCGATACGATGCACACCGGCACCGGGCCAGAAGGCCCGGTGTCTTTCCAGGGAAAGCTGCAGTTAAGGATCTGAATGCGGTCTCACGGAAGCAAGGGAGTTCATCGTCCATACCTCCTGTCAGCGATGGTAATGCTCTGTGTTTGCCTTGGAGAAGCCGGAGCAGGGGAAGTCGATACCGGTGACCTGAAACAACAGGTCAAACAGGTTCCGGTATACGGAAACGAAGTGGATTTCGATATTGTCAGCGCGGTCCGACGGGCGGTGGATACACACCCGGTTATCGCTGAATCCATTGGCCGCCTGTTCCAGCAAAACGAACAGGTGGCGGTGGCTCGCGCAGGCTATTATCCCGAACTCAGCGCCGGTCTTAGCCGTGGCTACAGGGACTCCACCGGACGCTCCGAAGAGGCGTTGACCGCTTCGGCCTCACAGATGTTGTATGACTTTGGCAAGGTTTCCAGCTCCGTGGCGGCGGCTTCCCACGGGGTGGAGCGGGACAGGGCCAACGTGCTTTTGGCGGTGGACCAGCTTGCCCAGGAAACCGCGCAGGCGGTGATCGAGGTCCAGCGTTATCAGACGCTGCTGACAATTGCCAGGGAGCAGGTGGAAGCCATCGGAGAACTGCAGGAACTGGCGTCTCAGCGGGCCGCCAAGGGCGCCGCCACCCGGTCGGACGAAATCCAGGCTTTGTCCAGAAAAGAGGCGGCCCAGGCCACGGTTCTGCAGTTCCAGGCACAGAGCGATGCGTGGCAGCGTAATCTGCAAAGTCTGTTGAATGCCCCCGGGCCGGTCACGGTATCTCCGGAGTTTCCCGATCATCTGGCTGACGCCTGCCTTCGCGTGGAAGAAGACTTCGACAATGTGCCCCGGATCATGCGGGCGGAAGCGGAGCGGGAGGAAGCCCGTTCGCTGATTCGTCAGGCGCGGGCACAGATGTTGCCGACCTTCTCGATCTCCGCGGATTTCGAGCACTATCTGAATGATCGGCCCGCGGACCTGGAAGCCATGGATCGGGACAATGATGTCTTCGTTTCCGTCGGAGTAAGCAGCAAGCTGTTTCAAGGCGGCGCGTTAAAGGCCCGCCGGCGGGCGGCAGACTACGCCCTTGAGGCGGCGAACGCCGCCCGGGATGCCGCCTACCGGGAAGTCTCCCTGGGATTACGGGAGGCGAAGGTGCAGACACGGAGTCTGTCCGGGCGCCTCGAATTACTGAACAACCGCTATAACAGCATCGCCGAGACGCAGAAGCTGTACCGGCAGCAATATTTAGCATTGGGAACGCGCTCACTGTTGGACATTCTCAATACGGAACAGGAGATCCACCAGTCCCGCTTCGAGCAGCAGAACACCCGGTTTGATCTACGCCGCCTGCAAATCGACTGTCTTTACAACGTGGCGGAAATTCGCGCGGCGTTTGGTTTGAGCAGCGCCGCCGTGCAGGGAGTGCCGATTCAGCCATGAGTATCCAGGATGTCGAAGAAACGCTGGACGAAGCCGCGCCGGCTCCCGACTACGGACCGTGGACCGAAGCCATGTTGGCGGTGGCCCGGCATTATCGTTTGGAATATTCCGAGGAAAATGTTCACCTGACGGCTGCCTGGAGCATGAGGCAGAGCCCCGGCGATGTGCTGAAGGCCATGGCCCGCCAATTGGGACTGGCCTGCAAGATTGGTGATCTGGGCGAAATGCCGCTGACACCCTGGCGGTTTCCTTTGGTGGTGCAATTCAAGGACGGCCAGGTGGCGGTGGCCGAAAGCATTGGCGGTGATGGCGCGGTGACGCTGTCCTATAGTGGCGATCAGGGCCTCAGAAGTCAGCTTCCTCGTCAGGAGCTTGTCGACAATGTGGTTCTCACACTGATCCTGAGACCGACCCGTTCGGCCCCCGATGCCCGGGTGGACGATTATGTCCGGCCTTATCAATCCAATTGGTTCCGGCGCATCATTCTTCGTGATCTGAAGCCCTACGGACATGTGATGCTGGCATCACTGGTAGCCAATCTGTTGGCATTGGCCGGCATTTTGTTTTCCCGCCAGGTCTACGATCGTGTGGTTCCGGCGGAATCCTATGCCACCTTGTACGTCCTGTTTTCCGGTGTTCTGGTGGCAATGGTGTTTGATTTCATTCTGCGCAGGAGCCGGGTTCATATCACCGATTTGCTTGGCAAGCGGGCTGATATGCGCGTGTCGGATCGCGTTTTTGGCCACGCGCTACGCATAAAAAACTCGGAGAAGCCGCGCTCCACCGGGTCCTTTATCGCCCAGATTCGCGAACTGGAGCATATTCGGGAATTGCTTACCTCCAGCACGGTAACGGCATTCGCTGATATGCCTTTCTTCTTCTTGTTCTGTTTCGTGCTCTGGTATATCGCCGGTCCCTTGGTGCTGGTACCGCTGGCCGCGGTGGTGTTGATGATCATTCCCGGCATGCTGGCGCAGAGGCGCCTGCATATTCTCGCCAACGAAGCCATGCGCGAGTCTTCACTACGAAATGCGATGCTGGTGGAAACCATCCAGGGTTTGGAGGACGTCAAGTCGTTGCAAGCGGAAGCGCGTTTTCAGCAGCAATGGAATCATTACAACGCGGTCACCGCCGACGTGAATCTGAAACTGCGTTACATCGCCAATACCCTGGTGGTGTGGAGTCACACGATACAGAGCGGGGTATTCGCCGTCATTGTCCTGTTCGGCGCACCGATGGTGATGGAAGCGGAACTGTCGGTCGGGTCGCTGGTGGCGGCATCGATCCTGGCGTCACGCATGATGGCTCCAATGTCTCAAATCACGCATGTGATGAGCAAATGGCAGCATGCCAAGGTGGCGATGAGCAGCCTGGATCAGATCATGGAGCGCGCGGTGGACCACCCCGAGGAGGAAAAACGGGTTCACCGACCCTTTGTCACTGGTCACTATCAGTTGAAGCAGGCGGTATTCCAATATGCCGATGCCCCCAACGCCGCTCTGGCGGTGAAGGCGCTGACCATCAAACCGGGAGAGCGTATCGGTGTGCTGGGGCGTAACGGCGCGGGCAAATCCACGTTGTTGCAGGCTCTGGCCGGCGCCATCGAAGCCGGTTCTGGACAGGTTCTCCTGGACGGTATCAATCTCACTCATATCGATCCGGCGGATCTACGTCGGGATGTGGGTCTTCTAAGCCAGAACGCGCGGCTGTTCCACGGTACCTTGCGGGATAATCTGATGCTGGGCGCCCCCCATGTGTCCGACCAGGAGTTACTCGCCACCATGGATATGACCGGTGCCAGTGATTATCTGAGAACGCTGCCCGACGGGCTTGACCATCCGATTCTTGAAGGCGGGCTCGGCCTGTCCGGTGGTCAGCGCCAGTCGCTGTTGCTCTCCCGTCTGCTGTTGCGACAGCCCAATGTTCTGCTGCTGGATGAACCTACCGCCTCACTGGATGAGACAGCGGAAAAGAAATTCATTCAGAGAATGAGTGACTGGCTGGAAAACCGGACTCTGGTGGTGGCGACACACCGGATGAGTATGCTCAATCTGGTGGACCGTATCATTGTGCTGGAAAACGGACAGATTCTGCTGGACGATACGCGCGCCAAAGCACTGTCGATCCTATCGAAAAAGGCTCCGCTTCAGTCCACGAACAACAACAAGGAAGGGACCCGGCCATGAAGGGGAGCCGCGATGCCGCCAATTCCCGCCCGCCTGATATCACCGGACTGTCAATGAGCGCTGCTGGAGGAACGGCATCTCTGTTGGATTATGACAATGACCATCGTCATTACAACGATGAAGTGGACGATGCCACGGTGGTTCGTTCAACCCGTATTGTGTGGCTGGTTTGTCTGGCCATGGCCGCGTTACTGGTCTGGTCCTATTTTGCCGAGGTAGTGGAAGTATCGACAGGTGATGGCCGTGTGATTCCGTCTTCCCGGGAGAAAGTGATCCAGTCCTTGGAAGGGGGAATCCTGATGGACCTGAGGGTCAAGGAAGGGGAGATCGTAGAAGCCGGGCAAGTGCTGGCTCAGTTGGATCTTACCAAGACCGAGTCCAGCGTGGAAGAAAGCGCGGCCCGTTATCGCGCGGCCCTAGGCACCGTTGCCAGATTGGAAGCGGAAGTCAACGAGACACCGTTGATCTTCCCGGAGGCGTTACAGGCCTATCCCGAACTCATCGCCGCGGAAACCGAACTGTATGAAACGCGGCGCAGGGGGTTGAGATCGTCTTTGGCTGGCGTCCATAAGTCCCAGCGCATTGTGCGTGAAGAGTTGCAGCTGACGGAATCGCTGCTGGAAATCGGAGCTGCCAGTAACGTGGAAGTGCTGCGCTTACGGCGCCAGCTGTCGGAGCTGGAGCTGAAAGCCAGTGAGATCCGCTCTGAATACCTGATTCTTGCGCGGGAGGAACTGGCTCGTGCGGAGGCGGAAGCCAAGGCTCTGTCCTCTGTGGTACGGGGCCGCTCGGACGCTCTGTCGAGGCTCACATTGCGCTCGCCGGTGCGCGGAGTGGTGAAGGACATCGAGGTCAGCACCCGGGGCGGAGTGATTCCACCTAATGGTCGCCTGATGGAAATTGTCCCTCTGGACGATCAGTTGCTGGTGGAAGCCAGGATCTCTCCCAGGGATATTGCCTTTATTCACCCCGGTCAGTCCGCCAAGGTCAAGATCACCGCCTACGACTATACCGTCTATGGCGACCTGGATGGCGAGGTGGCCATGATCTCACCGGATACCATTCAGGACGAAGTCAAACCTGAGATCTTTTACTATCGTGTGTTCATCCGTACCAAAACGGATGCTCTGATCAATGATGCGGGCACCAGGTTTCCGATCGTGCCGGGTATGATCGCCAAGGTGGATATCCGCACCGGCGAGAAGACGGTTTTCGAGTATCTGATGAAGCCGATCGATCACGCCGGAGAAGCCCTGCGGGAACGCTAGTTCCGGATCATCTTCGGGAATGGCATCGGACACCCCGGGAGGAGGGGCGGAGGGCAGCTGCCGATGACGGGGCCGGCGTCCTCCTTAACGGAAAACGTAACCAATAGTGTCAGAAGCTCTCGTCACCCCCGCGCTTGTGCCAGCATGCCGGTTGCTAATCGTTTACAACGTAAGGAAAACAACATGCTTGGAATCGTAGCTGTGCTGCAGGCGCAGGCCGGTAAAGGGGACGCTCTGGCGGCGGAAATGAACAAGATCGCGGCGGAAGTTCGCAAGGAAGAAGGTAACCATGCCTATAACGTTCACCAGTCCCTGGACGACAAGGATGTGGTGATGATCTATGAGCAATACACGGATCAGGCGGCTCTGGAAGCCCACCGTGAGAACATGAAGGGGCTCGGTGGTGGTCTCAAGGACCTGCTGGCGGGACGTCCGGATGTGAAGCTCTTCCAGTTGGCGCAGTAAACCTGCTGGGAAATGGCGCGGCGCCGCCGGGCCATTCCCCTTATCCGTATTCAGTGCCCGCCTCTTAGTGTGATCACTGGCACCATGGCGAGGAGGCCGATACCCACAGCGGTGATCAGAGCGGTGAGGTTGAGGCTCTGGGTGAAAATCTCCCGCGCTTGCTCGAGTACCCCCGCCGGTAGCTGGTCCGCCACGGACACCGCCTGCCAAAGGCTTTCGTTGACGGCCGTGGATAGGGCTCCGAGTTGCTCGGCGGCACAGATGCGATAGAGGCTGCCGCTGAGGCTGCCCAATATGGCGACGCCCAACGCCACTCCCAGTTCCTGTACCGTTTCCGACAGCGAAGCCGCGGAGCCTGCTTTGCCCGTTGGCGCCGCCGCCACCACCAGATCGGTACCCAGCGCGGCGATGGCTCCCAGGCCCAGATAGATCAGGGCAAAGCCACTGACCACCTGTATCGTTCGAGCTTCCGCGTCCACCCAGGCCAGCATCAGATAGCCCAATACGGAGAAAAGCAGCGCTCCGGTCACCACCCGTCCGACCGGGAAGCGTCGGGTCAGCAGCGGCGCGCTGATCGCCGCCACCAGCATCGCCAGGGCCGGCGGTCCCATCCAGGCACCGGCGACGCGGGGAGACAGGCCACTGACCAGTTGCAGATACTGGGTCACCAGCAGCATGGCTCCACCCACCCCCATCAGACCCACCAACAGGATCAGCAGGGCCGCGGTGAACGAGCGGCCACGGAACAGGCTTAAATCCAGTAATGGATCCGCCAGGCGTCGTTGACGTTTGATGAACAGAAGCAGGCCGAGAGCACCAATCAACAGCGCGATGACCCCTTGCCAATCCAGGCCGTGCCTGGCGAAGTGCTTGACACCGTAGATCAGCGGCAGAAGTGCCAGAAGTGACAATGCCACGCTGCCCGGGTCCAGCCGTCCGCTGCTCTCATCGCGGTATTCGGGGAGCAGCCAGGGGGCGCAGAGCCACAGAACCGCTACCACCGGAAGTGCCACCAGAAAGGCGGATCCCCACCAGAAATGATCCAAAAGCACACCCCCCACCAATGGGCCGGCGGCCATTCCCAGAGCGAACATGGTGGCCCAGATACCGATGGCCAGCGCCCGCTGGGATGGCTCCCGAAACAGGTTGCTGATCAGCGCCAGAGTCGAGGGCATCAGGGCGGCGCCGGTAAAGCCCAGTAACGCCCGCGCCACGATCAGTTGCGTGGCGGTGCTGGCGAAGGCGGCGAGTAAGGAAGCCAGGGCAAAGCCGGCGGCACCCAGCATCAGCAGTTTACGGCGCCCGATGCGATCACCAAGCGTCCCCATGGTGATCAGAAAGCCGCTGATGAAGAAGCCATAAATGTCCATGATCCACAGCGCCTGGGCACTGTCCGGTTTCAAGTCCGCGGCCAGCGCCGGAAAGGCGAGATACAGCAGCGTCACGTCCAGCCCCAGTAACAGCGTCGGCAGGGCCAGAACGGCGAGGCCGGCCCATTGGCGCGGACCGGCACGGCTCGCCAATGGTGACGAGGGAGTGGGGTATTCACAGTATGAGGTCATCTCGCTTCTCCTATGGAAGAAGCGTTATTCTTGGGGCATTAAACTAACCGTACAATTTAAGCTTTTATACTATTAGCAGGACTAACAGAATGAGCCCGGTAAAATCTCTGGCCCGTACTCGGCATGAGCTTGCGGAGTTCGTGCGACAACGTCGTGAGCGTGTGACGCCGGCGGAAGTGGGGCTGCCTTCCGGACCACGCCGCCGCACTCCGGGATTACGCCGGGAAGAGGTGGCGGCACTCGCCGGTGTCGGCATCACCTGGTATACGTGGTTCGAGCAGGGCAGGGATATCAATGTCTCGGAAACCTTTCTCCTCAACCTGTCCCGGGTGCTGAAGCTGGATGACGAGGACTGCTGCCATCTGTTTATGCTGGCGCAGCAGCGGCCGCCGGCCTACGAGGCCCGCCAGGCCACCGCGGTTTCCCGGTTAACCCAAGCGGTCCTGGATCAGCTCGCACCTTGCCCCGCCTATGTAATGAATTTGCGCTGGGACCTGGTGGCCTGGAACCAGTCCGCCGATCATTGGTTCCGGTTGAACGAGCGCGCCGACACCGAGCGCAACCTGCTGCGTCTGGTATTTCGTGACGACGTCCTGCGAGAACGAATGCCGGACTGGGAGCGGGATGCGCGGAAGCTGTTGGCGAACTTCCGTTGCGATCTGGCGGTGGCGCCGGAGGACCCGACAATGACGGCGTTTGTCGATGAAATGAGACGGTTGTCCGAGCCGTTCCGGCATTGGTGGGACGAGCCGGACCGGCAGGGCTATCAACGTGGCATCAGCCGTCTGACAGGGGACGATGGCCGGGTGCGATCACTACGGCATGAGATGCTGATCGTGGACGAACACCTTCATTTACGCATGCTGGTATATTTTGAAGATGAGGCCGGGAACGGTGTCGGCGACACCGCGCCCCGGGGGAACTAGGAATCGTTGTATTCCTGAATTTTCATTTTACCTAATTGCGACATGTGCACTTCGTCCGGACCGTCGGCGATGCGCACGAACCGGTTCAGAGTAAAGAAGTGCGCGATCGGTGTATCGTCGCTGACCCCCATGCCACCATGGGCCTGGATGGCGCGGTCGGTCACGTTCTGTGCCATCTGTGGCGCCACCACTTTGATTGCCGCGATCAGATCCTTGGCGTCCTTGTTGCCGTATTTGTCCATGCGGTCAGCGGCTTTCAGTGTTAGCAGGCGGGCTTGCTCGATATCGCAGAAAGAGCGGGCAATGTCCTGGCGGATACTGCTTTGCTCGGACAGTTTGCGACCGAACGCCACTCGATTCTCCACCCGGCGGGCCATGATTTCGAGGCTGCGCTGAGCCTGGCCAATCGAGCGCATGCAATGGTGAATGCGGCCCGGGCCGAGTCGGCCCTGGGCGATTTCAAAGCCGCGTCCCTCGCCCAGAATCAGATTGCGTTTGGGAATACGCACATTCTCCAGGCGCAGCTCCGCTTCACCACCCGGTGAATTGAGACTGCCGAATACCGTCAGATTGCGGACGATGTGAATCCCCGGCGTGTCGCGGGGAATGATCACGGTGGACTGTTGCTGGTGGCGAGGCGCGTCGGGGTCGGTTTTTCCCATTAATAACAGCACCTTACAGCGCGGATCCATGATGCCGGAGATCCACCACTTGCGGCCATTGATGACGTAGTCGTCACCGTCGGATTTGATTTCAGTTTCGATGTTGGTGGCGTCGGAGGAGGCCACCTGCGGTTCCGTCATCAGATAAGCGGAACGGATTTCTCCGTCCATCAGCGGCTTGAGCCATCGCTCCTGTTGTTCGGCATTGCCGTATTTTGCGAGCACTTCCATGTTGCCGGTGTCCGGGGCGGAGCAGTTGAACACCTCGGCGGACCAGGGAATTCGCCCCATGATTTCACACAGAGGCGCGTATTCCAGATTGCTGAGTCCGGGGCTGAGATCACCGTACTCCTTCGGCAGGAACAGATTCCACAGACCTTCGGCGCGGGCCTTTTCCTTCAGTTCCTCAAGTCCGGGCCAGGGTTGCCAGACCCTGGCCGGGTCGGTGACCCAGTCATGTTGTTCCTGTTCCCGTGGCGCGATATAGGTGTCCATGAAGCGCTGCAGGCGCGCCAGCAGCTCCAGGGTTTGTTCGGAATGATCGAAGTTCATGGAAGCTCCCCTTTTTTTGGGAAAAAGAGACTGGGAAAAGTGATTGGCAAAAGCGGAATCAGCCTGTCAGGACAGGATAAGTCCGCCGTCCACCACCAGGGTCTGGCCGCGAATGTAGTCCGCCAGCGGGGAAGCCAGAAACAGCGCGGCGCCGGCCATGTCCGCCGGAGTGCCGAGGCGTCCGGCGGGAATATTGGCCAGGGAAGCCTCCAGACGTTTGGGGTTTTCGGTGGTCACGGTGGTCAGCTTGGTGGCGACCAGGCCTGGAGCAATGCCGTTCACCGAGATGCCGTCGCTGGCCCAGGCTTCCCCAAGAGTCCGTACCAGGGCCACGGCGCCAGCCTTGGAAGCGTTGTAGGCGGGATTGCCGCGGGTGGAATGGAAGGCGGCGGTGGAACTGACCACGATCATGTTCCCCCGGCTTTCGTGCAGCATGGAATGGAACTTCATGGCACAGGCACGCAGGCTATCGAGGTTTACCGCGATCACTTTGTCCCAGCCTTCCCGCTCGAACTCACCGCGCCGATAGGCCACCGTGCCCTGACATTGAATCAGAATATCCAGTTGGGAGAAGGCCGGGGTGAGGCGTTCAATGGCGTCGATGTCGGAGACATCTACCTGGGAGTAGCCAAGGCCGTCAAGGTCGGATCCTTCGTCACCAGCGTAGTCGCTGGCGCTGGCACGAGTACCCCAGACGTGCACATCGGCGCCGCGCCGGCGGAAAGCCTGAGCGATCCCGTTGCCGATACCACTGGAGCCGCCCACCACCAAAACGGTTTTCCCGCTGAAATCCAGATCGTTCATATCGTTCTCCACATTATTCCGGAATGATTGTTCCGAGATGAAGGCCGCGCTCAGGAGATCCAGCCCAGGGCGCGCTCGAACAGCGTAATGGTGCGGTTATGCAGGCGCTCGCCGGTTTCCATCGGGGCCTTGCCGGCACAGGCCCGCGCGTAGGTGCCTTCCAGGATCAGGCCGAGCTTGTAGCATGCCAGTACGCCGTACCATTCGATGTGGCTGAGGTCGCGATCGCTGCGGGCGCGGTAATGTTCGATCATTGCTTGCCGGCCAGGGAAGGCCGTGCCCAGGGTGTCGCCTTTCTGATTGATCCGCAGATCCAGATGGTCCGGTGTGGTGGCCAGGAGCCAGCCAAGGTCGATAAGCGGATCGCCGATGGTGGTCAGTTCCCAGTCGACAATGGCGGCCAGTTCCGGACGTTCATGGCAGTAAAGCACGTTGGCGAGATGGTAGTCGCCATGAATGATGCCGGGCTGAAACGTATCGGGCCGATGACGTTCCAACCATTGTCCGACGCGATCCACGCCGGGAATACCACCGGCGCCGGGCCATTCGGCAAACGCCTGATAGCTCTCCAGCTGTGCGCGCCAGCGGGGTACCTGCCGCTGCAGAAAACCCTCGGGCTTGCCGAAGCCACTCAGTCCGACTTTTTCGTAATCCACCGCGCCGAGGGCAGTGATCCCTTCCACCAGGGACAGGCCCATGCGGTGCACCCAGTCGGAGCTGGTGCCGTGGGACTCGGGAAAATCGCAGGTGGCGTTGAAGCCATCGATGGGCTCCATCAAATAGAACGAAACACCAATCACGTCTTCCTCGGGGCAGGCGGCGAGCAAGCGGGGATGAGGCACCTTGGTATCGGACAGCGCGGCGAGTAGGCGCATCTCCCGCCGCATGGTGTCGTTGGAATTGGCGCGTAGATGGCGGGGCGGGCGGCGCAGAACATAGTCCTTGCCATCACGTTGGAAGCGCAGCAGCAGGTTCTGGGTGCCGCCGGCCAGCGGCAGGGGATTCTCGATACCGCCTATGCCCAGACCCTGCTGTTCCATCCAGGTGTTCAGTGCCCGCAGATCGACGAGCGATTGCCAGTCCTTCATTCCGCACCCACCGTTGTTCTGGTTATGAGTCAACAGAGTAGCAGTGTCTCGGCGGTGGGCGGCATCGTCGGAAGCGACGAAGCTGTTCTTCCGGCCTTGGAGATATAAATTCGGAGGTAGCTACAAGGCCCCTGATGGAGGGAAATCAGCCCGCCGCGGCGATCAAGCGACGGGCTCGTTGAATCACAGGCTCATCCACCATCTGTCCGTCCAACTGGAAAGTGGCACCGTGTTCGGCGACACCGTCCACCACTCGACGGGCCCACTCCAGTTGCTCGCTGGTGGGGGAAAAGGCCCGCCGCACCGGTTCGATCTGCCCGGGATGAATGCAGAGCATGCCGGTAAATCCCATTTGCGCGGCACGCAGTGCGACTGCCGCGACTTTCTCCGTGTTACGGAAATCGGGCTCCACGCTTTCCACCGGTCCGGCAAGACCGTTCAGCCGGCTGTGCAGGATCAGTTGAGCACGACACTGGTCCAGGATGGTGACGGCACCTTCGCTGCCGGCTTCGGCACCCAGATCCAGACTCAGATCCAAGGCCCCAAAGGTGAGCCGTTCGATGCCATCGCAGGCGGCGATGTGTGGAATGTTGATCACGCCACGTACGCTTTCCACCAGTGGCCATAGCGCCTTGCCATCGATGCGGGCGCGCTGAACATCCCCGGCGCTTTCGGTCTTCGGCAGCATGATGCCGTGCACCGCATCGGCTTGGGAGCACAGGGCAATATCTGCTTCGAAGTGATCCGTGCTGGCGCCATTCATGCGCACGAACAAGGGCGTCGTGGCTTGCTCGAGGAAATCGGCCAGGGCGCGGCGAGCTTCGGCTTTGTCCGCCTCGGCCACCGCATCTTCAAGATCGATGATCACCAGGTCCGCGCCGCTGGCCTGGGCCTTGGCCACCCGCTCCAGACGGGTGGCGGGCACGAACAGCATGGTGCGGGCATCACGGGACGCTCTCAAGGCCATTCAGATTACTCCCGCCTGTTGGAACTGTTCGATATCGCCGTCATCGTAACCCAGCTCGGCGAGAATAGCCGCGCTGTGCTCGCCCAGGTCCGGCACGGCGTCCATACGCGGCTGAAACGCATTGCTGGCTCCGGGAGGCAGTAATGCCGGCAATGGCCCCCTGGGGCTGCCGATCTCGGTCCAGCGTTGCCGGGCGGCTAGTTGCGGGTGCCGCCAGACTCCATGCATGTCGTTGACATGAGCATTGGCGATGCGCGCATCATCGAGGCGGCGAATCACTTCCTCGGCATCCAATTCCGCGAAGACACCCAGGATCAGTGACTTCAGTGCTGCCCGGTTATGGACCCGTTGGGAATTGGAGGCAAAACGTTCATCGTCGGCCAGCTCGGCCTGTAGCAGGACTTGTTCGCAGAACACACGCCATTCCCGCTCATTCTGCAGTCCCAGCATCACGGTGCCGCCATCGCCGGTGTCGAATGGGCCGTAAGGATAGATAGTAGCGTGGGCGGCGCCAGTGCGCGGCGGCGGTTCGGCGCCTTCGAACGCGTAGTAGAGCGGGTAGTTCATCCACTCCACCAGACTCTCCAGCATGGAAACGTCGATACGGCTGCCTTTGCCGGTGCTCTGGCGCAGCAGCAGAGCGTTGAGGATATGAGTGTAGGCGTACATACCAGCGGAAATGTCGGCGATGGAACAACCGGCCTTGGCCATGTCGTCCGGGGTGCCGGTGACGGACAGGAAGCCGCCCTCACTCTGGATCAACAGATCGTAAGCTTTCTTGTCCTGGTAAGGGCCGCCTTCGCCGTAACCGGAGATGTCGCAAACGATCAGTTTTGGGAAGCGCTCGTGCAGTGCTTCGAACGACAGTCCGAGGCGGGCGGCGGCGCCGGGAGCCAGGTTCTGCACCAGCACGTCGGCTTGTTCAAGCAGGCGTTGCAGTACCGGGGTGGCGGTATCGTGCTTCAGATCCAGCGTCAGACTTTCCTTGGAGCGGTTGGTCCAAACGAAATGGGAGGCCAGACCGTGGACCCGTTCGTCATAGCCACGGGCGAAGTCGCCGACGCCGGGGCGCTCTACCTTGATCACCCGCGCGCCCATATCCGCCAGCTGGCGGGTACAAAACGGCGCGGCGATGGCATGCTCCAGGCTGACCACGGTAATGCCGTCCAGGGGCCGGGGAGAAGCGGTGGTACTCATTCTTGTGCTCCTACAGCTGCGATGGGCGCTTTCTCTGGCAAAGGCAGGTCGGCGGCCCTGGGACGCGGGGTAACCCCGCGTCCTCACGGTTCAAATCAGGGGAGTGACGTTGTCGGCGTCATGCAGTGTCCAGACACGCTCGATGACGGTGCCCATGGCGTCCTCGGAAAGGGTGCCGGCGAAACGCGCCAGCCGACGGAATTTATCTTCCAATTCCGCCCGGTTCAGCGTATTGCCTGGGTCACCTTTGGGTTCATCGATGCTGCCGTGCAGGGTACGGCCATCTCTGGTGACCACATCCACCCGGCCGAGCCAGCGCGCCGGGTAGGCCCCGTCCACTTCGGCGTCCAGCTGCATTGTGACCTTGTCACGAAACGCGGCGACCGCGGCATCGTCCAGTGGGATCTGGTGAAACTCCGACAGACCGGCATGGCCGTGCAGCGCAATCAGGCCCAGCACCGTTCCCATGGAGAACTTGGCCTGGTGGATAGTGGCCGGAATGTCCACGCGGCCGAGTACATCGATGGCGCCCTGGTGCACCCGGGCGGTGACGGATTCGATGTCATCCGCCTTGAGATCGTGCTCCCGCATGACCGCCAGCAGGGCATCCGCCGCCGGGTGAGTATGGCGGCAGGATGCGTGGAACTTGAACGAGGTTTCCGACAGCGCCCAGCGTTCGCCGAGGCGATCATTGAGAAAACGGGCATCGGCGTCCCGGGACAAGCCGGCGGCGAGCCCCTGATCGCCTTCGAGGATATTGCGTGCTCCGGTCAGCCCATCGGCGGTGAGACAGGCGGCCAGCACGCCATCCGCCGCTGCCTTGGCGGTGTGCAGTTGTTTGGAGTCGGCGGCGTCGCGCAGGAATTCCCATAAGCCCGAGGCCTGGGTGCCGGCACTGCCGAGAAGGTTGATGAAACCGTCCCGGTCCAGTCCCAGAATTTTGCCGGCGGCCACCGCCGCCGCCAAGGTGCCGACGGTACCGGTGGTATGGAAGATGCGGTAGTGGGAGCGGCCGAGAAATTCGCCGATGCGAATGCCGGCCTCGTAGCCGGCCACCGAGGCGACGATCAGATCACGACCGCTTCCGCCCTGTTCCTGAGCCATCGCCAGGGCGGCGGGAAATACCACCGTGGCCGGGTGCAGTACCGAGCTGTTGTGTAGATCGTCCTGTTCCACCACATGGGAAGCGGCGCCGTTGACCAGCGCGGCGAAGTAGGCGGAAGTGTTGGTGCCGTCCACCAGATTCTGGACAGCACCGGAAGCGGGGCCCATGCGCCGTGCATAGCCAGCGAACAGCGGGATAGGGTGTTGACCGCTGCCGGCGATCAAGGATCCCAGCCAGTCGAGGAACAGATCCTCGGTGCGGGCCACCACCGCTTCCGGCAGGTCCTCATAGCGCAGCTCGGCGAGAAACGAGGCCAGGGCCCGGGTTGCGTCGCTCATGTTCGCTCCTTAGAAGGACCGTGGCAGTTCGAGCAGGTGCTCGGCCACGTAAGAGAGAATCAGATTGGTGGAAATCGGAGCCACCTGATACAGGCGGGTTTCACGGAATTTCCGTTCCACGTCGTATTCGCAGGCGAAGCCGAAACCGCCGTGGGTTTGCAAGCACACGTTGGCGGCTTCCCAGGACGCCTTGGCCGCCAGGTATTTGGCCATGTTGGCGGCGGCGCCGGCATTGAGGCCGGAATCGTATTGTTCACAGGCACGCCAGCGCATCAGGTCGGCGGCCTCCACTTCGATGTGCGCTTCGGCAATGGGAAACTGAATGCCCTGGTTCTTGCCGATCGGGCGGCCGAACACTTCCCGGTCACGGGCATAGCGGCTGGCCTTGTCGATGAACCAGCGGCCATCGCCGATGCACTCCGCGGCGATCAGCGTGCGCTCGGCGTTGAGGCCATCCAGGATATAGCGGAAGCCTTTGCCTTCCTCGCCGATCAGCGCCTCGGCGGGAATTTCCAGATTGTCGAAGAACAACTCATTGGTGACGTGATGCACCATGTTGGCGATCGGCTGGACCGTCATGCCATTGCCGATGGCCTGGTGCAGATCCACCAGAAAGATGGACATGCCATCGGTTTTTTTCTTCACCTGATCCAGCGGAGTGGTGCGCGCCAGCAGGATCATCAGGTCGGAATGCTGAATACGGGAGATCCAGACTTTCTGACCGTTGATGACATAACGGTCGCCCTTGCGCACCGCGGTGGTCTTGATCTTGGTGGTGTCGGTCCCGGTGGTCGGTTCGGTGACCCCCATGGACTGCAGGCGCAGCTCGCCGCGGGCGATACGTGGCAAATAGTGATCCTTTTGCTCGGCGGAGCCGTTACGCAGCAGCGTGAACATGTTGTACATCTGGCCGTGCACGGTGCCGGAGTTGCCGCCACAGCGATTCACTTCTTCCAGTATCACCGAGGCTTCCGCCAACCCCAGACCGGAACCGCCATACTCCTCCGGGATCATCGCCGCCAGCCATCCGGCCTGAGTCAGTGCGGTAACAAACTCTTCCGGGAAGTCCTGTCGCTCATCGACGCCACGCCAATAAGCGTCGTCGAACCCGGCGCACAGGCCGCGTACACCGTCACGAATGGCATCCAGGGCTTCTTTATCGTACTGAATCATTAACGGGTCTCCTCGAATTCAACTTCACCGACATGGGCCTGGCCCTGTTCGTTGCCGGCCATGACCCGGGCAACCCCGGGGGACTCAATAACACCACCGACCTGAAAAGGCTCAGGTGCGATCAACGGACGCATGCCCCGATAGCGGAATACCTTGGCGACCTTGTCCGGATTGGACTGGACAAACGCTCGCATCACCAGGGTGGCGATCAGGGGTCCGTGTACCACCAGGCCCGGATAGCCTTCCTCTCCGGTGGTGTAGGGCCAGTCGTAATGGATGCGGTGGGAATTGAAGGTCACCGCGGAATAACGGAACAACAGGGTGGCTTCCGGTTTGATGGTATCGGCCCACTGCAGCTCCGGCATGGGCTCACCGATGGAGGCCTTCAGCGGTACCGGTTCACGGTACACGATGTCCTGTCGCTCGCTCACTTTCTCCTCGTCGTCCTGAAGGTAGCGGTGCCGAACGGTAATGAAGGTGAGCGAGCCACTGCGGCCGTGTTTTTCCTTGATGTCCTCGATCCGGCTGTGTCGCCGCGCCGGCACCCCTGCGCGCAACGGGCTGTTGAAACGCACCTCGCCGCCGGCCCACATACGTTGGCAGTCGCGAATCGGTGGCAGGAAATCACCGGGGAGGGGATGGCCATCCGGCCCCAGGGTGTCCATGCCGGAAACCGGTTGAAAGAATGCCCACTGCCACAGATGGGGAAGGGCGTCTCCGGTGCTCAGGGGGGCGCCGCCAAGTGTGGCGGTCACCCGGGCCAGGGCGTGAAGGTCCAGACTGTCGTCCTGGATCTGCTCCTTGCCCAGCCACTTATTCGCGTTATCCAAGGCCATGCGCAGGCTCCGCAATAGATAAAACAGGCATATGAAAAAGAAATCGGGCTACCCGTTGGGCTCGGGAGGGGAGTCACATCAAGAGAAGGAACCGATTTGCTTTTGTATACGGTATACAGTATACATTGATCACGCAACAGGAAAGCGAGCCTGTCGTTCTTTGATTTCGGCGGGTTTGGCGAAAAACTACAGACGCGTGGTAAGGGTTCTCTGCCTGTGTCGGATTTGGCCAAGAAGGAGAGCATCCATTCCGCGTCACGCCGCTCCGGTGGGCGGTGGCATAAAGATCCTGAATACAAATACTGATGGTGGGCCGGCTCAGGCTGGTTCCACGGCGGAGGATAGTGATGAATATCCGGTTTGACGGCTCGGCGATGACCACCAGTCATACCATTTCCATTCATCATGTGGAGCAAATGCTGGCGGGTGCGTGCCGACACGGAGTGGACCCGGAGCCGGTGATGCAGCGTGCCGGGATCCCGGTGCGGTTGCTGAAATCACCATTGTCCCGTGTCTCCCAGGACCAATACGCGCGGCTGATGTACCTGTTGAGACGTGATCTTCGCGATGAATTCTTCGGTCTGTGCAGCCACCCGGTGCCATTGGGGGCCTTCGCTCATATGTGCCAGGACCTGATCCAGTGCGAAACCCTTGGCGATGCCTTGCGTCGGGGCTTCACGTTTTACCATTTATTGTTGAAGGATTTCGTGCCACGTTTGGTGGTGCAAGGGGAAACCGCCCATGTCTGTGTGCGTGACCAGGGTGACGAGCCCGCCTGTCTGAGCTATGCCAAACGCATGTTTATGTTCTTTACCTGGGGCGTGTCGTCCTGGCTGGCGGCAAGACGGATTCCCTTGCAACAAGTCAGCTATCAGGACATGGGCGATGGCAAAAGCAACCGTATCCATTTGATTTTCGACGCGCCATTGAAGGCCAACGACAACTGCTTCGGCTTCACCTTCGAATCGCGTTGGCTGGAGTTGCCGGTAGTGCAGAACCGCTTGAGTCTGACCTCCTTTCTGCGTCAGGCACCGGCCAACCTGTTGGTGCGTTATCGGGACGAAACCTCTTGCAGCGAGCGGATTCGGCGGCTGCTGCGCCGTCATCTGAGTTCTGGATTGCCAACACTGGAAGAAGTCGGTTCGGTGCTGGGGATGACGCCGCAAACCGTACGCCGGCGCCTGCGTGATGAAGGCCAGTGTTATCAAGGGCTGAAGGACAACCTGCGTTGCGATGCGGCGATCGAGTATCTGTCGCGTCCGGACCTGAATCTGGTGGACGTGGCATCAAAACTGGGTTTTTCCGAACTGAGTACCTTCCATCGCGCCTTCAAGAAATGGACCGGTCTGCCGCCGGGTGAATACCGCTATACCCGCCTGAAGGCGGCCCGCCCCTATCTGAATATGCAATGAAGACATGCGATGCGTGGAGCGGGCTTGGCCGAATCCATCACCGCTGTCGGTGTGCGGGCGCTCTGGAGAGCGGAATGGCCAATGGTTTTGATGGTGATGGCCATTGGTCGTGCAGCGGCCCTTGGGCATGCTGAGTACAACAAAAACAGCCAACGGCGTGGTTAAGCACCTGCGAAGCGTGTGATGGACTCTCGCCGAGGAGAATACCAATGACACAGTGGCAGTCCGCCTGGATTGATGACGAACTGAGAATTTTTCAGGATTCCGTACGCAAGATTTTCGAGCGCGAGTTCGTGCCCCAGGAGGAAAAATGGCGCAAGCAGCGTCACCCGGATCGTGAGGTCTGGCCCAAACTTGGTGAGCTGGGCCTGTTGTGTGCCAGTATCCCGTCCGAGTACGGCGGTGGCGGCGGCACCTTCGCCCATGAGGCCGTGATCTGCATGGAGCAGGCCCGCGCTCAGGTGAGCAGCTTCAGCATCAGCGTGCATAGCGGCATCGTGTCTCACTACATTCTCAATTACGGCACCGAGGAGCAGCGCAAGAAATGGCTGCCGCAATTGGCCAGTGGCCAGCGGGTCGCCGCCATCGCCATGAGTGAACCGGGAGCCGGCTCTGATTTACAGGCGGTGCGGACCACCGCGCTCCGTGATGGTGATGAGTATGTGATTAACGGCTCCAAAACCTTTATCACCAACGGCTATCACGCCGAATTGATCTGTGTGGTGGCGAAAACCGATACCCAGGCCAAGGGCAGCCGCGGTATTTCCCTGGTAATGGTGGAAACGGAAAAAGTCAGCGGTTTTCGCCGTGGGCGCATCCTGGAAAAAATCGGCCAGAAAGGGCAGGACACCGCGGAGCTGTTTTTCGATGACGTGCGCGTACCAGCGGAAAATGTCCTGGGCGGTGCCGAGGGCAAGGGTTTCGTGCAACTGATGGAGCAACTGCCGCGCGAGCGCATGTTCATCGCCGTGGGCGCCGTGGCCACCATGCAGAAGGCCATTGATGAGACCACTGCTTATGTGAAGGATCGCAAGGTGTTTGGTCAGCGCCTTATGGATATGCAGAACACTCGTTTCAAATTGGCGGAGTGTCAGACCCAGGCGACGGTGGCGCGCTGTTTCGTCGATGATTGTGTCTACAAAGTGATCCGTGGCGAGCTGGACGTGCCCACCGCCGCCATGGCGAAGTGGTGGACCACGCAGTTGAACTGCCAGATCATCGATGAATGTCTGCAATTGCATGGCGGCTACGGTTACATGGAAGAGTATCCGATCTCGCGGATGTACACCGATGCCCGGGTGGGCAAGATCTATGGCGGTGCCAACGAGATCATGAAGGAAATCATCGCCCGTTCCATGGATCAATGACGGGAGCGCATCGATGACCTCTCCTCATCTGTCCTTCTATCCGAAAGGGTTGCCCGAGCGGATTCGCGCTCCGCAAACCACTCTGGTGGATAACCTGCGTATTTCCGCTTTGCGTTACCCGGACCGGCCTGCGTTGGTGTTTTACAACGGCGTGCTGAGCTATGGCGATCTGCAGAGGGACGTGCGATGCATGGCTGGTTATCTGCAGCAAGAATGTGGTGTGGCCAAGGGCGATCGCGTATTGCTCTACACTCAGAACTGTCCGCAGTTCACCGTTGCCTTCTATGCGGTGATGTCGCTGGGGGCGGCGGTAGTGCCGGTAAACGCCATGAGCACTCATGAGGAGCTGGCCTATTACTTCGAAAATAGCGGCGCCCGTCTGGCATTCTGTGCCGCCGACCTGTACAGCAATCTGCGCCCCTGTGTGGATAGTGGCCTGGTTACCCGGGTGATTCTGCATCAGTACCGGGATTACCTTAGCGATCCGCGAGATCCGCTGGTTCCTGGCTGGATCGCGGTGGCGCAGGAAGAAGTGACGGACCCGGCGGTGGTGACCTGGGCTGAAGCCCTTGCCGCGGAACAGACTCCGATGCCGGCGGCTTTTGACGCTGATCAGATGTGTGTGCTGCCTTACACCTCCGGCACCACCGGTCACCCCAAGGGCTGCATCCATACCCACCGCACCCTGGGATACGCTATTTATTCCTCGTCGTTGTGGCGTGCCCTCAATGCCGAATCGGTGTTTCTGTCGGTGGCGCCGATGTTCCACATGCTGGGCCTGCAAAGTGGTATGAACATGCCGATTCTGCTCGGCGCTACCACGGTGATACTGCCGCGCTGGGATCGGGATATGGCGGCACGGCTGATCGACCAATGGGGTGTCAGTGTGTGGGGCGCGCCGCCGGCGATGATCATCGACTTTTTCGCCAAGCCGGATATCGCCGATTATGACCTGTCGCGCCTGAGCTTGATCTTTGGCGGCGGCGCGGCGATGCCGGAGGCGGTATCGCGGACCTTGAAGGAAGATCACGGGATCGCGTTCAACGAATCCTATGGTCTGACCGAGACCTCCGCTTTTTTGCATGCCAACCCCGTGCACCGTAACAAACGCCAGTGTCTGGGGGTGCCCACCTTTGGCGTGGATTCCCGTGTGGTCGATCCGGAAACTCTGGAGCCCTTGCCGCTGGGCGAAGTGGGTGAGCTGATCACCAGCGGACCACAGGTAATGGAAGGGTATTGGCATAACGACGAGGCCAATCGTGAGTCCTTTCTTGAACGCGATGGGCGCCGCTTTTTTCGTACCGGTGACCTGGCCTGTATCGATGAGGATGGCTACTTCTTCATGAAGGACAGGCTCAAGCGCATGATCAACGTGTCCGGCTACAAAGTGTGGCCGGCGGAAGTGGAAAATTTCATGTATGACCATCCGGCGGTTCAGGAGGCCTGTGTCATCGGCGTGCCGGACAGCCGTCGCGGTGAAGTGGTCATGGCGATTCTGGTTGTCAAGGACCGCTACCGCGGCCAGGTTACCGAAGAACAGGTGATCGACTGGGCGCGGGAAAAAATGGCGGTGTACAAAGCGCCCCGCCGGGTGGAATTCGTCGATGCCTTACCGAAGTCCGGCGCTGGCAAGATCCTCTGGCGTCAGTTACAGGACGAACAACGGGCTTTGGTTGGCGACGGTGATGTTATGGCGGCCGGGGACGCATGATCGGACGAGTCGCCGGGTGGCCTTTCCACCGGGCTGGCGGTAATTACGAGGAGAGCAAACATGGTTAACCAAGAGGGTGGCGTGCAGGCCATCTATCAAGCGGCTCTGGATCAGGGGCGTTTCGAAATTCAACGCTGCAATGACTGTGGGGATGCGATTTTTTTTCCACGTGAACTTTGCCCCGGTTGTGGCAGTGGCGACCTGTCCTGGTTCAGCCCCAGCGGCAAGGGGACGGTCTATGCGGTGACCACGGTGCGGCGCAAACCGGAAGCCGGTGGTGACTACAACGTCTCTTTGATAGATCTTGAAGAAAACGTCCGGCTGATGAGCCGGATTGAAAACGCGGCCCCGGAAGAGGTGAAAATCGGCATGGCGGTGAAGGCCCGGGTGACGGTAAACGAGGGGCATGGCCTGTTGGTGTTTCATGCGATGGAAGGAGCGGCACAATGAGCGGTGATCTGAATAATTTGCGCGGCAAATTCGCCATCGCTGGTGTGGCGACCTTCGGTTGTGGCGAGGCGCCGGGTTATACCGACATGGAGCTGCTGGCTCAGGCCGCGCGTCTGGCGGTGGCCGATGCCGGCCTGACAATGAAGGATATCGACGGTCTGTGCACCGCCAGTGCCTCATCCACCATGTGGTCGATGCCGGTGGTGGAGTACCTGGGAATTCGTCCCCGTTTCATCGACGCCACCATGATCGGCGGGTCCAGTTTCATCGCCCACCTGATGCCGGCGATGCAAGCGCTGGAGTCCGGTCAGTGTGACGCGGTACTGGTGGCCTACGGCAGCGCCCAGCGCACCTCCACATTGAGCCGCAAGGAAATTGGCAAGGCTCGCCTGCTGATGGACCCGCAACCCTACGAGCATCCTTATCAACCGATGCTGCCGATGTCCGCGTATGCGCTGGCGGCGTCACGCCACATGCATGAGTTCGGCACAACCCGCCGGCAATTGGCGCAAGTGGCGGTGTCGGCGCGCCAATGGGCGCGGAAGAATGCGGACGCGTTCATGCGTGATCCGCTGACCGTGGACGATGTGCTCAATTCGCGCATGGTGTCCGATCCACTGACCGTGCGTGATGCTTGCCTGGTCACCGATGGCGGCGGCGCTTACGTTTTGGTCCGCGCTGACCGCGCCCGCGATTTGCCGCAGCCGCCGGTGTATGTGCTCGGCCAGGGTACGGCGGTGTGGAATCGGCAAATCTCCAGCATGGCGGACCTGACCGTGACCGCCGCCACGCAATCCGGGCGTGACGCTTATGCCATGGCCGGAATGGGCCCCAAGGACATTGATGTGGCGGAGCTGTACGACGCCTTCACCATCAATACCTTGTTGTTCCTGGAAGACCTCGGCTTCTGTGCCAAGGGCGAAGCCGGCGCCTTCGTGGAGGAGGGGAACATATCCCCCGGTGGCAGCCTGCCGGTGAATACCAATGGCGGCGGCTTGTCCTGGGGGCACCCGGGGATGTACGGCATTTTCGCCGCCATCGAGGGCGTCCGTCAGTTGCGTGGTAACGCTGGAGACAGCCAGGTCGCCGGTGCGCAAACGGCGATTGTGCATGGCAACGGCGGTACGCTGTCCAGTCAATCCACCGCCATTCTGGGTACCGCCGCGGCGCTGTGAGGCGTCGATAATTCAAGGCGGCAATGCCGCCGGGAGGCCATCATGATACGTGATCAGGAAACCATGAATACGCTGTTGGACACGATCAACCGCTTCGTACGCGAACGGCTGGTGCCCAACGAGGAATGGGTGGCGGAGCACGACGCCATCCCCGAGGACATCGTCAGGGAGATGAAGGAGATCGGTCTGTTCGGGCTGACCATCCCCGAGGAATTCGGCGGCCTCGGTCTGACCATGGAAGAGGAAGTGCTGGTGATGTTCGAGATGGGGCGCACTTCACCGGCGTTCCGTTCGTTGTTCGGCACCACCGTGGGGATCGGTTCCCAGGGGATCCTGATGGACGGTACTGATGAGCAGAAACAACAGTGGTTGCCGTCTCTGGCCACCGGTGAGGTGATGGCGTCGTTCGCGCTGACAGAGCCGGGGGCCGGTTCCGATGCCGCGTCCTTGCGGACCAGCGCGGTGAAGGACGGCGATCACTATGTGGTGAACGGCACCAAACGCTTTATCACCAATGCCCCACAGGCCGGTATTTTCACCTTGATGGCGCGTACTGATCCGGATGTGAAGGGCGCGGGCGGCATCTCCGCGTTTATCGTCGACGCCAAAACTCCGGGAATCTCGCTGGGTAAACCAGACAGCAAAATGGGCCAGAAAGGCGCCCATACCTGTGATGTGGTGTTCGAGGACTGCCGGGTGCCGGCGGCTAACATCATCGGTGGCAAGCCCGGCGTGGGCTTCAAGACGGCCATGAAAGTGCTGGACAAAGGGCGGATTCATATCGCCGCCATCTGTGTCGGCGTGGCCGAACGTATGCTGGACGATGCTCTGCGCTATGCCGCTGAACGCGAGCAGTTCGGTCAGGCCATTGGTGAATTCCAACTGGTGCAAGCAATGCTGGCCGACAGCAAGGCGGAGATCTACGCCTCCCGTTGCATGGTTCTGGATGCGGCCCGTCGTCGGGATGACGGTGAAAACGTCAGCACCGAGGCCGCTTGCTGCAAAATGTACGCTTCGGAAATGTGCGGTCGCGTGGCGGACCGCGCGGTGCAGATTCACGGTGGCGCCGGCTATATGTCCGAATACGGCATCGAGCGGTTTTACCGTGATGTGCGGCTGTTCCGTATTTATGAAGGCACCACTCAGATTCAACAGATTGTAATCGCACGCAATATGTTGCGCGCGGTGCGTTAGCGGTTCGCTCTCCACGCATGGCGGGGGGCCAACCGTCGTGCGTGCTTTTTATTCCAGCGGGTGGGTATCTCCGCCCGCCTCAAGCCCGTTCTCCACGGGCTTTGGCCGTTTATTCCGTTCACAGGTGAATCATGTCTGACCACGATATTGTTGTTCATGCCCGTTGCCGGGCAGGGGAGTACCGCCCATGTATCTGACCCAGGGGTTGCACCGCGCGGTGCAGCAGGCTCCGGAACGCCTGGCCACGGTGGATGGCGAACGCCGCCGCAGCTATCGAGAGTTGGCTGACCGTTGTGCCCGGCTGGCCGGTGGACTCACCGGCCTCGGTGTACAGGCCGGAGACCGGGTGGCGATACTGGCCGCCAACTGCGATTATCATGCCGAGTATTTTCTTGGCTTGTGGTGGATGGGCGCGGTGGCCAATGCCGTGAATACCCGCTGGAATGTGAAGGAGATGGCGTACTCCCTCAACGACAGCGAAGCGGAGATACTGCTGGTCAGCGATGCTTTCCTGCCGATGGTGGAGACGCTCAAGGCGCGCTGTCCAGGGCTGCGCCATGTTCTGCATCTGGGGAGCACGCCATGCACCCATGCAGATGGGCCGGCGGGGATGATTCACTACGAGGATTTTCTGGCGCGGGCAACGCCGGTGGAGGATGGCCGCTTCGGCGGTGATCACCTGGCGGTGCTGCTGTATACCGGTGGCACTACCGGCTTTCCCAAAGGCGTGATGCTTTCCCATGACAATCTCTGGAGCTGCGCCATTACTCGCCTGGCGGAAAGCGACCCGCCTGATCCGTTCGTCACCTTGTTGGCGTCGCCGCTGTTCCATACCGCCGGCGTCGCCAAATTCATCACCCAGATCGTGGTGGGCGGAACCGCGGTGATGATGCCGTCCTTCCGCGTGGAGGAGGTTCTGGCCACCATCGAGCGGGAAAAGATCACCGATGTGATTCTGGTGCCAAGCATGATCCAGATGCTGGTGGATCACCCCGAGGTGCGAGAATACGATCTGAGCTCCCTGACACGGGTTGCCTATGGGGCCTCGCCTATTTCCCTGGCGGTTCTGGAACGGGCCCTGGCGGTGTTTCCCGATGCGCAGTTCACTCATACCTATGGTATGACCGAGGCATCGCCGATGATCACGTTGAACTCCTGGCGTAATCATCGTGGCGAGGCCTTGAGCAATGGCCGCATCCGTTCCGCCGGCAAAGCCACCTGGGGCATGGAAGTACGTATCGTCGACGAGGATGACCGGGAAGTGCCCCGGGGCACCGTGGGTGAAGTGGTGGCGCGCGGTGACAACGTCATGTTGGGCTACTGGAACAATCCGGACGCCACCGCGGAAACCCTGCGCGGCGGCTGGTTGCATACCGGAGATGGCGGTTACATGGATGAGGACGGTTACATCTACATTGTCGACCGCATGAAGGACATGATCGTCAGCGGCGGTGAGAACGTGTACTGCGCGGAAGTGGAAAACGTGCTGGCCCGGCATCCGGCGGTGGCCAGCTGCGCGGTGATCGGCATTCCCCATGACACCTGGGGGGAGAGCGTGCACGCGGTGGTGGTGACGCAATCCGGCGTTGAGGTGTCAGCGGAAGAGTTGACCGATTTCTGCCGCGATGATCTGGCCGGCTACAAGTGTCCGCGTTCGGTGGAATTCCGCGACAGCCTGCCGTTGTCCGGCGCCGGCAAGGTGCTCAAGCAAGAGCTGCGGGAGCCCTATTGGCGGGGCCGCGCCCGCCGGGTGTCCTGAGCGGCGCGATCTCGTTCCCCGTTCAACGCAACCCGGCGCCGCCGCTGGAGACATGGGCCAGCAGCCCTTCACCGGCGGCGGCGATATGACGGCGCATGGCCTCGGCCGCCGCTGCGGCGTCACCGGCGCGCAACGCTCGCACAATGGCCCAATGTTCCTGGCTGGATTCCGCCATGCGGTTCTCGATGGTGATCGGTGTCAGTGGTGGCACCCCCTGCCAGAGGGTGAGGACGATTTTCTGAGTGCGCGGCTGATTGGCGGCATCGTACAGCACCCGGTGAAAACGCTGATTGAGCGCCACATAGGCGGCGGAGTCGCCATCATCGGCGGCCTGGTCCATGTCCTGTTGCAACTGCTCCAGCTCGTCCAGTTCCTCGTCGCCCAGTTGGGGGCAGGCCTGGGCAACCATGTGGCCTTCCAGCAGCTCGCGCAGGGCATAGATCTCCTTGACGTCATCGACGCCGAAAGAACTGACCCGATAGGCGCCCCGACCCTCGGTTTCCACCAGGCCGTCCGCCTCCAGCCGGCGTAAAGCGTCACGCACCGGGATGCGGCTGGTACCGAAACGCTTGGCCAGGTCCTCCTGTACCAGGCGCTCGCCGCCGGCAATGTCTCCGCGCAGGATCGCTTCGCGCATGCGTATGTAGACTTCCTCCTCCATGGAGCGGCGGCGGACGGGAGCGAAAGGGTCGGTTTGGGTTCGCGGCATAGTGTGTTTCTCAAACGCTAAGACAGTGTTTTCCCGAGTAATGGCGGGAGTTTACAGGATTTACCCGCTCCCGGCCCGGTGCAAGGGAGCGGAATCCGGCGTGGTCCGTGTACTGTATACAGTATACAATGCGCCGGTCCGGATGCTGGCCGCAACGGCCATTTTCCCTTTTCAGCCAAGCAGACAGGAGCGCACAGGTTAATGAGCTGGACTCGCGAAGACGAAATCAACTGGACCAATAACAACCCATTTCGCTGCCACCTGGGCATCAAGATCAATTGGGTCAATGATGACGGTGGCTCTGAAATTGCCTTGCCGGTTACTCCTGAGTTGTTACAGGCCTATGGCATGGTGCATGGCGGTATTTATTGCGTGCTGATCGACACGGTTCTGGGTACCTGCGTGCGTGCCTACCATCAGCGCGATGCCGGTCCGATCACGGTGGATCTCAATGTCAGCTTCCTGAGGCCTACCGGGCAGGGGGAGATCGTCTGCCGTGGGGAGATCATCAAGGCCGGCCGCAAGGTCATGGTCGGCAGCGCCGATGTGCTCGACGCAGAAGGCCGCAAGCTGGCCACCGGCCGTGGTTCCTTCCTGATGCGCAACGAGTAGCCCACTCAGACCGCTGCCCGGCGGGCGGTGGCCAGCAGGCTGGCGGCGGCGGCGAACAGGGCGGCGAAGCCACGGTTCACCAGCCGCTGTTGGCGGGCGCTGCGCAGCAGTTTGAGCGCGCGGGCGGCCAGCCCGGTGTAACCAGCCATCACTATTACATCCACGGTAATCAGGGTCAGACCCATGATGGTGTATTGCAGCGCCATGGGCCCTGAGGGATCGAGAAACTGGGGCAGGACCGCGAGCAGGAAGACCACGGCTTTGGGATTGCTGGCGTTGATCAGAAAGCCCCGGATCAGCAGTACGCTACGGCGACGCCCCTGATGATCGTCGCCAAGAGTATCGTAGTCCTGAGTGGGGGCGCGCCATTGTCGGACCGCCAGATAGAGCAGGTAGGCGACCCCGAACCACTTGATCAGAGCGAAGGCCAGAGCCGAGGTGGCGAGCAGGGCGCCGACGCCGGCGGCGACAATGGCAATCTGCAAAACCAAACCCAGCTCCAGACCCAGGATGTTCCAACCCCCGCGCAGAACGCCGTAGCGCAGCCCCGTGGACATGGACGCGACAGCGCCGGCGCCGGGTGACAGGCAGATCAGCCAGCAGGCCACGAAGAAAGCGAACCAGGTGTGCAGAGCCATGAGGTATCCGAACGGGGCAAAATGAGGTTCACCTGCCCAGCAGACGGGAAGCAAAAGCCTCCAGTGCGGGCAATCCCTGAATGTCATCGACGAACAAGGGTACTTGCCGCCGGGGCAACGGGTCCAGCCGTTGCGCCAGCTCCTGCATCATCCTTTGCTCGCGCTCGCGCCGGGCCTGGAAGAAGGCCCCTTCGGCGCCGTCTGGCAGCACGCGGTTAACCACCGCTCCGGCCACCGGAATGCCGGCCTCCTTGAGGCTGTGCACGGCCCGTCCGGTTTCCAGAATGGGCAGGCGCTCCGGTGTCAGAACAAATAGAAAAGCGCTGTGCTCTGGGTCGGAGAGAAGACGGCGGGCTTTCTGGAAGCGGCGTTGGCGTTCGATCAACGGGGCCGCCAGATCGCGGGTACGGTCATCCAGACCGGCCAGTTGATGTTCTTCCGGCGTATTGACCGGGCTATCCAGATCGCGGCCGGGGGTCAGGTGGGATAGTACCTTGCCCAACTGTTCGGAGCGGCGGTGTTGCCGCAACAGCCCCTCGCTCCAGGCCGCCATCACCTCCGGCAAACTCAGCAGGCGCAAGGTGTGGCCGGTGGGGGCGGTGTCGAAAACAACCAGGTCAAAGCGCTCGCGGGCCTCTTCCATAATGGTGGTAAGACGCTCCAGCAGCGCGGCTTCCTGAGCACCGGGCGCCTGGCGGCTGAGTTTGAGCTGGTGCTCCATGGCGGAGCGCTGCTCGGGCCTGGCGAACCGGGCCATTTGTGCGCGCACCCGCTGGAAATGCTCGTCGACCTCTTGTTCGGGATCCACTTCCAGGGCGGTGAGATTGACCGCCAGGGCTTGTTCCCGATTGCCAATCTCGCGATCAAAAGCGTCGGCCAGGCTGTGGGCCGGATCGGTGGATACCAGCAGCGTGCGGCGGCCAAGATTGGCGGCGGCCAGGGCCAGTGCCGAAGCCACCGTGGTCTTGCCCACGCCGCCCTTGCCACCGACCATCAACTGCCGGTGCTGGCTGAGAAGGTCATGCAGATTGAGTTCCGGCATTGTGGTGAGTCTCGTTGACGAACTTGCCGGCGACAGCGCTCAGCAACAACGGAAATTATCCAGTGGTGAATGGGGCATGCCCATGCGCCGGTGCCAGTCATGGAATCGTTCCATCAGCAGCGGCTGCAGTTCCAGCGTATACCAACTGGCCGGATTGGGAATGCCCATGGTCTCGGAGAAGACCATGAGCATGAACAGGTCATCTTCGTCCCGGCGGGCGCGGGCGATGGCGGACCGGTAGGGGGCGTTGTAATACTCCGCCCCCAGTTCCCCGGCGCGCCGATACCAGCGCTTGAGATTGCCGAGCAGGGTCACCGCTTTCACCCTTCCGCCTCGGCTTCCCGGGCTTTCTTATGCCGGCGCAGACTGGCGGTGCATTCCAGGGTCACCAGCACCGCCGCCACCAGGACCACCAGATCCAGAGTGAGCAGGAACCAGTCCTGTTTCTCATAGAAGCCGCGCAGCTGGATCAGAAGCGCCGCCAGCGTCATTACCAGCAGGAACACCAGCGGCACCAGTGTGTAGCGGGTGGGGCGGCCAAGCCGGACCAGCATTACCGTGACCACCAGCAGGGTGAGGCCGGCGAGCAGTTGGTTGGTGGTGCCGAACAACGGCCAGATCAACAGACCACCGGAACCGTCCGCGCCGCCGGCGCCGAAGGCCAGCAGTACGCAGGCACCTACCGCCAGCAGAGTGGCGGGCATCGGGCGGCGCATCCAGGCGAGGTTATAGATTTCTCCCCACTCCTGGAAAATGTAGCGCTGCAGACGCAGGCCGGTATCCATGGTGGTGCCGGCGAACAGGGCCGCCATCACGGTCAGCATGGTGCCGGCCACCGCGGCGTTGATGCCGGTGCCGGCGCTGAGGATGGCGGCGCCACCGTCGACGAACGCCTGCACACCGCCCTTGCCGAAGGCGGAATAGATTTCACGCCATTCAGCGAGAGACGCGAAACCGGCGGTGGCGGCCAGGATCGCGGCCAGTGCCAAAGCGCCTTCGCCGATGGCGCCGAAATAGCCGACGAAACGAGCGTCGGTTTCCTTGTTCAGCTGTTTGGACGTGGTGCCGGAGGCGACCAGACCATGGAACCCGGAGATCGCGCCACAGGCAATGGTCACGAACAGCAGGGGCAGCAGAGGCGGTGTGCCGGCCGGGACGTCGACGTTGAACGCCGGGGCCACCACCGTCGGATTGGCGATCAGCATGGCGCCATAAAGCAGGATCAGACCGACAAAGAGCTGCAGTCCGTTGATGTAATCACGGGGTTGCAGCAACACCCACACCGGCAGCAACGAGGCGATGGCGGCATAGGCGAATAAAATCAGGATCCAGGCGGCGTTGGCGGAGAGACCGAATGTGGATTCCGGCAAGGTGACCGGCACTGATGGGCCGACCCAGATCAACGCGTACAGGGCTACCACGCCCAGCAGGGAGACCACCGCCAGATTCAGTTTCCAGCGGTAGATCATCTGGCCGATCACCAGCGCCACGGCGATGGCGCCCCATACCGGCAGGACCGCGCCGGGATTGTTGATCAGCAAGCGGGCGATGACCACGCCGAAGACCGCGTTGACCATCAGCAGCACCAGGAAAATAACGATCATGAACACGCTGCGGGCGCGTGGGCCGACCACCTCGCCGGTGAGACTGCCCACCGACTGCGCCCGATTGCGGACACTGGCCCAGATCGCGCCGGAATCGTGGACACCGGCGAAGAAAATGGTGCCGAACACCACCCATAAAAACGCCGGCAACCAGCCCCAGATCACGGCGATGGCAGGGCCAACGATGGGCGCGGCCCCGGCCACGGAGGTGAAATGGTGGCCCCAGAGCACGAATTTGTTGGTGGGCACGAAATCCACGCCGTCTTCCATGGAATGGGCGGGTGTTTCGAAATTGGGGTCGAGTTTGTAGATTTTATCGGCGATGAAACGGGAATAGACAAAATAGCCGGCGGCCATGCCGCCCAGCCCGAGGATCAATAAGACGATGGCGCTCATGATTAATCCTTATTCGCTGCGCAGTCGGGTAAGACATGTCCATCACAGAATTAACCGCAAAGTGTGAAGCTGGTCAATGCGACCAAAGTCCAAAGCGCTCAATGTTGGTGCGCTCTCTAGGCAGAGCGGCCGTCGCGGGTTAGGCTTAATGGGCCTTTTCGGATGTCCGGCCTCTGTCTGTTAGTCATGGAGAGGAAGCCATGCCAAGGGGGAACCGGGGTGACTTCCGACAACAAAAACCACACTCAAGGATCGACGTGGGGGAGATTCGACGATGATCAAAGTAATGGTGGTGGACGACCACGAGTTGGTGCGTACCGGCATTAGCCGGATGCTGAGTGACCAGGATGGCATCCGGGTCATTGGGGAAGCCGCCTCCGGCGAAGAGGCGGTGAAGCTGGCCCGCGATCTGGAACCGGACGTGGTGCTGATGGACATCAAGATGCCCGGCATGGGCGGACTGGTTGCCACCCGTAAAATGATGAAGCAGGACGACGGCATTCGCATCATCGCGGTAACCGTTTGCGAGGAAGAACCGTTTCCTTCCCGGGTGATGGAGGCCGGCGCCGCCGGTTACATGACCAAGGGGGCGGATCTGGAAGAAATGGTGCGGGCGATCAAGGTGGTGCAAAGCGGTCAGCGCTATATCAGCCCGGACATCGCGCAGGCGATGGCGTTGCGCGCCTACAAGCCGACGCCGGCGGCACTGGATGTACTGTCCGAACGGGAACTGCAGATCATGACGATGATCGTCAACCGCTTCAAAGTGCAGGATGTGGCCGATCAGCTGTGCCTGTCGCCAAAGACGGTCAACACCTACCGGTATCGGATTTTCGATAAGCTCGGCATCACCAGTGACATGGAAATGGCGCTGATCGCGGTGCGTCATGGCCTGGTCAACGCCCACGAAGCGGTGGCTCTGTAAAAGCACCCGCCAGTCCAGCCGGATTTTGCTAAACCCGGATTTTGTTAAACTGTGCGACGCCCGTGCTCCGGCACGGGCGTTTTGCGTTCCGCGCGGCGGGCTTGGGTTACCGGGCGGCCGCCGGCTGTTCCCGCAGCCCATCAATTCGGAGTGAACTTGTCCAGTTTCGACGCCAAGCATTTCCTCGCCCATTGCCCGCGTACTCCGGGGGTGTACCGCATGCTGGACGGCAAAGGCGGCGTGCTGTACGTGGGCAAGGCGCGGGATTTGCGGGCCCGGCTTTCCAGTTATTTCCAGAAGCGCGTGGATTCCGCCAAGACCCGCGCACTGGTGGCCAAGATCGAAGCGGTGGAGACCACCGTCACCGGCAGCGAGGCGGAAGCGCTGTTGCTGGAACAGTCGCTGATCAAGACGTTGCGGCCTCCTTACAACATTCTGCTGCGGGACGACAAGTCCTATCCGTACATCAAGATTACCACCTCGGACCGCTTTCCCCGGGTGACTTTCCATCGCGGCAGCCGGCGCCCCGGGGCCCAGTATTTTGGACCTTATCCCAGCGCCGGCAGTGTCCGTGAAACGTTGGCGCTGATCGAAAAGGTGTTTCTGATCCGCAATTGCCGGGACAGCTTCTTCCGTAACCGCTCCCGTCCCTGTCTGCAGTATCAGATCCACCGCTGTACCGCGCCCTGCGTGGATCTGGTGTCCGAGGAGCATTACGCCACCCAGGTACGCATGGCGATCGATTTTCTCTCCGGCCGCAGCCGCGAGGTGACCCGCCGGCTGACCCGGGAAATGGAAGCCGCCGCCGAGAGGCTGGAGTTCGAGCGCGCGGCGGAGTTACGTGATCAACTGGCCGCGGTACAGGCGGTGCAGCAGAAGCAGAATGTGGAAGCCGGCAGCGGTAATGTGGACGCGGTGGCCATAGCAACCCGTCATGGCCTGGCGGTGATCGAAGTGTTGATGGTCCGGCAGGGCCGGGTGCTGGGGCATCGCAGTTTCCGTCCGGATACCCGTGGCGAGGATAATCAGGAGGAAATCCTGGAGGCGTTCCTGGCCCAGTATTACCTGGGCGAGCGGGATGAGCAGTCGATCCCGAAGGAAATTCTGCTGCCAATGGCACTTCCCGGTGCCGAGGCTCTGCAGGAGGCCTTGACCGGCCGCTATCAACGGCAGATCCGGCTGGCCTGGCGGGTCAGGGCAGGGCGTTCCGCCTGGCTCAACATGGCCAAAACCAACGCCGAGCAGACCATCGCCGGGGACCTGGCGGCCCGCGAACATCTGGAGAGCCGCTTCCACGCTCTGGAGACCCTGCTGGAGGCGGACGCGCCGATCCGCCACGTGGAGTGCTTTGATATCAGTCACACCCAGGGAGAAAGGGCGGTGGCCTCCTGCGTGGTATTCGATCAGCATGGACCGCGCAAGGGCGATTACCGTCATTTCAATGTGACCCCGGACCAGGGCGGTGATGACTACCAGGCGCTGGAGGAAGCGGTCCGCCGCCGCTATCAGCGTGTGGTCAAGGAGGAAGGGCGTTTGCCGGATCTATTGTTGATCGACGGCGGCAAGGGGCAGATGCGGCGCGCCTTCGAGGTGATCCAGTCCTTGCAGCTGGATAACCGTATTCTGGTCATGGGGATTGGCAAGGGGCCGACCCGCAAGCCGGGACTTGAGGCGTTATATCTGCCCGATGGCCGTGAGCTGGTGCCCGGTGGCGGCGATTCAGCGCTGCATTTGCTGCAGCAGATCCGCGACGAGGCCCACCGTTTCGCCATCACCGGCCACCGTGCCCGCCGGGCCAAGGCCCGCCGCTCGGGACTGGAGGAGATTCCAGGAGTAGGGCCCAAGAGGCGCAAGGCATTGCTGAGCCATTTTGGCGGCCTCAAGCAATTGCGCAATGCCTCCAAGGAGGAACTGGCCCGGGTGGAGGGCGTCAACGCCCAGACCGCCCAAACCATATACGACTGGTTTCACGGCTAGCCTCTCTTGCCTGGGGCCTCACGCCCATACCCACAAAAGCAGTCTGGCAATGAGATGATGGCGGGATTCCGCTATACTGGTTTTTTTTCAGCCGGTCGAAGTGGTTCATGCCTGCGCACTCTCCGATTTTGAATCTGCCGAATATCCTGACCCTGATCCGCGTCGCCGCTATTCCGGTCCTGGTGGCGGCGTTTTACCTGCCGTTCAAAGGCAGCAACATGGTGGCGGCGGTGCTGTTCCTGGCCGCCGGGCTGACCGACTGGCTGGATGGCTATCTGGCCCGGAAACTGGGGCAAACCAGTCCCTTCGGTGCCTTTCTGGATCCGGTGGCGGACAAGCTGATCGTGGCGGTGGCGCTGCTGATGCTGGTGCAACAGCATGCCACGCTCTGGCTCACTGCTCCGGCCATGGTTATCGTGTGCCGGGAAATCACCGTGTCGGCGCTACGGGAATGGATGGCGGAGCTGGGTATGCGGGCCAAGGTGGCGGTCAGCGCCATTGGCAAAATAAAGACAGTGACCCAAATGGTGGCCATTACCCTGTTGCTGGCGGTCCAGCCCGGCTATGACGTGGGCGGGGGCATGCTCATGACGCCGATTCTCTGGTTGAGTTACCTTTGTCTGTATGTGGCTATGTTGCTCACTTTATGGTCGATGTTTCTGTATCTGAAGGCGGCGGCGCCGCAGTTCCGGCGTTCACGTCCAAGACCCTGAAAAAACAGAGAAAATGGGTTGACAGACCAGGGCGCTTGAGTAGAATGCTGATCCGCGTCGAGGCAAACAGTCGACGCCAAAGCGGGAATAGCTCAGCTGGTAGAGCACAACCTTGCCAAGGTTGGGGTCGCGAGTTCGAATCTCGTTTCCCGCTCCAATTCCCAACCTCGGCGAAGCCGGGGTTTTTTGTTCTTTAAGCTTTTCAGGCGCGGTGGCAGAGTGGTTATGCAGCGGACTGCAACTCCGTGTACGCCGGTTCGATTCCGACCCGCGCCTCCAATCCCTCTCCGCGGAAGTCCTCTACCACGAGCGCCCCGAGATCAAGCGGGTATGGTGAAATTGGTAGACACAAGAGACTTAAAATCTCTCGACCGTTAGGTCGTGCCGGTTCGAGTCCGGCTACCCGCACCAGATTCAACTCCCTCCAAACTATTCATCTTCTCCCGTCCCGCCAAGCGGTCGCCTGGGCTAATTCATGCCGGAAACAAGGCGCCGAGTTCCTCCTGCAAACGAACGCCAAGCTGGCGTAACTGGTCGTCGGAAGTGCGGAAGCTGGGCATCATCAGCCCGACAACCGCAGCCGGGTATCCGTTTCCACCACGGATGGGCGCGGCCACGGCGCTGGCGCCCTCCACGCGTTCGCCGTTGGATATGGCGAAGCCCTGCTGGCGGATGGTTTTCAACTCCTTGCGCAGAACGCTCACCTTGGGCTGATACGGGGTCAGGGCCCTCATCCTGTGGCCACGGATCAGCGCTTCCGCCTCGGCTTCGGGCAGAAACGCCAGCGCTGCCTTGCCCGCCGCGCCCAGATACAGCGGAAAAGCGCTGCCTGTTTCCAGGGCGTAGCGTACCGGGTGGGGGCTGGGTAACACCGAGGTGACGATTTGTCTGTCGCCGGCGCGGTGAAACAGGGAGACGGTCTCTCCTGTTTCGGCGTGAAGTCTTTCCATCAGCGGGCGGATGCGTACCAGCACATCGTCGTTGTTGAGGAAGTGCCGGGCCAACTGCATGACGGAAGGGGAGAGCCGCCATTGTTCATTGTCGGCGTTCTGCTCCAGCAATCCCTTGTCGGCCAGCGGCGCCAGTATTTCAAGGGCGATGCGTGGATCCAGCCCGGCTTGCCGGGACAGCTGTTCGGTGGATGCGCTTTCCGGCAGGTAATCCGCCGCCGCTCGCAATAAATCCACGGCCCGTGATATCGAGCCGGCTCCGGTGGAGCGGCCGGTGTAGCTGTATCGCTTGTCCCCGGGGCGGCGATAGACGTAGCCACGTGCCTCCAGGGTTTGCAGAATGCGATAAACGATGGTCGTGGCTTCGCCCATGGCGGCGACCACTTCGGTCAGGGACAGCGGTTCCGATGTCCGTTCCAGCAGCTCCAGGACATCCAGGGCACGAGTCAGTGTTTGCAGCTGATAGGAGGCCGCCATTCTTTTTGTCCGCCGGCTTTTGTCATTGGGGAAAATCGATAAATATCGAGCGCAATGGTAGCACAGGCAGCGCCCTGGTCTGGCACTGCCCGGTTACTGGTTGACCGCCGCGGGGCCGGTCAAATACGGGCGGGCCAGGCTCAGGAGCTCGGCGAAGCTGTCCTCGACGCTCCGGTGGGAGGTGTCGAGGACGGCGTCGGCGCGACGGTAGTCGGCGTCGCGTTCGACCAGTATGCGTTTGAGGTCATCCATGGCATGGGTATGGCCTTGCATTGGCCGCGTGTCGCCCTGGTCGATAACACGCTGCATGTGCTCTTCCGGGGAGGCTTTGATCCAAACGGTGTGGAAGCGGTTCAGCAGACGTTGAAAGGTCTCCGCTTCGGACACCAGGCTGCCGCCGGCTTCCACCACCGAAAGGGGATACTGTTCGATCACATACTCCAGCGCTTCCCGTTCGAAACGCCGATAAGCGGGCTGACCGCCGAGCGCCATGATCTCGCCGATATCCATGCCGGCGAGCTGTTCGATCAGGCCATTGAGACGGATATAAGGCACGTTAAGTCGCTCTCCAAGCATCCGACCCAGCCGGCTTTTGCCGCCACCGCGCAGGCCGATCAGCGCCACACCACAGTGTTGCCCCTTGTTCATGTCAAAATGCCGGACCAGCAACTGGTACGCTTCGTCCAGTTGAGCAGGGGACAGGCGATCGAGAAGATCCCGCAGAGGCGGCGGAAGGACCTGCTGTTCCTGTTGCGGAAGGATATCCTGCACTGGCACGCCCATGGCGGCGGCGAGCCGTTGAAGCAGCATGATTGAAATATTGGCCTTACCGCCTTCGATTTGTGCCAGATAGCGTTCGGAGATGTCCGACTGGGATGACAGTTCCTTGCGCGCCATGCCCCGCCGGGCACGAATGGCGCGTACCCGGTCTCCAATGGTCGCCATATAGTCTGGCCCGTTGCTTTCATTCTGATCGTTGGCAGGGTGCATGCTCATCTCCGTTTCCCTGAGCGTACCGGCGATGGCCTCGGCCGGCGCTGATGGAAGGCATTATCCCATGCCGAGGTGGGTGTCGAGTAGGTCGGCATTCTGGCTGATTTGCGGACTGTCACCGTCAAAAACCACCTTGCCTTTTACCAGCACCAGGTGCCGGTCGGCGATGGTCAGCAGGTTATCGATGTTCTTATCGACAATGATGCTGGCTATGCCGGAGCGTTTGATCTCGCCGAGGATCCTCCAGATCTCATCACGGATCAGCGGGGCGAGCCCCTCGGTGGCTTCGTCGAGAATCATGATGCGAGGATTGGTCATCAGCGCCCGTCCGATGGCGAGCATCTGCTGTTCGCCGCCGGATAGCAGGGCGCCATCGTGTTGCAGACGCTGAGCCAAGCGTGGAAAGGTATCCAGAACACGCTCAAGATTCCAGACGGACTGGCCCTCGCCATTGGGGCGGGCCGCCATGATCAGATGCTCATGCACATTGATGCCAGGGAAAATACCCCGTCCTTCCGGCACATACCCAATACCCCGGCGTACCACCTGCCAGGGCCGGCACTTGCGGGTCGGCTGTCCCAAGATCCGGATGCTTCCCTGACGGGGTGTAACGAAGCCCAGCAGCGTCTTCAGGGTGGTGGTCTTGCCCATGCCGTTACGACCCATCAGGCTCAGGGTCTCTCCGGGCATCAGATGAAGATCAATGCCATGGAGCACATGACTCTGACCATAAAAGGCGTGTAGATTCCGGGCGTCGATCAGAGGTTGCACCGTTGGCGGGGGAGAAAGGGACGCGTTGAAGGTGTTCATGCCTGCTCCTGTTGATGTCGGCCCAGGTAGACGTCACGCACTTTTTCGCTGCCGCGAATGGCCGCCGTGGTTCCAGTCTCAAGGATACGGCCGTCGACCATAACGGTGATCCGCTCCGCCAATGCGAAAACGGAATCCATGTCGTGTTCGATCAGCACCAGGGTGTAGTCGCCGCGCAAGGCGCGCAGCAACTCGGTAACCCGGCTGGTTTCCTCACGTCCCATACCGGCAAGAGGTTCGTCGAGCAGCATCAGTGTGGGCGCGGTGGCCAGCACCATGGCGATTTGCAGTTGACGTTGCTCGCCATAGCTCATGGCGCTTGCCGGGGTCGACGCGCGATGCGTGAGCAGGCAGGTTGCCAGTGCCTGTTCCGCGCGCTCATCGACTTGCCGCGCGGTGGCGCGCGAGCGCCAGCTGGCGATGACGCCGCCGAGGTGGATACGGGCGGCGAGGCGGCAGTTTTCGAGGCAGCTCAGGCGCGGAAAAATATTGGTTTTCTGATGGCTGCGGCCGATACCCAGACGGGCCACGCGATGGGCCGGCAGGCCGTGAATCGGGTGTTGCCGATAGTGGATTTCCCCTTCGCTGGGGCGCAGCTCACCAGAGAGCAGATTGATCAAGGTGCTCTTGCCCGCGCCATTGGGACCGAGGATGGCGTGGACCTGGCCGGGCCGGACATCAAAGTCGACCCGGTCAACCGCGGTCAGACCGCCGAACCGGCAGGTCAATCCCCGGGTGGACAACAAGGGCGTGTCACTCATGAGGTCAGCCCTCCTCGTGCTTTTGCGGCCCGGCGAGACCCAGACGCGTTTTGTTTGAAGCGGCGGGACGGGTGCGGAATAATCCGCCAACCCCAATCCTCGGCAGCCCGAGGCGGGGCGGGTCGAGAATGAGGCCGGCCAAGCCCTTCGGTAACACCAATACGATCAAAATAATCGTCAGCCCCATCAGTAGTTGCCAATAGACGGTCAGATGCTCGAAGGCGTAGTGCAACAGCTCGTAGGCGAAGGCGCCGAGTAACGGACCGAACAACGTGCCCATGCCGCCAAGAATGACCATCATCAGCACTTCACCGGACAGGTGCCACCCCAACTGCGCCGGGTTGGCGAAGCCATACTGCATGGCCGCCAGCATGCCGGCGACGCCAGCCAGCACTCCGGAGATGACGAAAGCCGCCAGCTTGTAGCCGTAGGTGGCATAACCCAGCGCCTGCATACGATGTTCGTTGTCATGGATGCCGTCGAGCACCTGGCCAAAGTAGGAACGTATCAACCAGTGCAGGAACAGGTAGGTAAGCAGGGTCATGCCCATGACGAAATAAAAGAACTGCAGCGGATTCTCGAGATCGATCAGCGTCTGGTCGCCGATGGTCAGGGTGGGTTTGAACATGATGAAAAGGCCGTCGCTGCCGCCGGTGAAGCTGGCGTCACTGACCAGATAGTAGAGCATCTGGCCGAAAGCCAGAGTGGTCATGATGAAGAAAATACCCCGGGTGCGTAGCACCAGTGCGCCAATCACCAGGGCGGACACGGCACTCACCAGCATCACCAGTGGCAGCATCCACCACAGCGAAGCGGCGTTATAGGAGGGGCTGGCCAGCGCCAGGGTATATCCGGCGAGACCGAAGAACAGGGCATGTCCCAGGCTGACCAGGCCAATCACGCCCACCAGAAGATCCAGGCTCATGGCGAACAGGCCGAGAATCAGCATCAAGGTCAACTTTTCCAGGAAAAAATCGCTGCCGTCACCGATCAGAATGGGACCCCAGAGAGGATAGAACACCAGCAGAACGGTCAGCGCGAGCATGATTATCGGTACGCGCTTGGGGTAGCTGTGAAGCATTGTATCCTCCTCAGGCGAACAGCCCGCGCGGTTTGATAATGAGCACGGCCGCCATGATCAGATAGATGATGACGCTGGCGAGAGCGGGGAGCAGCACCGGGCCAAAGGTTGCCGCCTGTCCTATCAGCAGGGAACCGAGGAAGGCGCCCTTGATCGAGCCGATACCTCCGATCACGACAATGACGAAACAGGTGATAAGGATGTTGTCACCCATGCCCGGGTACAGGGACGTCATCGGCGCGGAGAGCATGCCGGCAAATGCGGCCAGCCCCACGCCGATACTGAAAATCAGCGTGAACAGAGTGCGAACGTCGATACCGAGCCCTTCCACCATGTCGCGGTTGACCGCGCCAGCGCGGATGACGATACCCAGGCGGGTATGGCGGATAATCCAATATATGCCCCCCGCCACCAGCAGACAGATGGCGGCCACGAACAGCCGGTAGACCGGGTATTGGAGATTCCCGGTCAAGGCGATGTTGCCATTGAGGGAGGCAGGCACCGGCACGCTCAGCACATCGCTGCCCCAGATGATGCGCTGGGCCTCGTTGAGTACCAGGATCAAGCCGAAGGTCAGCAGCACCTGGTAAAGGTGATCACGCCGATACAGCGTGCCGAGAAACAGCCGCTCGATCAGCAGCCCCAACACCACCGCGACGGGCACGGCCAGCAGCAAGGCGAGCCAGAAGCTGCCGGTGCGCAAAGTCAGATCATAGGCCAGATAGGCGCCGATCATATACATGGCGCCGTGGGCGAGATTGATAATGCCCATGATGCCGAAAATCAGCGTCAGCCCGCTGGCGATCAGAAACAGAAGCAGGCCATATTGCAGCCCGTTGAGCAGCTGTATGGCAATGAATACGGGATCCATGAACGTTCTCCTCGGGTCGGTTGCCCGGCAGGGGCGTGCCCCTGCTTCGCGGGTCGCCTGATCGATCTACATACGGCAGCCACGGGCCGGGTCTTCCAGGGCCCGGCTGGCGACGTCGATGACCTGGTTGCGACCGCCCTTGACCTGGCGGAGATAAATGTTCTGGATTGGATGGTGGGCCTTGGAGAAGGTGACCGGCCCGCGCGGGCTGTTCAGCTTGACGCTGGCCAGCGCCGAGATCAGCGCGTCCCTGTCGGCGCTGTCGCCGTCGGTCTGATCCAGTGCCTGGACCAGCATCATACCGGCGTCGTAACCCTGCACCGCATAGGTATCGAGCTCGCGCTCATAGGCTTTGCCATAGGCTTCTCGAAAGGTGCGATCCACATCCGAATCGAGACCGTCGGCGTAGTGCAGGGTGGTGAGGATGCCCTCGGCGGCTTCGCCCTGGGCGTCCAGATTGCCGTCGGTGAGGAACCCGGAACCCAGCAGCGGCACACTGTCCTTCAAACCCACCTTGGCATAGTCGCGTACGAAGCGGACCGCGCCGGCACCGGCAAAGAAAGTGTAGACCGCATCCGGCTTGATACTGGCGATATCCGTCAGATAGGGCTGAAACTGGGTTTCCGGGAACGGCACGAGGATTTGTTTGACGATCTCACCGCCGGCTTTGGTGAAGGACTCCTCGAAGCCAGCGATATCCTCCTTGCCGCCGGCGTAGTTCCAGGTGATGGTCACGACTTTGCGGTGTCCACGATCATAGGCCACCTTGCCCATGGGGTAGCTGTCCTGCCACATGGAAAAAGAAGTACGGAACACGTTGGGCATGCACAGTTGCCCGGTGGCCGCGCCCAGGCCGGCATTGGGGATGATCATGATGGCGCCGGTCTGCTTCGCCACTTTCAACATGCCCATGGCCACGCCGGAGTGCACCGGACCAATGACCACATCAACCTTGTCGCCCTTGACCAGGCGGCTCATGTTCTGCGGCGCCTTGGAGGCGTCGGCCTCACTGTCGAGGACAACGTATTCCACCGGGCGCCCGCCCAGTTGATCACCGTTTTGTTTGATCGCCAGTTTCAGGCCATTGGTGATGGATTCGCCAAGGGGAGCGTAGGTGCCTGAATAGGGCAGCATCAGTCCGAGTTTTACCGGCGCTGCCTGTCCTGCCTCGTTTTGTTGCGCCAATAGGGGTTGCAACGAAGCCAACAAGAAGAGCCCCAGGCCGGTCAGCAGGTGTCGGGTGTGTTTGCGTATGCGTGTTTGTTTCATTTTTTCTCTCCTGGCAGGCCAGTCCTGCCCGTTTTTTTGTTGTAATGCTTTGGTTTAATGGGATCCCGAGCAGACCCTAGTAGGTCTCCACGTGATAGCGCCCGAGGCGGACCATGTCGTCGCGTAAAACGGGCCAGTCGAGTCCGTGTTTTTCCGCGATCATATGGAGCGATTCCTCGACGCCTTGCTCCATGCCTTTCAAGCCGCAGATGTAAATGTGGGTGTGGCTGTTGCCAAGTAACTCGCCAAGCAGGTTGCCGCGCGCCTTCATCCGGTGCTGGACGTATTCCTTGTCCGCATCCGGCAGCCGGGAGAACACCAGTTCCTTGTGGATGAGACTGTCTGGCAGCTTACTGAGCGGGCCGAAATAGGGCAGCTCATTGGGAGTGCGGGCGCCGAAAAACAACACCAGCCGGCCGTTGGCGTCCGGCTGCTTGCGGCGCCGGCGTTCGGTCATGGCGCGAAAGGGCGCCGATCCGGTACCGGTACAAATCATGATGATGTTGGCGTCCGGGTGCTCGGGCATCAGGAAGCTGTCCCCGAACGGTCCCACCACTTCCACCTCGTCGCCCTTGTTCAGGTCGCAGATGAAGTTGGAGGCAACGCCGCCGTTCACGCGCTTTACCGTCAGTGACAGATTGTTGTGATTGGGGCGCTCCCCGTCGCGGGGGCTGGCGACGGAATACAGTCGCATTTTGTGCGGTTTACCGGTACCGGTCTGGCCTGGCGGCAGGATACCCACGCTTTGTCCTTCCAGTACCGGAAAGGCGGTGGCGCCGAAATCCAGCACGATATGACGGATGTCGGATTCGGTGTCTTCGGCGGTTATACGGTAATTGCCCACCACCCGGGCGCGGGCGGGCGCCGAACGGGTGAACATGTTCAACAACGGCTTGCCGGCGGAGTCCGGCGCGCGGGCGCGCACGCCGGCGTGGGCCTGGGCCAGCAGTTCGCGGACTTCGTCGTCATCGTCGGGGGTATCGCTGTCACTCAGTGCTTCGGTGTTTTCTTCCGGCAGCTCATCCCACTCGAACTGCTGCTCGGTGGTAAAGGGCTCGTTGACCAGCCTCCAGTTGTCAATGGCGCCGGTGGGGCAGGGGGCGATACAGTCCATGCAGTAGTTGCACTTGTCCGCATCCACCACATAGTTGTCTTCGTTGTGAGTGACCGCATCGATCGGGCAGGTTTCCTCGCAGGTGTTGCAACGGATGCAGATTTCCGGATCGATAAGGTGTTGTCGCAACAAACTCATGATGTGTCCTCTCGCTCTTGCCGCGGGCGCCGCGACGCCCGCGCAGCGGCAAAGTCAGCCGGCCAGACGCACGTACTCGAAGTCGCCGGGTTTGTTATCAATGCCGACTTTGGGGGGCGCGATCCAACCGGCGTATTGGCCGGGTTCGGTGACTGGCCTCATCAGTGAGTCCAGGTACGCGAGATCAGAGGCGGTGGGCAACCAGGTGCCGCGATTGGCTTCGAAGATGGACTGGTCGATAACGGCACCATCAGGGGAAACGAACAGGCCGCTGAACTCGCCGATCTGACGATTGAAGGCGATGTGAGGCAACGACAGTTCATAATCAAAGCCGGCTTTCTTGATCAATTTGTTCCAGCGCTTCACGCCACCCTCGGCGTCCTTGACGTAGTCATCACGCAGCCGGGCATTGATAGCGTTGAGGGCGGTTTCTTCCACCATCTTCAATTCACCGTCGACCACCTTGAGGACCGCGTAGGTGTCGTTGTGCAGTTGATGGTCATCGTCGATCCGGGTTTCCTGGTAACGGCCCTTGATACCGGCTTCATAGGCGGAAGCGGCGTTGGTGGAGACCTCGTTGCCAAACAGATCCAGCGTCACGGCAAGATGGAAATTCATCTTGCGCTGGATCATCGGCAGGTCCATCACGCCCAGCTTGCGCACCGCCTCCACATCAGTGGGGTCGGTGATGCCGGCCTCATTCATGGCTTCGCAGGTGCGCTGGATGATGCGGGAGATACCAGACTCCCCCACGAACATGTGATGGGCTTCCTCGGTGAGCATGAAGCGGCAGGTACGCGATAGCGGATCGAAGCCGGATTGCGCCAGGGACTCCAGTTGCATCTTGCCGTCGCGGTCAGTGAAGAAGGTGAACATGAAGAACGACAACCAATCCGGAGTCTCTTCATTGAAGGCACCGAGCATGCGCGGCTTGTCCTTATCGCCGGAAGTGCGCTTGAGCAGATTTTCCGCCTCTTCGCGTCCGTCCTTGCCGAAGTATTTGTGCAGCAGATAAACCATGGCCCACAGATGACGGCCTTCTTCCACGTTGACCTGGAACAGGTTGCGAAGATCGTAGAGGGAAGGGGCGGTCTTGCCGAGATGACGCTGCTGTTCCACCGAGGCAGGTTCGGTGTCGCCCTGGATGACAACCAGGCGGCGCAGCATGGCGCGGTATTCGCCGGGCACTTCCTGCCACACCGGTTCGCCCTTGTGTTTGCCGAAGGGGATAGTACGGCCTTCCTCGGCGGGCGCCAGCAGAATGCCCCAGCGGTACTCCGGCATGTTCACGTAACCGAATTCCGCCCAGCCCTTGGGATCCACGCCGACGGCGGTGCGCAGATACACTGGCGTGTCCTGGAAACCATCCGGGCCCATGTCCTTCCACCAATCGATAAAGCCGGGGTGCCAGGCTTCCAGCGCTTTGCGCAGGCGGCGATCCTCGGACAGATTGACGTTGTTGGGAATCAGATCGTCGTAGTTCACTTCCTGTTTCAAGGCGGTCATGGGTTAAATCCTCTCGAAGTTGTAGGTGGGGCGAGAGCCGCTGCCGTACAGTTGCAGGGCGCCTTGCCGGCCGACGGCGTTGGGGCGCTGGAAGATCCAGTTTTGCCAGGCGGTGAGTCGCCCGAAGATACGGGTTTCCATGGTTTCCGGGCCGGTAAAGCGCAGGTTCGCTTCCATGCCGATCAGAGCGTCGGGGGAGAAGCTGGATCGTTCCTCGATCAGCAGCCGCAGTTCCTCGTCCCAGTCGATGTCATCGTAGGCTTCGGTGATCAAGCCGCCGCGCAGGGCGGCCATGGCATCGAGTGGTTGTCCTTGTTGTTCACGGGCGCGCTGCACGCTTTGCGGTTCGCCGTAGAATCGGGTTTCCAGCCGGGTAAGGCCGTTGCTCATGGGGAGGGCGCCGAAGTTCATCGCACTCAGCTGCAATTTCGCGGCTGGGGTGTCGTCCTGCTCCCACTGGCCGTCGAGCATGAAGCTGCGATCGGCGCAGAACACCAGCTCGGCGAGCAAACCACTGAAGCAGCTTCCCGGCTCCACCAGGGCGAACAGGGTGCGGGAAGTCACGTCAAGACGCTTGAGAGTGCGTTTCCAGAACAGGCGGATTTCACGCATCAGCCAGTGTTCCTGCTGCAGCAGGCTTTCGTAGCCGGCGATGCGGGGGGCGTCGCCCTGACTTTTTATCAGCCAGGTGCCCATCTCCGGCTGATTGAGGCGCAAATGCAGAATGGCGTCGTCCAGGTCACGGGCCAGCGCCAACGGCCAGAAACCGTCGCCTTGAGCCTGGGCATCCGCGACAGAGCCGGGGGCGTCCTGTTGCGGGCCGTGCACAATCAGGGTGGCGGTGCGTCGGCTGTTGTCCAACTCCACGCTGAGATGGCGGTAATGGATGCTGTGCTCGCCGATTTCACGATTCAGCGGTGAAAAGAGCACGCCATTGGCGTTGTCCGGACGATCGGACCGCCGCGCCAGTTCCCGGGCACGGGCTGTTACCGCCTGATCGAATTGCGAGGCCGGCGCCAACTCGTCCACCAGCCGCCAGTCGAGCGCGCGCTGGCCGCGAACGCCGTCTTCCATGCTGCAGAAGATGTCGGCCCGATCCCGGCGTACCTTGCGCTTGTCGGTGACACGGGTGAGACCGCCGGTGCCCGGCAACACCGCGAGCAGAGAGACTTCCGGCAGTGACACCGTGGTGGTGCCGTCGTCGATCAGCAGAATATGGTCGGTGGCCAGGGCCAGTTCATAACCGCCGCCGGCGGCGGTGCCGTTCACCGCGCACATCCAGATCTGTCCGGATTCGGCGCTGGCTTCCTCGATGGCATTGCGGGTTTCGTTGGTGAACTTGCAGAAGTTCACCTTGTGGCCATGGCTGGCGCCGCCGAGCATGCGGATATTGGCGCCGGCGCAGAAGATTTTTTCGTTGGCGGATGCCAGCACCACGGCTTTTACTTCCGGGTGCTCGAAACGCAGGCGCTGGACAATGTCGTTGAGTTCAATGTCCACGCCCAGGTCATAGGAGTTCATCTTTAATTGATAGCCGTCGAACAGGCCGGCGTTTTCATTCACCGCCATGGTCACATGGGCGACGGGGCCGTCGGTGGTCAGTCGCCAGTGCCGGTACTGGTCGGGGGAGGTCCGGAAGTCGATCATTTCGCTGCCTCTTCGGTTGTTGTGGGTGGCGCGGTTCCAGAGAGTCCGATGTATTCGGGAGGGTCATTATCAGACCCGAGCAAGAACTATAATGCATTTTATGGGGAAATAATGAATTAAAATGCCATTCATGGCAAGAGGTATGATTTATAGTTCCTGATTCAGGATGAAGGGGCGCCCTTCAGGGCGAGATCCGCGACAAAATGCCGGATGGTTTCCAAAGTAACTTCAGGCTGTTCGCGGTGAGGAGAATGGCCGCAGTGATCCAGCCAGACCACCTGGCAGGGCCCGGAACAACCCGCCTCAATGGCGTCCAGCTGTTTGTGGGTTCCGTACTGGTCCTGGCGCCCCTGCAGCAATAGCGAAGGGCACCGGATACCGGGAATGAACCCCTGCAGATTCCAGGCGGCGAAATCCGGATCCAGCCAAGCGTCGTTCCACCCCTGAAACGCCACATCCACATGACGGTGATAACGGGCCAGACCCTGACGCAGCGAGCCGCTTTGCCAGGCCTCCCGGGCGGTGCGGATGCTGTCCAGCCCCATCGGCTCGGTAAACACATGGGGCGCCATCAGGACCAGGCCGCGTACCCTTGGATCGACCACGGCCGCCGCATTGATCAGGGCGATGGACGCGCCGTCGCTGTGGCCGACCAGCACCGCCCGCTGCACGTTGGCGGCGTCGAGTACCCGAGGCAGAATCTCGCGGGCCTCTTCGTGCATGTAGCTCAATGGACGCGGCAGAGTGACCGGATCGGAAGCGCCATAGCCGGCGCGGCTGTAGGCCAGCACACCACATCCGGTCAGTTCCGCCAGGCGCTGTGGAAACGCTTTCCACAACGCCACGCAGCCCAGCCCTTCATGGAGCAGCACCAGGGTGGCGGCCTGATCCGGAGGAGGGCCAAACCAGGCGGCTTCCAACCGCACACCCAAGACGGTCAACGCTGTCAGCGTCATGCCGGCACCTGTTCCCTGGCCCGCAGTTTGAAGCGCTGGATTTTGCCGGTGGCGGTTTTCGGCAGCTCATCAACGAAATACACCCAGCGCGGGTATTTCCACAGTTCAATACGTGAGCGCACGAAGTCCTGCAGCTCCCGGCTGAATGCCTCTTTGTCGGCGACGGCGGCTTTCAACACCACATAGGCCGCCGGCTTGAGGTTTTCGGTGTCGTCGCTGCGTGCCACCACCGCCGCTTCCATGACCCCCTCGTGTTGCATCAGCGTGGACTCCACCTCGAACGGAGAGACCCAGTTGCCGCCGGACTTGAACATGTCGTCACTGCGTCCACAGTAGTGATAGCGGCCCTGTTCATCGCGATAGTATTTGTCGCCGGTACAGGTCCATTCGCCAACGAAAGTGCGCAGGCTTTTGTCCCGCTGATTCCAGTAGCCGCTGGCGGCGCTGGGGCCTTTCACCAGCATTTCTCCGATCTCATTGGCCGTTTCGATGTCGTCGCCATTTTCATCCACCAGCTTCACTTGGTAGCCGGGTACCGGGCGGCCAGAGCAACCGTAGTGAACGTCACCGGGCTGATTGGTGAGATAGATGTGCAGCATCTCGGTGGAGCCGACGCCGTCAAGAATCGGGGAGCCGAAGCGCTTTTCCCATCGTTCGCCGGTCTCCTTCGGTAACGCCTCGCCGGCGGAAATACTGCGGCGCAAGGCCTTTGATCCGGGGTGCCGCGCCAATTCGGGATCGGCCAGCAGGGCCGCGTACAGCGTTGGGACGCCGCAAAAAATAGTCGGCTGGTGCCGCTCCATGATGTCCAGCGCGGCCGCCGGGGTCGGGCGGCCGTCGTAAAGGATGGCGGTGGCGCCCACCGACAACGGAAATGTCATGCCGTTACCCAAACCGTAGGCGAAGAACAGTTTGGCGATGGAAAAAATACGGTCATGGGGCTGAATACCCAATACCCCCTTGCCGTACAGCTCGGCGGTCCAATACAAACTGGCGTGACGATGGGGAACGCCCTTGGGGTTGCCGGTGGAGCCGGAAGAATACAGCCAGAAGGCAATATCGTCGCAGGTTGTCGCGGCGGCGCGGCTTTCCGCGGAGGCGTTATCGAGCAGCCCCGCCAGGGTGTCTTGGTTGGCCTCGCGGCCATTCACCACGATCACTTTTTCGAGATTGGACAGCTCCGGAATCAACTCGGCGAATTGGGCATAAAGGGACTGCTCCACGATCAATACCTGGGCACGGCAATCGCCGAGGATGTAACGATATTGGGTCGGGGTGAGCAGGGTGTTCAGGCAGACCGGCACAACACCGGCTTTCAACGCGCCCCAGAAACAAGCGAGGTAGTCGGCACTGTCGGACATGGCGAGCGCCACCCGGTCTTCCTGGCGTAGTCCCAGGGCACGGTACATGGAGGCGGCCCGAGCCACCCGTTCGGCAAGGCGTGCGTAGTTCATTTCGCCATCGCGATCGATGATCGCCAGGTGTCCGGCGCGGCCTTCCCGCAAATGGCGGTCGATGAAGTGGTCGGCGGCGTTGAAATGACGGGGCAGGGTGTCAGCGGCGGGCTCGTGCATAGCCTTGGCTTGGGTCATGTCGGCTTCTCTCCCTTGCTGTCGAGATTGTTGTGGTTATCGATTCGGTGCTAGGTACAGCCAGTACACTGACATGTACTATAATGCATGATGCGGCAAGGGCAAGAGGCAGGGAGGGGTAGGGTTATTGATTTATGATATGTATTTTGAAATATAGTGCGCTTTTTGAGATAAGGCCCCCAGGGAGGGAATGGCCGCCGTATCGTCGTCCCATCCGGCGGCCAACGGCCTTACAGATCGGCGCTTTCCAAGTCGGCGATTTCGACCACGGTTTTACCCAAGCCGGTGCCGCTCAGCGCGAACTCCAGAGCCTCGGCAAACGCCTCCAGAGGAAAGGCGCGCCCCACCGGCGGTTGCAGCCGGCCATCATCCACCCAGCTCAACAGGTGCGCCAGATGCGCCTGACCCCGCTGTTCTTCCAATTGCAGAAACTGCCTGACATCCACGCCGATCAGACCCGCGCCTTTCATCAGCGGCAGATTGACCCGCAACGAGGGAATCGGTCCGCCGGTAAATCCCAGCACCAGATGGCGGCCACGCCAGTGCAGAGAGCGGAAAGCCGGCTCGAATAACGGGCCGCATACCGGATCGAACACCACGTCCGGTGCCACGCCACCGCAGGCGGCCCGCAGCCGGTCCCGCCAGCCGTCCGGTTCGGTATCCAGTACTTCGTCCGCGCCCAGTCCCTGGCAGAATGCCCTTTTCTCCTTGGAGGACGCCACGGCAACCACGCGGGCGCCGAGTTGTTTGGCCACCTGGACACCGGCGGCGCCAAGACCGCCGGCGGCGCCGAACACCACCACGGTTTCCCCCGGCTGCAACGCGGCGCGGTCGACCAGCCCGTGCAGCGCGGTCAGGTAGTTGACGCGGAACCCGGCTGCTTCGGCGAACGTCATGGCATCGGGGATCCGCCGCACTTCCACTTGCGGGGCCAGGGCGTACTCGGCCAGTCCGCCGTTGACGGTGGCCATCACCCGCTCTCCCTCTCGCGATGGGTCGATACCGCCCCCCACCGCGACGATTCGGCCCGCCACTTCTCGGCCAGGCGTGTGCGGCAGCGTGGGTTTCACCTGATAGCGCCCGAGGGCCACCAGGGAATCCACATAGCCGAGCCCGCAGGCGGCGATGCGTATTAGTAATTCCCCTTCACCAGGAGTGGGACGCCCGGTTTCGGTCAGTTGATAGTCGGTGATGGATGCCAGCGACTCGGCGATCACTTTTTTCATGATCCGGGTTCCTGTTGTCCGGCGGCTCCGGTGCCGCGGTGAAGGTCGGGGCTGAGGGTCTGGAAGGTAGAGATGTAACGCCAGGGAGGGGACTTTGTACACGGCGGAACCGCTCCGATGCCCGGGAAAAACATTACGCTTTTGGCCAAACGGGAAGCGCCGGGCGGCGGTGCCATGAAGAACGTAAAATAACTTGACGCATTAAACGGAGCGCCCGCATAGTGCTTTGACACTAATGTCAACAACAAAGAGGTGCTCATGGCCGGGACCACAGACCATGGCGTGACCAGCGTGCTGGTGGCCAATCGTGGAGAGATCGCCGTACGTATCATCCGGGCGATTCATGAGATGGGAGGGCGGGCCGTCGCGGTCTTTCCCGAGGACGACAAAGACGCGCTGCATGTCCATCGCGCCGACCAGGCGGTAGCGCTGCCGGGCACCGGGGTGGCCGCCTACCTGGATGCCGGTGCCCTGATCGACGCCGCTGTCTCATCCGGTTGTGGCGCGATTCATCCGGGCTACGGGTTTCTCAGTGAGAACGCGGATTTCGCCCACCGTTGCGCCGAGGCGGGGGTGGTCTTCGTCGGCCCGAGCGCCGACACCCTGACCATGCTTGGTGACAAGGCACGGGCCAGGGCCTTCGCGGTGGAGCAGGGCGTTGCCGTCATGCCTGGCACCTCTGGCGCCACCACGCTGGCCGAGGCGGAGGCGTTTGCCGATGAGCACGGAGCGGTGATGATCAAAGCGCTGGCCGGGGGCGGTGGGCGTGGCATGCGCGCGGTCATCGACCGCGGCGAATTGCCGGTCGCGTTCGAGCGGTGCCGGTCCGAGGCCGGACAGGCTTTCGGCAATGATGCTCTCTACGTGGAGCGCCTGGCCCGCGATCCCCGTCATATCGAGATCCAGGTGGTGGGTGACGGTGTCAGTGTCCAGCATTTGGGCGAGCGCGACTGCAGTATCCAGCGTCGCCATCAGAAACTCATCGAAATCGCTCCGAGTCCCGCGCTCGAAGCCGGCCAGCGTGACCGCATCATCGCCGCGGCGCTCCAACTCGCCGGAGCCTTGAGGTATCGCGGCTTGGGAACCTTCGAATTCCTTGTCGACGGTGACGAGGTGTTCTTCATGGAAGCCAATCCGCGACTGCAGGTGGAACATACCATCACCGAACAAGTGACCGGGGTTGACCTGGTGGTGGCTCAACTGCGCATCGCCAGTGGAGCGCAATTGACGGATATGGACCTGGAGGAGCCGCCGGTGCCGCGAGGGTTCGCGATCCAGGCCCGGGTCAATCTGGAAACCCTGGATGCCGGGGGCGCGCCGCGACCGGGTAGCGGAGTGGTCGACACCTTCACCTTGCCCTCCGGACCGGGACTGCGTGTGGATACCTATGGCTATGAGGGTTACCGTGTCAGTCCCCGCTACGACTCCCTGATCGCCAAAGTTATCGGTCATGCCGAGGATTTTGGCGGCGCCGTCCGGAGAACCGCCGCGGCGCTGGCGGAGTTCGAAATCACCGGGGTTCCCACCAACCTGGACTTGCTGCATGGCATTCTCACCGAGCCGGATTTCGCGCGGGGACGGTTCGATACCGGGTATCTGGATACGCACCTTCCGGCACTGCTTGAACATCGGCGACCCGGACACCACCTGCCGACGGCGGTGAAGGCGGAGCGGGACGGCAAAGCCGGGCCCAGGGCGCCGGAAGGCGCCAGCGTCGCCCGCTCGCCCCTGGGAGGTGTGCTGCTGAGTATCGAGGTGGCCGTCGGTGATGTGGTCGCGGCGGGGGCGCCGCTCCTGGTGGTCGAGGCGATGAAGATGGAACATGTGGTCCGTGCCACGGAATCCATGCGTGTGGACGCGGTGGTCGTGGCGGCGGGCGACTTCGTCGACGAGGGTGATCTGCTTGCTTATGGCAGCGCCGTGGACCATGCCGATGCCTTCACCGCCGAGGCCGTGGAGGAAGACTGGTCGGCGGAGGTGGCGGAGATCGAACGCCGTCGCCAGCTCGCCGAGGCCATGGGCGGCAAGGCGAAAGTCGAACGGCAACGGGCGGCGGGCAAGTTGACGGCACGAGAGCGCATCTCCGCTTTGGCCGATCCGGACAGTTTCCGTGAGATCGGTGCCCTGACCGGTTTCGTGGACTACGTGGATGGGCGCGCCGAAAGCATCCTGCCAGCAAACTTCGTCGCCGGGACGGCGGCGGTGGCCGGCCGCAAGGTGGTGCTTGGCGTGGACGACTTCACCGTACGCGGCGGTTCCGGTGATGCCGCGATCCACGATAAGCAGATCTATGCCGAGCGCTACGCGCGCGAGATGCGCCTGCCGGTAGTGCGTTTGCTCGATGGCGCCAGTGGCGGCGGCAGTGTCAAGACGGCGCGCGAGAACGGCTTCACTTACATTCCGGTCAACCCGGCCTGGGACGCGGTGGTGGACAACCTCTCCCTGGTGCCGGTGGCGGCGGCGTGCCTGGGGCCGACGGTGGGGCTGGGAGCGGCGCGTCTGGTGATGTCGCATCTGGCGGTGATGGTCGAAGGGCTGGGGCAGCTGTTCACCGCGGGCCCGCCGGTAGTGCGTGGTGGCACGGGTGAGGACCTTACCAAGGAGGAGCTTGGCGGCGCCGACATACATCGCGGTACCGGCTCGGTGGAACGGATCGTGCCCGATGAGGCCGCAGCCTTCGCGGTAATCCGCACGTTCCTGGGCTATTTGCCCGCCAGCGCCTTCGAGACTCCGCCTGTGGTGGCATCGGCGGATCCGGTGGATCGTCGGGAGACGTCGCTGTTGAGTGCGATCCCGCGCAACCCGAGACACCCGTACGCCATCGGGCCGATTCTGGAAGCTATCTTCGATGCCGGCTCCGTGTTCACGTATGCCGAGTACGGGGACGGTATCGTCACCGCTCTGGCGCGGCTGGACGGTCACCCGGTCGGCGTGATCGCGTCGGATCCGATGCGGGGCGCGACCATGTCGGTGGAAGGCGCCCAGGCGGTGGGCCGCCTGGTGGACCTGTGCGAGACTTTCCATTTGCCAATTGTCAGTCTCACCGATCAGGCCGGCATGACCATCGGTTCGGTGGCGGAGCGCCGCGCCACCATCCGTGCGGGAGCGCGGGCGATTGCCGCCGTCTATCAGGCACGGGTGCCGCAGGCCGAGATCATTCTGCGCCGCGTCTACGGTGTCGGCGGCGCCGGCATCATCAATCGTCACCGCGCCAGCCGCAGTTGGTCATGGCCGTCCGGCGACTGGGGATCGCTCCCGGTCCAGGGCGGCATCGAGGCCGCGTTCCGCGCCCAGATCGAAGCCAGCGACGACCCGGCCGCCACCATCGCCGAAATCGCCGCGGAGCTGAAGGCGATTTCGTCTCCGTTCCGAACCGCCGAGCACTTTGGCGCCCAGGACCTCATCGATCCCCGTGACAGCCGCGCCTTACTCTGTGATTGGGTGCGCGACGCCTATCGATTGCTACCCGAGCAGGTTGGGCCGCCAGCGTTTGGTACGCGGCCCTGATCACAAAAACAAGGGCACAATAAAAACGGCGCGATAACAACAAATCAGACTTTGATTCGGGAGAGGAACCACAATGAATGAGACGGAGCTGACCGCCTTGCTGCGGGAAGACGGCGAAATCATTACCGAACGGCTCGATCACTGGGCGAAGGTGGCTGGGGGAAGAGCATTCTTCCATTACGGCGAGGACGACGTCACCCTCACGTACGCCGACTTCGGCGTACGTACCGACCACATTGCCGGTAACCTTGCCGCGCTCGGTATTGGCAAGGGAGACCGGGTCAGCGTCTTCACCTTGAATCCCATGGTGAGCGCGCTGATGATGTTCGCTATCTGGAAGGCCGGTGCCGTGTATTGTCCGGTGAATTTCAGCTACACCGGGCGCTTGCTTTCGTACCAGCTCAATGACACGGCGCCGAAGCTGTTGCTGACCGATCCGGCCCTGTTGAGCGCGGTCAATCAGGTCGCCGGTGACCTGGCGGCGCCGCCCGTGGTGATCGTCTACGATCCGCCGGCCGATGCTCACGATCATGTGAATGACCGTGACGAGGTCGATAGCCGTTTCGCTGAGTCGTCCTGGGCGTCACTCATCGCGCCGGCCACACGGCCGGACATTAGCGTGCGCTTTGATGATCCGGCCAACGTGGTCTATACCTCCGGCACCACCGGACCGGCCAAGGGCGTGCTGCAGCCGTATCGCTGGATGGCGCAGTACACCTTCAAACTGCGGCAACCGCTGACTCCGGACGATGTGGTCTACAACGATCTGCCCATGTATCACGTCGGTGGCGCCATCGCCAATGTGGCGCGTGCCGCCTGGGTGGGCTGTGAGGTGGCGGTATGGAACCGTTTCAGCCCCGGTGATTTCTGGAAGCGCGTCGCCTCACGGGGAGCGACCACGGCGATCCTGCTGGATGTGATGATCCCGTGGCTGACCAAGGCGCCGGAACGGCCGGATGACAGGCGTAATACCCTGAACAAAGTGCATATGCAGCCGTTACCCGAGCATCACGCTCTGGTGGCACGCCGGTTCGGGCTGGATTTCGTCACCGCCGGTTTCGGACAAACCGAGTCGGGTTCTCCGCTTGGTCTGCTTTTCGAGGAGACCGCGGAAGGCGAGGGCACGCCCGCGGAGTTGTACCGGGGCCGGTCCCACGAGGAGGTCAAACAGCGGGCCGCGGCGGCGGGCATGGCGGTCCTGTCCGGCGGCGAGGACCGGCCCAGGAGGTTGATGGGACACCCGGCGCCGTTTATGGACGTGGCGGTACTGGATGAGCAGGACCAGCGGTGCGGCCCCGGTGAGCCGGGCCAGCTGGCGGTGCGTCCGAAGCTGCCGGGGCTGATCATGAGTGAGTATCTGGGTAAGCCGGAGGCCACCGTCGCGGCCTGGCGCAACCTGTGGTTTCATACCGGCGACGCGGCGATGCAGCTGGAAGACGGCATGTTCGCCTTCCTTGATCGTCTCGGCGACCGGATCCGGGTGCGCGGCGAAAACCTGTCGTCATTCCAGGTGGAGGATTTGCTCAATCAACATACTGCCGTGGCCCTGGCCGCGGTGTTTGCCATTGCCAGCAGCGAGGGCGATGAGGACGATGTGGTGGCTTATGTGACGGTGGAGCAGGGCGCGCAGTTGAGCGAGCAGGCATTGCACGACTTCGCCGCGGAGACCATGCCCAAGTACATGCGGCCGCGTTACATTCGGCTGATCGATGAGATTCCGCGTACCCCCACCAATAAAATCGAGAAGTACAAGTTGCGTGAGCGGATCCTCAAGGAGCTGGGACGGGAGCCTCAATGATGCCGGATCATGGCGTGGAATCGGCTTCAGGCAAAAATCAGCCTGCCTGGGCGGCGGCCCGTCAGCGGCGGGCCGGCGAGGAGCATCGCATGCGCACGGTGCTGCTGGAGGCGGCGGCACGGGCCTTTGCCCGATCCGGGTACGGCGGCACTTCCATCGGCGCCATCGCCGCCGAGGCCGAGGTGTCCCGGCCGGCGTTCTATGCCTACTTCGCCTCGAAACGGGAGGTCTTCCTCGAAGTTGTCGCGGCATTGCGTGACGAATTTCTTGCCGCCCATGAATTCCCCGGAATTGATGACCCCTATGAACTGGGTCGGGCCGCCACCCGCGCTTTTCTGGCCGCTCATGCCGCCAACGCGGCGCTGCTCACGGTGGTGGACCATGAAGCGGAAGGGGATGAGGAAGTGCGCGCCATGCGTGACGAGATGCGGCGTCGCCCGGCCCGGCGCATGGCCCATTATGTCGAACGGCTGGTGGCGGAAGGGCGGGCCGACCCGGTGGCCGATCCGGAGTTGCTGGCGGGGGTGATGAACGCCACCTTCACTCGCTTCGCGCGGGAGCTGCCCGATGATGCCGGCGCCTTCGAACAGAAGGTGGAGGAGTTCACCGCGATTTATCTGAGACTGATCGGAGTGCGCGGATAGAGGCGGGTATCAGAATACCAATCGCGATGACGTAACGACCATGAGTGGACCTTTACTCATACGGCTGCTCCCTGAAGCGTCGGGGTGACACACCAAACCAGTTCTTGAAGGCGCGATGAAAGGCGCTGAGATCGGCGTAGCCCAGTTCCTCGGCGATGGCATCGGTACGCCAGCCCTGAACGATCATGCGTTGCAGGGCGCGGGTCTTCAGCACGGAGATCTTCAACTGGCGAAAACTGGTGTCGTGTTCACGCAGGTGACGTTGCAGCACGCGTTTGTGCAACCCCAGAGCCAGGGCCACATCGTCGATAGTACGCAGCGCCGGCCGGTCGTCGTCGATCAGTTCCTTGATACCGTCGATGAAGGTTTGCCGGCGGCGCTTGGCGCGAATCAGCCCTTCAGCGTAGCTGAGATTGATCTGGTAAAGATGCTCATCACGCTCACTGACCGGCGCCGCCATGGCCTGTCCGTCGATTTCCAGGAAGAAGTTGCCGGAACGTGCCCGGCAGGGACAGTTCAACGCCTGGCCGATACGTTCCGCCGCCATCCCTTCGGGCACCAGGAAGCGCCGCACCTGCAATCGATGATTGGTGACCGTGCGCAGCAGTCCCAGTGTCTGCGTGACAATGGACAGCACCTGCTGGTTGGAGACCACCACCGCACCTGGTGCCGGAACATACTCGCAGCGTATCAGCCGGTTAGCGGAAGGGGGATGGATCCGGTATTGGCCACTGTCGCTGAGCAGGGGCTGGTAATCGACCATGTGACGTAACGCCTGCAACGCGGTCGGACTGTGCAGCATGATGGGCAGCAGCACACCGCCGGTGCGAGGGCTTTGCCTCCGAGCCACATCAATGCCCAGCAGTGGGTTGTTACTGATGGCACTGGCGCGATGCCACAGGGTGCGGGTGGCTTCGATGCCAAGATGGTGACCATCAATAATTTGCCCTTCACGAATCTCTCGGATTCCGGTGCCGAGTTGCCGGGTGTCGAGGCCGACCTTCTCGAACGCCTGTAACAGTCCGGAAACCCATAGATGGGCCACATGGAAATGGTTCATGGTTCGCCTCCTGACCCGGTTAAGCATAACCAGGGCGGGAAGAAGCTGTTAGTGGCGGGACGAACAAGTGTCGCGAACTGCAAATAATGCTCGCTTTCCAGCAATGTATTAACCGGAGGTCTCCCGCATAGTCGTTCACCTGATAAACAAAACAGGAGCGAGCCATGTCCTTCACCGTAAGCCCCACCGGTGCCGCCTGCGGCGCCACGATTAACGGACTGGATCTGTCCCGGCCTTTGGACGCGGCCACGGTGGCGGCGGTTCGAGAGGTATGGCTGGAACACAAGGTGGTGGTGTTTCCCGACCAGGACCTCTCGGATGACGATCTGGAGCGGTTCAGCCGCTATTTCGGCGAGTTCGCCGGTGATCCCTATATCGCTTCGATGGAAGACCGGCCCAATATCATCGAGCTGCGCCGTACCGCGGATGAAACTTCGCCGATTTTCGCGGACAGTTGGCACACCGACTGGAGCTTCGGTGAAACTCCGCCGGCGGCAACGATTCTGTATGGCATCACCATTCCACCCCGGGGCGGCAATACGGATTTCATTAACCAGGAGAAGGCATTGCGGGAAATGCCGGAGGACCTGCGGCAGCGGTTGCATGGCAGGGTGGCTCTGCATTCGGCGCAGCGGGCCTACGCACCGGACGGGATCTACGGCGATCAGGATTCCAGCAAAGGGCGGGGCTTCAAAATCCTGGCCTCCGATGATGCCTACAAAGTACAGCCGCACCCGATCATCCGTCCGCATCCGGAAACCGGCAATGAGTCGATCTTCGGCTGTATTGGTTACATCCTCGGATTCCAGGATATGGAACCGGATGACAGCATGGCGTTGTTGATGGATCTGTACCGCTGGCAAACCCGGGAGGAATTCCAGTATCAGCATGAATGGCAACCGGGCATGTTGGTGATGTGGGACAACCGGGCGGTATTACACAAGGCCAACGGCGGTTATGAAGGCCATGAGCGGGTGCTGCACAGGACCGTGATCAAATAACCGAAACACGAATCATCCGAGACGAAGCATCGCAAAGGCTGCTGTTATGACCGACCGGATTTCATGGATACCGCTGCTCGCGGAGGCCGTTACCCGGCACAAGACATTACCGCCACTGCCGCCCGGCTTGACCGAAACGGAAGGGTATCAACTGGCACGCCGGCTGGCGGAAGCGGTGGCCGGGGATCAGGCCCATTGTGGATTGAAAGCGGGGCTCACCGATCCGCGCATACAGAGTCATCTGGGATTGAAAGAGGCCATGTTGGGCCATCTTTACTCCAATAGACGCCTGGAGCCGGGAGCCCGTTTGTGCTCCCGTGGCAAGGCCATGATCGAGTGCGAGCTGGCGGTTTTCGTGGACGCCGAGGGGCGACCGCTGTGGGTGGCACCGGCGCTGGAGTTCGTCAATGTGGATTTCGCCCGCCCCGAGGACCTGACACCGCCCAATCTGGCGGCGATCAACCTGGGCGCCGACGCCTTTATGGTGGGTGAGACACGGCCGTGGGATGAGCTCGCCCTGGCCAGTCTGGATAGCGCCCGGATTCAACTGTATCGGGAGAACGAGCTGTTGTTGGACGTGCCGGCCAACACTTCTCTTGGCGGTGTCGCGGAAGCGTCACGGTGGATGCTCGACAAGGCCCGCCGGCTGGGCTGGCCATTGGGCGATGAAACCCTGCTGATGACCGGCACCGTGGGCAAGCCATTGGCGTTCGTGCCAGGGCTTTATCGCGCCGACTACGGGTCGTTCGGTTCGGTGTCGTTCACCATCGATGACCAGTAAAACAGGCATGACTCAACTGACTTGCCGTTCGCGTCCACCCCAATGCTCTTCACGCAGCTTGTACTTCAACAGCTTGCCAGCGGGAGACAACGGCAACTCGGAGCGTACTTCCAGGCTGCGTGGGATCTTGTAGTTGGCGATCAGTGTTTTGCAGTGCGCCATCAGTTCATCCAGTTCCAGTGTGCCGCCGTCCTGCAATACCACCGCGGCGTGGACGCGTTCGCCCCAGTCGTCGTCGGGAATGCCGATCACCGCGCACTGGGCCACCTGCGGCAGTTGCAGTACGGCTTCTTCCACTTCGGCGGAATAGACGTTCTCGCCGCCGGTGACGATCATGTCCTTGATCCGGTCGACCACATAAACAAAACCGTCTTCATCCATGTAGCCGGCGTCGCCAGTGTGCATCCAACCGCCGCGCAGAGCGTCCTCGGTTTGCTCCGGTTTGTTCCAGTAGCCCTGCATCACCACCGGACCACGTACCACGATTTCACCGCGAGTATGGGCGGGCACCGGGTTGTCATTGTCGTCGACGACGCGCATTTCCACCATTGGCAGAGGACGGCCGGCGGACATCATCTTGCCACTGCGGAAGCCTTCCTCGGTGTGCCAGTCCGGGGTGAGGATGGAGACCGTGGGGGACAATTCCGTCATGCCGTAGGCTTGCAGGAAGCGAGCCTGGGGCAGGGCTTCGCGGGCACGGTTCAACAGCGTGCTGTCAATCGGCGAGGCACCATAAAGCAGATGTTTGAGGCTGCTCAGGTCGTATTGCGCGAAGTCCGGATGGCTCAACACCATGCGTATCATGGTCGGCACCAGAAAAGCTTCCAGGATCCGCTCCTGCTGGATCGCCCGCAGTACCGCCAGCGGCTCGAACATGGGAATGATGACACTGGTGTTCAGGCGCGCGGTGGCCTGCAGGATCAACCCCGTGCCGGCCACATGGAAGGTCGGGGCCGCGTGCAGGGTCACCGAGCGGTAAGGCATGCCGGACACCGCCTGGGAGCCCAGACCGTCGATGTACAGATTGGTGTGGCTAAGCATGACGCCCTTGGGTTTGCCGGTGGTGCCGCCGGTGTACATCACCGCCGCCAGATCGTCGCCGTGACGATGGGCGTCCGCCACTGGCGCGCTGTCGGCGATCAGGGTTTCAAAATCCTGGGTGCCGGCGGGGGCGGCTTCATCGCCGGCATAAATGACGGTTTTCAACGAGCGGGATCCTTGCCGCAGTTCCTCAAGCAAAGGCAAAAAGGTATCGTCCACCATCAGAATGGTGCTGTCGCAGTCGTCCAGAGAGTAAATGATTTCCTTCGGACTCCAGCGAATGTTGACTGGATTGATCACGCCGCCGGCCCAGAAGGTGGCGTAGATGGCTTCCATGTAACGGTCGGAATTGAGACTCAGAATGGCGACGCGATCACCGGCGTCGAGCCCCAGTGTTCGCAGCCCGCCCGCCAGCCGCGAGACTCTCGAGACCAGATCACGATAGCTGCGCCGCCGTTCACCGTGGACCGTGGCGGTGCGTTCGGGCACTTCCAAAAGGGCTTTGTGCAATGGCTGAGTGAGATACATGGGGCCTCCTGGCGTTATTGTTAGCGGGTCCCGCGGTCCGGGTTGCGCGATTTGGCGGCGGCCCGGCCAGCGTTTCTGAAACTAGAAGAGCGCCATGGGCCGAACCATCGTCGGAAGCGACGATTTGCCCCGGCAGGCCGATCGGTCGCCTGGCTTCAGACGGAGTACCATGTCCGCCTATCAGAACCGAAATTTAATCAGGAGAATGCCATGACCGCGTACATCGTGTTGATGAAGGAAACCACCCATGACCCGGCGGAACTGGAGATTTATGCGCAGGGCGCCAAGGCCGCCCGCGGCGACCATCCGATTACGCCGCTGGCGTTTTATGGTGATCTGGAAGTGCTGGAAGGACCGGCGATGGAGGGGGCGGTGATTCTGCAGTTTCCGGATGTGGAGTCGGCCCGTGCCTGGTATTAGAGCCTGTTTACGATCTTTTCACCGCCGCGTTGCCGCTGGAAAAGCCGCCTGAGGGCGTTGGGGACTGAAGGCTCTGGTGGGTCCAAAGTCAAAGGCCACAGCGTCCTCTGGCGGCTTTTCCAGCGCAACCCGAAGGGCCGGGCCCCTTTTCCCGCCAGGCCGCGATTACGCTTGTTTATGTAGATTGACTACACCGCACAATCGGAATCACGACCTGGCGAAAAAATGAACTCCGGCGCGGCGGTGAAAAGATCGTAAACAGGCTCTACAGCCCCGCCTACCAGGAAGCCATGCAGCATCGGGTCAAGGGCGCGGATTGGCGCGCGTTCATCGTAAAAGGGGTGGCCTGAAAGCTTGCCATCGGCGTCGACGCGGCGCAGCTTAACAGGTCGCGGGCTAACTCCGGGGGAGCACCGGGATACGCCTGCCGAACCCCGAGCCGCCTGGAGCCCGCCCATGCATGTGGAATACGCCACCGATCATCTTGAGCGTCCCCGCCGCTTCGAGTACTGGCACGATGTGGTATGCCGGCACTGTATTCCCGCCGACAGCCGCTTGTTGAGTCAAAGCCCATTCAATGGCCGTCTGTCGGTGCGGGATCTCGGCTCCACCGCCATCAGCACCATGGTGGCGCCGTTACACCGCTGGAGCCGGGAGGCCAATCATCTGCGCACCCATCCGGATGAGGATTTGTGGATTGGTTTCGCCGAATCCGGGCATGGCGTGCTGGAGCAGAACGGCCATCAGACGCCGCTGGCGGATGGTACTCTGGTGCTTTATGACGCCGCCCGGCCGTTTCAGTGCACACTGGAAGCCGGCCGGGTTTATCTGGTTCGGCTTCCGCGCAGAGCGCTGCTAAGACGCTTCCCCCAGGCCGAACGAGGCATCGGACAAGCCTTGGCGCCACACCGGCCGGGAGTGGCGCCCCTGCGTACCATGATCCAGCAGGCCGCGGCTCTGGAGCTGAGCGACGACCGGATCGGCGCCACGGAACAGTTTGGCCGGGCATTGCTGGACCTGGCGGCGGTGGCGCTGGAATGGCAGGGCGAGCTCCTCGACGGCGCCGTTGAGAATGATCTCCATGGGCGTCTCTGCCGGTTCATCGAGACGCACTTCGAAGACCCGTCGTTATCTCTGGTGGCGCTGGCCCGTGCCCACCATGTGTCACCTCGCACCGTGACCCGCGCTTTCGCCCGCCATGATCAGACGGCCATGGGCATGGTTTGGCGCGTGCGTTTGGAAGCAAGCCGGCGGGCGCTGGAGGAGGGGCGTGTGGCCAGCGTCACCGAAGCGGCGTTCAACCACGGTTTTGCCGACGTCTCCCATTTCAGCCGCGCCTTCCGCCGGACATTCGGCAGGGCACCACACACCCTGTTGCGACACGGCCCGGAAGAGCGCCACTGATTCTGTCCTTCCGGGCACAACGCCTTGTCCTTCTCAGTCCAGCGTCGGGTGGGCGGTCTTGCTAGCGTTGGCGCTGGTAATCCGGGCTCGAGGAGCAATGAGAATGACAAACAACGAACTGCACTATATGGATTTGATGGAAGTGGGCCGGCAGATTCAGAGCCGGCAGAGGTCCTCCGAGGAAGTCACCCGCCACATGCTGGAACGGGTCGATGCGGTGGATACACGCTTGCACAGTTACGTCACCGTGATGGCGGATCAGGCATTGCGGGATGCCCGCGCCGCCGACAAGGAGATTGCCGCGGGGCAGGCCCGAGGCCCGTTGCACGGCGTGCCGCTGGCGGTGAAGGACCTGTTGTGGACCGCTGGCACCGCCACTTCCCATGGCATGCCTATCCTGCGTGATCATGTACCCACGGAGGATGCCACCACGGTACGGCGTTTGCGTGCCGCCGGTGCCGTTCTGCTGGGTAAGTTGCAGCAAACCGAAGGCGCCTTCGCCGACCACCACCCGGACGTCACCGCGCCGGTCAATCCCTGGGGAGAAACCTTGTGGTCCGGTGTCTCTTCCAGCGGTTCCGGCGTGGCCACGGCCGCCGGTTTGTGCTTCGGCTCCCTGGGCACCGACACTGGCGGCTCGATTCGCTTCCCGTCCTCCGCCAACGGGGTCACCGGGCTCAAGCCCACCTGGGGCAGAGTCAGCCGTTATGGAGCGTTCGAACTGGCGGCATCGCTGGATCATATCGGCCCGATCGCCCGTAATACCGCGGACGCCGCCGCCATCCTGGGGGCCATCGCTGGTGCCGATCCACTGGATCCCACCGCCGCGCGGCAGCCGGTGCCGGATTATCTGGCATTGATGACGCATGGCGTGACCGGTCTGCGCCTCGGCTTTGATCCCGACTGGGGAATGCAGCCGGCGGACCAGGCCACCCAGGCGGTGGTGCGCGAAGCTCTCAAGGTGTTGGAGAGCGCCGGCGCGGAACCCCGTGAAGTGTGTTTTCCCGACACCGACCAGGCCGTGGCGGACTGGAGCCCACTGTGTGGCCTGGAAACGGCGGTTGCCCATGAGGAGACTTATCCGGCTCGCCGCTCCGAGTATGGACCAGTGCTGTCGGCGTTGATCGAAGTGGGGCGCTCACTGGACGCCATGGATTACCAGAAGCTGCAATTGCGACGGGCGGACTTCCGCGGGCGGGTGGATGCGCTGTTCGATAAAGTCGACTTATTGCTGATTCCCGCCGTCGCTTACGCCGGTGTGACGGTGGAGACCATGGCTTCTTTCGCCGACGATGAGGCCCTATTGGGAGGGATGATGCGTTACACCTGCCCCTTCGACCTCAGCGGCCATCCGACCCTGACACTGCCTGGCGGGGTCACCGCGGAGGGCGCCCCGGTGGCATGGCAACTGGTGGCGCCCCATTTTCGGGAGGATCTGCTGATTCGTGGCGGCTGGGCTTTCCAGCGCATCACCGACTGGCACCGGCGTCATCCACGAATCTGATCACTGGAAGGGGTAGGCGGGGCCAGGCCCCGCCAACCTCATGCGCGGCTTGGCTGGGCCTGCGGGAAGAAGCGGGCGTCGGGCAGGCGCAAGGAGACCACCCCGGCCACCATCAGAATGGCCGCGGCACTGCCGAAGGCCACCCAGTGGGTGCCAAAGGTCTCGTAACCCCAGCCCCCCAGCCAGGAACTGATCATCGCGCCGACCTGATGCCCCAGGTAGGCCCAGCCGTACAGCACGCCCACCGAACGGATGCCGTAGACGTCGGCCAGGATCGCCGAGGACAGGGCGATACTGCCGGCCCAGACGATGCCGCCCACCGCCGCCACGGCGTACAGATACCACACCGATGGCACCATCATCAGGCCGATGAAGCCGAGACCGCGAATCAGATAGATGGCCGCCAGCAGGTTGCGGCGCGGTACCTGGTCGGCGAGATGGCCGAGCACCAGGGTGCTGGGAATCGCAACCAGGCCGATCAGACCGATGCCGAGAGCGGCGGTGATGGGATCGAAGCCGTGGTCGGTGAGCATGGGTACGCCATGGCTGCCGAGCAGGTTCATGCTGAAACCGCAGGCAAACAGGCCCAGGGCGATTTTGCAGAATGGCAGGGTACGCATCGCCGCCAGGCTGGTGAGCTGAGCCAAGGGCGCCAGCGGCGGCGCGGATTTGCCGCCAGCGCTGTCGCCCGGCAACAGGTCGGTATGCTCGGGGGCTTCGTCTCGGATGATCATCAGGGCGGCGGGGATCACCAGCAGCACGAACAGCACGGTGAATCCGGTCAGCGTGTGCTGCCAGCCGTAGCGCTCAATGGTAAAGGTCAGCAGCGGTGTCATCACGGCGATGCCCGCCATGGAGCCGGTGGACAGATAGAACAGCGCCTTGCCGCGCTGGCGCGTGAACCACCGGCTGATCACCGGCGTCAACGCCACTGGACTGGTGAAGGAGAACCCCAGTGACAGCAGGATGCCGAAGGCCAGAAAGAAGCTGAACGGGTCGGTGGCGTTGACCGACCAGATGCTGGAGATCACGACGATGGCGGTGCCCAGTAACAATACCGCGCGGCTGCCGTATTTTTGTGCCAGAAAGCCCGCCACCGGCATGCCGATTCCGTAGGCGAGCATGCCCAGGGCGACGATGGTGGAGAGAGTCGTGCGGCTGAGCCCCAGGTCCTCGGCGATGGGCTTGAAGAACGGACCGATCCCCATGCGCATGCCCACGGTGAGCAGTGTAATGGTGGTGGCGGCGGCGACAATGTACCAGCCGAAATAAAGGGGGCCGGTCTGCTGACGAGTCATGGCGTGGATTCCTTCTTTCGAAGCCGGCGCCGGGCCGGCTCCGGTGATCGGGCGGGCTATGATTTACATCTTAAGGAACCAAAGTGCAAGCATTACATTCCACGCGGTAGGTCATTTTTATCGCACGGTACAGGACGGCGGGAAAGGGCGGTCAATACCGCCCACGGTCAGGACGGTTCACTTCAGTTTGATATTCGGATCCAGGGTCGGGGCCGTCAGCGGCGGGCCGTCGTAGGCGTCCACCGCGCCGAAGCGGTCGTTGGGGTAGGATTGCCAATCGCTGATCGCCGCTTCGATACGCGCCTGATCACGACCGACAAAATTCCACCACAGCAACACTGGCTGTCCCAGTGGTTCGCCGCCAAGCAGCATGATGTCGGCGCCGTCGTCCAGCTCCAGCGTCACTTGGTCGCGGCCTTGGCCGAGATAATAGAGGCTGCCGCTATCCATGGCGGTGCCTTCCAGGCGTGCATGCCCCTGATTGACACAGACCCCCAACTCGAAGACGGCCGGCACGGGCAGACTCAGGGTGGTATCCCCGTCGGCGCGGATATGAGCACCAACCAGAGGAGAAAACACCCGTGCCGGAGAACGGCGTCCATCCAGCTCACCCACCACCAGGGTGATGGTGGCGTCACCGAGGCGCCATTGCGGTAAATCGGTGTGGTGCGAAAACGCCGGATCGGTGTCTTCATCCGATTCCGGCAGGGCGATCCAGAACTGCAGACCGTGGATTGGGCCGGAGAAGCCGGGCGGACTTTCCTCGGAGTGGCAGATGCCCCGGCCGGCGGTCATCAGATTGAGCTGGCCGGGACGGATGACCTGCTCATAGCCAAGACTGTCTTTATGCAAAAGCGCGCCCTCGAACAACCAGGTGACGGTCTGCAATCCGATATGCGGATGGGTGCCGACATCGACGCCATTATCCGCCTCCAGGTTGGTGGGGCCGATGTGGTCCAGAAAGCACCAGGGGCCGATGCGGCGTTGTTCACGTACCGGCAGGTGGCGGACAATCGGCAGACCGCTTCCGAGGATCTTGCTTTGCGAGGGCAGGGCGCGAACGGTGGGACGCTCGCAGTTCTGCGGACAGTCGATCAGCTCTCCGCCAGTGGTGACGTTGCTCATGGCTGGCTCCCGAATGGGGACGGTATGGGAACCCCAGTATCGGTGCCGGAGAAGATCCGGTAAAGCGGCTCAGCGCGCTCTGGCACGCGGGGTGGGGCAGGCGGCGTCCTGGCCGGCGTAGTGGCTGCAGACCTCATTGCGGCAGCGAATGCCGTTGAGGGTGTTGGCCGGAGGGCAAGCACGCAGCTGTTGTTGCACCTCCAGCGATGTGGGCAGTTGCGGGGCTCCGGATACCGTTGGCACCGTCGGCTCCGACAGGGAGGCCAGCGTCTGCTGGGTCTCGCCATAAATGCGCAGCATCAGAGCATCAATGGCTTCATTGCGGCCGCTTTCCACCTCACGGTGATATTCGCTGAGATGGCCGTCACGTACCAGATCCCGCAATACCGGACCCAGTGTGCCATCGTTGTTCACTTCCACCGGGTCCAGGCGGTTTACCCGTGAGGTCGTGCTTGACGCTGTGGACGATGCCGCTGGATGGTTGGCGGCGCGGCGCGGCGCCGATGTGTGCGATTGCCTGGCGGAGGCTGGCGGGGATGTTGATGCCACCCGGGATGATGTGGTGTTGTCGCTCGTGGTGGCGGAGGTGCCGCCACCGGCCTCTCCGCCAACCTCATCCGGACGGTCATCAATGATCATCGCGCCGCCGATCCGCGCCAGCGGGTCCGAGTGCGAGGGGACGTCGGTTACCGGGTCAGGCGTGCTGGTTGGCGGAGCTGGTGTCACTTTCGTCAGAGAGGAGGGCGCCAAGGAGGCGGAGGGCCGAGCCGGGGGGATCGGTGTGGACCACCATTGGGCAAATAGCCAGGGCAGCATCAGCAACAACGTGGCGGTAATCAGCGTGATCGGAGAGAAGACGCGGCGCAGGCGTGACAGCACGTCGGGAACGCCCCTTTTGGCCGGGCGTTCTTCCATGTCCGCTAGAATTCTGCCTCCCTGGGCAGTGTCGGGCGCGTCCTTGCCGGAAGTCACAAGACTCGGCGCCGCTGAGTGACCGGTATTCAAAAGCTGTCCTTGCCGTTAAATTACCCTCCCGCATTCTAACTACTGGGTGAGTGCCGTCAACGACGGTATCGACATGGAAGACATACCGTGTTTCTGATTGTTGCGCTGATCACACTGTTTTTGCTGCTGTGCCTGGGGCTGGGCTGGTGGATGTTGCCCGAGCGGAGACGGGTGACGGTTTCCACGCCACGGCGTCGTTGGCGTCTGCCGCGCTGCGTGCGGCGCCACGGTGTGCTGGCGGTGGTGGCGGCCCTGGTATTGGTGGTGCCGCCTTTACTGGTGGTATCACTGCGCCAGAATGTGGAGTTGAAGCCTTTTCGCAGCACCGATCTGGCGGAATCCCACTCGATGATCGCCGAACTGCTACGGGGCGAAAGGCTGGTGCCGCCACCGCCGCCGCCACCGGAGGTGTTCACCAATGCTGAAATGCGGCGGTTCCATCCGGAGGTGATCAGCGCCGACCGCCGCTGGGACAAGGTTGATGGTGCTCTGCGCCAGCGGGTATTGGCGATCTATCGGGTGATGAAGCAGCAATATGGCGTCGAGATGGTGCTGGTGGAAGGGTTTCGTGACGCCGAGCGGCAGAAAAAGCTGATGGGCAAGGGGGCCAGTCTCGCCGGGGCCTGGCGCAGCTGTCACCAGTACGGACTGGCGGTGGACAGTGCTCCGCTCAAGGACGGCATGCTGCAGTGGGATATGGAGGACCCGTGGACCCGGCGAGCGTATTTCCTTTACGGGGAGCTGGCCAAGGAGGCGGGTTTAGCCTGGGGCGGCGACTGGACCAATCTCAAGGATTACGTTCACGTGGAATCGCGTGACCGGTGTCTGGCAGCCCGGCGGGCGCGCCAGGCGCGACTTGATGCGCAAGGAGGTTCCTAGCGCGTGCATCGCTCAATATCGGCTCGATTCCCGGCGTACTTCTCAACCATGTCACAACAATGCCGACGCGATTGGTTCCCCATGGTGGCCCTGATATACTCCGACGGCTTACTGGTCCGCACCCATCCGGTGCCGACGCAAGGAAAGATTCCGTTCACAGGATGTGAGGATTGGCGATATGTCACGGCCGATCATAGTACTGGGTGACAAGACCGACCATGGCGGCACCGTCATCGGCGCTTCCACCACCACCGATATCGACGGCAAGGGCGTGGCCCGGGTCGGCGACAAGGTCATCTGCCCCAAGCACGGCCCTTCCCCCATCATCACCACCATCGCCACCGGCGACCCCACCAATCTGGTCGATGGCCAGCCCGTTGCCCGTCATGGCGATAAAACCGCTTGCGGCGCGACCCTGATCTCCAGCCAGGCCGCGTCCGTGGTGGATGCCGGCGGTGGCAAAAAAGGCAGCGACCTCGGCGCGGTGGCCGCCGGCCTCGCCACAATCGTGGGCGTTTCCGCCGCGGTCATTGGGGCGCGGACCTCCCGATACGATGAGCAAATACGCTTCGTCAACGCCAAAGGTGCCCCCCTGGCCGGGGTGAACTATCGCCTGGAAATGGACGATGGCAGCGTGGTCGAAGGGGAAACCGATGACGACGGACGCAGCCGTCGTATTGAAACCGACCAGCCGAGCAAGGTGCTCAAGGCGACGCTTTCTTCCCCGCGACCCGAATGCTGCGGTGATCAACGGCACGGGCATGAGGCGTCCAGTCTGGAGGTCGAGGTGGGCAACGTCACCACCAGCGACCAGCAGGTGGGAAGATCGGTGGCCACCGTGGCCACGCCGGAAGGTGAGTCACGAGGGCTGACCTCCGGGGAAATCGCCATGGCCCGGCAAATATTTGGTGATTCCGTTGATTATGGTCAGGTGCGTGTCCACAACGGCGAGTATCTGTGGTTCGGCTTGCAGCCGAACAATACCGCGATGACACCCAATGGGGAGATGTATTTTAATCCAGACCGGTTCCTGGAAGATTTTTCCCATACAGCTTATCCATGGCCGTTAGAAAATGTGTGGTTCATGCATGAGATGACACACGTTTGGCAGTATCAACTGGGATACCCAGTAAAGTGGAAGCGTGGTAACCCCCTCGGCTGGTTTATGCCGTACGAATATAATGTCGATGAGAGCAAGCGACTTTGCGATTACAACATGGAGCAGCAGGGCGATATCATAGGTGATTACTTCGCCCTGAAAATTCTTGGCAATCTGCTAGCCGTGTCTCAGAAACGTTACCGTAGCCTCGCACATTTGCCTTTATTCGAAAAAATACTGGAAGATTTTCTAAGAGATCCCAGTAATGTGGCGAATTTGCCTGGTGGCGGAAAGGCAAGGCGAGACTTTCGCCGCGAGAGGCGATCCGAGGAACGCGCGACCAACGACTCTCAGTACGAAGAGGGCGAAAAGTGAGAAAGGTTTTTCTATTGGTCCTCGTACAAGTCCTATTAAGTGGGTGTTTTGTAAATGTCTCTCACTATGGGGGACGGACTCGGGTTCTGGACCGAGAAGGAACTCCATGTTTTGCTTTAGCGGACCCAGGTTTTAAAGACTGGGAAGTAAGCTATTTACAAGTAGGGGAGGGAGCTTTTGATGGGCAGGAAGCCTCTATCATTTGGGTTGAAGGAATCATTTCTTCGGAACCAATAATCAATGGGAAAGCTTGTATTTCCTGGGGGCAAACCTTTGAGAATGTGGACAAAGAGATGCACAAATCTCCCCCGCCGCTCGAAGAGCTACACCCCAGACGGACTTATCGTGTCCAAATGAATACCTCCCCTGTCGGCAATGAGCGGAGGGGCCGATGGTATTCCGGCTACTTTTGCTTGTCCGAATCCCCCTCCGGAGGCTGGGTGGTTCACGATTTGGGGGTGAAGCCCGATGCCTGCCCCGTTGCACAGTAAATATGAACAGCGAAAACATTTCAGGAAGAAAGGGTGACTTTGGGTAAGACACTGAAGGGAATCTTGCTGGTCATTGTTGTCTTCGCCCTGTTCTGGGCCGGGACGATTCTTTTCTGGCGCCTCGGAAACACCGACCCCGGCTTGGGAGAATCCGTGGGTTGGCTTGTGCTTGCTCCGCTCGTGGTGCTGGTGTCGGTATGGAGTCTGATGCGATGGCGGCGTAACCGCCAGGCCGCCGCCAATGACCAGCCGAACACGTCGGCGCAGGCCCCGGAAATGACGGATGTTGAACCGGCACGGCTTAATTTGCTCGCCGCGGCGCTGCGCTTGCCAGCGGGAGAGACACCGGGGGAAGCGCTGCAAGGCCTGATGAAGCCTCAGACGCCAAAGCTTCATGACACCTTGTGTGATGCCCGGGGATTACCGTTATTCGCCGCTCCAGTACCACCGTTGACCGCCACGGCGCTGGACGCGATGACATTGGAATTGAATCGACTGGCGGGCATGACCATGCCGGTGGAGGAGTCCATCCGTCGCGGACTGGCCTTACTGCTGCCCGTATTTGATGAATTACTGATGGAATTGGCCGCCGCCCTTCCCGACGAGGGGCCCACGGATGAACGGGTCATTGCCGGCCTGCGGCACCGCTCGTCGCCAACGCGGCCCGCACCGGTAATGGTGCGGGTAATGTTGCCCGCATCCGCTTCTCCCTCGCTGTTCCCGCTGTGCGAGAAGATGATGCGAGGCCGGGTGGAGGACCTGGGTTTGGCGACCGGCCTGAGCTGGCACTTTCAGTTTGACGACGCCAATGGCGGCACCGCCTTCTGGTCGCGGTTGGCCCGGTCGGATGAAGGGGAACAGTGGCAATTGTGGCTGGCGGCGGCCTCGTTGATCAGCCCGGAGCGTCTGCAGTCGCTGCAGAGGCAGGGCATCCTGATGAGCAGCCGTACTCCGGAGGGAGTGATCCCGGGAGAAGGCGCCGCCGGTGTGTTGCTGGGGCCGACGGAAAAAGATGCCGAAGCGGTATCTTGCCGAGGCCCCTACGAAGTGACTACCAGGGAAATGGACAATCCGCAGGCCCGGGCACGGAAGATGGCGAAAACATTGCGCCCGGAGCAAGCGACGGACCAGCCGCTCCCGGATCTGTTGATCAGCAATGCGGATTATCGTTCCGGCTCTTTCGAAGAGGCCGCGTTGTTGGCGCTGAGCTTGAATCCGGACCTGGACGCCAGCCGCCAGGTGCTGGCGCTGGGGCGTGCCGGAGCGCTGGATAACGCCACGCCGATGGCCATGGTGGCTTTGGCGTGGCAGGCGTTACGCGACGGTCATGAAACCGTCGCAATATTGTTCGTGGATGAACAACAAGGTCGGCGGGTGGCTGAATTCACCGCCTCGCCTTTGCAACAGAATCAAACCCAGCCGTCTCCGACGGCTGCCGCGGAATCGGAGTAAGGACACTTATGTCGGGCATGAGAAAGGGGCTTGCCAGCCTGGGCGCCTGGTTGATCAATTACCGATTGTGGGCGGTCGTGGCACTGGTGATCGGGATCTTCCTGTTATGGCGAGGCGGAGATCCGGGCAGCCAGATCGGCTTCGCGTTGCTGATTCTGGCGTTGGCGCTCGGACTGTTCGCCCTGATCAGTTGGGGAATACGGCGTTGGCGTGAGCGGCGGGCCACCCGGGATATCGACGGTTTGATGAACGAGCAGGCCGAGCGGGCAACACGCAATGCCAAGGCCGAGGATCGCGGCGATATCGAGGAGGTACGCGGCCGCATGCAGGAAGCGGTCAAGGCGATCAAATCGTCGCGCCTGGGTGTTCTCAAAGGCAAGGCGGCGCTTTATGAGCTGCCGTGGCATGTGATCATCGGCAATCCGGCGGCGGGGAAAAGCTCCGCCATTCTTAATTCCGGACTCAAGTTTCCCTTTGAGGACAACCGCAACAGTGTGGTGCAGGGGATTGGCGGCACCCGCAATTGCGACTGGTACTTCACCGCCGAAGGCATCGTACTGGATACCGCCGGACGTTACTCCGTCGGCGGCGAGGACCGTGGTGAGTGGCTCTCCTTTCTCGACTTGCTGAAAAAACACCGCCCGCGCGCGCCGATCAACGGCATTATCATCGCCGCCAGTATCGCCGAATTGTCCGGTAACCGTCCGGAGTTCGCCATCGAGCTGGCCCGTAATCTGCGCCAGCGGGTGCAGGAGGTGACCGAACGACTGGAAGTGTTCGCGCCGGTATACGTGGTCTTCACCAAGGCTGATTTGATCGCCGGTTTCATGTCGTTCTTCAGCGGCCTGGATCCGTCCGAACGGGAGAAAGTATGGGGTGCCACCTTGCCCTATGACCCCCAGGCCCAGGTGGACGAACTGTCGATCTTCGACCAGCATTTCGACGAGCTGGCGGAAGGCCTCAAGGAAATGGGGCTATCTAACATGGCGATGCAACGGGGCAGGGAGGTGGCGCCGGGTTTGCTGACCTTGCCGTTGGAATTCGTCAGCCTTAAGCCGGTATTGCGTACCTTTATCGCCAGTCTGTTCGAGGACAATCCGTACCAGTTCAAACCGGTGTTCCGTGGCTTCTACTTCACCAGTGCGCTGCACGAAGGGGAAACGGTACTGCATGCCTCCGAGCGGATCGCCGACGAATTTTCCCTGGCTCCGCGGCAGGACAAGGACGAACCGGTGAACGGCAATCCGGATCAGGCTCATTTTCTCAAGGACCTGTTCCGCAAAGTGATTTTCGCCGACAAGGAACTGGTGCGCCAATACTCCAGCCCCTACCGGACCCGCATGCGCTATGGCGCTTTTCTGGCCGGTGCCTTGGTGGTAGCGGCTCTGCTGGGCACCTGGGCGTGGTCCTACACCACCAACCGGCAATTGGTGGCAAACGCCTCCCGAGACTTGCAGCAGGCGGTTCAGATCCAGGAGGGGCGGCTCGATCTGCAATCCCGTATTGATGCCTTGCTACTGCTTCAGGACCGTTTGGAACAGTTGCGCCAGTACCGCCGTGACGGCGGCATCACCACTACCATGGGGCTTTATCAGGGCGACAACATCGAAGCCGCGTTGTGGCGGGAGTACTTCGCCGGCATGGATCAGGTGATGGTACGGCCGACCCGTGCCCGGCTGGAGGAATACCTGGGCAAGGTGGTGGCGAACGCGGACCAGTTGTCCATGGAAGAAAGCAGAGAGGAGCCGCGCACGGCCTTGTACGTGCCGCCCTCGCCCAAAGATCCGGCCGAGGCCTATAACGCGCTTAAAGCCTATCTTATGCTCGGCGATCACGGGCGGGTGGAACAAACCCACCTGGCCAACCAACTGACCCGTTATTGGCGCGGTTGGCTCGATGCCAACCGCGGCCAGATGAGTCATGAGGAGGTGGCGCGGGCAGCGGAAAAGCTGATGACGTTTTATGTCGCCAGTGCCGGCAAGCCGGGGTGGCCGGAAATCGACACCCGGGTTTCTCTGGTCAACGATACCCGTCAGGCATTGCGTGGTGTGATGCAAGGGCAGCCGGCGATGGAGCGCGTGTTTGCCCAGATCAAAGCCCGCGCCGCAGCGCGTTTCGCCACCATCACGGTAAATTCGCTGCTGGCCGGTGCCAACGGGCAGAACCTGCTGAACGGAAGTTATGCCATTTCCGGGGCGTTCTCCCGGGAGGCCTGGCAGGATTACATCAAGGATGCCATCCACGAAGCCGCCAATACCCAGTTGAACACCACGGATTGGGTGCTCGATACCACCGAGCAGAGCGACCTGTCGCTGGCCGGCAGCCCGGAACACATCGCCCGCCAGCTCACCGCGCTCTATAAGCAGGAGTATGCCGCTGAATGGCAGCGCTTCCTGCGTGGTGTCAGCGTGGCCGGCTTCTCGTCCGGTTTTGATGACGCCACCAGCGCCATGAACCGGCTTGGCAACATTGAAAGCTCCCCGCTGAAGGCCCTGCTGAAGGCCGTGCATGAACAGACCGTATGGGATAACCCGAGAGCGTTGTACGCCCAGGTCAGTGAGCGGTCGGAGCAGAGCAGCGGTATCGTCAACTGGTTCAAGCGCGTGATCCTGCGCCGGGCTCCGGCGGGTATGTCCGGAATGTCCTTCGAAATCGATGAGAAAACCGGCGAAGCCATGCTGCCGCCGCTGGGGCCGGTGGGCAAGGCTTTCGAAGGGTTCGCTCAGTTGATGGAGAAACAGAGCGGGCAGCCGCCGGCCATCGATGCTTACTTCGAGGCTCTGGCGGCAACGCGGTCCCGTCTGAACGACATCAAAATGGCGGAGGTGCCGGGCCCCGGCGCCCGTGCTCTGATGCAGGAAACGTTGAGTAATCAAGGCTCGGAACTGAGCTCAGCCTTGCGGCTGGTTGACGAGCAGTTGCTCACCGGGCTTGGCGCGGAAGAGAAGCAGGCGCTCAGGCCATTGTTGTTGCAACCGCTGACGCAGACCTTCGCCGCGCTGGTGCCGGCGGCCGAGAACGAAATCAACCGGACCTGGCAGGCTCAGGTATACCAACCGTTTGACCAAGGCATCGGCCAGCAATTTCCGTTTGACTTGAGTGCCGACGAAGATGCGCCGAAAACCGAGGTGGCGGCGATCTTCGGGCCATCCGGTGCCATCGCCGCCTTCAATAAGGATGCGTTGGGAAGCTTGGTGATCCAGCGCGGCAACGTTTTGACACCGCGTCGCTGGGCCGGAATGGGAATCCGTTTGTCCCCCGAACTGGTCAGTGGCTATGGCGATTGGGTGAGTGGCCAGAGCGGTGGTGCCGGTGAAGCCGATGTCACCATCTTCCAGATCCTGCCTGCGCCGGCCATCGGCGCGGTGGAGTACGTTCTTGAAATCGATGGCCAGTCATTGCGTTATCGCAATACGCCGCCGCAATGGGAAACCATGCAATGGCCCAATCGCGGCGCTACTCCGGGCGCCAGGCTGGTGGCCACCACCAGTGACGGGCGCCAGGTGCAACTGGCCGACTTCCCCGGAGAAAACGGCTTCGCGCAGCTGATGGACGCCGCCAGTCTGGAAAGCCGGCCCGACAGCAGCACGGTGACCTGGAGCAAGGGCACGGTATCCATTTCCATGGAAATGCGCACCGTGCGCCGGGCTGGCTCCGGCAGCGACAGTGACAGCTGGCAGCGAGGTTTGAAACTGCCTCGCATCGTTGCCGGAGAAGGAGCAGGCGAGCAGCTTGTCAGCCAGGGGGGCGAGAATGAGTGATACGGCGGAAACGCAAACCGTACAGGCGGGATACTTCGGCAAGCTGCCTTCCCGGGGGGATTTTGTGCGCAGCAGCGATCAACATCGTCTGATGTCGCTATTGGACCGTTGGGCCGCCGGCAGCCTGGACCAGTTCAGCCACAACCCGGACTGGAAAACGTTATACGACCAGGCACCATGGCTGCACTTCGCCTTTCTCGGATCACGCAGCCAACTGGCGATCGCCGGCCACATGCTGCCAAGCAGTGACGCTTCCCAGAGACGCTACCCCTTCCTTTCCGCGCTGCGCTTGCAGGTGGCGGATACCGCCGGCTTCATTGCCCGCAGCCCGCTGGCACTGTTCCCCGTCTGGAGGGAACTGGCGAAGGAGTCGAGCCGCGCGGTGCATAGCATGGACGCGGCCGCGGAGCTGGCCGAATTGGGGCAGCGGGATTTCGCGGTGGAGATTCAGCCACAGGTGTTTGAGGGCCGTTTTCAACAGTTATTGGAGCAGGAAACACTGGCTGGACTGGAGCAGAGCATGCGCCGGGCCGGGCACCCGGCGGTGGCGCTTAAACGGAGTCTGCCGGCTCTGGGGCTGTTGTTGCAGCCGTTGATGAGCCAGCAACAGGTGAGCATAGACAAAGGTCTGATCCTGCCGCTGCCCGCGGAGGCGGAAGCGCAGGCGCTGACCGCCACCTGGTGGCTGGACATGCTCACCGGCTTTGTGCGCCGTGGCGATTTCGAGCTGGCGGTGTTGATTCGCGGTGGTGAGGTGCCGGCGCTGATCGTCGGCTTTAATGGGGCTGATCATCAGATACTGCGTTCGGTATGGGATCCGAACGTGGCGGAATCCCATTTGATCGCCGTGCAGGATGCCGATTGGGTAGAGGATTATATGGCCATGAATGTCAGCTTGAACCGGCTCGCCAGCTACATTGACCGTGGCGATCTGTCCCTGGCCAGCGCCCGGCGCTTTTTCATGGAAACCTTTCTCGGGGGTGGTGTATGACCTGGCGCAAAGGCGTATTGATGCTACTGTGCGGCGGCTTGATGCAAGTGTCGTTCGCGCAGGAAACGGAAGCGGCCGCGGAGAAGCCCCCGTTGCCACCAGTGGTGGCCAAGGGCGTGGTGCCGGATCAGGCCACCCGGGCGGCGGTATTGGAACGTCTGCACGAGATTTACGGCGCCGAAAGGGTGGTGGACCGAATCCAGGTGGAAGCGGTGCCCGCCCCGCCCAACTGGGGCCAGTACGTGGCCAATATGTTGTCGCCGGAACTTAAATCAATCCGTGGCGGCGAGATCAGCATCGAAGGCCAGAGCGTCCGCATCACCGGTGAAGTGGATAACGAAGCTCAGCGCCAGAGCGTGGCCAGTGCCTTGAGTATGGCAAGCAGTCGGGATTACACGGTGACCAACAGTTTGCGTCTCGGAGAGTCACGTCAACAGCGCCTGGACGATACTCTGGCGGATCGTTTGATTCGGTTTCAGAGCGGTAGTGACCAACTGACCGTGGACGGGCAGCGCATCCTTGATGAGATGGCCGAGGTGATGCGCGACATGGGCGATGCCCATGTCCAGATCATTGGCCATACGGATAATGTGGGGCGCCGTCAGAACAATGTGGCGTTGAGTTACGCCAGGGCCGATGCGGTGCGCCGCTACCTGATTGAGCAGGGCGTGCGGGAAGATAGTCTGGGGGTGGTCGGCAAGGGGCCGGATGAGCCGGTGGCGGACAACGCCACCCCCGAAGGACGGGCACGCAACCGGCGCATCGAGTTCCGTATTCTCTGACGGCGCCCGGAGAGCGGGCTCAGGTCATGTCCTGATCCCGCTCCCTCTCCACATCCAGTAATTCCTCCACCTGCGACAGTATGCCGTCGTCCTTGATCACTGTTTTCAGCCATTGATGCAGAGGCATCTCGCCCCAACGGGCGGCGCGTTCGGCCAGGTAAGCTACCGGGCTGTGCGGCTCGGTGCGGCGAAAGAACGCCGCCACGTCCCGCAACTGTTCCAGTGCCTGTTGCCGTGATTGGATGGGGCCGCCCTGGCTGGCCGCCGCCGTGGCGGAAATAATCGGAGGATTGGGATCGCCAGCAACGGCTTCGGTATCGTCGCCGGGAACGTCCACATTGGCATCCCGGGCAAAGCGACGGACAGTCTGATTCAACAGCGTCAGCAGATCTTCGGCCGCGCTGAAGCTGGGGCCATCCACGCCCAAATGCCGGTCCACCGCATCCCGCAATTCGCGTAACGCGGCGCCACAGTCAGGGATTTCCTCGAGCAGGCGCCGGTAGTAATCCGGTGAAGTATCGCGCCGGGCCGCCTGCAACTGATCCTGATCCGGGTGATCGCCGGGATCCTGCTCTGTATTTTCCGCTCGGGAAAACACAGTCTCGAAATCGTTGAGCCCGAAGCGTCCCTGGGGCGCATTCACCAGGGGCAGCGTGCGTAGCCATTGCTGCGACTGGGTCAGCAGCCAGACCAGATTACCGACCCTCTCTTCCGCGTCTCCCTGGTCCATCATGGGGTACACGGTGTCCCAATAATGATCACAGAAGTAGGCGATCAGGCGATAGCCGCCGGCCAGACCAGCAAAACCATGCAGCTGGGTATTGGCTTCGGCCAGCCAGGATGCCACTCGTAAATCCTTGGTACGATTCCGCAGCAACTCGCGACACTGTTTGGCCGCACCGGGCCAGTCCGCGTACTTGATATCGGTGACCCATTCCCCTTGATCCAGGGTGGGGTCGTCGGCACGCCTGGCCTCCTGAATGGCATCGAATTCCATGGAAAAAGAAAGATCGTCACCGGCGGGGGCGTCATCTCGAATTGGGCTGATCAGGTCTTGCCAATGGTCCATAACGGGGCATGACTCCGTGGCGTTCGCCGCATCAGGGCAGCGTGATGGTGATGTGCGCGGTGCGCTCTGGCATTTGCACGATGTCCTGGGAAGCCGCCAGACTGGTTTCGGTCTGTTGATTCAAGGTCAGACGCAGACCGAAAAACGCCAGCACCGCGAAGCCGGCGAGGAATATCAGCGGCAACCAAAACGGTACCACCCGGCGGAGGGTATGGCGGACATTATCCGGCGGCGCCCAGTGCGGAGCGAAGCCGCTGCGCTGTCCTTTCAGATAGGCAATCTCATCGCCGAGACGGGCAATCAGATAACCCAGCTTTTCGCTACCATCAAGCCGGTATTTGCCTTCGAATCCCAACAGCAAGCAATAGTGATAAACCTCCAGCGAGGCCAGTCTGGGCGCACCCTGGGCTCGCAAATCTTCCAGATAATCAAAGAAGTGTTGACCCGCCAGGTGATCGCCAAACAGGCGCAGCTGCAACGGATGGCGCTCCCATTCATCGCGAAGGGGGGTGGGTTGCGACAGGATGACTTCGTCCACAGCCGCGCAAAAAGCGTATTTGGCGGCATAGATGTCTTCGGAGGCTATGCCGCTCTTCATCGCGCTGCGTTCCACGCCTTCCAGGAAGTTCTGAATCTCACCGGCGAAAGTATCCGCCTGATTCGGTAGCTGGCCCCGTTTCAGCAGCACCAGTAAATAGAAGCCATCGAACATGAGGTCCAGCAGGCGTCCACCAGCGGCGGTATCCCGTGGCGCGGTACCGGTATCCACCGGCGCGGCGCCGGTAAGGGACGGACGTGCGGAGAGGGAGGGGCCTTCGGTCATGATGTCACCGCGATCAATTCAAGTTTCAGATCCTGGACGCCGGTGGGGACATAGACCATTACCGATTGTCCCTTGAGCATCCGTTCGTACAGCGGGCCACGAGGTTCCAGGGAAAAATAGTAACTGCCGGGACGAACCGGAATGGCGGCGGGAATCTGATTGGCATGGATCAGCTTGACCCCGGGCATGGCGGCCAGAACACATTTTTCCACATCGTCCGGTGCGCCCACCTTGAACCGGACCGGTACCGTTTCCACCAGCTCCTGGCCGGGCATGTCCGCGGCGACGCCAAGATAAAGCGCGGTTTGAGCGTCAATCCGCTGAGAGTCCAGCATGCCACGATGATAAGACGGTTTGATTTCGGCCAGCGGGATGGCGAAGTGACGGGTGGAGATTACGGTGTCGAGCAGATCGCGCACCAGATGGAATAGTGCCGCGAAGGCCTCATCCGGAGCGTCGTGACGGTACTGAGGGAGATCCGCCAGGCCGTGCTGTGTCGAGTAGGTCAACAGATTCCCGGCCAGACGCAGTAACTCTTGATAGAGACGCTCCGGATGAAATCTGGGTTGAGCGAAGAAATGCGACAGTGTGGCATAGGCGGTGTTGGCGGTATGCAACAGCCAGAACGATGCTACATCCGATGAGCGAAACTCGATCAGCCCTTGAGACGCCTGACGTTGCTGATTGCCGAGAGCCTCGGATTTGGCCTGCAAGGCATCCAGCAATCCACGCAACTGACGGGTCAGATATTCCGAGGCGTCCAGATGGAGACACGGTGGCATGAAGGTGTCGTCCAGTTCAAACCCGCCAGTGGAAGTGCGTTTGACTCGCAACAAGGGCACGGTCAGATAGCGGTCGCGCGGAGTGTCATCGGTGAGCAGCCGCACGGACTTTTTCAGATAGGTCAGTTCCGCCTGAGCGGAATCGGTGTACAGATCGCTGGTCCCCATCAGCGTCTGCGTGAACCGGGCGTTGCCGCCGTCGTCATCGCAGTTGCCGCCATGCTCCTTGAGCAGCGGTAATGCCAGATGAATCACGGTGCTGGACACTCCGGCGGGGAGTTCTTCCAGGCGTAAAGGATCGGGCAGGGTGTCCGCATCGGGGGCCTGGTAAATTTCGCCGTCCGGGAATACCAGTGACAGTTCCAGAATACGAACGGCGCCACTTTCAAGAGCGCGCGGGTCCAGGCGGATCTGGCGAATGCCCCAGGGGTAGGGGTGCAGGCTTTGCGCGACATGATGAAGGCGCGCTTCGTGGTAAGTGTCCTGGCGTTGAAAGTGCTGTGGGCGAAGGAACAGACCTTCCCCCCAAAGTACCTTCGACATGCGGCTGACATGCGACACAGTATCTTCCCTTGATATCAATCCGGCTCCACGCGGTTAGCGTCGGGCTTCGTCCTTAATTGACTGTCCGCGCAAGACTACCGGCCCCCTTCGGGGGATGCAACGGATAATGGATTCACGTCGGCGAAGGCTTCAGCGCGGCAACGCGGGGCATCTCACGGCCACCAGACTGGCGGGATCACCGGTCGGTGTCCGGATCAGGCCGGTGCCGTCGCTGGTCACCGCGCAGGCATGAAAACCCAGAGTAAGCCCGGACTTGATGACGGGCTTTGCTGTGACATCGAAAGCGAAGCGCCAACGCTCCCTCGCTGGAGAGCGGAACAGCCCCACAACACCGATTGCCTTCGCTTGTTCCGGAACGCGGGCTTCAATCAGATGATGAGCACCGGGCGTCAAGACGACTTCGCTGACGCTGATCAAATCATTGCGCAAAGCCCGAGCTTCGGCGTCATCATCGAGAAAATCCTGCAGCGATGCCTCGTAAAAACGTTGAGTGTCGCGCAAATGATAAATTCGTACCACCAGGGAGTAGGCCTGATAACCGGAGCCGGCATTCAGATTGTCGCCGCCGTAGAGGCGAACCGGAATGACGGTTTCCTTTGGGCCACCGGAGCCAAGTAACGCGCAGCCTTGCAGAGATATCAACAGCGCGGCCAGAAGAATATTTTTTGTGAACTGGTTCAAAAAAAAGAAAGAGCGAGGGACTTGGTGGCGCATCGTATCCATACGTAGAAAGTCCTGGTTATATCCTGAAAAAGACCGTGTTTTGGTGGTGTTCACTTTAGCAGTTTAGTGTCGGCCGGCCCAGTGCATCCATGACTATGGTACGGCGACAAACGACGGTGAAATCCGGCCTCGCTTGACAGGTCGGACATGCCCACTATACTCGGCCCAATTGGCCATGCCGTTGTTTTTCGTCACAAAGCTGACATTCATGCGCGTTAGCATGAATATGCATGAGTGGCTTCGAACGGCGGTAACCACCGATCGAGCGGGGATGCGTATCACGTTTGTGAAGATCGGAAGGCCTTTTGATGAGAGCAGGGATGACACGGAGTACGATGTCCAGGGACTGGATTAATACCTCATTTTTCTTTTCCCCTGAACCCACATCACTCAAGCGCTCCGGCGCTGACTCGCCGTTTTCCTGTCGCTCTTTGATTATGGTTCGTCCGTTTGCCGGTAAAGCAGGCACGGACGGAAAACATAACCTTAGAAGACATAAGAGATGGTATTGAACAGGGAACGCCTAATACGTCTTGTCACGGTGGCGATCATGCTTGCCACGCTGAGCGCTTGCAGCATGATGTCCGGTCGCAAGTCCGCGGAATATGGTGAGCAGATGGGGCGCGCCGAAGGCGCGTTGAGCAATGACAAGGTGGACGTCGCGCTGGTGTCGTTCGCCAACGCCGCCAAAGCAGACCCCACCCGCAAGGAACCCTGGGTTCGTATCGCCCAGATCCAGTTCGATCGTAATAACTACGCCCATGCCATTGTCGCCGCTGAAGAAGCGCTGCAGCGGGATGCCCGTGATCTGATCGCGGAAGGCATTCTGACTTTGAGCGGTTTGCGCATCGCCAGCCAGTCCTTGCAGCGCCTTGGTGAGCGGGATGCTCTGGGTTCCGAAACCGCGCGCCGCGAAGCGAGGGCGCTGGCGGATACGCTGAAAACCGCCATTGGTGAAGAGCCGGTGGTTGATGACGAGGAGGATAATCGCAGCGCCCGCGCCAGCCGCCCGGCGCCGCGCCCGAAACCCCGTGTCAGCGCGCCCCCCAAACCCAAGACAACGGTCAGCAAACGCAGCGCCAACGATCCGTTCAGTGGTATTGGCGGTGATTGAGTCCCGCCCCGTCGATTCAGCCAGGAGATAGCTCCATGTCCAAGAAGGATAGCACTCAAAAACGTCTTCAGAAGGTACGTCCGCCGCGAGTACAGCTCACCTATGACGTGGAGAAGGGCGATGCCATAGAACAGAAGGAATTGCCCTTTGTCGTTGGTGTACTGGGTGATTTCAGCGGCAATCCGGAAGAGCCGCAGCCTAAGGTCAAGGATCGCAAGTTCGTCAACGTGGATATGGATAATTTCGACGAAGTGATGGCAGGCATGGCGCCACGGGCGGTCTACCGGGTACCGAACAAGCTGACGGAAGAGGGCGGTGAGTTCGGGGTCGAGTTGAAGTTCAAGTCCATGGAAGATTTCCGTCCGGAAGCGGTGGTTGAACAGGTGGAACCACTGCGCCGTCTACTGGAGTCCCGCACCAAGTTGGCGGACCTGCGCAATAAACTGATCGGCAACGAAAAGCTGGAGGACCTGCTTTCCGACGTGCTGAAAAACACCGAGCAACTGAAGGCGCTGCGAGAAGACAGCGGCACCGACGACGATCAGGAGTGATGACCATGGGAAAAGAGGTGGCAAGCACTAACGAGGCGGGAGCGGTAACCGAAACCGAAGGTCTTCTCGACCAGATCGTCGAAGAGAGCCGGGTGGCGAAGTCCGATGAGGAGCATCGCCGGGCCAAGGATATCATCTCCGAACTGGCGAAAGAGGTTATGGAAGGCACCGTGGTGGTGTCCGACAACCTCAACATGACGCTGGATGCCCGTATCGCCGAACTGGATCGTCTGATCTCCGAGCAATTGAGCGCGGTAATGCACGCACCGGAATTTCAGGATCTAGAGAGTACCTGGCGCGGTCTGCACTATCTTTGCGAACATACCTCCACCGGCTCGATGATGAAGATCAAGGCGTTCAACGCCAAGAAACAGGATCTGATTCGCGACTTCAATTCCGCCATTGACTTTGATCAGAGTGCTCTGTTCAAGAAAGTCTATGAAGAGGAATTCGGCACCTTTGGTGGCGCCCCGTTCGGGACCCTGATCGGCGACTACGCCATTGGCCGACAGCCTCAGGATATGTATTTCGTGGAGCAGATGTCCCATGTGGCCGCGGCAGCCCATGCGCCGTTTATTACCGCGGCTTCGGAGGACATGCTGGGATTGGAAAGTTTCACCGATCTGGGCAAACCGCGGGATCTCGCCAAAGTATTCGACACGGTGGAATACGCCAAATGGCGCTCTTTCCGTGACGGAGAAGACAGCCGCTATGTGGGGCTGACGCTGCCGCGCTTTCTTGGCCGTTTGCCCTACAATCCGAAAGACGGCACCACCGTGGAAGGCTTCAATTTCGTGGAAGATGTGGATGGCGCGGATCACAGTAAATACCTGTGGTGTAACACCGCCTATGCCATGGCCACCCGACTGACCGCGGCATTCGAGGACTTTGGTTGGTGTGCGGCCATTCGTGGCGTCGAAGGCGGCGGTCTGGTGGAAGATCTGCCGACCCATACCTTCCGCACCGACGATGGTGAGGTGGCTCTCAAGTGCCCCACCGAAGTGGCGATTACCGATCGCCGTGAGAAGGAATTGAGCGATCTTGGTTTTATTCCTTTGGTGCATTGCAAGAACACGGACTATGCCGCCTTCTTCGGCGCTCAGTCAGCGCAGAAGCCGAAGAAGTACAACACCGACGCCGCCAATGCCAACGCCATTCTTTCCGCGCAGCTCCAATATATGTTCGCGGTATCCCGCATCGCCCACTATCTCAAGGCGATGATGAGAGAGAAGATCGGCAGCTTCGCCTCCGCCGGCAACGTGGAAGAATTTCTTAACCGCTGGATTTCCCAGTACGTGCTCCTTGACGACAACGCCACTCAGGAAGCCAAAGCCCAGTACCCGCTGCGCGAAGCATCCATCCAGGTCTCGGAAGTGCCCGGCAAGCCGGGCTCCTACAGGGCAGTCGCGTTCATCAGGCCGCATTTCCAACTTGATGAACTGTCTGTATCGCTGCGGCTGGTGGCGGAGCTCCCGGCTTCCGCCAAAAAGTCATAGCGATTTCACGGGGTCCGGCGTGGCGGGGTGCCGTTGCCGGACCGATTAATGAGTTGCCAAAGAAGGGGCAACGGAAATGGGCGGCATGGCGTCGTCTAGACCGCATGAAGGAAGGAACTTGACATGCAACATGCATTTTTAAACATCGATTCCATTAAAGGCGAATCCAATGATGATAAGCATCCAGGATGGATCGAGATTCAATCGTTTTCGCAGGACATCCTGCAACCGCGTGCTCCCACCGCGTCCAGCTCTGGTGGCCAAACCGCGGAGCGGGTGAGCTTCGGCCCGATCGAAGTGGTCAAATCCATCGACCTGTCCAGCACCGTGCTGTGCCAGGCTTGTGCCAACGGGACCACTTTTGCCAAGGCCGAGATCGATTTCATGCGTGCCGACAAGGACGGCAACGCCATCAACTACTACAAGGTCGAGCTCAAGAATGTCCTTGTACACCGGGTGACCACCACCATCGGTGAAGATGGCTTGCCCCAGGAAGTGGTACTGCTCAGCTTTGCCGCCATCCGCTGGACCTATAACCAGCAGAAACCGGAAGGCGGAATTGGTGGTAAGACCATGGGCCAGTGGAACCTCAACAAAAACGCTCCTCAATTCTGATGGGCGGTGGTGGCGTCCGGCCGGGCGCCACCGCACTTTTGGCCGCACCGAACCAGGGAGTGGGCGGTGAGACTGGCGCAATCCCGATAATGTCATGCAGTCAGGGCGAATAAGGGGATGAGCGTGAAACGATGGGATAAGGGACTGGAACCCAGCCTGCTCGACAAATTGTTTGATGACGCGCCGAAACAGCCGGGCGACCAGAATATCTTCAAAGCGTCTTCGTTGGGACAGTACAAGGAAACCGTGGCGAGAGACCTGGAAGGTCTGCTCAATAGCCGCATGGCGTTATCGGAAACCCTGTTCGATGCCTTTCCGCAATGCCGGAAATCCCTGATGGTTTATGGGTTGCGAGACTTTTCCGCCATGAGTTTGGTCAACGCCTATGACCGCGCGCTGATCTGCCGCTCTCTGGAGGACGCGATTTCCCGTCACGAGCCCCGGTTGCACGATGTCACCGTTACCCTGGATGAAGGCAATGCACCTGGTGGCGGACTCCACTTTACCATTCACGCCTTGCTGGATATCCGTCCCGCGCGGGAGCCTGTCAGCTTCGATGCGATGTTGCAGCCCTCGACGCTGCAGTACTCGGTGAGCGGATTCCGTCGTAACGCCAGAGTGTCCTGAACATGCGTGATCTGCTTCCTTATTACGAACGGGAACTCGGCTTTCTACGCCGGTATGGCAAGGAGTTCGCCGAGCGTTATCCCAAGATTGCCAGCCGTCTGCTGCTGTCGGCGGACGTCAGTGAAGACCCCCATGTGGAACGGCTGATCGAGTCGTTCGCATTATTGAGCGCGCGTATTTCAAAAAAGCTGGATGACGACTTCCCGGAATTCACCGATGCGCTGCTTGAAGTTCTGTATCCTCATTACCTGCGTCCATTCCCATCGTGCTCGATTGCCCGGTTTGATGTGGGGAATGCTCTGTCGACACTCAGCGAGCCACTACGCATTCCGCGCGGCACGGCGTTGCGTTCGCGGCCGGTACGAGGGGTAAATTGCCGCTTTCGCACCGCTTATGATGTCACGCTGGTGCCGATTGTTCTCACCGAGGCCACCTACCGCCCGGTAATGCGGGCCCCCATGGCGATGGGTGGCGTTGGCGCGGGGCAGGGGCAACTTTCTCTACGATTCGAGCTGGCCTCCACGCAATTGTCGTTCGCCACTCTTGGCGTTGATACCCTGAGACTGTTCACCGACGGCGAGCCTTCCTTCTGTGCCGCCCTTCGCGACGCGCTTGCCTATGGCATAGGCGCCACTTACGTGGAAGCGGATGACAGCGGGCGGTGGCTCGCGGTGGATCAGACACCGATACGGCAGGTTGGATTCGACGACGAGGAATCATTGATTGATTATCCGAGCCGCTCCCACCCGGCGTATCGTCTGCTGACTGAACTGTTTGCCTTTCCGGAAAAATTCGGTTTCTTCGACCTTGATATAAAAACATTGTCGTCCACGGCATCCGGTAGCTTCACCGTCCATTTCGCGTTGAATGCGCCACACACCGACGGTGAGCAGCAGCAGTTACTTGAAGGCCTCGGCAAGGACAATGTGCTTTTGGGATGTTCACCGGTGGTGAATCTGTTCCGGCAACGGGGTGAGCCGATCCACGTGCATGAACGCCAGGCCAGCTATCCGGTGGTGGCCGACGCCCGTAATGCCTTTGCTCACGAGATTTACTCCATCGACACGGTAAAGCGGGTGCGGCAGACGCCGTTGGGCGAGGATATCCAGACATTCCGCCCGTTCTATTCCCTGCATCATGGCGAGGATGCCGGTGGTGAGGGGCTTTACTGGACCGCCAGACGGGATGAGGAACTGGCCGAGCAGAGTCCCGGCTACGAAACCGAAATCACCTTCGTCGATCTGCGTTTCAACCCGACCGTGCCCAAGACGGATGTGGTGGGGCTGGACCTGACCTGCACCAACCGGGATCTGCCCAGCCACCTGGCCTACGGCGTCAGCGGTGGTGATCTGACCATGGAAACCGACACTTCGGTGAAAAGCATCACCATGTTGCGCAAGCCCTCGCGCCCGCGCCGTTTCATCGGCGGCAGAAACGCGCATTGGCGGTTGATCTCCCATTTATCCCTCAATCATCTTTCGATCGCTGGCAGCGGCCTGCCAGCGTTGAAAGAGATGCTGTCACTTTACGATCTGTCCTCGGCGGCGGTGGCTCGGCGCCAGATTGAAGGGTTGGTCGAAGTGCAGCACCGCCCGGTTACCAGCTGGTTACCGGGCCGGCCTTTCGCGGCGGTGGCAAGAGGCGTGGAAATCAATCTCACCATCGACGAGAGCAGTTTCGTCGGCACCGGGCTGTCGGCTTTCGTGGCTGCCCTGGACCGTTTCTTTGGTCTTTATGTCCATGCCAACAGCTTCACCCAGTTGAATATCCTTTCCCGCCAAAGCAATGAGGTACTGATTCAATGCCCTCCCCGAAGCGGCGAATCGACGCTGGTATAGCCCAGCAGTTGCTCAGTGAGCCTCACCGTTTTGGTTTTTTCCAGTCGGTGCGGATCATCGAGCAGCTGTTCAAGCGCCAAACGCGCAGTGCCGATGACGACGCGGTGGCCCGGCATATGCGCTTTGGCAGCAGCCTGTCTCTGGGCTTTCCGGCCAGTGAACTGGAGAAGCTGGAGGCCTGGTCGGAGGAGGGGGAGCGACTGGATCGGCCCGGGGCGGTGGATTACACCCTGACCATGGAAAAACTGGGCAAAGTCCAGATGACGCCAAGTTTCATGGGCCTGCTTGGCGTCAAGGGCGCCTTGCCCTGGCATTATGGTGAATGGCTGCATGAGCGGGAGATCTTTCAGCGAGACCGGGCCGCCCGCGCCTTTCTTGATATTTTTACCAACCGGGCGGTGGCGCTGCATTACGGGGCCTGGAAGAAGTACCGGCTGGCGATTCAGTATGAGCTGGATCAGCGAGAGCGCTTCTTGCCATTACTATTGTCGCTGGCCGGTGTGGGCGTACCCGGGCTGCGAGACCGGTTGAATGAGGCTCCGGGCGCGATTCCGGATCAGGCGGTGGCCTTCCATGCCGCCACGGTGGGGCAACGGCCGGTGGCAGCGGTGCAGATGCAGCGTTTGCTGACCGATTACTTCCAGGTGCCGGTCAAAGTAGAGCAGTTCGTCGGCGCCTGGTATGAGATTCCCGAGCAACAGCGTACCTGTCTGGGCGCAAGTAACGCCCGGCTGGGTGTCAGCGCCGTGGCCGGCGAGCGGGTCTGGCAACGGGATCTCAGGATGCGTTTGGTGGTAGGGCCGCTGGAGAAGGGAAGCTTTGATGCTTTCCTGCCCGGAGGCGAAGCCGCCCAGGCCTTGGAAAAATGGTTGACCATGCTGACCGGTGCCAGCCTCGAGTATGAAGTTCGCCTGGTGCTTAAAGCGGAAGAAATTAACGGATGCCTGCTGGGGGATCCGGAGCGGGGCGGGCGTCTTGGCTGGGACGGGTTCCTGTCCACACGCCAGGATGCCGGCATCCGCACGGATACGACTTACGGTATCCATACACTTCAATAAAGGACGCAACGATGACCGGCAAGGAGCGTAAGCCGCGCCATGAGCATTAACCTGAAAACACTGATCAGCAAACTCAACGACCGCTGCCGGCAGGCGGCGGAGAGAGCCGCCAGCCTGTGCATGGCCGCAGGGCACTATGAAGTCGACCTGGAACACCTGTTCGTGGCGTTGCTGGAGCAGCCTCGGAGCGATCTGGTTCTGGTGGCACGCCGTAGCGGCATAGCGCCGGATGCACTGGAACGAGACCTTCGCGTTGAAATGGAAAGACTGAAAACCGGTAATCAGCGCACCCCGGTGTTCTCTCCGCATCTGCCGACACTGTTCGAACATGCCTGGCTGCTGGCCTCGCTGGATTCCGGCACCACCCGTATCCGCAGCGGGCATCTATTGCTGGCGTTGTTGACGGAACCGGATCTGTCCCGCCTGGCGCAGCGCAGCTCCGCGTTATTTACCCGATTTGATCTGGAGCAGCTGAAGCACGACTTCGACAAAATGACGGAAGGGTCGGAGGAAGGGCATCGTGATGCACCTCTGACGGAATACGCGCCCAGTGAGGAAGGAGAGGACAAAGCGCTTGGCAAGACGCCGGCTCTGGATCAGTTCACCCAGAATCTCACCGACCGGGCTCGGGAAGGCGCTATTGATCCGGTTATCGGCCGTGATGGTGAGATCCGCCAGTTGGTGGACATTCTAATGCGCCGGCGTCAGAACAACCCGATCCTCACCGGTGAGGCCGGGGTGGGTAAGACGGCGGTGGTGGAAGGGCTGGCACTGCGCATCGCCGCCGACGATGTGCCGGAACCCTTGAAAGGCGTGGCGCTGCATGTGCTTGATATGGGCTTGTTGCAAGCCGGCGCCAGCGTCAAAGGCGAGTTCGAGAACCGGCTCAAGACGGTGATTGACGAGGTCAAGAAAAGCGCCCACCCGATCATCCTGTTCATCGATGAAGCCCATACCCTGATCGGTGCCGGCGGTCAGGCTGGCCAGAACGACGCCGCCAATCTGCTGAAGCCGGCACTGGCCCGCGGCGAGCTGCGTACCATCGCCGCCACCACCTGGAGCGAGTACAAGCGTTACTTCGAAAAAGACGCGGCGCTGGCCCGGCGCTTCCAGGTCGTGAAGGTAGACGAGCCCAGCGAGGCTCTGGCCGCGGCCATGCTGCGTGCCATGGTGCCGCTGATGGAGCAGCATTTTGGCGTGCGCATCCTCGACGAAGCCGTTACCGAGGCGGTGAGATTGTCGCACCGCTACATCAGCGGGCGGCAACTGCCGGACAAGGCGGTATCGGTGTTGGATACCGCCTGCGCCAAGGTGGCGCTGGGGCAGGGCGCCACCCCCGCCGCTATCGAGGACGCCGACAAGCATTTACAGCGCCTGGAGCAGGAAATCGCGGCTCTGTCCCGGGACGAACAGGCCGGGGCCTCCCATGGAGACCGCCTGGCGGATCTGCAAAGCGAGCGGGCGGAGACGCAGGACCGTATCGCTACCCTGAGGGAGCGCCTCGACCAGGAAGTGGCATTGGTACAGAGCATCCAGCGGCTACGGGACGGCCGGGAAGAAACGGCGGTCCCCGGCCAGGCCGATTCTGGCCACAGCATCCCGGAGCTGTTGTCCCGGCTGCGGGAAGTACAAGGTGACGCGCCCATGGTACCTCTGCAAGCCGACGGCTCGGTGGTGGCGGAGATCGTTTCCAACTGGACGGGTATCCCGCTGGGCCGCATGGTCAAGGATGAGATTGCGACGATTTCCAATCTGTCCGCCCTGTTGGCGGAGCGCGTTACCGGGCAACAACATGCGCTGGACGCCATCGCACAGCGAGTGCGTACCGCCACCGCCCGTTTGGAGGATCCGAACAAGCCCAGAGGTGTGTTTCTGTTCGTGGGCCCCTCCGGCGTGGGTAAAACCGAAACCGCGCTGGCATTGGCCGACATCCTCTACGGCGGCGAGCGCAAGCTGATCACCATCAATATGAGCGAGTACCAGGAAGCGCATACGGTTTCCGGCCTGAAAGGCTCGCCGCCCGGGTATGTAGGGTATGGCGAAGGCGGGGTGCTCACAGAAGCAGTGCGCCGCAATCCCTATAGTGTGGTGTTGCTGGACGAAGTGGAAAAAGCGCATCCGGATGTGCTGGAAATGTTCTTCCAGGTTTTCGACAAAGGGGTGATGGATGATGCCGAAGGGCGCGAAATCGATTTTCGCAACACCCTGATCATCCTCACTTCCAACGTGGGCTCGTCGCAAATCATGCAATCCTGTCTGAACCAGGAAGCTGACTCACTACCGGACCCGGACGCGCTCCATGATTTTCTGCGTCCAGCGCTCTACAAGGCTTTTAAACCCGCCTTTCTGGGGCGGCTCAAAGTAGTGCCGTACTATCCGATCAGCGATGACGTTCTGGCGCGTATCATCAAGATGAAACTGAACCGCATCGCACGGCGGGTAGCGGAGAACCATGGCGCCTTGTTCGAATGGGACGACGCCTTGGTTGAATCGGTGCTGGCCCGGTGCACCGAGGTGGACAGCGGTGCCCGCAATGTGGATCACATTCTCAACGGCACGCTTTTGCCGGAAATTGCCGAGTCCGTCCTCGCCGCCATGGCCGAGGGCGCTAAAATAGCCGGTATCCGGGTGACCGCGGATGATAACGGTGATTTTCAATACACGGTAACGCCGGAAGGGGTGCCGTCAACCGGAGCCGAGTCTCCACAAATCTTGTCCTTTCATCACAGGAGTGAATCATGAGCGTCTACGGAGTGGATCAGGAAAAAGCCATCACCAACTGCGACGCGGGCCCGAGCATCGGCCGGAAGAGACCGTTGGATGAGGTGCGCCGCTGGCATCGCGTGGCCCCGGGGCATGTGGTCGAGTTACTGGTGGAATCCCCCATCGAACAGCGCCATCAGGCGCGTCAGCTGCTCGGCATGATGGAGCATATGCCGTGGCGGATTCAGGCGCCGGCACAGGCTCAGGATCGGGCCGGGCGTCTGGTCAGCAACGTAAGACTGATCGTGTTGACGATCGCCGGCCGCAATCACCAGCTCCATTGTTCCGAGTCGCCTTCGCTTCAGTTGGAGCGGATCTCCGCGTAGCCGGGCGCTGATTGCGCTGCCTTACGCGGAGTGAAGCAACGGGAAAATCGATCAGGGACCGCTGACATGGATGTGATTGCCAGTCTGATGAGTGCGTTGTCCGCGCCGGGGCAGGGAGCCCGTTTATTGCAGCTCCACACTCCGCTGGGGCCGGACGTTCTGGTACCGGAGAATTGCCACGGCATCGAGGCGGTTTCCGGCGCCGGTGTCGACGCCGGCGCCGGCTTTCGTTTTGATATTACGGCACTGTCGGTGGATGCCCGCCTGCAAGCGGACGACTTGCTCGGGCAGCCGGTTCTGCTCACCTTGCTTACCGCGGACTCACGGACGGATCGCCGCCCTTTCCATGGCCATGTCACCCATTTCGAGTATCTGGAGAGCAACGGCGGACTGGCCCGATATGCGTTGGTGATCGAGCCGTGGACAGTGTTCCTGCAACAGTGGGTGGACAGTCATGTCTATCAGGACATGACTGTCATGGAAGCCCTCGACACCTTGTTCGGGCGACTGGCGGCCCGTGGCGGCGTGGTCGCGCCTCGCTGGCGATGGGACTTGGCGGACAACGCGCTTTACCTCCGGCACAGCCTCGCCGCGCAACTGGAGGAAGATGGTCTGGCGTTCATGACCCGGATCCTGTCGGAGCAGGGGCTGTTTTTCTGGTTCGAGCATCAGGGGAATATGCAGGGTGAGGAAGAAGGTCAGAGCACGCCCAAGGAGGCCGGCGAATTCCAGGTGCCGGGCAGCCATACACTGGTGATCGCCGATTATAACAGCGCTTTCTCGGATCTAGGCGGGATCCGTTATCACCGCAGTGATGTCACCGAGCAGGAAGACGCCATCCAGCAATGGCGGCCGGGACGCCGCGCCCATGCCGCTGGCGTCCGCAGGGCCACCTGGGATTACCGATCGCTGAAAACCCTATCCTCGCAACAAAGCAGCGCGGATATGGCCTGGTCACGGGCGGAGGATGACGACAGCCCCACGGCCTATGCCTGGCACAATCAGGCGGAAACTGAATGGCGCGGCCGTCGGCACATTGAAGTTCTGGAAGCGGCTGGGAAACGGGTGGAAGGAAATGGAACCTGGCGGCGGTTGCGTCCCGGCGGGCAATTCCAGCTTCACCTGCACCCCGGATACGCAGAGGATGCCACCTTTCTCTGCCTGGCGGCGACACACCATGCCCGCAACAATTTAAGCTCGGATCTGATGGCGCAAGCCGATCAGCGGTTCGAGATGCCACGGCCTGGCTTTCCTGATGTGCCAGAGCCTCTCGGCGACGGCGCCTTACCGTCTCTGGATAGCGCTCCAGAGTCTGATTTTTATCGCAACGGTTTCGTTGCTCTACAAGTGGATACGCCGTTTCGTCCCATGGATACCACGTCACGCCATGGGCAGTCCCGGATCCGTGGCCGGGGCCTGCACAGTGCGGTGGTAACCGCGGACAATACACCGGTGCACACCGACCGTGATCATCGCATCAAGATGCAATACCCCTGGCAACGGGGCGAAGGCGCCAGTAGTGGGGAATCCCATCCTGAAAGCGGCATCGACAACGCTCCGGCCAGCGCGGGCGCCTGGACCTGGGTGCGCACGCTGACGCCATGGGCTGGCGAGGATTGGGGCGGTGTCGCCGTGCCCCGAACCGGGCAGGAAAGTCTCACCCTGTTTTTGGAAGGCCAGCCGGAAAGGCCCGTTGCCATCGGTACCGTTTTCAACGGTCAGGGCAACGACGAAGCCCAGCATAATCAGGTGGGTGGCGGTCACGCCCGGGCCACCGGTAATGCCGCCCCCTGGTTCAATGGCAACGATCATAAAGCGGTCTACACCGGTCTGAAGAGCCAGGCACTCTCCGCCAGCCAGCAAGGTAACAGCGGCCACCAATGGATACTGATGGACAGTAGCGAGGGGCAGTCCCGTGCCGAAGCCGGCAGCACCCAACATCAGAGCCGTTTGAGCCTGGGCCACCTGAAAGGCGGGAAAGACAACCTGCGGCAAGGAGAAAGAGGTTTTGGCGCCGACTTGAGCACCGTATCCAGCGGCGCCCTTCGGGCTGGACAAGGTGTCCTGCTCAGCACGGAGGCGGGGCAATGGCAAATGAGCACCGATGGCGCCCAGGCGCGGCTGCAGGGTAATGCGGACCTGCTGAAAACCCTCAATGACGCCGCACGCAACCAGAACGCCGGGCAGACAGGCGAAGCCGACGAATTGCCTTCCCAGCAATCATTGAGCCACGTATTAACCACGCTGAAAGACACCCGTTCCGGCTCCGGAGGGGAGCAGGGCGGTGCCGGCTCACCGCCCGGCTGGTCCCGCCCGCTGATCGTCGCCACCAGCCCGGATGGGCTGGCCAGCATTACCCAGCAGGCACAGACCTGGGTAGCGGGTACCACCACCACGCTGGTCAGCGGCGCGGACATCAACTGGATGAGCAAGAGCCGCACGGTAATGACCGTGAGCGGCGGGCTGAGCCTCTACAACAACGGCGCCGCGCCGGCCAGCGGCAAACCCAACCAGGAAAGCGGAATTCAACTGCACGCCGCCCAAGGCAAAGTCAGCGCCCGGGCCCCGAAACAGCCCTTGACCCTCGCCGCCGCCCAGGACGTCGCCCTGGCCAGCACCAACAGCCAGGCCATCCTGGCCGCCCCCAACCAACCCCTCCTGCTCGCCTCCGGCGGCGCCTACCTCAAACTCGATGGCGGCAACATCGAGCTGGGGGCGCCTGGCGGCGTGCATCTGCAGGCGGCGATGAAACAGTTTGTCGGGCCGGCGAGCGCGTCGGCGCAGGCGCAGACGTCGAGTGGCGGTGATCTTGACATCTGTGATGTCAACCTGGAAGACGCGGACAGGAGTGGAAGCTGGACTGTCGCACTTGGTGCAATGGGCGCCGGAGCAGAACAGAAGGTGGGAGCCTACGACGAGGCGTTTCAGTTAACTGACCAGCAAACAGGCGAACCTCTGGTGAAGGTGCATTACCGTATCGTCAGGGCAGATGGCACGACTGAAGAGGGGACGACCAATGAACAGGGAATGACCCATGTCGTAAATACAGACGTGCCGGAAGAACTGATCATTGAAATTGAAGATCTCGAGGCTTGAATAATTTAATAACGAGTCAGGGCATGGATCAATCTTGGGCTCTAGCCCTGGAGGGATCGCTAATGAGAAGGCCGCAACGGTTTACACTATGAATGGCAATCAGGTTGTGATTGGACACCAGATGGATGACATGCGATTCGGCGATCTAACCGGCGCAATTGTTAATCCTATTCAGGTTCCCGCTGAAGCCTTGAAGGGACTCAAACCGATGCCTTTGGCTCCTCAGTCATTGTCTTTGCAGGCGCGGCGGCTCCCGCAGCTGGTATGGTTTGATGATATTCCAGACTCGCTGCGCGAGGTGTTGCCTAAGCGTATTGAATATTGGAGGCGCAAAGGGGTGACGTTATTTTCAGCATTGGTGAACACCAAGGCCAGCGCCGATGCCGTCACAAGCCATCTCCAAGATTTGTTTTTTGTTCCTGTCTCAGAAAACGGAACCGTCGCTTTACGACGGTTTTATGATCCACGAGTTTTCCGGCACCTCCCCTGGATGCTGGACCGCCGCCAGATGATGTCGGTAATGGGACCGATCGATGTATGGCGCTGGCCGGATGGGGGTGGAGGCTGGAAATATCATAAGAATGACGACATGCCTGTTTTATCCCGGCCAACCGCCGGTCGACTGAATTTTAGCCAAAAACAGAAAGTGACACTGTCACGACTCCCGTTGATAAATCAACTATCAGAGGCGCTGTCTGCCTCGATGCCTGATTACGACCAGGATGCCACATTCTTTCGAACCGTCGATCAACTGCTGTCAGAGGCGAAAGAAAAGGAGCTCGCGGATGATGAAGACTGTCGGTTGTATGTCACTCAGGCGTTCCAATTCGGTCCGGAGATTCATAAGCACCCCGACATGGAAGCGCGCTGTACCAAGGCGGCATTAAGTACCATTTCTTATGCTGAGGCCTGCGCTGATCTTTCCGAAGAGGTGCTGGCTCGCTATGCGGTTGAAGGGAAAAGGAAGGTTCTATGACATCAGCACAGGATGGAAAGTGCCCATTTTGCAAGAAACAAGGACTGCCGATACTACCCTTGCGTTACGCGGTGGCTCGTGACGATCACGAAAGCGGTCCTTATGATCCAGCCGTCCCTGAGGTTTCGGGCCCCTTTGGTGCCGATGTACAGAGCGTTCCTCTCCCTGAAGGGCAACATTACACCTTGCGCTTGCTCAGACCAGGGTATCTATACGTCTTTAATGAGGTGAGAGGGAGCTGGAACGGATATCAGGTGACCGAGAACGGATACCTATTTCCTTTCGTTACTGAATTGATACACAGCTCCCTTCAAAGTATGGATCCCGAATCCCCGGAAGGCATCGATGTGCATTTGATCCCGCCAACCGAAGAGAAAGAGTTTTCCTGTACTCGGGAACCCAGCCATGCACATCTGGCTCGTTGCATAATGATTCCTAACGCTGATCAGGCAGATGCCATCTACATGGTTTTCTCCGACGTTGCCTGGACGAAGCGAACCTGGCATGCCTATGCCAATGATGTGGACGGGCGGCGCAGTCGTATGCGGCGAATTTCCTTGGCTGGCTGGAAGGGCGGTAGCCAACCGCATATGCAGGAAATCCTGGAGGGACTTGTAAGCCAGACTGCCGAGTCACATTATCCCTGGCAGCCGCCCAGTTCACCTAAGCCAATCGTCAAATCGGCTTCCGGTGAAAGAATCGCGACGATGGATACCATGCGCGTTTTTCCGTGTAGTGCTCTTGAGCATTCCATACAAGAGGTTCACGGTCTGCGCGAACAAGTAGCGGGCTTAACGCAATGGGCGCGGGAGCAGGCCGAGTCGTCAGGTATGTCCCCGGCCATCGTCGCTCTGGAGGACCCGGTTGGCATCACCACCGATCTGGCCGGGCTATTACGGGCCAAATTCAAATCGTTTCTAGAGAGAGAGGATATTAAGCGACCGATTACCATAGCGTCGACGCTAAACGGATTACAGGAAGCATTGGAGAATCAGGCTGAGCTTAACCGGATCCAGGGGGCAAAAGCGGTTGCGGTCGAAAGCATCTCGCCCTGGTATGACTTGCCCATTATGGCGACAAACAATACAGAAGCCGTTATAGAGCAATCCAACCAGGAAGAAGTCATGCGCAAATGGCACGAGCGCAAACTAGAGCAGGATCGAGCCTATCGGATTGAATGGGAAGAGAAAGTTCGAGTAGCGGAGTCGGAGGCCATTGCCGAACTCACCGCCGCTGATCTTGACCAGGCCAGACGCAACGCCTGGGGGAAGTATGGGGAAATGCTTAAAGAAGGGCAGCCCGATGAATGGCTGGAACAGACTTATAAGCCCGCTCTTGAGGCGTTTGACCAAAACCAGCTGGCACCCCTTGCCCAGGCCCACGTGACCTGGATGGAGAGCAGCAAGTTATTAGCCTACTTTGACGACCGGTACGACGCTGAGCGTATGGAAGATGGCCAGGCTTTTGCGGACACCCTGTTACTGTGCTTGCAGGACACGCAGCAATACGATGCTTGCCAGGCGCTCTACGAGCGTTGGCTGTCAGCGGAATCCATACAGCGAGAGAATCTTCTGCTCAGAGCCATGGTGTTCAACCAGACGGCCATTCTGGAACAGGTAAACCAGGAAGCAAACCGGGGCTTGTCTGTGTCCGATCTGAAGAAACTGCCCTGGGATAAATTGATCACGGCCTATGAAAAGGCTATGGAAGAACTTTCCGATGCCGGGCAGAGCGCTGCGGCGCGGGTGGTCGCCGCGCTGATGGGGCCGGTGATGAAAGTCCTGGACATCGTCATGGACAAGGGCGTGGGGCCGCTCTTGATTTCGTTGGGGCTGGTTGGCAAAACCCCGGTGGTTTACAGCCGCGTCTCGGGCACCTTGGCGGAAGCGTTGGATGACTTCGTCCGACAACTTCACCAGCTGAACCCGGCCTTTGCTGATATGGATCAACAGCTATTGAAAGACCGGATCGAGGTGAAATCCAGAGGAAGCAGACGTATCACACACGACCGCGCACCCGGTGGGCGAGTACTTGAGCAACGTGTTCAGATCGCGGCGGATCGCCTGCAACTGGCGGCGGTGGAAGGTGATCTGTCCGAACGCATGCGGGCCAATGCGGCCGCCGATGCGGTTGTGGATATCGACGATTGGAACAAAAGCCCCATGTCCAGATGGCAAACCATGACCAGCGGGGACGTGCGAACCGGGATTGTCGGTGTCCTGCTTGGGTTCTGGTCCATGAAACAACAAGGTGAAGCCATGGATAAAGCGGTCTATGAGGATCAACAGGTAGAATCCACGTGGCGATTCGGCGCGGCGGTGGCGGGGGTGACCGAGGCTGTGGCCGGAACGGTTCATAGGATGCTGGCCCGTGCTGAAATAGCCGGTGCCTGGACAGCTAGATTCGTGGGCAGTGCTGTGAAAAAAGTGCTCTTTGGGATTACTAAGGCATTTGGGTTGGCCGCGGCACTTGTTTCTGGTGTGTGGGATTTCATAAAAGGGTGGAACGAACTAGGTAAGGAAAATATGGGGATGGCCGCCCTATACTTTTTCTCCTCGGGGGCAACAATAGGCTCGTTTATGGCTTTTAATGGTGTTTTCGGAGCAACGATTGTGGGGTTAAGTGCCACTACAGTAGGGATAATTCTGGCAGGCGTAGTCTTGGTGGCTGCGGTGCTAATACTGATTTTCCAGAATGATGACCTCCAGGACTGGTTGGAGCGATGCTACTTCGGTGGCTTGGGACGAGGCGGCAAGCCCGAAGACGATGCTCGCATGAATACCTTGGAGGAAGAAATCACTGCTTTGAATTCATTGTTGGAAGTCGAGGCCTAGAATGCTATCTGATTATACGGGTCTGGGCAGAAATGCCTATAAAGTGAATCGTCCTCTCGAGCAGGAAGAGAAAACGAGTCGGCTGTCAAGAGACCGGCGCTGGACGGATGAACCTCCCAACGATGAAGCATTACTGATCAAAATCAACAGCACCTATTTGGAGATGGTGGATCGCTGGTATTGGCAAAAAGGGCAGATTCAAGTCTTCACTCTAACAGCGTTTCTTATGCTCGTTGGGTTTTCAGTTGCATTGCTGTTCTTTCCTCAAGGAAGTGATAGAGGGCTAGGTCGGTGGGCCTTCGATATCTTCTTTTCTCTTCTTTTCTTAGGCTTGGCCTGGGCTATTTGGAAAGGCATGAGAATGGAAATCTTTGCCTACACCCATTACCCCGTACGCCTGAACAGAAAGAACCGAATGGTGTACGCCTTCCGCACCGACGGAACCGTTATTCGCGCGCCCTGGGATGACCTGTTTCTGCATATCGGGGAAGGGACAGTGCCGACGGTGGGCACTACCTACGATATCCGCGCCCATGTGCTTGATGACGATGGCGTCACGGTAAAAGACACCTTTACTCTGGCGTATCCGGGTTTTCTTACCGGCAAGAAGGATCTGCCGCGCTTGATGCGCGTGGGGGAATATGTCCGCCGGTATATGGAAGAACCGGATGGGGCGAAGAAGAATGCGGAGTACAGCATGTTGTTCAACCCGGTGGAGGGCCGCAGGGAAGGCATTCACTGGAGCTTGATCCGCGCTTTCGCGCCGTCGTCGCGGTATCCCTGGCTTCAGCTACTGTTTTCGATGGTTTTCTCGCTATTCTTCCTGGGCCGCTGGATGACCATGCTGACCTGCAAGGTGCCGGTCTGGCCGGAGGAGATCGAAGAGGAATGCAAGATTGAGGTGGATGATCCGTACCGGAAGGATGCAAGCAACAACCCCAAATTTGGCTTCCTGGAAGGGCCTTGGTTGGTCATTTGTGTGTTGACCGGCTTGGCGGTGCTTGCGTGGGTACTTGTTAAATACTCACCGCTGTCGCTTCTGTTTTCCGGATAGCGGATCTTTAAAAAGCGCATCTGATAGATGCATGGGATGACTGGAATGCTCTCCGATTATACCGGTCTAGGTAGAAACGCCTACAAAGTGAACCGCCCTCTCACGCCGGAAGAGAAAGCGAGTCGGTTGTCAAAGGATCGGCCCTGGACGGATGAATCTCCCAACGATGAAGCGTTGCTCATCAAAATTAACAGTGTCTATATGGAGATAGCAGATCGTTGGTATTGGCAGAAAGGACAGGTCCAACTTTTTTTTCTTTGTTTTGTCGCGACCTTTTTTATTTCTCCCCTTTTTCTATTGACAACGTCGTTGAAAAGAGATGCAGGGGTGGGCGAATGGTTAGTATTGGCCTTTATTTTTATAATAAGCTGGGGCGCTGCCTGGGCCATCTGGAAAGGCATGAGAATGGAAATCTTTGCCTACACCCATTACCCCATACGTCTGAACAGAAAGAACCGGATGGTGTACGCCTTCCGCACCGACGGAACCGTTATTCGCGCGCCCTGGGATGAGCTGTTTCTGCACATCGGGGAAGGGACCGTACCGACGGTGGGCACCACCTACGATATCCGCGCCCATGTGCTTGATGAGGACGGCGTCACGGTAAAAGACACCTTTACTCTGGCGTATCCGGGTTTTCTTACCGGCAAGAATGATCTGCCGCGCTTGATGCGCGTGGGGGAATATGTCCGCCGGTATATGGAAGAACCGGATGGGGTGAAGAAGAATGCGGAGTACAGCATGCTGTTCAATCCGGTGGAAGGGCGCAGGGAAGGCCTTCACTGGAGTTTGATCCGCGCTTTCGCGCCGTCGTCGCGCTACCCCTGGCTTCAGCTGCTGTTTTCGATGGTTTTTTCGCTATTCTTTTTGGGCCGCTGGATGACCATGCTGACCTGCAAGGTGCCGGTCTGGCCGGAGGAGATCGAAGAGGAATGCAAGATTGAGGTGGATGATCCGTACTGGAAGGATGCAAGCAACAATCCCAAATTTGGCTTCCTGGAAGGGCCTTGGCTGGTCATTTGTGTGTTGACCGGCCTGGCGGTGCTTGCGTGGGTACTTGTTAGATACTCACCGCTGTCGCTTCTGTTTTCCGGTTAGGACGTTTTCTGTAGAGGCTATTTCCCGGACTGCTAACTGTAGAGATGGCCTGGCTTCAGATTTGAAGGATGACGAATAGCACAGGGACCAAACGATGGCAAACTATGTGCAAGTAGGACAATCAAGGACTTCTGTCACGGCCAATACGCAAAGGGCGGTAGTTAAAGTTGATGTCAGGCCTTTTTATGTATTGATGTATGGTGAGCCTGGTATCCGAAAAAATGCCGGAAAAGTCTTTCAGTGGGCAGCGGAAACCAAGGCCAGGGAGCTTGAAGAGCAAGAGAACGCTGAAACTCTGATAACTCCGGTGACGAATTTTGAGGAGTTCAAAGCGGCCATCGAAGGGGCTGCCCCGGAAACACCGCCTCTTTTGGCTCGTGTTGTCAGCGGTGTTTACTTTTTTGGCCACGCAAGTAGCCAGGCTATTTTTGTCGGGGAGAACGCTTGGGCCGGAACGAATGTCGATCTGTCAAATGTATTCGGCCTTACTCCAGGCAACATGCGTAAAAATGCGAATGTTTGGCTTTATTGTTGTAATGCTGGTAATACTGCCAGTGGAATGCCATGTATCGCGGAATTAATGGCGGATATTATCAGACGTGATGTATACGCATTCAGTAGTGGCATGCACTATCAAAACTCTCCAGAGCTTAGGGGACTGGCATTGGCTATGCCGCTGAAAGACCGCAAACCTATGTATTTGGTGCCGGACAATGGCAAGCCGGCAACCCTTTTCCCCAAGCCAGACATTCATGAGAGTAAAGAAGAAAAATATATTGGGCCCGAACAGCCTTAGCGAAGGTTTGCTGCGACGGATAACCTTGCCTCCGTCTACAAGTCCCTGAAAGCCATCTGGCCAGGCTTCCAGCGCACGCTTCCGCGACTCCCTTTCTGACACCTCCCTCGGGCTAAAAGTGTGCGCCATATCTCGTTTTTTGCCCCTCGCATGAGCCGAGCTCCGCTTAGGGTTTGGCCCTTTCGTCCTTTCTGTTAGCCTACGAATTTAGTCTTATTCCCGTTTTGGGGGGGAATACAACAAGAGCGCCTGTAGGCACGCATGGGGACGCGTTAATGAGGTGGTTTCAGAATCTGTCCGTCCGGCTGAAGATTCTCGCCGTGGCGGTTTTGGGGATTGTGCTTTTTCTCGCTTACTTTTTGTACAGTTATTATATCGCCGCGACCAATATCGACCACTTGAGCCGCATCGAGAACCATGATTTCCCGGTGCTGGAGCTGGTGAACGCCAACAATCTCGAGTTCGTGGGGATCGCCGACGCCTACAGTACGGCCATCGCCCAGATCGACGAGCGGCCGCTGGATGAGGCCAGGGTGCGCTCGGACCAGTTTCTGGAACGGCTTGGCGATATCGATCGGCTGGATCCGGCGTTGACGGACGATGTGGACAGAATCCGCATGTCCTTCATCGATTATCTGAATGAAGCGAATGGTCTCGCTCAGGCGCTGATCGAAGACCCCATGACCCTGGTGAACAGCTACGCCTGGCTGGATCGGGTGGAGTTGCTGGAGCGCCAGCTCAAGCAGGTGCAGGACGAGTTCCAGGCGAAGCGCTACGAGGCTTTCCGGGATACGCTGCTGCGCAGCCGTGAGGATAACCGCAGCACGCAGATGATCGGTCTGGCGCTGGGTGTGATGGCCTTTACCCTGCTGGGTTGGATCGCTCTGAGGGTGACACGCTCCATCACACGGCCATTGGAGGATGCGGTGGGTGCCGCGGACAGTATCGCCAATGGCAACTGGGACACCGCCATCCAGAGCGAAAGCCGGGATGAGACCGGTCACTTGATCCGTGCCATCCGCAAGATGCGGGACACCATAAAGCACCGCATCGAGGACGAAAAGCGTCAGGAACAGATCAAAACCCGGCTCTCCCAACTGGGGGATCTGATGCGTGGCGACATGGCCATCGACAAGCTCGGCAGCAATCTGCTGGGCTATGTAATTCCCACTTTAAACGCTCAGATCGGTGCCTTTTATACCTTCGATGTGGAGCGCGAGCGCCTGTACATGCGGGCGGCCTATGCCATGCAGCGCCGCAAGCATCTGGCCAATGATTTTGCTTTGGGTGAGTCACTGGTGGGGCAATGCGGGCTCGAAGGCAAGCCGATCATTCTTGAGGAGGTTCCCGAGGATTACATCCTGGTGTCCTCGGGCACCGGTAACGCGGTGCCCCGTAATCTGATGGTGATTCCCATCTTCCATGAGGAAGAACTCAAGGGGGTGCTTGAGATCGGCTCGTTCCGGCGCTTCGGAGAGGATGACCTGACTTTCCTCGAACAGGGAGTGGAACTGATCGGGGTGGCGCTGCATAGCGCGCAGAGCCGGCTGCGTTTGGGGGAAATGCTGACCCGTACCCAGGAGCAGGCCAAGGAATTGAGCCTGCAGAAGGAGGAGATGGCCCGGGCCAACCAGGATCTGGAACGCCAGGCTTCCGAGCTGGCGGCGTCCGAATCGCGCCTGCAGCAGCAGCAGGAAGAGCTCAAGGCCATCAACGAGGAGCTGGAGTCGCAAACCCAGGCATTACGGGCGTCGGAGGAGTCGCTGCAGGCGCAGCAGGAAGAACTGCGGGTGACCAATGAGGAACTGGAAGCCCAGGCGCGCATGCTCAGTGAGCAAAAGGGGGAGATGTCGCGCAAGAATACCGAGTTGGAGACACTCCATGAGGAGCTGGAGGACAAGGTCAAGGAGTTGGAGCTGTCGTCCAAGTACAAGTCCGAGTTTCTCTCCACCATGTCCCACGAGTTGCGTACACCGCTGAACTCGATTCTGATTCTGTCCAACGCCCTGGGGCAGAACAAGAAAGGCAATCTGGACGAGAAGCAGGTGGAGCACGCCCAGGTGATTCATTCCGCCGGCTCGGATCTGCTGTCTCTGATCAACGACATCCTCGATATCTCCAAGATCGAGGAAGGCAAGATGGACGTGGTCATCGATGAGATCACGCCTCAGGACGTCTCTGATTACTTCCAGCGTCATTTCACCCATGTGGCTGAAAACAAGGGTGTGGGCTTCAATGTGGTGATTGAGGAGGGCGTGCCGTTGCATTTTTATACCGACAAGCAGCGGCTGGAACAGATCGTCAAGAATTTGCTCTCCAATGCTCTCAAATTCACTGACGAGGGCAGCGTGACATTGACCATTGCCCGGCCGGCCGAGGATGAGCGCATTCCAGGGAGGGTCCTGGAACGCGACAGCACCTTGTGCTTTGCCGTCACCGATACCGGTGTGGGTATTGCCGAGGATAAGCAGAAGCTGATCTTCGAAGCCTTCCAGCAGGCCGATGGCACCACCAGCCGCAAGTATGGCGGCACCGGACTGGGGCTGACCATTTCCAGGGAACTGGCCCGTCTGCTGGGCGGGGAAATCGGCCTGCGCAGTGATGGTCTGGGGCAGGGCGCGACGTTCACGCTGTACTTGCCGGAAGGCGAGGCGCTGGGAGCCGAGGCCGCATTGGAGGAGAGCATGGACGTGGGCGCCAACGCCGAAGCGCACACTGCTCCCACCGCGCCCCTCGCCGTGGAGCCGTCAGCGGAAGAGTATGTGGTCCGTGAGAAGACCGTGCTGGTGGTGGAGGACGATCGTGAGTTCGCCAATGTGCTGGTGGATTTGGCCGCGGACTACGGGCTGGAGAGCCATATCTGTGTTGACGGCGAAAGCGGTCTGGAATACGCCAGCCGTTATCGTCCCAGTGCCATCATTCTGGACATCGGCCTGCCGGGTATCGACGGCTGGGAGGTGATGGAACGTCTCAAGGCGGATCCGCGTACCCAGGATATTCCTGTACATTTCCTGTCCGGCAAGGATGAGCGTAAGAAAGCGCTGGACTTGGGCGCCATCGACTTCCTTACCAAGCCGGTCAGCCAGGAGCAGATGCTGTCCGCGTTCGGCACCATCGAGCAGGCCATCGAAAAGAATGTCCGCCGCTTGTTAGTGGTTGAAGACAGCGAGGCTCAGCACGCCAGCATCCGCGAGCTGTTCGACCAGAAGGGTGTTGAGATTACCGCGGTGACCAGCGGTGAGGAGGCCTTGTCGGCATTGGGAGAACGGGTCTATGACTGCATGATTCTGGATCTGACCCTGCCGGATATGACCGGCTTCGAATTGCTGGAGCGTCTGCACGAAGGCGACGAGAACGAGGCCCTGCCGGTGGTGATCTACACTGGCAAGGATCTGACCCGGGAAGAAGAGGCCAAGCTGCGCAAGTACGCGGACCGCATCATCCTCAAGACGGAGCGTTCCCACGAGCGGCTGCTTAATGAGGCCTCGCTGTTCCTGCACTGGCTGGAATCCACTCTGCCCAGCCATCGGCGCGGCAATCCGGAACTGATCGAGCACCGCGATGACATTTTCGAAGGCAAGCGGCTGCTGTTGGTGGACGACGATATGCGCAACATCTACGCACTGTCCGCCCAATTGGAGGAACTGGGCTTCGATATCGAGATCGCCAATAACGGCCGTGAAGCCATTGAAGCCCTGGAAGCATCCCCACAAACGGATATCGTGCTGATGGACATCATGATGCCGGAAATGGACGGCTATCAGGCGATGGGGCACATCCGGCAGCAGCCTCGGTTCGCCACGCTGCCGATCCTGGCTCTCACCGCCAAGGCGATGAAGGATGACCGGTCCAAATGTCTGGAGGCGGGTGCCAATGACTACTGCTCCAAACCCATCGACATGAGCAAGCTGACCTCGCTGATGCGGGTCTGGCTGCACCGCTAGGAGGCTCTCTCGTGCAGCAGTCCATGGACGTGATCGACGACGATCAGATTCAAATCGAGGATATCGAGATCCGCTTGCTGCTGGAGGCGATCTACCAGCTCTATGGCTATGATTTTCGCGCCTACAGCCGGGCCTCCATGCGCCGCCGGGTGATGCATCGCCTGACCATGTCCGGCTTCCCTTCGGTGATGCAAATGACCGAACGGGTGCTGCGGGATCGTCAGTTTTTCGTCACGCTGCTCAATGATCTGACCGTCAACGTGACGGAAATGTACCGGGATCCAGAGTTTTATCGCGCCTTCCGCGAGGAGGTAATCCCGGTATTGAAGACCTTTCCGTTCATCAAGATTTGGCACGCCGGCTGCTCCACCGGTGAGGAAATTTATTCCATGGCCATTCTGCTGGAGGAAGAGGGGCTGTACGACCGGGCCATGTTGTACGCCACCGACATTGACAAGAATGTACTGGTGGCGGCTAAGAAAGGGATCTATCCCATCGATGCCTTCAAGCAGTATACCGAGAACTACCGCCGGGCCGGTGGCCGCAAATCGCTGTCGGAGTACGCCACGGCGCGTTACGACAGCGTGATCATGGAGCAACGGCTAAAGCGCAATATCGTTTTTGCCGATCATGATCTGGCCACGGACCAGGTGTTCGGCGAGATGCACGTGATCTTGTGCCGGAATGTACTGATCTACTTTGACCGGCCGTTACAGGAACGGGTGATCCGCCTGTTCGACGACAGCCTGGATCTGGGTGGTTTCCTTTGCCTGGGGACCAAGGAAAGCCTGCGTTTCAGTGGGAACGAAGACGCTTTCGATGTAATCAACAAGTCACTGCGCATCTTCCGTAAGCGACAGATCCCACATAACGCCTAAACCGAGAAGAACGATGATCGAGCAGAAGCTGCTTTTGGTCGATGACCAACCCGCCAATCTGGTGTCTCTGGAAGCCATTCTGGAGGAGGAAGGACGCGTGTTGCTCAAGGCCGAGTCCGGTCAGGCCGCCTTGAGAATCATGCTCAGGGAGGACATTTCGCTGGTGCTGCTGGATGTGCAGATGCCGGGCATGGACGGTTTCGAAGTGGCGGAACTGATGCGTCAGCGCAAGGATACCCAGACCATTCCGATTATTTTCGTGACGGCTATCTCCAAAGAGAAAAAGTATGTGTTCAAGGGTTATCAGGCCGGCGCCGTGGATTACCTGTTCAAACCTCTGGATCCATTGATTCTGAAAAGCAAAGTCAACTTCTTCCTGGAGCTGGACCGGCAACGCCGGGACCTGCTTGCCAAGCTGAAGGAAGCCCAGGCCCACCGCGCCGCCTATGAGGCGGAGAAGGCCCGTATGCAACGGGAACGGGGAGGCGGCTCCGGTACGGCCTGAAGACGATAGGGCGGGGAGCAGGAGCGAAAGGGAGCGGATGGCAATGACACAACACCGGCAAGCCAGTAGGCGCGCCGGCCGGGCGCCATGCGCAGGGCGGTGAAAGCGGTGGTAATGGGGGCGTCCTGGGGGGGATTGAACGCCTTCTCCACGATTCTCGCCGCTTTACCGGCGCGGTTTCCGGCCGCGGTGCTGCTGGTCCAGCATCAGCATGCCAGCGCCGACAACCGGTTGGCGTGGTTGTTGTCCCGCTATAGCGCCTTGCCGGTGCGGGCTCCGGAGGACAAAGAGGAGATTCTGCCCGGTCACGTATATGTGGCGCCGCCGGGGTACCACATGCTGGTCAATGAGGACGACACCGTGGCACTTTCCACCTATCGGCCGGTGCATTTTTCCCGGCCGTCCATTGATGAGCTGTTCTTCTCCGCGGGTCATGCCTATGGCGCGGCACTGGTCGGCGTATTGTTGACCGGCGCCAACGACGACGGTTCCGACGGTCTCGATTATATCCGTCGGCGCGGCGGCCATACTCTGGTGCAGTCACCGCAAAGCAGCGAGGCGCCGGTGATGCCCGAAGCGGCGATAATAAAAGGCGCGGCGCGAGAGGTGCTCGATCTGGAACGGATCGGGCCGTACCTGGCGGACTATTTGGTTGGGTTGTGACATGAAAAAACAGAATATTCTCGTTGTGGACGACCGTCAGGAGAACCTGGTCGCCATGGAAGCGGTGCTGGAGGGGGAGGACCGTAATCTGATCATGGCGAAGTCCGGTGATGAAGCCCTGGCGCGGGCGCTCAAGTATGATCTTGCCCTGATTCTGCTCGACGTGCAGATGCCGGACATGGATGGCTTCGAGGTGGCCACGCTGTTACGGCAGAACCGCCGTACCCGGCACATTCCGATCATTTTCGTCACCGCCATTTCCAAGGATCAGAGCTACGTCTTCAAGGGTTATCAGCACGGCGCGGTGGACTACCTGTTCAAACCGGTGGATGAACAGATTCTGGAAGCCAAGGTCAATGTCTTCCTGGAGCTGGACCGTCAGCGCTGGCGCTTACGGCAGGCGGTGGTGCAGATGAAGCGGCTCAAGGACGAGAACGAGCGCTTGCTGCAGGCGCTGGGGGATGCAGTCCTCGGCACCGACGCGGATGGCGTGGTCAGCTTCTGCAACGCGTCCGCCTGTGCATTACTGGACCGCGAACGGGATTCGCTGCTGAGCCGGCCGATCACGCAAGTCCTGCCTATCGTTGCAGGTGACGACAGCAACGCAAGCTGGCAGGATAGCCCCATATTCGCCCGTTGCTCGCAAGGGGAAGCCTGGGAAGGCGATTTGACCCTGGAAAGCGGCAGCGAGGAAGCGCCTCAATACCTGCGGGTTCATGCCAATCCGGTGTGTCGTCAGGACGATCCGTTCACCGGGACGGTCTTCGTGCTGCGGCCGCGCCATGGCGAGGAACCGATGCGCGGACCGGAACGCCGCAAGCATTCCCGTAAACAGATGTTTCGGGAATTGGTGGTGTTTGATCGTGGCACCGGTGGTAATGTGGGCAGGCTGACCAATCTGAGCCTGGGCGGGTTCCGGCTGGCCATGCGCCGTGATGCGGCGCCTGGCGAGCACTGGGAACTGGGCATGGTGCTTCCGGATCGAATCGGAGACGTGAACACCATGAGCTTCGATGCCCGGGTGGTGTGGAGTGAGCAGGGAACCGGTCCTTCGGAATATCACGGGGGGTTCCAGTTCCTGGATCTCTCGGAGGCGAATCGGGAGATTGTGGAGACGTTAATGAACAGGTATTGACCATGAGCGAAGCAGTCCTGGAAGGCACCGAAGAACGGCAATCGGCCGATATGGAAGAAGTGCAGGATGGCCCCTTGCTGTTACCCTATGGTTTCGCGCGCCGCTTCGGCGTGCTGCTGAGGGAGAAAGAAGGGCGCCAGGAGTTATGCTGCCGCCGTGGCGCGAATCTGTCCGCGCTGTCCGAGGTGCAACGCTGGCTGGGCGCATTGCCGCCAGTGGTGACATTGGACGAGGGCGCTTTCAATACCGCCATGGCGCTGACCTATGAGCAGCAGCGTGGTGCCGCGGCGGAAGCCGCCGACAACCTGGAAGGCCTGGACCTGGCCAGCCTGGCGGATTCTCTGCCGGAAACCTCCGATCTGCTGGAGCAGGAAGACGATGCTCCGATCATTCGCCTGATCAATGCCCTGTTTCAGGAAGCGATCCGCGAGAACGCTTCCGATATCCATATCGAAACCTTTGAACGTCGCCTGGTGGTGCGCATGCGCGTGGACGGTGTGCTGCGCGAAGTGCTGACACCGAAACGGGAACTTGCGCCGCTGCTGGTCTCCCGGATCAAGGTCATGGCGCGTATGGACATCGCCGAGAAACGGGTTCCCCAGGACGGCCGTATTTCCCTGCGGCTCGGCGGCCGCGATGTGGACGTGCGGGTATCGACCATGCCCTCCAGCAACGGTGAACGGGTGGTGCTGCGTCTGCTGGATAAACAGGCGGGGCGGCTGCAAGTCTCCCATCTGGGCATGGGCAAAGAGTGCGATTCGCGCATGCGCGAGTTGATCCATAAACCCCACGGCATCATTCTGGTTACCGGCCCCACCGGCTCCGGTAAAACCACCACTCTGTACGCTTCCCTGACCGAACTGAACGAATCCACCCGTAATATCCTGACCGTGGAAGACCCGATCGAATATCAGCTCGAGGGAATCGGCCAAACCCAGGTCAATTCCAAGGTGGACATGACCTTCGCCCGTGGTTTGCGGGCGATTCTCCGTCAGGACCCGGACGTGGTGATGGTGGGGGAGATTCGCGACCTGGAAACCGCCGAAATCGCGGTACAGGCGTCACTGACCGGGCACCTGGTGCTGTCCACCTTGCACACCAACACCGCGGTGGGCGCGGTGACCCGTTTGCAGGACATGGGCATCGAACCCTTCCTGCTCTCCAGTTCCCTGCTTGGAGCCCTGGCGCAACGGCTGGTGAGAGTGCTTTGCGATGACTGCAAGGAAGGCCATGAGCCCACCGAAAGCGAGCGCCAGTTAATGGGGCTGGCCCCGGACCAGGAAGCCACTTTGTATCGTCCGGTGGGCTGTGAAAAGTGTAATCATCAAGGCTACCGCGGGCGTACCGGCATTTATGAGCTGGTGATTATTGATGAGCCCATGCGTCAGCTGATTCATGACCGTGCCGGTGAGCTGAAACTGGCCCGCCATGCCCGCACGCTGACGCCGAGTATCCGTGATGACGGCTGGCGCAAGGTGCTGGCCGGAGAAACCACCATCGAGGAAGTGCTGCGAGTCACTCGGGAAGACTGATTCGCCGCTTTCAATAAGACGCCGGAAAGGCGCATGGAGAAATGTCGTGAAGTATGGAATTCGAGCAATCGGAGATGGCCGGCAAGCGTCTGTCATTCAACGGTCATGGTTTACGGTGACAGTGCCCCCACTTTGCGCCTCTGGGCAAGCAGTAACAGGCCGCCATCATGCCCGCGTTTGAATACCGTTCCCTGGATCACCGGGGCAAAGTTAAAAAAGGCACCGCCGAGGCCGACAGCGCCCGCCAGGTCCGCCAACAGCTGCGGGACAAAGGCTGGGTGCCGCTGGAAGTGGTGGAAACCCGCGACCGGGGCGGGCAGGGCGGACTGCGCCTCTCTGGCGGCTCCAACAAACTCAAGGGTGGCGAGCAGGCGCTGGTGACGCGCCAGCTGGCGACACTGCTCAAATCCGGTTTGCCGGTGGAGCAGGCACTCTCCGCGGTGGCCAAGCAGGCCGCCAACCCGCGTGTCGAACGGATCATGATGGCGGTTCGCGCCAAGGTTCTCGAGGGCTTCAGTCTGGCCCGCGCCCTGGCGGAGTTCCCCCGTGCCTTTCCGGAAATGTATCGGGCCACGGTGGCGGCCGGTGAACAGAGCGGCCATCTGGAGCAGGTGCTCGAGCAACTGGCCGATTACCTGGAAACCCGCCATGACACCGGTCGTTCGGTATCGCAGGCGATGATTTACCCGGCCTTTATCATGGTCTTCTCCATGGTGCTGATCGCCTTCCTGATGACTTTCGTGGTGCCGAAAATGGTGGCGGTATTTGAAAACCGCGATCAGAAACTGCCCACTATCACGGAAGTGGTGATCTGGCTCAGTGACTTTTCCCGCGACTGGGGCTGGTTGGTGGTGCTGGTTCTGATCGGCGCCATCGCGTTGTTTGCCCGGGCCCTGCGTGAACCCGGGTTTCGCCTGCGCGTGCATCGGCGTTTGGTCAATATCCCCCTGGTGGGTACCATGTTGCGCGCCTCGGATAGCGCCCGTCTGGCCAGCACCCTGGGCATTCTCGGGCGCTCCGGCGTACCTTTGGTGGACGCTCTGTTCATTGCTGCCCAGGTGGTCGGCAACCTGGCTATCCGCGAGGCGGTCAAGAACGCGGCGGCACGGGTGCGCGAGGGCGGCAACCTAAGCCGCGCGCTGGACAAGAGCGGTTTTTTCCCGCCCATGCTGGTGCAGATGATCGCCAGTGGCGAAACCTCCGGCGAGCTGGATCATATGCTCACCCGGGCGGCGGATTACCAGGAACGGGAGCTCAATAGTACGGTCAGTACTCTTGTGGGGCTGCTGGGGCCGATCATGCTGCTGGTGATGGCGGGATTCGTGATTATGATTGTCCTGGCGGTGATGCTGCCGATCATGCAGATGAACAATTTCATGGCGGGATAACCCCCCTTTTTCTTAGGTGCTCGATAACGTAAAGAAGGTGAACAAATGAAAACCAAGCGACGGAACCAGCGCGGTTTTACCCTCCTGGAAATCATGGTGGTGGTGGCGATTCTCGGCCTGCTGGCGGCGATGATCGTGCCCAATGTGATCGGTCAGGGCGAACAGGCCAAGGTCGATATCGCCAAGACCAACATGTCCCGCATTGTCCAGCAGTTGGATATGTACAAGTTCAACAATGGCCGCTATCCGAGCACCGAGGAAGGTATCCGGGCTTTGGTGGAGCGCCCGGCGTCGGCGAAGAAATGGCCCGAGGGAGGCTACCTGCCGCAGATTCCCCAGGACCCCTGGGGTAATGACTATGTCTATCTGAGCCCGGGCGTGGATGGTCCTTTCGATCTTTACTCCCTGGGAGCGGACGGTGCTGAAGGCGGCACCGGTGTGGACGCGGACATCAGCTGGCGCGACAGCAGCAACTGACGCTGGCGACTGACGACCGGAAGGATCTGCCATGCGGATGCAGCGCGGTTTCACCCTGCTGGAAATTCTGGTGGTTATCGGCCTGATGGCGCTGCTGTCCTTGGCCGTGCTGGTGGTGCCGGTGTGGACCGATGACGGCCGTCAGTTGGACACTAATGTAGCCAAGCTCACAGACCAACTGGTACTGCTCAATGAGCAAAGCCTGTTTTCTGGCCGGCTGATGGCGATGCGTTTCACCGAGCGCGGCTGGACCCCGGTGGAATACGATGTGGGAGCGCGGGTATTCCGCCCGGCGGAGGGGAACGGCCTCAGCGCCGAGTCCTTGCCGGAAGGCATTGAGTTGCTGTGGGAAGTGGAGGAGTTGGAGCGCGATGAGGATGACCGGGTGACACCGGTGAACCTCGGTGACGTGGCCAAAAGGCTGGTGGACGACAGCAAGTTTTCCGGAGGCATAGGATTGCTGGACAAAGAGCAGTCGGAGAAAGATGAGCAGGCCCGCTCCGGGCCCTTGCCCCAGGTATTTTTCTTCCCCAGTGGTGAAACCACGCCGGTGTTGCTCACGCTCCGCTCCATCAATGAGCCGGACCTGGAAGTCCGCCGGCGTCTCACCGCTCTTGGCCAGATTCGCGATCCGGATGATGCGGAGGCCGTGCGCGAAGAGGAAGAGCGTAGTCAAACCATCCGCGAGATGCGCACCCGGACCAGCGAGGACCCCGGCAGTCTGTTCAACCTGAAGCGGGACGAGCAATGAAAACGCAGAGCGGGTTTACCCTGGTGGAAGTGCTGCTGGCCCTGGCTGTTCTGTCCCTGGCGATGATCGCGCTCGGGCAGACCCTGGGCGCCAGCGCCGTGGCCTACCGCAATATTGACGACACCCGTCTGGCTTACATGGTGGCGGCGGACAAGCTGGTGGAGATGCAAACCTTCCAGCTTTGGCCGGAAAACGGGGAACAGGATGACCGGGTCAAATATGGCGAGCGCGAATGGTGGGTGCAAACCAAAATCAGCGATGGACCGTATCCGGATACTCGCCGGGTGGATATCGATGTGGGGCCGTTGATCGACGATGAGGAAATGGGGTTGGCATACAGTCTCGCCAGTCTGATCGGCAAACCCGCTGCCGCCATGGGCGAGAACGGCAACGGCCCGAATAACAACCCGAACAACCCGGGGGGATAATGCGCCAGCGTGGCTTTACCTTGCTGGAAATGCTGGTGGTGATCGGCATCTTCGCCATGATGTACATAGTGGCGGTGGAGTTTCTCAGCAATGCGTTGGACAGCCGGGAGCAACTGGCCGAAGGCGCCACTGAGATGGAAAACAGCCAGCGCGCGGTGACCTATCTCACCCTTGACTTCGAGCAGCTTATCTCCCGCCCCGTACGGGATGGCTATGGCGACTACCAGCCGGCCATGATCGGCACCGAGCAATACGTGGAATTCACTCGCCTGGGCTGGTCCAATCCCTTTCAACTGCGCCGCCGCAGTGAGATGCAGAGGGTCATCTATGTTTTCGAGAATGGCACTTTGTACCGTCGCTACTGGCCGGTGCTCGATACCACCGTGGCCACAGAATATCAGGAAGACGTTCTGATCGATAACGTCAAACGCTTCACCGTGCGCTACCTGGACCAGAACGATCAAGGGGAGTGGCAGTGGCTGGAATTCTGGCCCGAGCCGAATGTGGCGACCCAGCCGGTGTGGCTGCAACGGCTGCCACGCAGCGTCGAAATCAGCGTTGAACTGGACAATGGCGATGTTCTGCACCGCTTCTTCCGCACGGTGGTGAACCCATGGGCGTGACCGTGATGCGCCCGCGCCGCCAGCGTGGTATGGCCCTGATCATCGTTTTGATGCTGTTCGCCATCCTTGCCGCGGTGGCCACGGAGGTGATGTTCCGCCAGGACCGCTTCCGCACGCGCGCCGACAACCTGCTGCAATGGGACAAGCGCTATCAATACGCCATGGCGGTGGAAGTGGTGGCCACTCAGGGCCTGATCGACGATCTGGAAGACGACAAGCGTAATAACGCCATGGTGGACGATTGCGTGGAAGAGCAATGGGCGGTGGAATTGCCCGCCACGCCCTATGAAGACGCCATTCTCAGTGCGTCGGTGCAGGATTTGCAGGGCCGGTTCAACCTCAACTGGCTGGGTACCGCCAGTGGTCCCGGATTTGAACGTAATGAGGAAAACCGGGAGCGCCTGCGAAGACTGCTGGAACAGGTGCTGCCGGAGCCGAACAAGGCCTCCTTACTGTCCAATGAGATGGCGGACTGGATTGATACCAACAACATCGTCGACAACGTGGAAGGGGCGGAGGACACTGAGTATCGCTCCCGCCGCACGCCGAATATGGCGGTGGCTCACGAAACCGAATTGCGCGCGCTGCGTAGCTTCACCGTCGAGGATCTGTTTCCGGACATGATGATGTGGGGGCTGTTCACCGCGCTGCCATCGGGCTCCAAGCTGAATGTCAACACGGCACCGCAGCCGGTGCTGGACGCGGTGCTGGGGACCATGGCGGGCAACGATGCCGCCGAGGCGGTGATGGCGTTGCGCGAAGAAGGGCCGATCGTCAATGTCGATGACGTCATGGCCCTGGCCCCGTTTACGTCTCTGGATGACGAGCAAAAACAGAACCTGGCGGGCATGCTGACGGTGGGCAGCGAATATTTCCAGATCATGGTGGATGTGGAAGTGGACGGGCAGGTCAGCCGTCTGGTCAGCCGGCTACGCCGCTCCTCCCAGGGCGGGCCGGACGGCACTCGGGTGTTCAGCCGGCAGGTAACGCCTCTGTTGAGCCCCCTCGAACCGGCCTGCAATCCCTTCTACAATGCGGAAAATGAAAGCAATAATACCGTGGAACTGAATCCGAACGGCTGAGCCCGTTGCGGCGGTTAAATAAACGGAAAAGGACGAAATTTGTGGCCACAGCACTGATTTATCTGGCCCCGGGGGCATTCCGTAACGGACTCGCCGAAAGCCCGGCGCTGTACCAGGAATCGCCGGCGGACCCGGTGAGCGAGGGCAGTCTGTCACAGGCTCTGGAGGTCCTGCATGGGAGCAGTGCACGGATCGTCATTAGCGGCGCCGATGCCCTGTGCACCCATGTCAATCTGTCGCGGAAGCAGGCACGTCATCTGCAAAGGGTGTTGCCGTTTCTGCTGGAGGAGCAATTGCTGGATGCTCCCGAGCGGCTTTGGTTCGCCGCCGGCAAGGGTGACCACGGCCGCTATCCGGTCACCGTGGTGGACCGGGAAGCCGTGGACGCGCTGCTGACCTTGTCCAGGGATGCGCAGGTGCACATCACCAGCATTAAATCCTTGGGGGACGTGCTGGCCCACGGCGCGCCCGTGGCGGTGGCGGTACCTGGCTGCCAGACACTGGTGCTGGATCGGGAGCGGGCCCTCGGCTACGCGGACGAAGCCCAACTGAACTCGCTGATGGCACTGTGCGCGACTCCGGAATCGGAGGGGTTCGAGATCACCGGGGAGCCGGCCCCAAACGACCCGGAACAGCCCCTGGCTCGCGTGGAGTCCCCCACCGCCCTGTTTCAGCAGCTTCGGGATGGCCTCAGTGACTCCAGCGCCGTGGAGATCCTGCAGGGGGCCCTGGCACCACGCCAGAATCGCCGCGGCGGCCCCTCGCCCTGGACGCCGTGGAAACCGGTGCTGGGATTGGCCGCGGCGGTGTTCGTCTTGTCCCTGGTCGCCTTGGGCGTCCAGACCTGGCGCTACGAACGGGCCGCGGACCAGGCTCTCGCCGACGCCGGCAAACTCTACCAAAGCCTGTTCCCGGGGGATCGGGCCACCGCCGGTTTGCGGCGGCAATTCGAAGCCCGGCTGGCCCGCCTTTCCAGCGGCGGTGGCGCCACCGGCAATGCCAGGTTGTTCCAGGTGCTGCCCTCGGTGGCGGCGGTGCTTTCCGCCAGCGAAGTGGAACCCAAACGGCTGCAGTTCGATGAGCGTCAGGGTAATCTGCTGCTGGATCTGGGCGCCAAGGAATACGCCGACCTGGAGAAACTGCAAACCGCATTACGGGAAAAGGGCGTCAATGCGTCCATCGCCAACTATCGCAATGGGCCCAATGGGGTCACCGCGCGTATTCGGGTGGAGCAGGCCGGATGAAACAGCAATTAGAGCAAGCCCGAAGCCAATTGAACAAGCGGTTGCAGCCCGCCTTTGAATGGTACGCCTCCAGGGAACCCCGGGAGCAAACCATTCTGCAGTTGCTCGCCGCGGTCATCGTGTTGTTCCTGATTTACGCACTGATCTGGCAGCCAATCTGGAACGCACGGGAATCCGCCCGCCAGCGTTACGTCGCCAATGAGCAAACCCGTCAGTGGATCGAACTGAATGCGCCGGCGGTACGCGCAGCCCGGGGCCAAAGCGACAATCGCGACAAGGCCAGCGCCTTCGGCGATAGCTGGGTTAGCGAGATCAGTCGTTCGGCGCAGAACCACGGCCTTACCCTGCAAGGGTTCACTCCCGACGGTGACCGCTCGGTGAGGATTCAGTTGGAAGACCAGCCCGCCAACGCCGTGCTGATCTGGCTGCATTTCCTCGAAGAGCAGGGCCTCAACCTGGGCACCCTGGAACTGGGGCCGGGCAACGAGTCCGGCACCGCCACGCTACGTGCGTCTCTGAGCCGCTAGTCGATGAAGGGGCGCGTTGGTGGCGCCGCCGCCCTGGCGGCCTGGTGGCTGTATACCCTCAACGCCATGGTCCTGGCGCTTGGCGTCAGTTGGGGATTCTATAGCCTGTGCGACTATGGCTACTCGTTCTGGTATCCAACCCTGGATATTGAGGAGCACATCCAGGAATACGGTCCTCAGAACCGATACCGTAGAGACTTCGAACGGCTCGAGGCGGAGCAATATCAGGCGCTGTTCCACCAAATCCGCAATGCCGTTCACAACAACGGCGAGGGGTTGGAAGACATCCACTATCCCAATCGCCTGGAACAACCCGTTCCGCTGCTGCGGCAGGCGGAAATCCTGCACCTCAGGGATGTGGCTCATCTTATCCGTATGGGAACGGTGATCACGTTGATTGCCGCCTGTCTCTGGTGGCCGTTGGCCCTATGGGTGCGGTGTCAGCACCGCCCGCCCGCTGGCAGTCGCCTGATTGCCCTGGCCGCGCCGTTGCTGGGACTGGCGGGTTGGCTGCTGGTGGCCGGCCCGGAGGCGGTGTTTTACCAGTTTCATATCTGGCTCTTTCCACCCGAACATGAATGGTTTTTCTACTGGCAGGATTCACTCATGAGCACATTGATGAAAGCGCCAGTGCTGTTCGGCGGTATCGCTCTGGTGCTGTCCGTCGGAGTTGCCATACTGACACCCGTGATTTATTTCACCGGTCTGCGGCTGGCGGGACGGGGGAGTCCTGCCAGCGCATGAGTGGTATCGAAGTACTGGGTCCGGACGCCAGCGGGGCCGAGAATGTTCAGCGCTGGGCGGCATCAGGGTTGCCGATACCACCGAGCTGGCGGGTCAGCCGGGAGGCGGTGCTGGCATTGCAGGTGGATGATCTCGCCCACCGCCTGCGTGCTTTACCGCGCATGTTCGGTCGACAACGTCGCTGGGTGCTGCATCACGGTGTGATGAATCCCCGCTCCAGACGGGAAAGCCTGCTGAAGCTGGACAGTGACCAGGCGCTGGCCCGCGCCCTTCATCAGTTGTTCGAACACCGCCCCGGCCCGGATCACGCCATAATCCAGGCATTGCCGAATTTGCAGGCCGCCGGAGTTCTGTTTACCCGCCATCCGTTGCGCCAGGATCTGTCCCACATGGTGGTGGAGGGCGTTCGCGCCGGAGCAGGGCAGCGGCAGCGGCTGGTGTTCGACGCGGATGGACGGTTGGTACATCGTGGTGACGGCTCCCCGGCTCTGGACCGGATCGTACCCGCGGAAGCTCTGGTGACCCTGGGACAGATGCTGCGCAACCGGTTTGATCATCCGCAGGCCGGCGAGTGGGTATATGACGGCGAGCGGATCTGGCTGTTGCAGAGCCTGCCCGTGGGTTCACTACCAGTGCCCGAGGAAGCCTGGAACCGTCGGGCCGGCGGTGCCTTGTTCAATCAGGCTCTGACCCCCCTGTGGTATACCCTGGAGGGGCGCTGGCTGAAAACCGCCTTTTGGTGGCCTCTGGCTCGCCGTCACGGTTGGAAGGAACTGGAGAACGTCGAGCCTTACCGGCGTCAGCACAGCCATTTGTACAGTAACGGGCTTTACTTCCGGCGCCTGGCGGAAACCTGGCCGGCGGCCTGGCTACAGGTGCCACCCGCCTGGCAGCCACCGGAGTCTCTGGACGATGCAACCACCCGCCGTCGGCTTTCACCGCCACGCCGGCGCTGGCGGTGGGCTCTGGCGGTACTGGAGCACCGCCAGAAACAGCTCCAGCTGAAACATGAGCGGGCCGTGGGCGACCGGGATGCCCTCTGGCACCAGCTTATCGAACTGGATCGCATTGGCGAACGCCTGGCCCGCCTGGAAGGCCGTTTGTGTTATCTGTGGTTGCCGGAATTGTCGCATTACCATGCCCAGCCCTTTCCACTCACATCACTGCTGACGGCCTCTGAATTGCGGGCTCTGGATCAGGCCCTTAATTTGAAAATGGGGGATCGGGGAAAGAGGGATGAAGGGGACACAGGAGAGGGCGCGGAGCTGGCGACGCTGCGCCCGGGCGATGATCCGGTGCACGCATCCGTTCAGGACAGTCCTTCCCTGAAAGCGGTATTGGAGGCAGCCGGGGAACGGCGGCGGCGTCATGATCCTGGCGACCGGTTGGATACGGAGATAGCCGCCTGGTTGTCGGTGGCAAAGCGGGCGCGGGCATTGCGCCAGAAACTGGCGGAACAACTGCGGGGATGGCTGGTTCATGCCGCCCGCGAACTGGTATCGCAGGAGTTACTGGCCCATCCGGACGATATCCATTTTCTATACTTCGATGAGCTGTGGATCTTGTGGATGCAGCGCCGTATTCCCAAATCCGCCGCCGGGCGCATCATCGCCCAACGCAAGGTCCGCTATTTGGAAGACGCTCTGGTCGGCGCGCCGGACTGGAAAATGGATCGCATCGGCTATGGTTTCGGGGGCAGCCCCTCCGAACCTTTATTGCTCGGACTGCCATTGGTGGCGGGTCGGGTGGAGGGACCGGTACGCCGAATCTGCAGTGCCTGGGCACTGAACAACATCCGGCCCGGGGACGTGCTGGTGCTGGACGAAGCGGACGCCGCCTGGACCCCCTGGCTGGCCCGCGCCAGCGCCTTGATCCTGAGCCGCCGGGACCCGGCCAACCCCGCCGCCAGCCTGGCCCGGGCCTGCGGCATCCCGGCGGTGTGGGGGTTGGCCGATGCCTTGCACGGCGTGCGCGACGAGGAGTGGGTGGCCCTGGACGGCGCGGCGGGCACCGTGGCCCGGAACGCGCCGCCTGGGCCGGGCGGCTAGTCCTCGTCGATATAGCCGAGCAGGTGAGGAACCATCTTCTCGATTTCCTTTCGGCTCATCCCCTTACGGGCGGCGTAGTCGTCCATTTGATCCTTGCCGAGCTTTCCAGTACCGAAGTACTTGGCTTCCGGGTGAGAGAAGTACCAACCGGATACCGCCGCCGCAGGGAACATGGCGTAGTGATCGGTAAGCGTCATGCCGGCGTTTTTTTCCGGCTCAAGCAGCTCCCACAGCAAGGCTTTCTCGGTGTGATCCGGGCAGGCCGGGTAACCGGGGGCGGGGCGAATGCCCCGGTATTGCTCGGAAATCAGAGCGTCATTATCCAGAGTCTCGTCCGCGGCGTATCCCCAGAACTCCTTGCGCACCCGTTCATGCAGGCGTTCGGCGAACGCCTCGGCAAGCCGGTCCGCCAAGGCCTTGAGCATGATCGCGGAATAATCGTCATGGTCCGCCTCGAAGCGCGCCACATGCTCATCGATACCAATGCCGGTAGTAACCGCGAAGCCGCCCAGCCAGTCCTGTTTGCCGCTGTCTTTCGGCGCGATGAAATCACTCAGGCAATAATCCGGTTTATCGTTCTTTTCCCGGTCCAGTTGCTGGCGCAGGTGATGCAGCGTCATGAACGGCTCGGCATCGCCAGGCTGTCGGAACAGTTGAATATCGTCCATGTCCGATTGCGCTGGCCAGAAGCCGATCACGCCCCGCGCGGTGAGCCATTTTTCCTTGAGCAGGCGGTCCAGCATGGCGCGCGCGTCCTGGTAAAGCCGGGTGGCTTCCTCGCCCACCACTTCGTCCTCGAGAATACGGGGGAAGCGGCCGGCCAGTTCCCAGGAGCGGAAAAACGGCGTCCAGTCGATGCGCTCCACCAGCTCTTCCAGAGGATAATCGTCAAACACCTTGAGGCCCTTGATCTTCGGCTCCGGCGGTGTGTAGTTACTCCAGTCCGGCTGGAACCGGTGTTGCCGGGCCTTGTCGATGCTCACCAGGGAGCGGTCCACCTGCTGTTGCTTGCGTCGTTCGCGCAGCTCCTGGTAGGTGGCCTTGGTCTCTTCCACGTAACCGTCTTTCTGAGTATCGGACAGTAACCGGGAAACCACGCCAACGGCGCGGGAAGCGTCCGCCACATGGACCACGGCATGGCGATAGTTGGGGTCGATCTTTACCGCGGTGTGGATGCGGCTGGTGGTGGCGCCGCCGATCATCAATGGCAGATCCATCTCCAGGCGTTCCATTTCACTGGCCACATGGACCATTTCGTCCAGGGATGGGGTGATCAAGCCGGACAGACCGATGATGTCCACCTTTTCCGCACGGGCGGTTTCAAGGATTTTATCGCAGGGAACCATGACACCGAGGTCGATGACCTCGTAGCCGTTGCACTGCAGCACCACGCCAACGATGTTCTTGCCGATGTCGTGAACATCCCCCTTCACCGTGGCCATCAGAATGCGCCCGTTGGACTCATCCTGAGTGCCCATTTCCTCTTTTTCCTTTTCCATGAACGGCAGCAAATAGGCCACCGCCTTTTTCATTACCCGGGCGGATTTCACCACCTGGGGCAGGAACATCTTGCCGGCGCCGAAAAGGTCGCCGACCACGTTCATGCCGTCCATCAGCGGGCCTTCGATCACGTGCAGAGGGCGCTCCGCCCGAAGCCGGGCCTCCTCGGTATCGCTTTCCACATGGTCGGTGATGCCTTTGACCAGGGCGTGCTCGAGCCGCTTCTCCACCGGCCAGGAGCGCCATTCCTGATCTTCCTTCTTGGTTTCCTTATCGCCGCTGTCACGGTATTTTTCGGCCAGATCGAGAAGACGTTCAGTGCCATCTTCCCGGCGATTCAGTACCACGTCTTCCACCGCGTCGCGCAGTTCCGCCGGAATGTCCGCGTAAATCGCCAATTGCGACGGGTTGACGATCCCCATGTCCATGCCATTTTGGATGGCGTGGTATAAAAACACCGCGTGAATCGCCTCGCGCACCGGGTTGTTGCCCCGGAACGAGAAACTCACGTTGGAGACACCGCCGGAAATCAGGGCGTGGGGCAGGGTGCGTTTGATCTCCGCCACGGCCTCGATGAAGTCCACCGCGTAATTGTTGTGTTCCTCGATGCCGGTGGCGATGGCGAAGATGTTCGGGTCAAAGATAATGTCTTCCGGCGGGAAGCCCACCTCTTCGGTCAACAGCTTGTAGGCGCGGCTGCAGATCGCCACCTTCTGCTCACGGGTTTCCGCCTGGCCGTCCTCATCGAACGCCATCACCACGGTGGCGGCGCCGTAGCGGCGGATCAGCCGAGCCTGATTCAGGAACGCCTCTTCACCTTCCTTGAGGGAGATGGAGTTCACCACCCCCTTGCCCTGAATGCATTTCAGGCCGGCTTCGATCACCTCCCACTTGGAGGAATCGATCATGATCGGCACTTTGGAAATTTCCGGTTCCGAGGCCACCAGATTGAGGAACCGGACCATGCACTCGAGCGAATCGAGCATGCCCTCGTCCATGTTGATATCGATGATCTGGGCGCCGTTTTCCACCTGGTCCCGGGCCACATCCAGGGCGGTATCGTAGTCGCCTTCCTTGATCAGGCGCAGAAAGCGTTTGGAACCGGTGACATTGGTGCGCTCGCCCACGTTCACGAACAGGGAATCGGGTGCGATGCTGCATGGCTCCAGGCCGGACAGGCGGCATTGCACAGGGATCGCGGGCAGGGCACGGGGGGCACAGTCCCGCACCGCCGCCGCCATGGCGGCGATGTGTTCCGGGGTGGTGCCACAGCAGCCGCCGATAATGTTAAGAAAGCCTTTTTGTGCCCAACCACGGATTTCCTTCGCCATGGTGTCCGGATCCAGGTCGTACTCGCCCATTTCGTTGGGCAGTCCGGCATTGGGGTGGGCGGAGACGTGGAATTCGGAAATGCGCGACAGCTCTTCGATGTAAGGGCGCAGCTCCATGGGGCCCAAAGCGCAGTTCAGGCCGATGGAAATCGGTCTGGCATGGCGCAGCGAATTATAGAAAGCCTCGGTGGTCTGCCCGGTAAGCGTACGGCCGGAGGCATCGGTAATGGTGCCGGAAATCATTACCGGCAGATCGAGGCCTCGCTCGTAACAGTACTGATCCACCGCGAACACCGCGGCCTTGGCGTTCAAAGTATCGAAGATGGTTTCGATCAGAATCAGATCCGAACCACCCTGGACCAGACCGTCCACGGCTTCCAGATACGCTTCCACCAAGGTGTCGAAGTTGACGTTGCGGTAGCTGGGGTCGTTCACATCCGGGCTGATACTGGCGGTGCGGTTGGTGGGGCCAAGAACCCCGGCGACGAACCGCGGCCGTTCCGGCGTGGCCACCGCGTCGGCGGCGCGACGGGCCACCTCGGCGGAGGCCTTGTTCAATTCATGGGCCAGCGCCTGCATGTCGTAGTCCGCCATGGCGATGGCGGTACTGTTGAAAGAGTTGGTCTCGATGATATCAGCGCCGGCTTCCAGGTAGGCGCGATGCAACGCCTCGATTTTTTCCGGCTGAGTAATGGACAGAAGGTCGTTATTGCCCTTCAGATCGCAGTGCCAGTCCGCGTACTGAGCGCCCCGGTAGTCTTCTTCGCTGAGCTTGAGGCGCTGGATCATGGTGCCCATGCCCCCGTCCAGGATGACGATGCGATCCTGCAGAAGAGAGGCGAGCTGCGCGCGGCGTTGGTTGGACATGAACTGCTCCGTTGAGTGACCGGGGGCGCATTATAGCGGCTGGGACGGTGTTGCCCAACGCACCCGAGTGCCCGCTATACTGAGCGCCGTTGCCATGATCTTACTCATGGTGCTTTCGGCGAGAGCCGGATTGTGACCGGTTGATAGCCATATTGTAAAAAAAACCGCCAATGCACTGTATACGGTGGGGCAGGCGCGCGCGTTTGCGCATAATGCGCCCTTTTACCGTCAATGGCCCCGGAACGGGCTTTGAATCATCAACATAGCGTAGGAGGCATGATGCGCAAACAATGCTTGGTCCTGGCATGCGCCCTGGCGGCGGGGCCAACCCTGAGTCACGCCCAGGAGTCGGAAGAAGCCGCCAAACCGCGTGGCTGGGACATCGAACTGGAAGGCTCGTACCTTCTGAAGTCCGGCAACACCCGCTCCCAGAACCTCGCCGCCGCGGCAAATCTGACCCACGATGGCCGGGTGTGGCGCCATACCGGCAAAATGGAAGCGGTCAATGAGATGTCTCGCAATGACGACACCCGCGAGGATGAGCGCACCGCCGAACGCTATTACGGTTCCTACAAGCTGGATCGCAAGTTCGGAGACCTTGGCCGGAACTACATCTTCAATATCGTGACCTACGATAAAGATAACTTCTCCGGCTACCATTACCAGGCCAGCTATGCCATTGGTCTTGGCCGCCGTTTCCTGGATACGGAAACCCACACTCTGGACCTGGAAGCCGGTCCCGGTTACCGCGTGGACTGCCTCGATCCCTCTGATTCCTACACCAGCTGCGAGGATACCGAGGAGAGTCTGATCGGCCGTTTCGCCGCCAAATACGAGTGGAAGATCTCCGAAACCGCTTCCTTCAAGGAAGATTTCACCACCGAAGTGGGCGATGAGAACACCGTGGTGCGGGCGGAAACCTCGCTGACGTCCAAGATCAACGATCATTTCTCGCTACGGCTCAGCCATCTGCTGAAGCGTAACTCCAAGGTGCCGGATGACGGCAGCCACCGCAGCGACCAGGAAACCCGGGTCTCCGTGGTCTACACTTTCTGATCGACATAAAAAAAGCCGGCCCGAGGGCCGGCTTTTTTTATTTGGTCGGAGTAGCAGGATTCGAACCTGCGACCCCTACGTCCCGAACGTAGTGCTCTACCAGGCTGAGCTATACTCCGAATGTGGGGGCGTATTCTAGCAGCGAATTTTCAGAATGCTACTGTTTTGCAACGGGAATTTATCCGGTTGTCCATATTCTGCTCAATTCCCCGTACAATGCGCCTTCCCAGCCCTGCCTGATAGCGGTTTTGATGCCCGAATTACCTGAACAACTGGACGATCTGTGCCTGCGACGCTGGCCCCGCCGGCGCGATGAGCGCCTGCAAGCCTGGGACGCGGCGGACCGGTATTTGCTCAAGACCTTGCAAGAGCAGGGGGCGGGGCCGGCCACACTGGTGGTAAACGACCAATGCGGCGCCTTGTGGTTGACGGCGCTGCGGCGTGGCCCTGCATGCAGCCACGGTGATTCCTGGCTGGCCTGGCGCGCGGCGGTGGCCAACGCCACCGACAACGCCATGACATTACCGGAAGCCGGCTGGTCGTGGCCTTGGCAAGAGCCTTCGATCCGGCCTGACCAGGTACTGATGCGGGTTCCCAAGGAATTGTCGCTGCTGCAGGCGCAACTGGCCTGGCTGGCGCGGATTCTTCCGGAAGGCACACCGGTCTGGCTTGCCGGGATGGACAAGCACCTGCCGCCGAACCTGGTGCCTTTGATGGAGACTTATCTGGGCAATGGCCGGGCGGAGTTGGGCTGGAAAAAGGCGCGCCGATTCTCGGCTGTTGCCCCGGGCAAGACCCTTGAGCCGGCACCGGAAGCGGCGTTGGTCAGCGTGCCGGAGCGTGGCTGGAAACTGCATACCGGCGCCGGCGTCTTCGGGCGCCAGCATCTGGATATCGGCGCGCGCTTCCTGCTGGACCATCTGCCCCGGCAGGTGGAAGGGGAGATCGCGGATCTGGGGTGCGGTAATGGCGTGCTGGGCCTGACGCTGGCGGCGGACAATCCCCGGGCCCGGGTGACGTTCTGCGATGAGTCCTTTCTCGCGGTGGAAAGCGCACGTCGTAACGCGGCCCTTTATATTCCCGACCCAGACCGTTGCCGATTCCATCTCGGCAACGGTCTGGACGGCCTGGAGCAACGGTTTGACCTGATTGTGCTGAACCCGCCGTTCCACCGGGGCCATGCCGTCGACGATCGGGTGGCGTTGACGCTGTTTCGTCATGCCCGGCGGCATTTGGCGGATGCAGGGGCGTTGTGGGTAGTGGCGAATCGGCATTTGCCTTATCGCCCGCCGTTGCGGCGGGCATTCGCTCAAGTGGATGTGGTGGACGGCAACGCCAAATTCATCATCTACCGGTGTCAGAGCTCGATGTCGTAAAAGGTTTCGGCGCGGGCATGCGGGGAGTTCCACAGAACCTTCTCGCGGTCCAGCAAGGTGGTGTTCAAGCCGGCCTCCCGCGCCGCGTCCAGTTCCGCTTCCACGTCGGAGAGAAACAACACCCGCTCAGGAGCCACGCCGATGTCGGCGGTGATACCCCGGTAGCTGTCGGCGTCTTTCTTGCCGCCGCTGGTGGTGTCGTAATAGCCGCTGAACAACGGTGTCAGGTCACCGGCCACACTGTGACCGAAGAACAACTTCTGGGCTGCAATGGAGCCGGACGAATACACGTACAGCTTCAACCCCCGGGCCTGCCACTGCCGGAGCCGTTCCACCGCGTCGGAATACATGTGGGCCTGGTAGTCGCCGTTCTCATAGCCCGTTTGCCAGATCATGCCCTGCAACGTTTTCAGAGATGTGATCTTGCGATCCTCGGCAATCCAGCCCCGGAACAAGGCCGCGGCTTGCTCCGGTGACGCCAGCGGCTGGCCGCTCTCCGCACGGGCCTGGGCCACGCATTCCGCCACGGCGGGCCGCTCCCAATGCGTCCGCAGGAAAGCCTCCATTTCCCGGTCCGCATAGGGAAACAGCACCTCCTTGACGAAGGAGATGCTGCTGGTGGTGCCTTCGATGTCGGTGAGAATGACCTCGATCGCCATCGTCTCAGTTCTCCAGGCGGCTGAACCGGCCGGCGATATCGCTGCCAGTGAAGTTGGCCACCCAGCCTTCCGGATTATTGAACAACCGGATGGCCACGAAATGCGGATTCGGGCCCATGTCGAACCAGTGCGCGGTATTGGCTGGCACGGAGATCAGGTCGCCTTTGGTGCACAACACTTCATAAACCTGATCCTCGATGTGCAAGGTAAACAGCCCCTGACCCTCGACGAAGAAGCGAACCTCGTCTTCCGAGTGGCGGTGCTCGTCCAGGAACTTTTCCCGGAACGCCGCTTTGTCCGGATGATCCGGTTGCATGCTGACCACGTCCACCGTCTGGTAGCCTTCCTCGCGCTTCAGGCGGTCGATGTCCTCGGCATAGGCTTCCAGCACTTCTTCCTGGGATGGGCTGGCCGTCAACGGCTTGGTTGCCTCCCATTGTTCATAACGGATCCCGACCTTGGCCAGTTCCACCGCCATGGCGGCTTTGCTATCCACCACCAGTTGCGGATTATCCGGCTCACCGTCGCGGAAAATTTTCAGATTACTCATGGGGTGATCCTCGTTAAGAGCCTGTTCACGATCTTTACGCCGGTGGGGCGGGGTCAACCCAGCCGGCGACGATCCAGTTCAATGGCCAGCAGCGTTTCCAACGCTTCCAACTGGCGGTAACAAGTGGCCATATCCGCGGCCCATGTGTACAGACCATGGCCGCGAATCAGGTAAGCATGGCGGGCAAGGCCCTGGTCCATGGCCTGATCCACGCGTGCCGACAGCCCGGCGATATCCTGCGTATTGTCGAACACGGGCAAGGTGACCCGGGTATCGTGGGTGGTGATGCCCTCCAGCGCTTTCAACAGCTCATACCCTTCCAGGGTAAGGTGATCCGCCGGCCAATGCATGGTCAACACGGTGGACGCATGGCTGTGGGTATGCAGCACCGCGCCGACCTGGTCATAACGCTGGTAGAGCTGGGTATGCAAGAGGGTTTCCGCCGAGGGCTTGCCATCACCCACCGGGCGGCCCCGCAAATCCACCACCATGATATCGGTTTCCTCCAGCAGCCCCTTGTCCTTGCCAGAACAGGTAATGGCGGCGTGTCCGGCGTTCAACCGTATTGAGTAATTGCTGCTGGTGGCGGGGGACCAGCCGTGTTGATACAGACGGTGGCCAGTGGCCGCCAGGGTGCGGGCGGCTTCACGAAAAGCGGAGATGGAGTAGGGGCGCTGGCTCATGAGGCACTCCGGGCAAAATACGCCGCCATGGCGGTTGGGTCGGGGGACGGGATAACCCCGTTTTCGGTAACGATGGCGCTGATCAAGGCGGCCGGCGTCACATCAAAGGCGGGGTTATAGACCGGGCAGTCCGCCGGGGCGCAGGGCCGCCCCGCTACCTGCCGGACTTCCTCCGCAGGGCGTTGCTCGATGACGATACCGGAACCGTCCTGCATCGCCGCGTCCAGAGTGGAATCCGGCGCCGCGACAATAAAGGGGATGCCATGGTGACGGGCCAGCACGGCCAGGGAATAGGTGCCGATCTTATTGGCGGTATCGCCGTTGGCGGCGATACGGTCGGCGCCGACGATCACCACATCCACCTCGCCCTGGGCCATCAGCATGGCGGCGCAACTGTCCGCCACCAGGGTGACGGGAATGCCGTCCTGCATCAGTTCCCAACTGGTCAGACGAGCCCCTTGCAGCCAGGGGCGGGTCTCGCCGGCATATACCGACCTCAATTGGCCTGCTTCCCAGGCGGAACGGATGATGCCAAGGGCTGTGCCGTGGCCACCGGTGGCCAGAGCGCCGGTGTTGCAGTGGGTATAAACCCGGGCCTCCGGGGGTAGCAGAGACAGACCGGCCTCACCGAGACGCCGGTTGGCGGCCAGATCGTCCCGGTGCAGGCGCTCGGCCTGCTCACTCAGGTGCCGGGCGAGAGCCGCGCCGCTGAGATCGCCGGCGGCCTCACGCATCCGGTCCAGCGCCCAGAACAAATTCACCGCGGTGGGGCGGCTCTCGGCGAGCACCTCGAAGGCCGGCGCCAGCGCCGCCAGGGACGCTTGGTCGCCAAGCCGCTGGGCTTCCAGCGCCAGGCCATAGCCGGCGGTGATGCCGATGGCGGGCGCCCCGCGCACTACCATCTCGCGGATGGCATGAGCGGCTTCCCGCGCGTTGGTGATGCGCAGCCAGATAGTGTCGGCGGGCAGGGCGCGCTGATCGAGCAGATCAAGTGCGGTGTCGTGCCAGCGGATCGCGAGACTCGCCAGGGCCATCAATGTCTCCGTGAAAGTAGCGAAAGCGTCACCCGGTCCGGGCCGGGGCGGTTATTCTACAACAGCCATCCGTTACGGAGGCATCTCTTGGGAAGGCCTCTTTTATGGAGGCCTCGTTCACGGAGGATAGTGCAGCGGTTCCCGCCGCCGGCGACGACGAATCCAGTTGACCGCCCGGAACACACTGTGTTGACGGATAATGGCCCTTTCCAGACGGTATTTGCCCGGAAAAGTGCTGACCATGACCGCGATCAGCATGGTCAAAAGGCCTTGTCCGGGCAGAACCAGCATCAGCAGACCCGCCACCAACAACACCACCGCAAGAGCATTGCGCAACGCCCACAACACCCAATGCCCCGGGTGCCGATAGTGAGTGGGGCGCCGCTCGGCGGTGAAATAATCCGCCGGCATGCGAATCACCAGCCATGGAATGGCCAGGGTGGAAATGACCGCCATCAGCAGCCCGATCAAGGTGAGAGTGGGGAACCACGGTTCCAGGGTTTGTCCCAGTTGATGCAGCCAGGGGGGCAGGCTCAGCGTCACTGCTTGGCTCTCCTCAAATTGTCCTTGCATGGCCTTGGCGTCTGGCACCATCGCCCGAGCATCGCCAGACGGGGCGGGTTGGACGTCTGGCCGGTTGAACCGGTATGTTGCGCTTCGCATGGGGGGTGCCGTGCCGCCTCAAGGACCGGCCCATGACGAGTGAGCCGCCGGCCATGGGACAAGATCGGCGACCCACCCGGCGCAATATGAGACCGGCGATGATGATTTGCAATGCGCCGTCGTACAGCCCATGCGCCGCCGTATAACATGGGACCGTCGGAACGGCCAACCGTGCCGCCGTGGCGGTCCGGTGAGTCGAAAGTAAGCAACGAAGACAGGTGAACCAGGAGAACCTTTATGGGGATGGCCGCGCAATTGGCCCTGGCAATCGGGATCGGTCTGCTGATCGGTGTGCTGTTGGGCCTGCTGATCTGGCGCTGGATGTCACGGCGCCGTGAGGCCACCCTTGAGCGGCATCGCCACGCCCAGGTGCTGGAAAGCCTGGAGGTGCTCAGCCGCGCTTATATGCAAGGTCAGGTGGATGCCGGTGAAGCCAGTCTGAGGATGGCGGCGCTATTGGACTGTTTGCCAGCGCGGGTCGCGCCGAAAGTGGATCTGGCGGCGATCCACCAGTTGGCCAGCGACTGCGAGAACTTTCACCGGGGCGATGCGCGCAAGGCGCTGACCCCGGCTCAACGTAACCGGGAGGATCTTGATCGCCTGCGTCTGGAAGATGAGCAGGCGGAGGCGTTCATGCAGGCCACCGAGCGGCTTGCCGGTGTGCTGGTGCAATGGCGGCAACAACTTTGTCCGCGCCGGCGGACTGACTGAAAAGACACTCGACTCAGGCGTCACGGCTGCGGGCGCCTTGTATACCATTGGGTATGATCGGCGCTTTCCATTGTTTGCAATCACCTTATCAGTCATTGGAAGCCGAGTTCAGATTATGAGTGACACCTTGTACGTGGCCTTTCCCGCCAGCGAAACACTGTGCCAGCGTATCGATGCCTTTCTTGCCAAGATGCGGGATGACCCGTCTGGCAACCATGCCGCGGACTTGGATGGCATCACCGATCCTTTCATCGACGAAGTCCTGCATACCTACTTCACCGGCCCGATCGAAGCGGTCAATGCGCGCGGCACCGCGGTGAACATGATCATGGGGGCCATGAAGGTGATCCAGAAGGCCGCCCACGGACTGGCCGGCCGTTTGATGCGCAAAGCCAGTGTCGAGGAGCAACAGGCTCTGGCTCAACATTTCAGTTCCTTGCGGCTGGAGAAGGATGGCGGCGTCTTCGTCGGCTACCCGTTGCCAGCGGATCTGGCGGAGCGTGCCAATCAGGTTTTCGAATCCTTCGCCAACGGGGAAGGGGAGATGGCGCAGTTGGTGGAAGTGATGCACGGCATCACCGACGGAGCGATCGAAAACTATCTGGATAAGACTCTGGGCAGCCTGAAACTCGGCGCCATCAACCGCGGCCTGGTGTCCACCGCCCGCGCCACCATCAACAAGGCTTCCGCATCCGCCGTGGACAAGGGGTTGCCCGCCATGGAACGCAGTCACCGCAAGCCGGTGGTGGCGTACTATCAGAGCCTGCTGCATCGATTCGGCTGAACAGGCTCTAACCGCGCCGGCGGCATTACCGCCGACGCGGCTCGGCTCAGGAGGCGTCTTCCTGGGTCGGGGTGGATGAAGTGGATGTGTCTGGAGCACTCTCGGCCCGGGTGGCGGCTTTCTTACGGGTGGCCGCCTTTTTCTTTGCCGGCGTCTTTTTCACCGTGGTTTTTTTCTTGGCGGCGGCCTTCTTCCGGGGCGTGGCGGCTTTCTTCTTCACCGCGGCCTTTTTGGGTTTAGGTGCCGCTTTCGGCGTATCACCGCCAACGCGCTTTTCAATTTCCTTGGCACGCTTTTCCAGATCCTTCTGGTACTGACCGATGACTTTGGCCAGACTGTTGGCTTGCTTGGCGGTGGCCTTGAGCACTTTGACCTCGGTTTCCAGGAAACGCTTGCGGGCTTCCGATTCGTCCACCCGGGAGCGCGCCTCGTCCACTGCCTTGCGGGCGCGATCCAGTTGCCGCTTGACGGTGGCATTGGCTTTCTTCCGGTATTCCGCCTGCAGCTTCTCCAATCGATTGAGCGTATCACGGCGCCGCTCAACCTCCTGATTAAGCCGCTGGCGAGCCTTTTCCAGCTGTTTTTCCAGTTGCGCGATCTGTTTATCCCTTTCGTTATCGAAACGTTCCGCCAGCTTGCGGATCTGTGCCTGCAGATCGTCAAGGCGGCTTCGTACTGTATTCGCGGCCATGGATGACTCCCTTTCCCCGGATGGATGTGTGTGAGGGCGTTGATCAGCACCGGGTTGGAATCCTCCGCGGTGCCACTGAAACTTTATGTCACATCCTGGAGCTGGACAACAGCGCAGCGCCGATGATTCACGTCATTCCGGCAATGCCATTGAGCTTTGCCGGGCCAGCGGAGATACTGCCCGCAGCATAACGGGATAAACGGATATGGCGATTTCCTTTGACGGCAAGCTGGTGGTGGCGATCAGTTCGCGGGCGCTGTTCGATCTCAGCGACAGCCACAAGGTGTACGAAGAGGAAGGGCTGGACGCATTTCAGGAGTACCAGACCGCCCATGAGGACGACATCCTCAAGCCCGGTGACGCCTTTCCTCTGGTGACCAAACTGTTGGCGATCAATCAGTTGGAGCAGGGCCGCGATCGGGTGGAAGTGATTTTGTTGTCTCGCAACAGCTCGGATACCGGCTTGCGCGTATTCAATTCCATAGAGCATTACGGCCTCCCCATCACCCGGGCGGCTTTTGCCGGTGGGCAAAGTCCGCATCGTTATGTCTCGGCTTTTGGCGCCCACCTGTTCCTTTCCACCAGCCCGGATGACGTTCGTCAGGTGCTGGATGCCGGCTTCGCCGCCGCCAATATCCTTTCCGGCGGACCTCTGGAACAACAGGACGATCTCCTTCGTATCGCCTTCGATGGCGACGCGGTGTTGTTTTCCGACGAATCCGAGCGGGTTTTCCAGAGCGCCGGCCTGGAGGCGTTCGCGGAGAGCGAAAAGGCCGCTGCCTGGCAGCCCCTCAGCGACGGGCCGTTCAAGCCTTTTCTGGAGGCGCTGCATCAGATCCAGAAGGCCTTCCCAATGGAGCAATGCCCGATTCGCACCGCTCTGGTCACCGCGCGTTCGGCGCCGGCCCATGAAAGGGTCGTGCGTACCCTGCGGGCCTGGGGGATTCGCCTGGACGAAAGTCTGTTCCTGGGCGGACTGCCGAAAGGGCCGTTTCTACGCGCCTTCGGCGCCGATGTGTTTTTCGATGATCAACAGGGCCACTGCGAATCCGCCCGTGAGCATGTGGCCGCCGGCCATGTTCCGCATGGCATCGCCAATGCGCCGCCGGCGGATCCCTAAGAGCCTGGGGGCCGGTTCACGCGCCTGGTGGAAAAAACGCCGCCCCCTATGCTTTCTCTGAATAGTTCTTTATATTTTTATAACCTGTTCAGCATAGGCCGGGAGCGCCCATGAAACTCCAGCAGCTTCGTTATATCTGGGAAGTGGCCCGCCACGATCTGAATGTGTCCGCCACGGCCCAGGCCCTGTATACCTCGCAGCCCGGCATCAGTAAGCAGATCCGCATGCTGGAGGACGAGTTGGGAGTGGAGGTGTTCGCCCGCAGCGGCAAGCATCTGACCCACGTGACCCCCGCGGGGGAGGCGATCCTGCGTATCGCCGGGGACATCCTCCAGCAGACCGAAGCGATCAAGAGGGTGGCCCAGGAGTTCCGCGATGAGACCAAGGGCGACCTGAGCATTGCCACCACGCATACCCAGGCCCGTTACGCACTGCCCCCGGTAATTCAGAAGTTCACCCAGCGCTTCCCGGACGTCTCCCTGCACATGAATCAGGGCACGCCCATGCAGATTTCCGAGATGGCGGCGGATGGCAGTGTGGACTTCGCCATCGCCACCGAAGCCCTGGATCTGTTTTCCGATCTGGTGATGATGCCGTGCTACCGCTGGAACCGCACCGTGGTGGTGCCGGAAGGGCACCCGCTCACCAAGATCAAGCCGCTGACTCTGGAAGCGCTTGCCGAGTACCCCATCGTCACCTATGTGTTCGGTTTTACCGGCCGCAGCAAGCTGGACGATGCTTTCGCCCGGCAGGGCCTGGAGCCGAAAGTGGTGTTCACCGCCGCCGACGCGGACGTGATCAAGACCTATGTGCGCCTTGGCATGGGGGTGGGGATCGTGGCCCACATGGCGGTGGACCCGGTTCAGGACAAAGGGTTGGTCAATCTGGAAGCCGGCCATCTGTTCGAGCCCAGCACCACCCGGATCGGCTTCCGCAAAGGCACCTTCCTGCGCGGTTTCATGTACGAGTTCATCCAGCTGTTCGCGCCGCATCTGACCCGCGATGTCATTGACGCGGCGGTCCGGGCCAGCACCCGCGAGGAACGCGAGGCGCTGTTTCAGAACATCGAACTGCCCATGCTGTGAGCGCCGGTTCAGGGGCTCCGATCCCCGCCAGCGCGTTGCAAAGCGGCCAGGGCGCGGCTACATTGTGCCGGCCCGGAGACGCCGGGTGGTGCCGGCCCGGAGCCGCCGGGACCGCCGTTCGCGGCCAACCACCGTCATCTTCATTCAACCCCAAGGGGGATCAACGTGGAATTGTTATGTCTTGATCTGGAAGGGGTGCTGATCCCCGAGATCTGGATCAACTTCGCCGAGCGCACCGGAATCGAGGAACTGCGGGCCACCACCCGGGACATCCCCGATTACGACGAACTGATGCGAATGCGGCTGGGGCTGCTTGACCAGCACGGCTATGGTCTGCCGGATATCCAGGCGGTGATCGACACCCTGGAACCGCTGGACGGCGCCCGGGCCTTCGTCGATTGGGCGCGGGAGCATTTCCAACTGATCATCCTTTCCGATACCTTTTACGAGTTTGCCTTGCCCCTGATGCGCAAGCTGGGTCAGCCGACGCTGTTCTGTCACCGTCTGGAAGTGGACGGTAACGGCCGCATCATCGACTACGTGCTGCGCCAGCAGGATCCCAAGCGAGCCTCGGTCAAGGCACTGCACAGCCTGAACTACCGGGTCATCGCCGCGGGTGACTCCTACAACGACACCACCATGCTGTCCGAGGCGGAGCAGGGCATTCTGTTTCACGCTCCGGACAATGTGATCGCGGAATTTCCTCAGTTCCCGGCGGTACACAGCTACGAGGACCTGAAGAAGGAAATCGTCAAGGCCAGTGAGCGGGATATTCCGCTGTAGGCCGTGCTGACGGCACTTGCCTCGCCATGACACGGCGAAAAAAGCCCGACCAGCAAGTCGGGCTTTTTAGTGTGAGAGCGGGGGACGGCTTCAGTGTTGGGCGCCGGGCTCACTATCGGACAATTCCGCGGCGCTGTGATGTTCAATCCAGCCGTTCTGGTACATCCATTCGGTGGCGGGCTCCAGCGCCATCACCGTCATCAGCAAGCCGGTAAGACTCATGGTGATGGTGTAGGGCAGAGCCATCATAACCATGCGTCCGTAGGATAACCGCACCAGCGGCGCGAGAGCCGAGGTAAGCAGGAACAGAAATGCGGCCTGACCGTTGGGCGTGGCCACGGAGGGGATATTGGTTCCGGTGTTGATGGCCACGGCCAGCAAATCAAAGGTGTCCCGATTGATCTCGTTGAGGCGCAGCGCCTGGGCCACCTCATCCACGTAGACTGTGGCCACGAAAACATTGTCGGAGACCGCTGACAGCACACCATTGGCCACATAGAAGGCGGGACCCTGGATATGCTCATCCAGGGTCAGCACGTATTCGATCACCGGCGCGAACAACTGTTGGTCGGCAATGACGGCCACTACCGCGAAGAACACCGTCAACAGGGCGGTGAACGGTAAGGCTTCCTCGAAGGCCTGTCCCAGCCGGTGCTCCTCGATAATGCCGCAGAAGGCGGTGGCGAGGATGATCACGCTGAGTCCCACCAGCCCCACCGAAGCCGCATGGGTCGCCAGTCCCACTACCAGCCAGACGGCTATCAGCCCCTGCACCACCAGATTGACCTTGTCCCGGGTGGTGCGGCGCTGGTCCTGCTCAAGCGCGTGCTGACGCATGATGGAGCGCACCTTTTCAGGAATGTCCTCGCCATAGCCGAAGCTGCCACTGACCTCCAGAAACAGGCAGGTGAGCAGGCCGACCACCAGCACCGGCAGGCTGATCGGCGCCATGCGCAGGAAGAATTCACCAAACTCCCAGTCCGCGCGAGTGGCGATCAACAGATTCTGGGGTTCACCCACCAGGGTGCAGACACCGCCCAGGGCGGTCCCCACGGCGGCATGCATGAGCAGGCTGCGCAGGAAAGCCCGGAAGCGGCGCAAATCTTCCCGGTGCAAATCTTCCACGCTGGTGTCATCGCCATGGTCATGTTTCTGCTGGAACGTCTTGCCGGAGGCCACCTTGTGATAAATACCGTAGAAGCCGGTACAGACGGCGATGACCACGGCGGTCACGGTCAGCGCGTCGAGGAAGGCCGACAACAAAGCGGCGGCGAAGCAGAACAGCAGGCTCAGGCGTACCTTGGAGCGCACGCCGAGCAAAATCCGGGTAAAGGTGTAAAGCAGTAAATCCTTAAGGAAAAAGATGCCGGCCACCATGAAAATCAACAGCAGCAGCACCTCCAGATTACCTTCCACCTTATGCAGCACCGTGGCGGGAGAGGCGAGTCCGATCAGCAGTGCCTCGATGGCCAGCAAGCCGCCTGGCTGCAGCGGATAACACTTCAGCGCCATGGCCAGTGTAAAGATGAACTCCGCCAGCAGTAACCAGCCGGCCGCTTCCGGCCCGAGCACCCAGGCCACCAGGGGGTTGATGAGCAAAAAGACGACAATGGTGTATTTGTACCAGGCGGGGGCTTGCCCCAGGAAATTCTGGCCGAGGGCACGGCCGATTCGGGCGGACATGACGACGTTTTCCTACAGATTTCGGATCGGATCGGATGGGCGCGGCAATCATAAGCAGTTCAATTCTCACGGTACAGTCAACTAAAGTGCCATGGCGGGCCAAGGCGCGGATTTCCGCTGTGCCCTGGTTAACAATACGCAGACAAATCAGTTGTTTAGCCTCGAAAGTTGACGCACTGTTTAAGCAGTGACAAAGTGAAAATTATTTCGCTCTCGCTACGGAGCCCATGCTGGGTTGGGTTGCCCGCCAGGCCCGTGGCATCAAGACAAAACCAAAACAAGCGAGTGGGTTGCCCATGGTCGCGATCACCAATACCACCTCCTTGACCTTTCTCAAGGAAGCCATCGACACCACCCTCGGCGAATCGGAATCCAGCCTGGAAGCCTTCGCCGAGAACCAGGCCGAGGGGGCGGCTCTGGAGCGGTGCATCGATGCCTTCCAGCAGTTGCGCGGCATCTGTCAGATGCTGGAGCTGGATGCCGCCACCGTGATGGCGGAGGACATGGTGCTCACCGCCCGGGAGGTTCAGCGGCGCCCCGAGCCCCCCCTGATCCAGGCCCTGGGCAACGCCATCGTGTTGCTCGGCCACTACCTGGAGTATGTTCAACTCAGCGGCAGTCCGCTGCCCGAGGTTCTGGTGGCCGGCATCAACGAATTGCGCCAGGCCGCCGGCCGCGCGCCGTTACCGGAAAGCCAGTTTTTCCAGGTGGACGAGAGCCTGCCGCGTACGCCACCGGGGTCGTCAGCCGATGTGGATGGTCTGGCCCGGCAAAGCCGCCGCCTGCGCCACATGTACCAGGTGGGGCTGCTGGGCTTGCTGCGGGGGCAGGACCGGCGGACTCATCTGCGTCTGATGCTGCGGGCCATGGAGCGTATTGACCGGCTTGCCGGTGGCAAACGCTGGTGGTTGGCTCGGGCGGCACTGGAGTCCCTGCTGCACGACGATATGACGCTGACGGCGGCCCGGCGCGCCTTGTTGGCACGCTATGACCGACAGCTGAAGGCCCTGGTATACGACGGGGCCGGCGCTCTTGAGCGGGAGCCGCCGGCGGAGCTGCTGCGCGAATGTCTGTACCTCTCTGCTTTAGGCAGCGGAAAGGGCGACGCCGCCACCGAGGTGCGCTCCGCATTCGGGCTGCGGGAGCGCCCCGCCGACGCCGATCTGCAGCGTGAACTGGCATTGATGACCGGCTCCAAGGGCTCCGTGATCCGCTCCGTGGCCGGCGCCTTGAAAGAGGAAATCAACCAGATCAAGGACACCCTGGACATGGCCGCCCAGGGCGTGGCCGATACCGACTATGGCGCCGTGGCCGAAGGTCTTGGACGCATCGCCAGCACCCTGGACATGATTGGCGAAAACGAAGCTGCTCAGGGGTTGCGGCGCCGTGCCGAGGATGTCGCCGGCTGGCGTCCCGGCGGCGAAGTGGACAGCGATGCCTTCCACGCCCTGGTGGACGACCTGCTCGCCGCGGAGAACACCATCGCCACTTTGGAGCGCAGTCTGGCACCCGCGGATGACGTTCGCCGCGAGGTCAACAACGATCGCATTTCCCGTTACCAGCTGGATGAGGCGCGCATGACGGTGGTGGGCGAGTGCCGGGCCGGCCTGGCGCTGGCAAAACGATCGTTGGCCTCCTATATGGAGCAACAGTGGGATACCATGCATCTCAGTAATCTTCCGGGCACTTTCGCTTCGGTGGTGGGAGGGCTGACCTTCCTCGATCTGGAGCGGGCCTGCGCCGTAACCAACGCCTGTCGGTGTTATATCGAGAAGGAGTTGATCGGTGGCAGCGAGGCACCCACGGTCACCGCCATGGAGACCCTGGCGGATGCCCTGACCGCCATCGATTACTATCTTGAGAGCATGGAAGAACAGAAACCGATCGGAGAAGGCGTTCTGGATGTGGCGGAGCAGGCCGTGGGTGCCCTTGGCTATCCCACAGGCGGAGCGACATCGTGAACCATTTCTTTTCCCTGGACCTGTCCTCGGCGGAGCCGAGAGACGCGGACGAAGCCTGGTGTTTCGTGGTCCAAGAACAAAACCTGTACATCGATTTCGCCCAGCAGCCCGGCGACCTGGGCATTCCCAGGCTGCCGGCCTTCCTGCTGCGCCAACACCCGAATTACCGCTACATCGGCGTACTGCACGGCCAGCCCTGTTACGTGTGCGATGAAGGCGAGCATGAACTGGCCGACCAGCGCCTGCACCCGACCCCGTTGCGGCAGATCATCGGCCAGTTGGATGACGACACTTTCACCATGGTGGCGCGGGCCCTGCAGGTAATGAGCTGGAGACACAACCACCGTTTCTGCAGCCGCTGCGGCTCACCCACCGTACCCCATGAACGTGAGCTGGCCATGATCTGCCCGGCTTGCGACTATCGCCAGTATCCTCGCATCACGCCCTGCGTCATCGCCCTGATCAGCGATGGCGAATACGCTTTGCTGGGCCGCTCCGCGCGCTTTCCATCGGGATTCTACTCCTGCCTCGCTGGATTCATGGAGGCCGGAGAAACCGCTGAGCAGGCGGTACGCCGGGAAGTCATGGAGGAAACCGGTATCCAGGTTGGCGATCTACGCTACGCGCGCAGCCAGTCCTGGCCCTTCCCGCACTCCCTGATGCTCGGCTTCCATGGCGATTATGCCGGCGGCGACATCGTCATCGATGACGATGAAATCGTTGATGCCGGCTGGTACCGCCACGACCAATTGCCGCGCACGCCACCACCGGGCAGCATTGCCCACACCCTGATTGAACAATGGCGCGCGCCTTACCGGTAGCGCCCTGACACAGCCTTCCATGATGATGGAGTCCCGATGAGCTTTTCGTTCGCCCCGCTTTTGATTATGGTCATTGGCTTGGTTCTGGTGCTGATCGGAGCCTGGATCCTGTTGCGTCAGAAGTGGCTGTGGCAATGGCTCAAGGGCACGTTCGGACTGCTGATGGTGGCCGGCGCCATCTATCTGGTACTGGTGGCGGTGAGTCTGTATAGCTACCACGAACTGAGCGCCGAATCACCGGTGGCCACCATCAGCTTCCGGGCCACCGATGACCAGGCTTACATCGCCACGGTCACTGGCCGCGATGGCCGCACCCGGGACTTCCGGCTGGCCGGCGATCAATGGCAACTGGACGCCAGAATCATCAAATGGAAGACCCCTTTCACTTTGCTGGGGCTGAAGCCGGCCTATCAGTTGGATCGCCTCCAGGGGCGCTACTTCGCCCTGGAAGATGAGCGCTCACGGGAACGCACCGTGTATAGTCTCCATGATGAGCCGCCAGTGTTGGATGTCTGGCGCCAGGCCCGGGAGGGGTGGAGTTTTCTTGTCGATGCGCGCTATGGTAGCGCCGCCTATCTGCCAATGGCCGACGGGGCGATTTTTGAAGTAACGGTTTCCCCCACTGGCCTGGTGGGCCGGCCTCTCAACGGCAGCGCGCAGCAAGCGGTCTCCGGCTGGCAATAGGCGGCATTCGGCGCGAGCGGGGCAGGCGATTCAACCCATAAATACAGGTGAGCAAGACACGGTGATCATCGATTTAATTTCAGAATACGGCATGTTTCTCGCCAAAGTCGCCACCCTCGTGGTGGCGATTTTGTTTGTGATCGGCGGGATCGCCACTGCCGCGGCGCGCAATCGCCAGCGTAGCGGCCGTGATGGCGAACTGCGCGTCAAATACCTCAATGAGGAGTTCGACGATCTGCGCGAGAGCATCATTGATGAAGTGTGGCCGGAGCAACGCCGCAAGGCCGAGGCCAAGAAAAAGCGCAAGGAAGAAAAGGCGCGGGCCAAGCAGCGCAAAAAAGCCGGCGGCGAGGACAAGGCACCACCGCGCCTGTTCGTGCTGGATTTCAATGGCGACCTTCAAGCCAGCGATGTGGAAACCCTGCGCCGGGAGATCAGTGCCATCCTGGAGGTGGCGGAGGCCGATGACGAAGTCTTGCTGCGGCTGGAAAGCCCTGGCGGGCTGGTGCACAGCTACGGGCTGGCCGCATCGCAACTGAAACGCCTGCGCGGACGCGGTTTGAAACTCACCGTGGCGGTGGACCAGGTGGCCGCCAGCGGCGGATATATGATGGCCTGTATTGGTGACCGTATTCTCAGCGCTCCCTTCGCGGTAATCGGTTCCATCGGCGTGGTGGCGCAAATTCCCAATGTTCATCGCCTGCTGAAAAAACACGATGTGGATGTGGAATTGATGACCGCCGGCGAATACAAACGCACCCTGACCATGCTCGGCGAAAACACCGACAAGGCTCGCGCCAAGTTCCAGGAAGAGCTGGAGGAAACCCATCAGCTGTTCAAGAGTTTTGTCCGCGAGCATCGCCGCGGCCTGGATATCGACGCCGTCGCCACCGGGGAACACTGGTTTGGCAGCCGGGCCAAGGAACTGGGGCTGGTGGACGACATCATGACCAGTGATGAATACTTGCAGGGGCGCAAGGCCCAGGTGGATATCTATCAGATCACCTGGGAAGAGAAGCGCAAGCTCGCCGACCGGCTGAGCCTGTCCCTGGCGGCCGCCGCCCGGCGCGTGGTGGACCGTTTCTGGCAGCGCGGCTCGCACCGGCCATTCCAGTAACGCTCTTTCCAATAAAAAATGGCAATACCCGACGGACAACAGCAAACGGAGCTCGCAATGACATTCACGGCCCTGATCACCGAAAACACCGACAATGGTTACCAAAGCCGGGTAGGGGAGCGCGAGCTGGGCGACCTGCCGGAAGGCGAGGTCCTGGTGAAGGTGGCCTGGTCTTCCCTGAATTACAAGGATGCGCTCAGCGCCAGCGGCAATAAGGGGGTTACCCGGCAGTATCCGCACACGCCGGGCATCGACGCCGTCGGTGTGGTGGAAGAAGCGGAGCAGGGCCCCTTCAGCCCCGGTGACGCGGTAATCTGCACCGGTTATGACCTGGGCATGAACACCGCTGGCGGTTATGGCGACTACATTCGCGTGCCGGCGGACTGGCTGGTGCCTTTGCCGGATGGCATGGACCCGCGCTCCGCCATGGTGCTGGGCACCGCCGGGCTCACCGCCGCCTTGTGCGTGGAGGCCTTGCTGGATACCGGCCTGCAAGAGGACCAGGGCGATGTTCTGGTTACCGGCGCCACCGGCGGTGTCGGCTGCGTGGCGGTCTCGATCCTGTCCCGGCTGGGATTCCGGGTGGTGGCCGTTACCGGTAAAAGTGATGCCCATGACTGGCTGAAAACCCTGGGAGCGGCGGACATCATCTCCCGCGAGGAAGCTCTGGCGGATGCCAATAAGCCGATGTTGAAGCCGCGCTGGGCCGGGGTGGTGGATTGTGTCGGCGGCGACATGCTGGTGAACGCGCTGAAAAGCCTGCAATACGGCGCCAGTGCCGCTTGCTGCGGCCTGGTGGGCTCACCGCAGCTCAATAATGCCACGGTGCTTCCGTTTATCCTGCGTGGCGTCAACCTGCTTGGCGTGGACAGCGTGGAACTGCCGCGCGAAGTGAAGCAGCAGATCTGGCAACTGCTGGCCTCGGACTGGACCCCGGATCTGGCCGCGCTGGAAGCGGCGGAAATCACCCGGGAACAACTGCCGGAATGGTTCGAGCGGATCCTCGCCGGCGGAGTGCGCGGCCGCGTGGTGGTCAAGGTCGGCGGCTGATCCCGGCACCCTCCAACAGGCCGCGGATACGGGAGACACCATGACTGACCCGGGATGGCTGAAATTCGCACTGCGCCTGGACGGCAAGGGTGGCGCGGCACCCTTCGAGCCGCAGCTGTCCGCCGGCGACCACAGCACCCGCTGGATTCATCTGGATTACACCTGCCCGGAAAGCCGGGATTGGCTGGAAGCGCGGGCGGATATCCCGATGGTGGTCAGCGAAGCGCTGTTGACACCGGAGACCCGCCCGCGAGTCAGCGACGTGGGCGGAGGATTGCTGGTCTATCTCAGGGGCGTGAACCTGTCTCCGGACGCCCGGCCAGAGGATATGATCGCGGTGCGGCTGTGGATCCGGGATGGCCTGGTAATCAGCACGCAAAAGCGCACATTGAAGTCCCTTACCGAGCTGGTTGACGCTTTGCATGCCGGAGAAGGGCCGGCGACCCCGTCGGAACTGCTGGCCGGCCTGGTGGACGGGCTTGTCTGGCGCATGGAAGAGGTGATCGAGCAGATCGAGGATCAAGTGGCGGACTTTTCCGAACGGCTGGAAGGCGGGTCAGGCAACCGCGATCAGACCCGCCGGATCGGCGCATTGCGGCGCCGGGCGATTACCCTTCGACGTTACATGGCTCCGGAACGGGACGCCCTGGCCAAACTGCATGGCGACAGCCGTATTCGCAGTGGTGACGCGGAGATCATTCGTGAAGCCACGGATCGTCTGCAACGCCTGCTGGAAGATCTGGACGCGGCCCGCGAGCACGCCACCCTGCTGCAAGAGGAGGTCTTTTCCGCCCAGAATGAGACCATCAACGACCGCATGTACCTGCTGGCCATCATCAGCGCAACCTTTCTGCCGCTGGGTTTTTTGACCGGTCTGTTCGGTATCAATGTGGGCGGTTTGCCCTGGCTGGAAAACCCTAACGGCTTCTGGTGGTTTACCGGCATGCTTGTTATCACCGGCACCGGCATTTTATTGTGGATGATTCGACGACGCTGGGTGTGAATCGGGATAAGACGGCCACTGTAGGAGCTTGCCCTGCGGGCGAATAGCAGGATCGCGCGGGGCAAGCTCTTACAGCACGGAGATCAGGCTGACTGACGGCGATAAATCGGGCGCTCGTCATGGACATCGCCCTGGTAGGTCACCGAGAACGGACGCAGCCCGTTCAGGGCTTCCTCGATGTCACGGTCGGCACGCACCTCGAAGGCATTGAAACCGACCCGGTGCATGTAGAACAACTGATCCTGCAGCACATCGCCCACCGCCCGGACTTCACCTTCAAAGCCATAGCGGGTACGCAACTCACGGGCGTAGGAATAGCCACGGCCATCCTTGAAAGCAGGGAAATTGACCGCCACCAGGGGCAGGGCGGGCAGGTCCGCGGCCAGGTCCGCCGGCTCCTCGCCGGGTTCCAGGCACACCCCCACCGGCGCGGCGCGCTCCAGCAGGGCATCACGATGGGCCAGCCAATAGGCCAGCGGCACGATCACCGCGCCTTCCGCCGGAACGTCTTGCTGCTCCAGTTCCTCGGAGGTCAGCCGTCGCCAGGTGTTCTCGACGATTTCGCCGTTGACGATCACCTTAGCCATATACCACCTCCTTGAACGGGTCCATGCCGATACGCTCGTACGTGCTGATGAAAGGCTCGTTTTCCAGACGGTTGTCCAGGTACACGCGAATGATCTTGCCGATCACCCCGGTAACCTCGTGGGACTCGAAGGACGGCCCCATTTTTTCGCCAATGCGGGATTGGCGGTCACCGCGACCACCCAGGGTGATCTGGTAGAACTCCTTGCCTTTCTTGTCCACGCCGAGAATACCGATATGGCCAATATGGTGATGACCGCAGGCGTTCATGCAGCCAGAAATATTGACGTCCAGCGGCCCCAGATCATGAACGAAATCCAGGTCGTCGAACTGACGCTGTATGCCCTCGGCGATCGGCACGGACTTGGCGTTGGCCAGGGCGCACAGGTCACCGCCGGGGCAGGACACGATGTCGGTGATCAGCCCCAGGTTCGGAGTGGCGAACCCGAGCGCATCCAGTTGCCGCCAGAGATCATACAGCTCGTCCTCGGCGACATCGGCCAGAACCATGTTTTGCTGGTGCGTGGTGCGCACTTCGGAGAACGCATAACGGTCCGCCAGGTCGGCCACCGCTTCCAGCTGTTCATCGGTAATGTCACCGGGGATCCGGCCCGTCTTCTTCAACGTCAGAGTCACTGACCGATAGCCGTCCTTTTTATGGGCACGGGTATTGGTGTGGTACCAGCGGTTGAAAGCGCGATGCTGATCCAGCGCGTTGCGCAGGGCGGCGGTGTCCACATCGGTGCGGTAATCCGGATCCACGAAGCAGGCCTTGATTCGAGCCACCTCTTCCCGGGTCAGCGTCATCGCACCGCCTTTCAGTTCGGCGAATTCGGCTTCCGCAAGCTCACGGAATTTATCCGCGCCCAGAGCTTTCACCAGAATCTTGATGCGGGCTTTGTACTTGTTGTCACGATTACCGTACTTGTTGTACACCCGCAGAATCGCTTCCAGATAGGCAAGCAGATCCGGCCAGGCGACAAACTCGCCGATGACTTCGCCGGTCATCGGGGTGCGGCCGAGACCACCGCCCGCCCAGACCTGGAAGCCGGTTTCGCCGTTGTGGTCGTGCACGATCTGCACGCCAATATCGTGCACGCCGATCAAGGCCGGATCCGCGTCCGGCACCGCGTTCACGGCGATCTTGAATTTGCGTGGCAGATAGGCGAATTCCGGGTTGAAGGTGGCCCACTGGCGGATCACTTCACACCAGGGGCGCGGGTCTTCGATTTCACGCGGATTAACGCCGGCGTACTCGTCGGTGGTGATGTTGCGAATGCAGTTGCCGCTGGTTTGAATGGCGTGCATTTGCACGCTGGCCAGCTCGGCGAGGATGTCGGGAGTGTCCGCCACTTCCGGCCAGTTCAACTGGATGTTTTGACGGGTACTGACGTGGCAGAAGCCCTTGTCGTAATCACGGGTAATGGACGCCAGCTTGCGTACCTGGGTGGTATTGAGCATGCCGTAAGGTACGGAGATACGCATCATCGGCGCATAGCGCTGGATGTAGAGCCCGTTCTGCAGCCGCAGGGCGAGGAATTCGTCCTCGCTCAGTTGGCCCGCCAGGTAACGCCGGGTCTGGTCACGGTACTGTGCCACCCGCTCTTCCAGAAGCCGTTGGTCATAGTCCTGATATACGTACATTGCTGTGTCGCGCCGTGTTAATTCGTTGATTTGCAAGCCGTTTGGCGGCTTACAATTCCGAGTGGCGCGAACTTTAGCAAAGGGTTTTTATACTTAAAAGAAATATATCGCTATATCCCTAGTGTGTTCCGCTATGATCCCGCGGCACTGAGAACCATTTTCACTACCACGAAAACACCGATCACCAGAGCCAGCACCAGGATCACATAAACGCCGATATAATCGCCGGGATTGCCTTTGTTAAAATCCCGCTCGCGGTTGGCGTGGCTCTGCACGCCAAACAGTCCGGCAAGAATGCTTTTCAACACTTGCAGGAAGTTGGGGCGGTCCGAGCCGGAATTGTTCTGATCGCTCATGAAGACCTCATCATAATTGAATGTGAGCCCAGCTCCGGCGAACCCACAGCCCTCCCAGCAGGGAGGAGGTCACCAGCCGTTGCAGGGCCTGGGCCAGCCAGATACCGAGCAGGCCGAATCCCAGCCAGGGGCCAATGATATAGGCCAACGGCAGGAACAGGCACCATTGTACTACAAGGGTGACCATCATTACCGACCGGGATGCGCCGGCCCCCAGCAAAGCCTGGGTGAAAATAATGGCCGCGCCGTCCAGGCAGATCGCCAGTCCGGTGATCATCAGCGGCACCCGTCCGAGCGCCACCAGATCCGGCTGATGCAGGAACAAACCCAGAATCCACTCCGGCACCAGCCACATAGGCAGCGCGGTGACGAACAGCATCAGCACCGCCAGCCAGGTGACGTCCCAGCCCCAGCGATAAGCGTCGGCGGCATCCCGGCGTCCCAGCGCCTGACCCACCAGCGACGCGGCGGCCAGCCCGAGACCGATGGCCGGCAGAATCAGCAGGAGAATCAAGGTGATCAGCACGTGGGCCACCGCCACTTCATCGGCACCGACCATGCCGATGATCCAGAACAGCACGGTAAGACCGGCGGAGAAGAAGAACTGCTGCACTGAGTTGGGAATACTGACCCTGGCGATGCTGCGCAGGGTGTAGGCGGAGGGCCAGGCGGTCATGAAACCGTGCTCGCGCCCCAGTTTCCAGGTTTGCAGTAAATAAAGCAGGCTGCCGAGATACAGGGACAAGGTGGTGCCGAGGCCAGCGCCGGCGGCGCCCATTTCCGGCAGGCCGAGACGGCCAAAGATCAGGCCGTAGCTGAGCACCACGTTGGCCACATGGGTGGTGATCAGGGTGCGCATGTACACCGCGGAGCGGCTGATGCCGTTCCAATAGCCGCGATAGCAAAAATTCATCGCCACCGCCCAGATGCCCAGCAGGCGCATGTCAAAGTAGCCCTCCGCCAGTCCGGCCACCGGCGCATTGGGGGCAAGAAAATGCATCATCGGCCCGCTGATCGCCAAGAACAGGGCGGTCAGCGGCAATGACAGCACCAGTCCCACCAGCAATCCGGCGTTCAAGGGCAAGGCATATTGACGCTCGTCGCCTTCCCCTTTGCGCCGCGCCACCATGGCCTGAACCCCTGCGCCGAGCCCGATCACCACGCTAATCGACAGGAAGGCGGCATAGCCGCCCAGGCCGACGCCGGCCAGGGCATCACCGCCGAGCCGCCCGACCAGAGCGGCGTCGACCAGATTCAGCAGGCTCTGGCTTATCATGGCCGCCATGATGGGCAGCCCCAGGGCAAGGACGCGACGGCTTCGATGCAGTGGAGGCACGGTGATTTCTGGCTTTTTGACGAAAGCGGCAACCATACCAGAAAGTCCCAGAGCCTGTTTATAGTCTTTACGCCACCGCGGCGGCGTAAAGACTATAAACAGGCTCTCAGCCCCCAGGATCAACCCGGAGAAAAACGTCTCCCCATTGCAACCACGCAGTACCTGACTAAAATAGTCAGGAAATACCCCAACCGGAAACCGGAATGAGCGAAGAACTGATCCGCATCACCGACAGCGCCCAGGATTACCTCCGCGACCTGCTTTCCAAGCAGGACCAGGAGGGCATGGGTGTGCGCATCTTCGTCGAACGCCCCGGCACTCCCCATGCCGAATGCTGCATGGCGTATTGCCCGCCGGATGAGCAGGAAGACGGGGACGTGCGCTATGACTACGAAGGCTTTCATGCCTGGATCGAGGGCAAGAGCGTACGCTACCTCGAGGACGCGGTGATCGATTACAAGAAGGACAGCATGGGCGGCCAGCTGACCTTCCGCGCGCCCAAGTCCCGGGTCCCCGACATAAGCCCGGATGCCAGTCTGGAAGAACGCATCAACTATGTGCTGTACGCCGAGATCAACCCGAATCTGGCGGCTCACGGTGGCAGTGTGCAGTTGCTGGAATTGACCGAGGACAATGTGGCAGTGCTGGAATTCGGCGGCGGCTGCCAGGGCTGCTCCGTGGTGGATGTCACTCTGCGTGACGGCGTGGAGCGCACCCTCAAGGAGCGCCTGCCGGAACTGACTGGCGTGCGGGACAAGACCGACCACAGCGTTACCGACAACGCCTACTACAGCTGATCACTTAAGGCCGCTTCCCACAGACCGATCTACGAAGCCGCTGTAGGAGCTTGCCCTGCAAGCGAATTGTCCCGCGGTCAGCACATTCGCTCGCAGGGCAAGCTCCTACCGAGACCTGAGCGGGCCCCGGAGCGTGATCGATGCCTTCCCGATTAACCGCAGTTGGGCCGCTTGCCCGCCGCGCGGGCCTGTTGATACAACGGCAGAGCCTCGGGCATGCTGGCCTCCAGGTCCTCGATACGGGTGCCGCTGGAGGGGTGAGTGGAAAGCAGTTCCGGTGGGCTGCCGTTGCTGGCCGCCGCCATGTTTTTCCACAGCTGCACACTCTGACGCGGGTCGAATCCGGCTCGGGCCATCATCTGCAAGCCGATGATGTCGGCCTCGGATTCATGCTTGCGGCTGAAGGGCAGCGTCACGCCCACCTGAGTACCCAGCCCCAGGGCCGCCATCAGGCCTTGCTGGGCAGCGCCACCGCTGTCCCCGGCCAGGGCCGCCAGCAATTGCGTGCCGGTTTCCGTGGCGTATTGAATCGACATGCGCTCATTGGAATGCTGAGCCAGCACATGGCCCACTTCATGGCCCAGCACCGCGGCCAGTTGATCCTGGGTCTTGGCTACTTTCAGCAAGCCGGTGTAGACCCCGATTTTGCCGCCGGGCAGAGCAAAGGCGTTGGCGGCGGGATCGTCGAACAGGGTCACTTCCCACTGTTCATCACTGCCGGATTCGGCGGTGACCGCATCGGCCACGCATTGCACATACCGTTTTTGCTGACTGTTGGTGCTGATCTTCTGTTCCGTCTTCATCTGATCATAGGCAGCCACTCCCATCTGATCCATCTGGTCCGCCGGCATCAGCAGGAACTGGCTGCGCCCCAGCGGTGAGGTGGCACAAGCCGTCAGCGCCAGGGCGGTCAGCACGGGCAGGGCGATTCTTTTCATCAAGGCATTCCTCCTTATTCCCACTCACGCAAATGGCGGCGGGCTATCCATAGCAACCATGTGGACCACAATCCACACGCCAATAATACCAGCACTCCGGGCACGGAAAGATCCCAAATTGTCGGCGGCACCCGCCCGGCGAGCAGTAAAGCGCCGGTAATCATCGATGCGCACACCAAAAGTGTTTGTATCTGCCGGTATTGGCCACGCTCCAGGCGGCTTACCAAGCGCTCCAGATGGCGTGGATCGACACCACCGTCGGTGCGGCCATTGGCCAGTGTCGACGGTGGCGGCGGAGCATAGAGCCGATCGACCACATCCAAGGCCCGCAGCCCGAGACTGCGCACCAGTCGCTTGGGACCATAACGCTGCCGCAGCAATCGGTGCATCAGAGGCTCCGCTTCGCGAATCAGATCGAAGCGTGGGTTCAGCAGCCGACCAAACCCTTCCAGGGTGATCAAGGCCTTGATCAACAACGCGATATCGCTGGGCAGGATCAGACCGTGATTGCGGATCAGAGCGGTGATGTCGCCGAGCAGGGCGGGCAGGTCCAGCTCCGCCAGCGGCAGGCCATAGTAGCGGGATACCACGTCCTCCACATCCGCCACCAGCTGATCGAAGTTGAGTGGCTGGCCGTCGGACCAGCCGGTCAAAACCGCCGCGGCGTGCTCCGACTCCCGGGTTATGATGGCGCGCACCAACTGCACAATCTGCTCACGCCGGCCATCGGTGAGCTTGCCGACCATGCCGAAGTCCAGCAGGCCGATGCGGTTGTTGCTCAGGATCAGCACATTGCCCGGATGGGGGTCGGCATGGAAAAAGCCATCTTCCAGAGCCATTTTCCAGGCCACCATGGCGCCGCGTCTTGCCACCAGCGGGCGATCAACGCCAAGTGCGTCGAGACGGGCCAGATCCCTCGCGGGTGTGCCATTGAGGCGCTGTTGCACCTGCAGAGTGGCGGAGCTGAGACGGGTATGGACTTTCGGGATCATCACCCAGCGCAGGCTTTTGACGTTCTGGCGGATGCGCTCGGCGTTGCGTGCCTCGATGGTGAAGTCCAGTTCCCGGCTCAGTGAGCGGTGAAACTCGCGCACCAGCTCCACCGGGCGGTAGCGGCGCAGTTCCTGGGAATTGTCGGAGGCCAGCTTGGCCAATTGATCCAGCAGCCGCAGATCGGACTGGATTTTGGCCTCGATGCCAGGCTTTCTCACCTTGATGACCACTCGATCACCGGAGCGGGTCACCGCCGCGTGCACCTGGCCGATGGAGGCCACGCCCAGCGGGTGCTCATCCACCGAGGCGAACACCTGATCCAGAGGCCGGCCCAGCGCCGCTTCCACCGTCGGTGCCAGGCTGGCGAAGGGCACTGGACGGGCCCGGTCCTGCAGCCTTTCGAACTGCTCGATCCACTCCGGAGAAAACAGATCCACCCGGGTCGCCAGCACCTGACCGAGCTTGACGAAGGTTGGCCCCATTTCCTCCATCGCATGACGCAGACGCTCGGCACTGCCCATGTGCAGGAAGCGGGGATCCAGCCCGCTGCGCAGCAAACGCCCTGCATGCTCTATCATCGGCGCCAGTCCCAGCCGGCGCAGCATGTCAGCAAATCCGTATTTCAGCAGGATCGCCGCCAGTTCATTGAGGCGGCGCAGATCCTGGCCAGTGTGCAGCAGGTTCATGATGTCCGGGCTTCCTTTGAACAGACCCTCACCGCGCTCATCGCGGATTCGCCAAGCGTACCTGGAACCACTGATCCAGAGAATCGGCGATCACCGACGGGTTGTCTTCCGGCACAAAGTGCAGCCCCGGGCCGGCATGCACCACATCCAGGTATTTCAACCGTTGTTTGAACCAGGGAATCCGTTGTTCGGGCAATACCGCGCCAGGGCGAAAGTGCAGCATCAGCATCGGCTGGTCCATCTCCGGCAGACGCTTCTCGATTTCCTCGATCGCTCGCCAGGTTTCCCCCTGACGATCATCAATCGGCAACTCCGCGGGCAGGGCGCGGATCGCCCGGCGGCTGTCGCGGTCGGGGAAAGCCGCGCGATAAACATTCATGACGCTGCGAGGCAGACGCCGCAAGGTGCCCATGGGCAATACCGTATTGACGAAAAGATTATGCCGCTGCAGCAGCCAGGAACTCAGGGCCGGCCGGCGAAAGGCGAAATACAGCGGACGGGCAATAAGCGGAAACTCCTGCCAGTCGAAGGTGAAAGGGAAGGTCTCCATGAACACCAGAGCGCGTACCCGTTGCGGCTGCTGCTGAGCCAGTCTGAAACCAAGCGGACCACCCCAATCGTGCAGCACCAGTGTCACCGGCTCAAGCGCCAGCTGTTCCAGGAAACCGGAAAAGAAATGGTGGAGAGTGCATAGCCGGTAATCCAGATCCGGCTTGGCGCTGCGGCCGAAACCGGGAAGGTCCAGTGCGACGCAGCGATAACGATGGCAGAGAAGCTTGATCACGTTCCGCCACAGATAACTGCTGGTGGGATTGCCATGCACGAACAACAGGGTGGGACCGGAGCCTTCATCCAGATAATGCAGCCGTTGCCCATGCACCGATACGTATCGGGATCGGAAAGGACAGTCCGCGAAGCCCATGCCATGCGTCCAGGTAGCTTTTCTGGCAAGATGCCACGCTGACGATAACAACTGCAAGCACGGTGCCCATGAAACCCTATGTACGTCACGACCTGGTTTCGGTCCAGACCAGTGATATCCATGGCAAGGGGCTGTTCGCCCGCAAACGTCTTCCCGCCGGCACCGTCCTCGGCGTGTTGAAAACCAAGCCCGCTCGCCGCAACGGCCCCTATGTGTTGTGGCTGGATGATGACGGTGAAGAACGGCACCGGGTTTTATGCGAATTGCGTTACATCAACCACGGGCGGCCGGCCAATGTGGCCTACTATGACGACCTTACCGTGGTGACGCTGAAAGCGGTGAAAGCAGGGCAGGAGTTGTTGCACGATTACGGTGAGGACTGGGAGTAGTCCAAGAGCCGGTTTTAAAAGGGCACCGGCGAAACGAACTCACTCCACAGACCGGTGTGAGGATGATTGAAGGCGAGCCGATGGGCGTGCAACAGCAATCGCTCGCTGGCGGCCAGCACCGCCTCCGGCGCATAGAGATCACAGCCGAGAATCGGATGGCCCAGCTCCCGGCAGTGAATGCGCAACTGATGACTGCGCCCGGTCACTGGCCGTAACCGCAACCGGGTACGGCTTCGGACGGCATCCCGTTCCAGCACTTTCCAATGGGTGAGGGCCGCCTTGCCCGTTTCAAAGCAGACTTTCTGCAACGGCCGATTGGGCCAGTCGGCGATCAGGGGCAAGTCCACGGCGCCGTCTCCGTATTCCACCAGGCCATCCACCACGGCCTGATACTCCTTGAACACCCGACGCTGCTGGAAGGCCCGGCTCAGTTGGCTCTGCGCTTCGCGGGTCAGAGCGAACACCATGATGCCGGAGGTGTCCAGATCAAGCCGGTGCACCAGCCGTATTTCGGGAAAATCCAGCGCCAGACGGCGGATCACGCAGTCCTTGTTCTCCGGCGCCCGGCCCGGCACGCTGAGCAGGAAGGCCGGTTTATTCACCACCAGAAGGTGATCATCCCGGTGCAGGATGACCACCTCCTCATGGCAACGGGGCACGATATAGTGCTCGGGCTGCCTGGCTCGCGGCAATCGCACCGGGCTATCCCCAGATGGCGTCATGGACATCCTGATAACGCTCGGCGAAGTGCACCGTCAGCCCCTTTTTAAGGTGCTCCGGCAGTTCCTTGTAATCGCGCTCGCAGGCCTTCGGCAGAATGATTTCACGAATGCCAACGCGGCGGGCGGCGGTGATCTTCTCGCGAATACCGCCCACGGCCAGCACCTGTCCGGTCAGCGTCAGCTCGCCAGTCATGGCCAGCTTGCGCGGCAGCCTCTTGCCGGTGGCCAGGGAGATCAGTGCCGTGGCCATGGTGATGCCAGCGCTGGGCCCATCCTTGGGAGTGGCGCCCTCCGGTACATGCAAATGGACGAAGGACTGGTCAAACCAGTCGCCGTCGCCGCCATAGGCCGGCAGATTGCTGGCCACGTAGCTGTAGGCGATCTCGGCGGACTCTTTCATCACGTCGCCCAGTTGCCCGGTCTGTTTGAAACCACGTTGCTGCACATGCACCTGAGTGGCCTCGATGGACAGCGTGGCGCCGCCCATGGAAGTCCAGGCCAGACCGGTAACGACGCCGATGCCACGCTGGGTTTTTTCCCGCTGAAAATAGGGCTGGCCGAGAAACTCCTCGAGATTCTTGCTGGTGACGCTGATTTTTTTCTCGCCGGAAAGCAGCCGAACCGCCGCCTTGCGAATAATTTTGTTGAGCTGCTTCTCCAGGTTGCGCACACCGGCCTCTCGCGCATAGCCCTCCGCCACCTGACGCAAGGCGCTGGCGTTGATGGTGAGCTGCCCGGGCTTGACCCCCGCCCGTTCCAGAGAACGTGGCCACAGATGCCGTTTGGCGATTTCCACCTTTTCCTCGGTGATGTAACCGCTCAGACGAATCATTTCCATACGGTCGAGCAGGGGAGCGGGGATCGAGTCCAGGGTATTGGCGGTACAGATGAACAAGCAGTGACTCAGATCCAGACGCTCGTCCAGATAGTGATCGAGAAAGTCCTGGTTCTGTTCCGGATCCAGCACTTCCAACAGGGCGGAGGCCGGATCACCCTGGAACGAAGTGCCGAGCTTGTCGATTTCATCGAGCATGATCACCGGATTGCTGGTGCCGGACTCTTTCAGTGCCTGGATCAGCTTCCCCGGCATGGCGCCGATATAGGTGCGCCGGTGGCCTTTGATTTCCGCCTCGTCGCGCATGCCGCCGAGGCTGAGGCGGTAAAAACGGCGGTCCAGGGCTTCGGCGATGGCGCGGCCAACGCTGGTCTTGCCCACCCCTGGAGGCCCCACCAACAGCAGGATCGAGCCTTTGACTTCGCCGCGCATGGCGCCCACCGCGAGGAACTCAACGATGCGGTCCTTGACGTCATCCAGGCCGCTGTGGTGCGCGCTCAGAGTATCGCGCGCGTGCGTGAGGTCCAGATTGTCCTCGGAGAAGCGGCCCCAGGGCACGGACGTGAGCCAGTCGAGATAGTTGCGGGTCACCGCGTACTCCGGCGAGCCGCTTTCCAGCACGCCCAGTTTGCGTACTTCCTCTTCAAAGCGCTTGGCCACCGCCTCCGGCGGGGTCAGCGATTCCATGCGGGCACGGAATTCGTCCACATCGGCGGTGCGGTCATCTTTTTCCAGACCCAGCTCGCGTTGGATCACCTTGAGCTGTTCCTTAAGGAAAAACTCACGCTGATGCCGGGAGATCTTTTCGTTGACCTCCTCGCTGATCTCGTTCTGCAGGCGCGCCACTTCCACTTCCTTGCGCACCAGCGTCAGCACTTTTTCCATGCGCGGCTTCAGCGGCACGGTTTCCAGAATATCCTGGAGATCATCCCCGTTGGCACTGGTCAACGCGGCGGCGAAGTCAGTCAGCGGAGAAGGATCCCGTGGCGAAAAGTTCTGCAGATAGTGCTTGAGCCCTTCGTTGTAGAGCGGGTTCAGCGGCAACAACTCGCGGATGGTATTGATGATCGCCATGGCATAGGCACGCAGGGCGTCGGTGAGCTCGTCCTTGGGCTCCGGGTATTCCACTTCCGCCATGAAGGGCCGTTTGCGGTTGGTGTAGCCGGAGACGCGGAAACGGGCCAGCCCCTGGGCCACCACCTGCAGATGATCATCTTCCTGATTGACGGCGTGAATTTTCACCAGGCAACCGTATTCCGGAAAGTCCTCCACCGAGACCTCGTCCGGGTTACGATCGCCCACATAGATCAGACCCAGGGCATGGTGCGGCGTCTGACTGACCCGCTCCAGGGTGGATTGCCACAGTTCCCGATTCAGCAGAACCGGCTGCACCAGCCCAGGCATGAAGGGGCGGTGACGCACTGGTATCAGATAAACCCGTTGTGGCAAATGATGATCCGGCAAAGCCAGGGCGCCCTGGGGGGTGGGCTGTTCGATGGTGGTTTCCTGCTCGTCTTGGTTCATGATATCCACTCGTCATAAACGGGAAGCGTCGCCGTTGACATTACGACAGGACGGCGACGCGCGACCAGTTATCAGAATGGAGTCTCCGAACCGGTTTTCAATAGCCGGATTCAGCGCGGGCCGTCGATGATCAAAAGATCGGCGCTGAGCTCGCGGGGCGTCCGCGTACGCCGCTCCACCAACCGGGCGTCGAATTTTTGTTCACACCGCTCGGCCAGGGCGTAGAACGGCGATCGTCCGGGGTCGGCGATAATGATCCGCCGCACCCGCTGATTCAAGGCACGGCGAATCAGATTGAACAGCACCGGCGTGAGCTCATCCCAAAAGCAGATGTCGGCGCCGGTAATGACATCCACATCAGCCAGCAGCGCCTTGGTCAGGTTCTCAAAGCGTTTTTGCAGTGTCGTCACCGAGGTTTTATTGATGGCCGCATGCAATTCCAGATAGGGGAACACATCCTCGTCCGCGTCCACGGCGGTAACCCGGCAGCCAAGGCGTTTGGCGGCGAATATGGACAGCGGGCCCCAGCCACAGCCTATGTCCATCAAATGGGTATCCGGGCCCAGGGACAGCGCCCGGCGGTCGCGGGTCAACTGGTCCATGATCAGAAAACTGGAGTTCCACACTTTGTTGCCGTGGATCGAGGGCACGTGATTGGCGCGTTTCAGGCGCCGCACTTCACGGTGGCCGGAGCGCAGCAGGGTAATGCCCCGGGTATGGATGGTATGGGCTTCGCCCCGTTGGATTTTGGGAATGGGGGTCTCGGATAAGGTCATGGCCGGCCGGCGCCTTGAAAAAGGAAAGACCTTACGGGCGCCGGCGGCTTTGTTCAAGGTTGGGATGATTCAAGGCGGGGATGATCAGTCCGGGCGTTCAGGGACCTGGCTCCAGAAAACCCGGAAGACCTCGGCGCTTTGTCCCGCCGCCTCGGCCATCGGCACATGGCCAACACCATCAAGGATTACCGCCCGGGCATTGGGCAAGGTGCGGGTGAAGACCGCGACGTTATCGATTCCCAAAAGCCGGTCTTCGCGCCCCCACAAAACCAGTGTCGGGGTATTGATCGAGAGCAGCACATCACTCTGTCCCAGCTGCATCGCTGGATCGCCCTCGATATCCGCCCAGACTTTTTCCGCCACCTTCGCATTGGCGGCTTTCTCGGCACCCATCAGGGTGATGGCGAAGTCGGGCATGCCCACCGAGCGTTCGGCGGCCCAGTCCAGCGTGGTGTGGAAGTCCTCGGCCCGCTGAGGAATCAGAGGATTGCCCGGCGATTGCGCCAGCACATCGCGGAATTCCTGTGTTTGCAGGGTAACCCCGGCGGCGTCCACCAACCCCAGGGAGATCAGGCGGCCTGGGTGTTGTCGGGCCATTTCAATGGCGATGGCGCCGCCCATGGAATTACCCGCCACATGAAAGCGCTCGGCTCCCAACTGATTGAGCAGGTCAAACAGGCGGTCAGCCTGTTTGCTCACGCGGTAGTCCATCGATGTGGTCAGGGGGAGGGTGTCGCCGTGACCAGGAAGATCGGGAATGATAAAGCGGTACTCGCCTTCCAGCTGATTGGCGAAACGCACCCAGTTACGTGCATCGGCGCCGAAGCCATGGATCAGCAGTACCACCGGGGCCTCCTCGCCGCCTTTGGACTGCAGCAAATGCCAGTCCAGGCCATCCTCGGTGGATACTCTCAGGGCCTCGAGGCCTGCCCGCCATTGCTCGAACGCGATGCCTTGGTGGTAGGCCCAACGCCGGGTGTCTTCACACCCGCCCAGCAGCGCGGCACCCAGAACGGCTACCGCCAGAATCAACCCCACACGACGCCATGCCATCCTTCTTCCCTCCGGTTGTTATTCTTTCCTCGTGGAAAGCCACCGTAGAGGATCGGCGTGGCGGATGGCACCGCCGGAGAGGTCAATATTGCGCAATCACCGTGATTTCAGGTTCCAGATACCGGCACCGATAATCAACAAGGTGCCCAGATAGGTGCTAAGGGCCAGCGCCTCGCCCCAGAACAGCCAGCCAAGAATCGCCGCCCACACCACCGCGGAGTAGTTGTAAACGCCGACCTGGCCGGGGCGGGCCACCTGATAGGCGGTGGTCATGGCGAACTGTCCGGCGATGGCGAACAGGGCGATCCCCAGCATCCAGAGCATTTCCACACCGTTGGGCCATTGCTCGACGCTGGGTAACAGCAAAGCGGAAAGCAGGGTGGCGAACAGCGAGAAATAGAACACCACCCGGTGCGCCGGCTCACTCACCGCCATACGACGGATACTGACCTTGGCCACGCTCATGATGGCGGCGCCGCCAAGTGCCACCCACATTACTGGATCCACCTGGCCCTGATCGGCACGTAGAATCACCGCGACGCCAACAAAACCCAGAGCGATCGCCATCCAGGTGCGCAGCGATACCCGGTCGCCCAGCCAGACCCAGGCCACCAGCGGCAGGAAGAAGGGGACCGTCATCTTGACCAGCACCGCCTCCGCCAAAGTGATATGGCCGATGGCGTAAAAGAAGCAGAACATGGCGGCGACGCCGGTGAAGCCGCGGATAAAATGCAGGCCGAGATGGCGGGTACCCAGGTCGCGAATGCCACCACTGATCATCAGCACCGGCAGCAATACCAGCAGGCCGACGAAGTTGCGCGCGAACACGATCAGTTCGGTGGAAAGCGTGTCCGAAAGATGCTTGATCAGGGCCGCCATGATCGCCAGCAACCCTTCACCCAGAATCAGCAACAAGGCGCCCTTCAGAGGCTGGTCGTTATTCACGCGACCGGCCGGGCCCACAGGTCGTGATCATCGGCGTCCTCGACGGTCACCCGCAGGCGCTGGCCGGGTTTTACCGGCGCGTCGTCGGGCAGATACACCAAGCCGTCGATCTCCGGAGCATCCGCCTGAGAGCGGGCCACCACGCCGTCTTCACCAACCTCGTCCACCAGCACTTCCAGGGTCTGACCGATCTTGCGTTGCAGTTTCGCGGCGCTGATCCGCGCCTGGACATTCATGAAGCGTTCCTGGCGTTCGCGCGCCACCTCTTCGTCGACATGGTCAGGCAGGGCGTTGGCGGGGGCACCGTCCACCGGTGAATAGGTGAAACAGCCAACCCGATCCAACTGCGCCTCTTCCAGCCAATCCAGCAGCATCTCGAAATCATCGTCGGTTTCGCCAGGGAAGCCGACGATGAACGTGCTGCGCAGGGTGATGTCCGGGCAGATCTCGCGCCAGCGGCGAATCCGCTCCAGAGTGTTTTCCGCGTGAGCCGGACGCTTCATCGCCTTGAGCACCGACGGGCTGGCGTGCTGGAACGGAATATCCAGGTACGGCAGGATGTGGCCGGCGGCCATCATCGGAATGATCTCGTCCACGTGCGGATAGGGATAGACGTAGTGCAGGCGCACCCAGGCACCCAGCTGCCCGAGCGCCTGACACAGCTCCAGCATGCGGGTTTTCACTGGCATACCCTGCCAGAAGCCGGTCTGGTACTTACGATCCACACCGTAGGCGCTGGTGTCCTGGCTGATCACCAGCAGCTCCTGTACGCCCGCCTTCACCAGCCGTTCCGCCTCATCGAGCACGTCGCCCACCGGCCGGGAATCGAGCTTGCCACGCATACTTGGGATAATGCAGAAGCTGCACTTGTGGTTGCAGCCCTCCGAGATCTTCAAATAGGCGTAGTGGCGCGGGGTCAGCTTGATGCCCTGAGGCGGCACCAGATCGGTGAAGGGGTTGTGGTCGGCGCGAGGGGGCACCACCTGATGCACGGCACTGACCACCTGCTCGTACTGCTGGGGTCCGGTGACCGACAGCACCGCCGGATGCACTTTGCGGATAGTGTCTTCTTCCACACCCATGCAGCCGGTGACAATGACCTTGCCGTTCTCGGTCAGGGCCTCGCCAATGGCTTCCAGGGACTCGGCCTTGGCATCATCGATGAACCCGCAGGTGTTTACCACCACCACATCGGCATCATCGTAGCTGGGCGTCACCTGGTACCCTTCGGTGCGCAGCTGGGTAAGAATGCGCTCGGAATCCACCAGGGCCTTGGGGCAACCCAGGCTGATAAATCCAACCTTACCGGACATAAACCACCTCGCAGTCAGCGGGGCGGCATTCTACTATTAACCTGGCGTGAATGCCTATTGGGTTGGCGGTGCAGGGAGAAAACACCCATGCGTTGTTTCATCGGACTGCCGGTGCCGGAGGAGGCCGGTCGCGCTCTGTTGAGGGGCGTTCCGGAAGGTGTTGGGCGGCAATTGCCGTTAGCGGATCTGCATCTGACTCTGGCGTTCCTCGGGGAGCGGGAGCTTTGCTGGACGCAGGCACTCTGCCGGCAACTGGAAGCGATCCTGGGGGGAGTACAGCCACTGAGCCTGAAACTTACTCGTGGCGGCCCCTTTCCACCGAATGGAAGTTCACCCAAAGGAAGCCCTTCCCGCGGCGGCCGGCTATGGGCGGCGAGGGCTTTGCCATCGCCAGCGCTGATGGCACTGCATGAGCGTATTTGGCGGCTTCTGGAAGATCTAGGCGTGGCACGTGACGAACGCGCCTTTCAGCCCCATGTGACCCTGGCTCGCGGCCGCCACCGGCTCACCGCGAAAATGGCAAACGAGAGCGAGAAAAGTCCACCTGGAGACCATATCGAATTTGATGTCCACGAAATTGTTCTCTACGAGAGCCGACAAGGCTATCGGCCGCGCTGGCGGCAATCGCTGAAAAGCCAGCTCTGAGCCCCGGCACATAACTCCGGAACCCAGAGCCACTCAACGGGTTACTGCTGGCCTTCGCCGTAACCGCCCGCGCCTCCGGCGGAACCGCCGCCAGCGGGGTCTCCACCGTTCTGCATGCCCGGCTGAGAGGGCTGCTGCGGGTCGCCTGGTCCCGGCGAATCCGGCTGCTTGGGATCGCAAGCGGCCAGCACCGACCCCATCAGCAACAAGGCCAGAGTGCCGGCCACGCCTCTTTTCAATCCGCGTCCTGGTTCCATTTTTCCGTCTTTCATGGTTTTTCCTCCCATTAAGTCGCTGTGCGCGGGCGGCGTCGGGCCGCCCGAATAATCAGGGTCGATCGAGGTCGTCACCCCGGGTGTCGTCGCCGCCATCGCGATCCTCTCCGGTGGGCCAGCCACGGTCGTCGGGCCGCCCCATATCCCCGGAGTCTCCCTCCAGGCCACCGGGGTTGCCGTAAGCAGGCTGCCCGGGCCGATCCGGATCCGCTGGTGGGCCGGGCTGGGCCGGCAGGGTACGCTGATAGTCGGGGTGGTCTTGTGCCGGGCGATCGCCATCATTCGCGGTAGCGGTAACGGAAGCGCCGAGAAAGGCGACGCCGAGGATCAGCAATAGAGTTTTGCGAACGGTCATTACATACATGTCATTACCTCCCGATCCATCGGGTGACTTCAGTGGGCGGGGTGCCGTCAAAAGGTCCGGATTACCGCCGCCTCACTACTGTCTACAGGCCAGGATCAGGTTTGGTTCCATGACGAAGTGTTTTTTGGGAACCAAACCACACCCCCGGCTGTAAGTACTAATGAAGGCCTTAAGGTCGGCCGGAAAGGAACCGCCGGAGTGAGTTTTGAACGCCGGATCTGCGACCAGATCCCGCACCTGCAACGCTACGCCCGGGCCCTGTGTGACAACCCGGGACAGGCGGAGGATCTGGTGCAGGATTGTCTGGAACGGGCGCTGCGCAAGCGCCACTTGTGGATGCCCGGGCGTTCGGTACGGCCCTGGCTGTTCAGAATGCTGTACCGGCTGTACCTGAACGATCGCGCCAGTGCCCGACGGCGGTGGGAATCGTTGGCTCCGGATGCCGGGCTGGAGCGGCCTCAGGAAGCACGGCAGGAGCCCTTTCTGGCCTGCCACGAAGCAATAGAGGCGATGCGGGCATTACCCCCGGAGCAGCGGGCGGCGTTGCTGTTGATGGTGCTGGAAAGTCCTGGTTACGCCGAGGCAGCCCGCATTCTCGGCATCAAGGTGGGGACGCTGCGCTCACGTCTCTCCAGAGCCCGCGAGACACTGCGGCAGGTGCTCGACGGTCCGGTTCGGGGTGGCGGGCGCCCCCGGTTGAGGAGGGTGAAATGAGCTGGCGGGAGCAGGGTTTATTGTATCGCGAGATGGTTTCCGAAGAAGAATTGAACGCCTTCGCCGACGGCGAGCTGCCACGCCGGCGTGCCCGCCGGGTGGCCGCCGGAATCCGGCGGCAACCGGCCTACGCGGATCGTGTGCGTGACTACTGGCGTCATGACGAAACACTGTGGCGCGCACTCAAGGACGATAGCACCGCGGCACCATTGTCCTCTCCGGTCCAGGCGCCAGGCGCTGCCCCCCGGCGCCACTGGCTTGCCGCCGGAGGACTCGGCACGCTGGTGGCGGCAGGCGTGATAATGGCGGTGTGGTGGCAAACACCGCCTCCCGATCCGGCCACCGCGCGCCCTTCCGTCGACCTGACCCAGGCCATCGTCCATGCCTTCAGCAATCCAGTGGCGTTACCCGATACCACGCCGGCCCCGGCATTGCCACTGGATCGCCTGGGTCTGGTTTCCTCTGGCCAGCAGCCGCTGCTGGTTTCCGGACAGCATATTCAAGAGTACCGTTTCGAGAACGCCGAAGGGCAGCGGGTGGCGCTGTATGAAACAGGGCAGGGCGGATCCGGCGATAACTGGTTGCACGTGCTGACCCAGTCGCCGGTAACCCTGGTGCGCTGGAGCCAGAACGGACGCGGTTACGTACTGGCCGCGGACAGCGCGCCGCTGGAACTTACCCGGCTGGCGTTGGGCATCCACGATGCCCTGTCCATGGCGGCGGGCGCCACACCGGGGGCCGCCATGCCATCGACAGCCCATGGCCCCGGCGGGCCGGCGGCCAATACGGCCACGGCGAGGGGCGATATCAGCGAGATGTAGCCGCGAGAAACAGCCCAATACGAAAAAGCCCGCGAAAGCGGGCTTTTTCGTTGAAGCGGGCTTGAAGAAATGCGGCGATCAGCCTTCCTTCAGAGCGGCGGTGATGTCCACCACCGCACCCTTGCCATCGCCAAACAACATCAGGGTGTTGTCCTTGGCGAACAGCGGGTTGGGCAGACCGGCGAAACCGGCACTCAGGGAGCGTTTCACCACCACCACGGTCTTGGCCTTGTCGACGTTGAGGATCGGCATGCCGTAGATCGGGCTGCCTTTGTCTTCGCGGGCCATCGGGTTGGTGACGTCGTTCGCGCCGAGTACGATCGCCACGTCGGTTTGTTCGAAGGTGGGGTTGATGGTGTCCATATCCTTGAGCTTGTCATAGGACACTTCCGCCTCCGCCAGCAGCACGTTCATGTGGCCGGGCATACGGCCCGCCACCGGGTGAATGGCGTACTCCACTTCGACGCCGTTGGCTTCGAGGGTGTCAGCCAGTTCGCGCACGGCGTGCTGAGCCTGAGCCATGGCAAGACCGAAGCCGGGCACGATCACCACGCGCTGCGCGGTTTCCAGCAGCATGGCCACTTCGTCCGCGGAAGTGGATTTGATCTTGCCGGCGTAGACCTCATCCTGATCAATGGTTTCGCCGCCTTCCGCCATCACACCAAACAGCACGTTGGTGAGAGAACGGTTCATGGCTTTACACATGATCTGGGTCAGAATCAGGCCGGAGGCGCCCACCAGGGAACCGGTAATGATCAGCGCGCTGTTGCCCATGACGAAACCGGCGGCGGACGCGGCCACACCGGAGTAGGAGTTCAGCAGCGCGATCACCACCGGCATGTCGGCACCGCCGATCGGCATCACCAGCAGGATGCCCAGCACGGCGGCGGCGATGGCCAGCCCCCAGAATACCGTTGGTGAACCGGGGTTGGAGACCAAGTAGGCAATCGCCACGATGGAGCCGAGCAGCAACACGGCGTTCGCCGCTTTCATGCCCGGGAAGCCCATCGGTTTGCCGTCGATCAGTTCCTGCAGTTTGGCGAACGCCACGAAGGAACCGGTGAAAGTCACCGCACCGATCAGTACCGCGGCCCCGGTGGCGATGATGCCCACCGTGTCCGGATGGCCACCACGGAAGAACTCGGCCGCCGCCACGGAGAAGGAAGCGCCGCCACCAAAGCCGTTAAGCAGCGCCACCAGCTGCGGCATGGCGGTCATTTGTACTTTCTTCGCCAGCAGCACACCAATGATGCCGCCGACCAGGATGCCGGCGATGATGATTTCATAGCTGACGATGTCCCGGTGCAGCAAGGTCACCACACAGGCCACCGCCATGCCCGCGCCGGCCAGCATATTGCCGCGCACCGCGGTTTTCGGTTTGGTCAGGCCCTTGATGCCGAGCACGAACAGCACGGCGGCGATCAAATAGGCGATATCGATCCAGTTCTGGGAAATCTGCATTGCTTACTTCCTCTTGAACATCGCCAGCATTCGATTGGTCACCATGAAGCCGCCAATCACGTTGATGGTGGCCAGTACCACGGCGATGAAACCCAGCACCTTAACCAGCATGCCGGCGTCGGAGCCGGCGGCGATCAGCGCGCCCACCAGCGTAATGCCGGAAATGGCATTGGAACCCGACATCAGCGGGGTGTGCAGGGTGGGGGGAACCTTTGTGATCAGTTCCACGCCGAGAAAGATGGCCAGCACGAAAAGCGTTAGTTCGGCTACGAAGTCCATTACTTCTCCTCCTTCCCGTTGTCGGCGTCCGCCGCCTCGGGTTCCGGTTTCTCCAGCGCGGGCAGGCCAAGCAGCTCACGCAGGCGTGTGTGCGGCACGTCGCCGTTGTGGCTGATAACGGTGTCCGCCACGATCTGATCCTCGAAGTCCAGCGCCAACTCACCCTGGTCGTTGAGCAGCAGGTTGAGCAGGTTCTCCATGTTCTTGCCGAACATCTGGCTGGCATGGTGCGGCACGGAGGAAGGAACGTTTTCCGGGCCGATGATGGTCACGCCATGCTCGACCACGGTCTTGCCGGACTGGGTCAACTCACAGTTGCCACCCCGTTCGGCGGCCAGGTCGACGATCACCGATCCCTGTTTCATCGCCTTGACCATGTCGGCGGTGACCAGGATAGGACTTTTGGCGCCAGGGACAGCGGCGGTGGTGATCACCACGTCCATGTCCTTGATCACGTCGGTCATCAGCTCGCGCTGACGCTTGAGGAAGTCCTCGCCCTGGGCCTTGGCGTAACCGCCGCTGCCTTCCGCTTCACCGGTATCCAGATCCAGTTCCACCGGCTTGGCGCCAACGGAAAGGATTTGTTCACGGGCCGCGGGACGAACGTCATAGGCCTCCACCACGGCGCCGAGGCGCTTGGCGGTGGCACAGGCCTGCAGACCTGCCACACCGGCGCCCATGACAAACACCCGCGAGGCGTTCAGCGTGCCGGCGGCGGTCATGTTCATGGGGAACATGCGGTTGGCGGTGGTGGCGGCAAGCAGAACGCACTTGTAGCCAGCGATCATGGCCATGGAGGACAGCACGTCCATGGCCTGGGCCCGGGTAATCCGCGGCACCAGTTCCAGAGCGATGCCGGTGACATTGCTTTGCGCCAGTTGCTGGGCGAAACCCGGATTGGCCAGAGGATCGGTCATGCCGATGAGGAACTGTCCGCTCTTCATCTTGTCCAAATCGTCCTGGCCATTGGTCGTATTGCTGCCTGGCGTTTGCACCTGCAGGATAACCTGGGCGCTGGAGAAGATTTGATCCCGGTCAGCAAGCTTGGCACCGGCGGCTTCATACTGACCGTCGGTAAAACCGGCGGCGACGCCGGCACCCGTTTCAACGAGGATTTGAACATCGTGCTTCTTTAATAAAGCCGCGATATTGGCGGGCGTCAGGGCGACGCGCTCCTCGCCGGGGCGAATTTCCTTGGGAACACCGATAATCACCTGCGTTACCCCCGTTTATATGGTTTGTTGGGCCGCCCCCATGCCACGGCAATAGCCGGAAATGCACAGGGGCCCTCACAAAAAGGCCGGTTTAAGAAAACCGGCCGTCGAGCAGGCTGCTAACCTTATTGTGGAGTGGCGAGCTTGGCAAACAAGAAATCGCGGTTTGACGGATAGATGGTTAGATTTTGATCATAAAGATCATGATTTCTTCGCACTTTCGCTCAATTGTTGATCAACACGGGCCTTGTCATCATCTTCATGCATATGGATGAAAGGACCCAGAATGGTGTCGCCACGTACCTGCGCCTTGATTACATGCAAAAAAGTGTAAGCCCCAAGCAACTTCCTGAGCAGAAAGATAAATTCCTTTGGCGGTACGTCGAAGTGCACGGACAGGGCATTGCGACTGGCGCGATTCAGCACCCGGCTGGGCAGATTGCTCTCCCCCCATAGGTATTCCCCTTTCTCATTGACCACCGACGCCGGCGGCGGAAAGCGGTCCGGGTCCTGCAGGGCCTCAATGGCCTCGAAACAGAGGCCGGCGAAATCCTCCTGTACCCGGCGAGGAGGGTCACCGGAAAGGAAATGCAGCGCCTTCATCGCCCGCACCAGGCGCTCCGTATCGTGGTGCCAGGCACCGCGAATCATCTCCCGGCCGGGGCCCAGCACCTGGTCATCGAAATCGCGGATGGCGCCAAAGTCCAGCAGCACGATACGGTCGTGACCTTCCTCATCGATTTGCAGCAGATAATTGCCGAAATTCGGGTCGGTCTGCATCTTGTTCCACTCGAATACCTCGCGACAGCACAGCTCCATGATGGCGCGCCCCAGGAAATTACGGCGTTCCTGGCTCAGTGCGACCACCTTCGGGTCGCTGATGTGCAATCCCTTCTCGAAGGAAAGGCACAGAATGTTGTGGGAGGAGTACTCGGAAAACACCTCAGGAACAATGAAGCGGGGGTCCTCGCTCAACACTTCACGGAAATGGCGGGTGGTATGGGCCTCGAGATCGTAGTCCACCTCCCGGCCGAGCATGGCGCGCACTTCGTCCAGCCATTGATTGAACTGGTCGGTGATCGGCACCAGACGGCTCAGCTTGAGCAGCCGCACCAAGGCGCGCATGTCCGAATCTATGGCATCGGCGACACCGGGGTACTGCACCTTGAGCACCAGCTCACGACCGTCCTTCTTACGCCGGGCACGGTGAACCTGCCCCAGGCTGGCGGCGCCGAGCGGTTCTGGATCCACCTCCAGTTCCGCCAGTTTCACGGTGCCCAATTGCTGTTTAAGATGGCGCTCCATGGCCGGCCACTCGAGCGCGGCGGTGTCGTTTTCCAGCGTATGCAAGGCGGCGGTGACTTCTTCGGGCAGAAAATGCTCTCCGAACAGGGCCATCATTTGTCCGATTTTCACCACCGAACCTTTCAATTCGCCCAACTCGGCCACCAATTCCTCGGCCCGTTGAGAGAGAATGGCCTTCCGTCTTTCCTCGCGCTTGTCCGGGGCGGAGAACAGGGTACCGGCGCTGGCGGTGGCGTAGCGGGCACCAGCGAGAAAGCCGGCGCGGGCAAGGGTAAATCGCCGTTCCAAAGAACCGGTTTTAACCCTCTTGACGGTTTTTCGTGCCATATTTGCGCGCACTCCAAGATCTGCTAAGGCGATGGCATCAACCACGGGCGGCGGAACGCCATAAACCGCGGTTCACAGAGGGCAGTGTAGCCCGGCTCCGATGCTAGTGGTATGGCGGCACCGGCAACAAGGTGATGCCGGTGCGCCAGGAGCAGGGAAAATCAAATGGAATCTGGTGCCGGCATTGGCGCCACGGCTGGGGAGAACCGAAACTTTATGACCACTACATGGATTCTGCTGCGCGGACTGATACGCGAGCAGGCCCACTGGCAGGGCTTTGATCGCCGTTTGGCGGAGGTGCTGGGGGAGGGGAATGAGGTGCGCTGCGTGGATCTTCCCGGTAATGGGCGGCGTCACCATGAGCGCAGCCCCTGCACCGTGGCGGCGATGGTCGATGCCGCCCGTGCCGAGTTGGGAGACCAGGTGCTGAGCCGACGGCCCAGGCTGGTGGCTCTGTCTCTCGGCGGCATGGTGGGAATGGACTGGCTTCGGCGTTTTCCTGGCGAACTCGGTGGCGCCGCCCTGATCAACAGCAGTACCGCGCGCTTCAGTCCGTTTTACCAGCGTTTGCAGATAGGTAATTACCCGCGTTTGCTGAGCGATGTGCTGCTAAGCCGGGATACTGAAGGCAAGGAGCGGGCGATTCTCGAGTTGACCACCAACTTGCTGGCGCCGGACCGTCTGGCCGAAGTGGCGCGGCAATGGGCTCTGATCGCCGGGCAAAGGCCGGTTTCCACGGCGAACAGTCTGCGCCAATTGTGGGCGGCTACCCGGTTTCGGGCACCCGACCAACTGCCGGAGGGCAGCCCGGTGCTGATTGTGAATGGGGGAGGGGATCGCCTGGTGAGTCCACGCTGTTCGCAAGCGTTGTCCCGCGCCTGGAACCGGCCATTGAGCGTGCACCCTCGGGCCGGTCACGATCTGTCCCTGGATGCGCCGGATTGGCTGGCGCGGGAGTTGAAGAGCTGGGCGACGGCGTCGGATTCCTGACGCGGCGCCCTACTAATCCCGTTTGTCCGCCACCCGCTGGGCCTGCGCCAGCTCGATCATATCCGCCAGGATGTGGCCGGTTTCGCGCAGGTAAGGGTCTTTCTTCATCGGATCCTCCGCCGCTTCCGGATCCAGTGCCCGTTGCTCCTCCAGCGTCCTCAGCGCCGCCATGTCCTTCAGCGGCTCCTCGTCGCGGGCTTTACGGCGGGCGTTTTCAATGTTCAGACGGCGCTTGTCGAAGCCTTCCTGCCAGGATTCCCGGCTGGCCGCGTTGAGCGTCACTTCCTTACGCTCACGCGCCTCATCCAGCAAGGAGCGCAGTTCTTCCACATAAACGAACTCGGGATCTTTCTGGATGCGCCTTTCGTGACGCTGCCGCAAGGTCTGCAGGAACGGCATCAGATCCGCCACCTGCTGATAATCCGCGGAGTCGATTTCATCCCAGGGCAGGGCATTGGGCAGGGCGCCTTCGCCCACCTCGTTGGTATCGATCAGCGACGGCATCAACAGGTCCGGAACAATGCCCAGATTCTGGTTGCTGGAACCGGACACCCGATAGAATTTGGCGTTGGTCATCTTCAGCTTGCCGTGGTTCAGGTCCAGCAGAGTCTGCACCGTTCCCTTGCCGTAGGTGGGCTCGCCCACGATCAGCGCCCGCCCGTAGTCCTGCATGGCGCCGGCAAAAATTTCCGAGGCGGACGCGCTGTAACGGTTCACCAGCACCGCCATGGGGCCGGTGTAGAGCATGCCCGGGTACTGGTCATTCTCGACACTGACACGGCCGGATGATTCACGCACCTGCACGGTGGGGCCGCGGTTGATAAACAGGCTCACCAGCTTGTTGACTTCCAGCAGCGATCCGCCGCCATTGTTGCGCAGATCGATGATCAGGCCGTCCGGATTTTCCTTGCGCAGTTCCACCAGCAGCTTGGCCACGTCCCGGGTGGTGCTGGTGTAGTTCGGATCGCCACGGTGAAAGGCGTTGAAGTCGAGGTAAAAGGCCGGAATTTCGATGATGCCGAGCTTGATGTTCTCGCCATCGTGATTCAGCTCAATGACTTCCTTCTTGGCGGCCTGTTCCTCCAGTACCACCTTGTTGCGCACTATGGTGACCGTGCGGGTGCTGTGTTCGCCCGCACCGCCGGCGGGAATGATCTCCAGCCGCACCTCGGACCCCTTGGGCCCGCGAATCATGTCGACAACCTCATCCAGACGCATGCCGACCACATCGACGATGGCGTCCTTGTCACCCTGACCGACCCCGATGATGCGATCCGCCGGCTTCAGTTGTCCGGCCTTGGCGGCGGGACCGCCCGGCACCAGCCGTACCACCTTGGTATAGCCGTCCTCATACTGCAGCACGGCGCCGATGCCTTCCAGGGAGCGGCTCATGCTGATGTCGAAGTTTTCCGAATTATGCGGAGTGAAATAGTTGGTGTGCGGATCGAAGGTCTGCGCCAGCGCGTTCATGTAGAGCTGGAATACGTCCTCGGAGCTGTTTTGCTGCACCCGGCTGAGCTGGCCTTCGTAGCGGCGCACCAGACGGTCCTGGATTTCACTCTCGGGGGTGCCGTTGAGCCGCATGGACAGCACGGAATTACGCAGATAGTCGTCCCAAATCTGATCCAGGGCCTGCTGATCCGGTGCCCAATCGGCCTTGGTGCGATCCACCAGCACCTTGCGGTCGCTGTCGAATTTCCATTTATCGATATCGCCGCGCAGTTGCGTCAACGCTTTCTGTAAACGGTGTTCCACCCGTTGCTGGAAGCGGTTGAAGATGGTGTAGCCCGCCTCCAGAGTGCCTCTGCGCAACTGATCGTCGAGTTGGTCGCGATAGCGGTCGAATTCACCGATGTCCTCGGCGGTGAAGTACAGGCGGCTCGGGTCCAGATCCTTGATGTACTGGTCCAGCACCTGTCCGGACAGAGAATCATTGAAGTCCAGTCGCCGGTAGTGCAATTTCAGGCGGTCGACGATTTCCTTCGCCGCTTCCCGGTGCACCTTATCCGGCTTGATGCTGCCCTGGACCTCCGGCGCCGCCTGCAGGCCGTCTCCAATATGCAGGGCGCCGCCCAGCAGCAACCCGGCAACAATCAAGGCACTCAGCTTGCGAATTACGCTCATGGACTCACTCAATGATTCATTTACTGGCAGTATACGGGAACCTCTGATTAATTCGTATGGGAGGTCCGGATTTGTGACCACCATCCATGGTGGTCACCCTGCGGGCCGTCGCCAAGGCGACATCAAACATCGTTCCTGACGATGCGTTTGTGACCGCCACCCACCGCCACGGCATCGACAACACGGAGAGCACCGTACACCATGCATCGCCTGTTTACCGGTTTCTTCCTGATCGGCATCGCCGGGGCCATCCTGCAGTTGCTGCTTGGCGATACCGGAGCTCCCGCCCGTGTGGTGGGCGCGCTGTGGGAAGCGGCCGATCTGGCGGTTCAGGTCAGTCTGGGGCTGATCGGCGTGCTGGCGCTGTGGAGCGGCCTGTTCCGTCTGGCCGAGCAGAGCCATCTCGCCGACCGGCTTGCCGCTCTGGTTCAACCGGTACTTCATCGTCTGATGCCATCGGTGCCGGAAGGTTCACAGGCCGGCGCCGGCATTTCCATGAATATGGCCGCCAACATGCTCGGTCTGGATAACGCCGCCACGCCGCTGGGGCTGAAGGCGATGAGCTCGCTGCAGGAGAGCAATCCACGGCCGCGAACGGCCAGCGATGCGCAAATCATGTTCCTGGTACTGAACACCTCGGCGGTGACGCTGGTACCGGTAACCGTGCTGCTATACCGCACCCAGCAGGGCGCGGCCGATCCCGCCGACATCTATTTACCCATGCTGATGGCAACCACCGCTTCCACTTTTGTCGGCGTGGCCCTGACCGCCCGCCTGCAGGGTATACGGCTACGGGATCCGATACTGCTTGCTGTCGCCGGCGGTTGGCTGGCGCTGCTCGGTTTGCTTGGGCTGGCGGTATGGTGGGTGCCACCAGACGCCAGCGCGCGGCTTTCCAGCCTGTTCGGCAATGGCTTGCTGCTGGCGGTAATCGGCGCCTTTTTCGTGGCGGCCTGGCGGGCCCGGGTGGATAGCTATGACGCTTTCATCGAGGGCGCCAAGGAAGGCTTCAACCTGGCGGTGAGGCTGATTCCGTACCTGGTGGCCATGCTGGCCGCCATCGCCATGTTGCGCGCCAGCGGTGTGCTCGAAGCGGTGTTGTCGGCGATCCGGCATGCAGCCCTCTGGCTTGGCTGGGATACTCGTTTCGTCGACGCTCTGCCCGTGGCTTTACTGAAACCATTAAGCGGATCCGGCGCCCGCGCCGCCATGCTGGATGTCATGCACACGCAAGGCGTGGATTCGCTTGCCGGCCGTATGGCGGCGGTGATGCAGGGCTCCACCGAGACGACTTTTTACGTTCTCGCCGTCTACTTTGGCAGTGTCGGAGTGCGAAACTTCCGCTATGCCTTGTGGTGCGGTCTGGCCGCCGACGCCGCCGGCCTGATCACCGCGATTCTGGTGAGCTACCTGTTTTTTGGCTGATTGCCTGCTCTGCTAGCCGGAAAGGTCCGCCGCTGCGGTGACGATATGGCGGAAGGTAAGATTGAGGCGGGACTCGCGCACCCGCCGGCGGCGGGGCAGGGCGTGTTCATAATAACGCTGTACCTGGGGAGACATAATCAACAGGCTGTCGTGGGACAGTGGCAACCGGTGGCTTTGCCGATGCTCGCCATAACGTCGCAGACAGAAGTCGCGGGTGGCACCAAGGTTATAGGACAGGATCAAGGGGGCCGGTCCCAGTTCCGGCTCATTATCCCGGTGCCACCCCATGGTGTCGTCGCCATCCCGATAGAGATTGGCCAGAGCACCATTGGGCGTTAATCCGGTCAACGCCGTTACCGCGCGCCGTAATGGCGCCAGCGGATCGGGCCAGCCCCCGGCCCGGTGGGTCAGCCCGGAATAGCGGTAGGTGACGCCGGTGTCGCCCAGCCAGCAGACCAGCCGGGGCACCGGGTGGGAACGGCCGAACACCTGTACACGGGGTTGCTCCCAGGGGAGTTCGTTACAAAGCGTGTGGAACAGGTCCATGGCCGAAGGGCCGAGAAGCCGCTCAATCAGCCAGATACGAGCCCCTCGCCCCAATTCCAGGGGAGGGGGCAGGGAGTCGAGCCGCGACAGGGTGTGGTTGACAGTCATAGCAACCTGCTCTATCTAAGCGCCTTTGACCATCTATGTACGCGTGGATGATGCTATGCGCAGTTAGTGGAAGGTCCGTCGCCAGGAGTCTAGCATGCTGTACGTTTACGATATTGAAGACGGAGTGCTCCGCGAGCGGGATGTGGCGGGGTTGACCCCGGACACCGCCAAGGAAGCCAGTTGGATCGACCTGGTGGACGCCACCGATGAGGAACGGCAGGAGGTGCAGCATCTGTTCCGCCAGGCGCTGCCGGAGTCCGACGATGTGGAGGAAATCGAATCCTCCGCCCGTTTCTTCCATGATGAGCATGGTCTTCATGTGCACTCCCTGTTCGTTCATCAGAGCGAGGGGCGCCATCGCACCTCGACCGTGGCTTTTGTGTTGCAGCCGGGCCGGCTGTTGACCTTCCGCGATTCCCGCGCGCCGGATTTTCGTCTCATGCGCATGCGCATCCGGCGCGGCTGGGTCCGTGCCCTGGAGCCCTTGGACATTCTGCTGAGCATTCTTGAGCAGAAGACCGAGAATCTGGCCGATACGCTGGAGGACATCCATCGGGACCTGGAGGATGTCAGTTATCTGGTGCTGGAGGATGAGGAAGCGGAGCTGGAGGACGGCATCGAGAAGCTGGCCCATCTGGAAGACAGCAACGGAAAAATCCGCCTGTGCCTGATGGATACCCAACGTTCGATTTCCTTTATCCAGCGTTATGTACGGGCCGACAAGGAACGCCGCCGCACCTGCTCGGAAATCCAGCATGACCTGGACACCCTGATGTCCCACGCCACTTTTCTGTTCGAGAAGATCAACTTCCTGATGGATTCCACCCAGGGGTTCATCAATATCGAGCAGAACCAGATCATCAAGATCTTTTCCATCGCCGCCGTGGTGTTCCTGCCACCAACCATGATCGCCAGTATTTATGGCATGAACTTCCAGGTGATGCCGGAACTGAACTGGGAGTTCGGCTATCCGGCGGTGATCGGGCTGATGTTCCTGTCGGGCTTCGCCCCGTACTGGTATTTCAAGCGGAAAGGCTGGCTGTAAGCGCACTGTTGGTACGCCCACGCACTGATTGCTCTTCCACCGAGGGCGCTACGAAGCCGCTGTGGGAGCTTGCCTGCAAGCGAATGTACTCGGGCCCCAAGAGATTCGCTTGCAGGCAAGCTCCCACAGTGGACCGCGTCTCAGGAAGGCAGGCGCCAGAGATCATCCTGGCGATGGGCGCGGCCATCTTCGTGCAATTTGATCAGATGCGCCTCAAGTGACAGGCACGCCACACCGTGCAGAAATTCAGGCACATCGTCGTAAACCCGTTTCACCAGGTCCGGCACGCTGGTGGCGTCACCGGTGAGGGCGGCGAAGACTTTCTTTTCCCGCTCCAGCCGGTGCTTGATGGTGTGGTCCACCAGCGCCAGCGGCTCGTCGATGACGTCGCCATGCCCGGGAGCCATGCGTTTGATGTCCCATTGCCGCAGCTTGTCCAAGGAAGACAGATAGGCACTCATGGAGCCCGAAGGCGGGGCTATCACCACGGTGGACCCCTGAATCAGATGATCGCCGGTGAACAGCAGCGCCTCTTCCTTCAGCAGATAACACAGGTGGTTGCCGACGTGACCGGGCGTGGCGATCACCTCCAGGGTCAGGCCGCCGCAGTCCACGGTGTCACCGTCCTTGAGCTCGCGTTCCGGTTCCCACGTGGTGTCCTGCAAGCCGTCGTCCGGGACCCAGGGGCCTTCCAATACGGCGCCGGTGGCGGCGGCCAGATCATGAGCTCCGGGGGAGTGATCGCGATGGGTATGGGTGACGATGATGCGTTCGATCGGACGCCCCAGTTCCTCGGCCGCGGCCAGCAGAGCCTGGGTATGCTCCGGGTCGGTGGGGCCGGGATCAATCACCGTCAGGGCGCGGCCGCCCACCAGATAGCTGTTGGTGCCGGGGCCGGTCATCATGCCGGGGTTACGGCCCAGCACACGCCAGGCATTGGTAGCGATGGCCGTGGGCTGGCCGGGAATCAGCGCCGCCATGGTAACTCCATTGATTCGGGAAGCGCATTGTGACCATTTAGTCCCAGCTTGCAAACCCCCCGGTATGATGGCGGCGGTGCCTATTCGCCGTACACTTGTACTTCCCGGACCCGCAATTCCCAGCGGTCCGGCGTCCGCATGCCGCGATCGCGGTCGGCCACCACCGCCACCGGATAACGGCCGCCGGCGGGCACATGAATGGATACCGGAATCCGCTCTTCATGCAATGTCTCGCAGGCTTTCGCCGGCGGGCAGGAGAGGGCGACCGTATCCAGCAGCACATGGGCGATGGCATGCTCTCCCCGGTTGCTGATCTCACCACTCACCCGCACCCCGGTCTCCATCTGACTGACACCGGTGACGGTAACGGTGACCGAAGCGGGATCACCGGGCACCAGGCGTTCCTGGTCGGTGAACAGAAAGGACATCAGCATCACGGCGCTGGCCACGCCGACCCCGGCGAGCACCAGATAGAAGGGGCGCCGCCCGGCCTGCCAGCTGCCCCACAGCAACACCACCACTGCGGTAACCACCGCCAGAACCAATAAATACCGCATGCTCTTTATCCTTCTGTTTTGGTTTCCCCGACGACGCCACGGTACCAGCATCATCGGAATGGGAACCGGCTCTGCCTATGCCGTTTAGTGGTCCAAACTATGGCCGCTTGCGCTACCATCTATGGCCGCTTAGTCATGAGCCGCCATCGCGCTGTCCCGGCATGGCGGTTGCCAGACTATTATGATGGCGGTATTCGCGATTTCATGCCACGGAGGAAAACCCATGCTGATAGTGGTCTCGCCGGCCAAGACCCTGGACTACGAGTCACCGTTGCCGGCGCTGCGCGCCACTCAACCGCGCATGTTGGATGACAGTGAAACATTGGTGCAACGAGCCCGCAAACTGTCGCCGGCGGATCTGTCCAGCCTGATGGGGGTGAGTGACAAGATCGCCCATCTCAACGTCGAGCGCTTCGCTCTGTGGCAACGCCCCTTCAACAAGGACAATGCCCGTCCGGCCCTCTTTGCCTTCAAAGGGGATGTTTACACCGGATTGGATGTCAGCCGTTTCAGCAAGGACGATCTCGCCGCCGCACAGCATCGTTTACGCATGCTGAGCGGCCTTTACGGGGTTTTGCGCCCACTGGATCTGATGCAACCGTATCGTCTGGAAATGGGCACCAGGCTGGATACGTCCGCCGGCAAGGATTTGTACGCGTTCTGGGATGACCGCATCACCCGCCAGTTGATCAAGGATATGCGCGTCGTGGGCACCGACGTACTGGTGAACCTTGCCTCCAATGAATACTTCAAATCCGTGCGCACCAAACTGCTGCCGGGCCCGGTCATCGAACCGGTCTTTCAGGACGAAAAGAACGGTAAGTACAAAGTTATCAGCTTCTACGCCAAGAAAGCCCGCGGCCTGATGGCGGCCTGGATATTGCGCGAAGGGATTGAAAAGCCGGAGGATCTGAAGCGATTCAAGGAGGCGGGGTATCGCTATGACAAAGCGTCTTCCACGGACACCAAACCGGTGTTCCGAAGAGCGGAGCAGGGGGGTTGACCGAGTCTTTGGAGGCATGATTTCCCGGGTCGCCACTCCGCCACTGCAGGAGCTTGCCTTGCAAGCGAACTTTGAATTCGCCTGCAGGGCAGGCTCCCACGACAGTGGCCTCTTGGCACCGACCGCGACTTACTGCCAATCGGCGTCAAAGCCGTCCGGTTTGATCACCAGAACGTCGTTGCGGGCATGCACCAGCAGGGACTCGGCGGTGGCACCCAGCAGCAGGCGTTCCACTTTGTTGCGGCGAACCGTCCCCACCACCAGTACATCTGTGCCGTTATTTTCACAGTAGTCAGCCAGGGTGCCGGCGATCGGTCCTTCCAACATTTCCGTGCGTTCCAGCGGTAGATCATGGCGCTCGGCGAAACGGTCCAGAGCTTCGCGGTGGCTTTTGCGAATGCTCTCGGCGCTGGCGGCGTATTCCGGCAACGCTTCGCCCGCCACCAACAACAACGTTTCGTCCGGGTGCTCGAGCACATGCACGGCGTTGAGTGATGCCTGCAGCGGCGCCGACCATTCCCGCGCCGCGCTCAGCACGGCACTGTCCAGGCCGCTCTCGTCCTCTTCCTCCGGTTCGATCGCCGCGGTAAACACAGGTGTTTCACTCCAGGGACGGTCCTGCACGCAAAGCACGGGGCAGGGTGCCCGACGAATCAACAACCAGTCCCGCGGCGTAAACAGGTGGCGCCTCAGCGTGCCTTCCTCACTGGTATGTACCACCACCAGACGTGGTCTGGCGGCAATGACCGTCTGCCGGAGGTCCTCATCCTGATCCTTGTGCGTGGTGATATGCACGGTGGCCTCGGTACCCGCCAGCAAGTCCTGAATGCGCCGTTCCCAGGCATTGCGAATTTGCTGTTCGGCCGCTTGGCGGCGCTTCTGGTCAAGCCCCACCGCGCGACGCATGGCCGACGAATCACTATTGACGGCCACCACTAGCGGGCAGCTCAGCGCCGCGGCCAGCAACCGGCCTTTCTTCAGCGCCGGCTGCGGGGCCTTCAGGTGCCGGTCCAGGACGACGAGAATGCCATTGGTCGGAATAGTCATGGTGCCTCCACATGTAGTCTGCCGCCACCGCAAAGCGCCTCACGGTCGACGATTTCCACATCTCTGCCGTCCACCAGCAGCATATCCTGCTGCTGAAAACGGGTGAAAATGCGGCTAACCGTTTCCACCGCCAGTCCCAGATAATTGGCGATGTCATAGCGGGACATGGGCAGGCGGAAGCGGCGGCTGCTCAAACCCCGGCGCTGCTGACGCGCGGCCAGGGATAACAGTAGAGAGGCCACTCTGTCATCCGCGCTCTTCTTGCTCAACAGCATGTGCAGTTCGCGGTCGGCGCGGATCTCGTTGCTCATCAGCGAGAAGAAGTGATGCTGCAAGGAGGGGATGCGTTGGGACAGATCTTCCAGGCGATGGAAGGGGATCTCGCACACGGTAGCGGTTTCCAGCGCCTTGGCATTGGAAACATGGTGCGCGGTACTGATGCCGTCCATGCCGACGATCTCGCCTGGGAGGTAAAACCCGGTAACCTGTTCTTCCCCCTCATCGGAGAGGACATAGGTCTTCAGTGCGCCGGAGCGCACGGCATAAACGGCGCTGAACGGGGCGGCGGCACGAAACAGGTGCTCTCCGCGCTTCAGCGGGCGGCCACGGCGGATGATGCCATCCAGTTCGTCGAGCTGGGAAGGCGCCACCGCCAACGGCAGGCAAATGGGGCTGAGACTACAGTCGTTGCATGAAACGTGACGAGGCATGCTGCGTACCTCCATGTTGGATACACTGCGTATTGCAATTACGGCTTGAGACATTATGGTCTCCCGGATCGGTAACGGCGAGCTAAATAATGCGACTGAATCGCTGTGGGTTCGGGGTGCCGGCATAGCGGTCGAACAACATCACCAGAGCGCGCACCACCAGGCGCCCGGTGTCAGTGACCTTCAACACGGGGCTGTTCATATCAATCAGCCCCAGTTTTTCGAATTCACCCAGCGCGGCCAGCTGGTCCTTGAAGTAATCGGCGAAATCCACTTCCCAACGCTGCCGGAAGGCGACCAGATCCAGCCGCAGGTCGCACAGCAGCCCCATGATCACGTCACGGCGCAGACGGTCATCCCAGTCAAGCAGGAAGCCGCGTTCGATCGGCATGCGACCCGCTTGCACGGCTTCCTGCCAGTTGCTCAGAACCTTCAGGTTCTGAGCGTAGAAATCATCAAAAGCGCTGATCGCGCTGACCCCCATGCCCAGAAGATCGGCGTCGCCATGTAGCGAGTAGCCTTGGAAATTGCGGTGCAGGGTGCCGTTGCGCTGCGCTACCGCCATGGGATCATCCGGCAGGGCAAAATGGTCCATGCCGATCAGCACATAGCCGGCCGCCTCCAGGGTTTCGCCCGCCAGTTTCAGCATGGCGAGTTTTTCCTCCGGGCTGGGCAGCGCGGTTTCCTGGATCTGCCGCTGCACCTTGAAGCGCGCCGGCATGTGGGCGTAGTTGTAAAGGGAAATGCGCTCCGGGCGTAAAGCCAGCAATTGTTCCAGGGAGCGAGCCAGGCTGGAGGAAGACTGCCAGGGCAAGCCGTAAATCATGTCGGCGTTGATGGAGTGGAAACCGAAATCCCGGGCCGCGTCGAATACTTCGGTGATCAGCTCAAGGGATTGTTCCCGGTTCACCGCCTTCTGCACCACCGGATCCAGATCCTGAATACCGATACTGAGCCGGTTGAAACCCAGCCCCCGCAGCAGCCCCAGACGGGCGCGATCCACCGTGCGCGGGTCCACTTCGATGGCGTACTCGCCGCGATCCTCTTCCAGCAGGTTGAAATGACGGGCCAGGTCATAAACCAGCTCGGTCATCTGCGCATCGCTGAGGTAGGTGGGGGTGCCACCGCCCCAGTGCATCTGCACCACGGGCCGCTGCGGGTCCACCAGCGCCGCCTTGGCTTTGATCTCCTGCTTCAGGAAGGTCAGATAATCCTCGGCTTTGGCCCGGTTGCCGGTGATGATGCGGTTGCAGGCGCAGTAGTAGCACACCGTGGCGCAGAATGGGATGTGACAGTACAGCGACAGTGGGCGACGGGCCTGATTGCCGCGAGCAACGGCGCGCCGATAGTCCTCCTCGCCGACTTCCTCATGGAACTGGGTGGCCGGTGGGTAGGACGTATAGCGAGGCCCGGGACCTCCGAATCGGCGGATCAGATCCGGATTCCATTGCGTCATGTCAGCGCTCCAAAGGGGGAATGGCGGCATCATGCCACTATGAACACAGCCGACCTTGATGCAGATCAAGGATGGTGATGAGCATGGACATCTCCGGGCAGTCCGTGTTGAAGAAACACCAGCGCCAGCGCCAGCGTCATCGCCGCCGCCACATATCGGGCGGGCCCCCGCCGCAACCGCGACAGCTGCCCGCCGAATACACCGGCGGCCCCCACCGGCAGCAGGGTAGTGGCGCCGAACATGCCCATGACCAGGGCACCGTCAGCCCATTCACCGGTTCCGGCGGCCAGCACCAGGGCGGAATAAAGCAACCCACAGGGCAAGAACCCCCACAGCCCGCCCAGCGCCAGCGCCTTGAGCGGGTGATCCACCGGCATCAAACGGCGAGTCAACGGGGACAGCCGCCGCCACAGTCCGGCCCCGAGACGCTCCAGAGCCCGGATCGGCGCACTGTGGCCGAGGAAATGAGCGGTCAGCAAAACCATCAGGAGCGCTGACAGTAACGCTGGCCAGTGCCAGCCGCCGCTTGCCGGGCCACTGGCCAATTGCCCGCCCAGCCCCCCGGCGATCGCGCCCAGGCCGGCGTAACTCAACAGCCGGCCGCTGCCAAACAAGCTCTGCCAGGCGATCAGCCTGCTGCCACGCCGTCGTTCTTCGGGGATCGAGAAACTCAGGGCGGCGGCGATGCCGCCGCACATTCCCGCGCAGTGAAGGGCCCCGCCGACACCGAGGGCGAGAGCGCCGGTCAACGCCACGGTAAGCGGGTCAACGATCATCACCCACCCCCTTGCCAGCATTACGGCGCTGCTCCCGGTCTTCGAAAATCACCGTCCAGGCGGCATGATCCAGGTCCTCGAACTGGCCCTGGCGTAAAGCCTTGAACAGCGCCCACACCGCTACGGTGAGGAACAGCAAGGCCACCGGAATCAACAAGAGGAGGCTTTCCATGTGGTTATCCTGTTGGCATTGAGCGTCACCAGAAGTGACGAAGCTGACATCCCCAGAGCCGCGGCCCAGGGTGGGATCCAGCCAGCCATGGCCAGAGGAATCGCCACCAGGTTGTAGCCGAGAGCCCAGGTCAGGTTCTGGCGGATCACCGCCCGGCAGCGATCCGCCAGACGGGGCAGATCGGCCAGCCCCTGCAGCCCTTCGTTGAGCAGATAAACGCCAGCGGCGCGGCGGGCCAGACTGGACGCCGCCGCCGGCGCCACGGAGACCGTGGCCCGCAACAGTGCGGGAGCATCGTTGATGCCATCCCCCACCATCATTTGCGGTCCTTCCTGTTGTTCCAGCTTCTGTAACCAGGCGGCTTTGTCATGGGGCGTCAATCGCGAGCGGGCTTCGCCCATGCCCAGTTCTTCAGCCAGCGTGGCCACTGGCTCCGCGGCGTCACCACTGGCCATGCGCAGCCGCCAACCCCGTTGACGCAGTTGATCAAGTACCGCCGGGGCTTCCGCGCGCGGTTGATCCCGCAACCAGAACAGTGCCTGCGTCCGGCCGTCACGGGTGAGAGCCAGACACGTCTCACTGCCACGGCTCAGCTCCGGCGCACCGCCCATGGCCCACTGGTGGCCCTGGAAGCGGCCACTGGCTCCGGCAGGGCTCAAACGCAAATCCTCGATCGGCACCGGTGAGAGGTCATCGAAAGCGCGCGCCAGCGGGTGCGGGTGGTCCCGCTCCAACCCGGCTGCGATTCGGGGCAGGGTGGTGAGCCATTCCGATTCGACGTCGGCGGCGGCTCGCCACTCCACCCGTTGGAACCGGCCGGTGGTCAAAGTGCCGGTTTTGTCGAACAGGACGCCGCGAATACCCGGCAAGGATAAAAACTGAGAGGGGGAAGCAATCAGCAAGCCCAGCTTCAGCCCCCGGGCCAGCGTGGCGGAGAGCGTTAACGGCACCGCCAAAGCCAGGGCGCAAGGACAGGTCACCACCAGCAGGGCGAGCATGTGCTCGAATGCCTGTGCCGGGCCGCGATGCCAATGCAACACAAGGGTGGCCATGGCCAATGCCAGCACCGTCGCGGTGAACAGAGGGGCCACTCTTTGCCAGTCCCGCACCACCGTCACTCGTTCTTCCTGCGCGCGCGCCACCTGTTCGCCAATGCGCGCGACCAGGCTACTGTCGGCGGCACTCGCGGCCTCGATATCCACACCACCTTCCAGGATCCGGCACCCGGCCTGCACCGTGTCGCCGATGGTGCGGGTACGTGGCAGGGATTCGCCGGTCAGGGCCGCCTCGTTAAAGCGAGCCTCGCCAGCGCGGATGACACCATCCACCGGCACGGTTTCTCCCTGGCTGACCCGCACGGTATCGCCGGCGCACAGCTGGGCGGTGGCCACCCAGTCGCCGCCGCCGGCGTCATCCAGCCGCCGCACCACCAGAGGCAACGTATCCTGCAACTGCTGCCAGGAGCGCTGGATGCGCTGACGCTGATGCAGTTCCAGCCAGCGGCTGAGCAGCAGGAAGAACACGAACATGGCGGCGGAATCGAAGTAAACGTGCTCACCACCACTGGCCATTACCACCAGCGAACCGCCCCAGGCCAGCAACAACGCCAGGGCCACCGGCACGTCCATGGTCGGGCGGCGCACTTTCAGGCTCCGCCAGGCGCCCTGAAAAAACGGCCAGCCGGAGTAAAACACCACCGGTGTGGCCACCAGCAGGCCGGCCAGCCGGAACAAGTCCTGGTAAATGCGATCCGTGCCTTCGAACACACCGATATAAAGGGCGGCGGAATACATCATGGCCTGCATCGCCCCCAGGCCGGCCAATGCCAACCGCCCCAGCAGGCGACGCCGTTCTTTCTGCTGATGCCCCTCCCAGGTGGGATCGCCCGGCAAGGCGACCCGGTAGCCCAATTCCAGAATGCGCCGCACGGCATTGCGGGGGAATAAGGGCTCGGCGGCGTCATATTCCAGGGTCAATTGCATGCTGGCCAGATTGACCTGAACCGAACGGGCGCCGGGCAGCCCCATCACCACTTTTTCAATCAGCCAGCAGCACGCCGCGCAAGTAAGTCCGGAGACTTGCAGCCGCAAGCGGCGCCGGCCGTCCTGCTCCTGGATGTGAGCGGCCAGCAACTGGGGCACATCGAACAATGCCAGAGTGCGCTCCGTTTCCTCGCTGGCCACCAGCGGCCCGTTATTGCTGCGGATAGCGTAATAGTCTTCCAGGCCGAGACGATGAATCATCTCCACGGCGGCGGCGCAGCCGGGGCAGCAGGTGGGTTTTTCCCCTCCCGGAGTGCGGGCAACGAAAGGTGATACACCAACCCCTTCGCCACAGTGCCAGCAGGCCGTACTCATGGCGCGCCCTGTAGTGGCCGCAGCCGCTGACGCAATCGCCAATGTCCCTGTTCCGGCGTCACCGTCACCACCCAGTGATCGGTCGCCGCCAGAGCGCCACCGTCGGCGCGATAACGACCACCCCCCTGATGGATGAACGTCATGGCAATATCGCGCTCGGCGAAGGTCGGGTGGCGGAACGCCAGTTGCAGCCGTTCAGGCCAGGGCATGGGCACTTTGCTGGTCAATTGCAGGGCGGCCGGTTCACCGGCGTACAGTTGCAGTTCGAGGCCAAGCCGGCGGGCCTGATCCAGGTCGGCCATGGAACGGTTGATGGCCTTGCCCTGTTGATACCAGTCGTCCGCCACGGTGGCGTCGGCATGACGTATCGCCAGAGTCAGGGTGACCATGCCGCCCACCACCGAGGACAGCGGGATCAGAATAACCAGCCACACCAACGGGTAGCGGTACCAGGGCAGGGTGCCATCACGGAGCGATGAAGCGTGATTCATGGCGCACCTCCAGATCAGGCACATCCAGATCCTGTACCCGGAACCAGATGGTCCGGCTGTCCAGATCGGCGACATAGGGATCGTAGCTGACGGTAACGGGCAGGCTTCGGTGTTGTCCGCCCTCCAGCGTCACGGTCATTTCGCCATGGACCAGTTTCAGGCCTTCCGGCGCTTCCAGGGTGACGCGATAGCGGTGGCTGTGCTGGTCCTTGTTCAGCAATTCCAGGCGGTAGCTGTTTTCCACCTCACCCAGGCTGGTGAGGCGGTAGAGTTGGTTACGGTCACGCAATATATCCACCTGCAGCGGCACCCGGCTGTACAGCGCCCAGACAAACGCCAGCGACAACAGGGAAATCACCACGCCATAGCCGATCAGGCGTGGCCTCAGTACCTGATGGCGGCCGCCGGCGAGGGCGTTTTCGGTGGTGTACCGAATCAGTCCCCGGGGCTTGTCGATGCGGTCCATCACCTGATCGCAGGCGTCGATACAGGCGGCACAGGTGATGCATTCGTACTGCAGGCCATCGCGAATATCGATACCGGTGGGGCAGACCTGAACGCACAGACTGCAGTCCACGCAATCACCGACCAGGGGGGCGGCCTGCTTTTTACGGGAGCCGCGGCCACGCGGTTCGCCCCGGGCGGTGTCGTAAGACACGATAAGCGTGTCGCGATCGAACATCACGCTCTGGAAGCGCGCGTAGGGGCACATGTACAGACATACCTGTTCGCGCAGGAAGCCGGCATTACCGTAGGTGGCGACGGTGAAGAAGCCGATCCAGAACAGCGCCCAGCCCCCCACCTGGGCGGTGAGAAAGTCTGGCACCAGCTCACGGATCGGGGTGAAGTAGCCGACGAAGGTCAGTCCCGTGACCAGCCCCAGCAACAGCCAGCACAGGTGCTTGCCAGTGCGACGCCAGAGTTTGTTGAACGACCAGGGCGCCTTGTCGAGCTTCATGCGCTGATGGCGGTCGCCCTCGAATATCCGTTCGATGCCCATGAAGAAACGGGTCCAGGTGGTCTGCGGGCAGACATAACCGCAGTAGACCCGTCCGGCCAGAACGGTAAAGAAGAACAGGGCGAACGCGGCCAGCATCAACGCCCAGGCCAGGAACAGGAAGTCCTGCGGCCAGAAGGTGATACCGAAGATGTGGAAACTGCGATGGGGCAGGTCGAACAGTACCGCCTGCCGCCCCTGCCACTGTACCCAGGGCAGTATCAGGTACAGCCCCATGGTCATACTCAGCCCCAGATCGCGCAGGCGCTGGTAATGGCCGGATACATGCTTGGCCTGAATCCGCTCGCGTTTAGCGTACAGCGCCACCGAGCGGCCGTCGTCGATGCCTTCGGAATGAACCGGGATGCGCTCCGTTTTCGACATTCTGACTACTCCTCGGTCTCCATGGACAAGCTGTAGACGTAGGCGGCCAGCACGTGGATGCGCTCCGGCGTCAAAACCCCTTCATGGGCTGGCATATGCCCCTGACGGCCTTCCCGGATGGTGGTTTCGATGTCTTCCAGACGGGCCCCATGGAGCCAGATGCCGTCGGTAAGGTTGGGGGCGCCGATCATCTGGTTGCCGGTGGCGTCGGCGCCATGACAGGCCGCGCACACCTGGAACCGGGGCTCGGCCCGTTCGGCCGCGTCACGATACTCTGGCTTGTTCTTGAGGTCGGGCCGGCTGAGGGTTTGCACGTACATAGCCATGTCCCGCACCGCTTCGTCACTGTTGCCAATGGCCGCCGCCATCGGCGTCATGGTGCCGCGGCGTCCGCTGGTAATAGTCTGCACGATGGCGTCGGGCGAGCCGCCGTAGAGCCAGTCATCATCGGTAAGGTTGGGGTAGCCGCGTGCGCCGCGCGCATCGGAGCCATGGCAGATGGCGCAGTTCTGCGCGAACAGCCGGCCACCGACGTCCCGGGTCTCGGGATAATGAGCCAGCTCAGCCACCGGAACCTTGGCGAATTCCTTGAACAGCGGCTCGCTGCTTTTTTCCACCAGCGCCACTTCCTGTTCCCACTGAGTGACGCTGGTCCAGTTCAACAGGCCGCCGAACCGGCCCAGGCCAGGGTAGAGCACCAGATAGCCAACGGCGAAAACCAGAGTGCCGACGAACAGAAACAGCCACCAGCGGGGTAGGGGCTGGTTTCGCTCCTCAATGCCGTCGAACTTGTGACCGGTGGTGTCCTGGCGCGCCTCTTCGGCGGACAGGCGGGAGTTGGCGAACAAAAGCACCGCGCAACCCACCAGATTCAACACCACGATAAAAATGATGTACCCGCTCCAGAAATCACTCATGGATTTGCTCCCCGTCGCTCCCGGCCCGGGCCTGTTGATCGTCACGCACCGGCAGCTTGGCCAGTTCCTGATATTGCTGTTTGCGGCCGGGCCGGTAGACCCAGGCCACCAGGGCGAGAAACGCCAGGAAAAACAGTACGGTCAGAACGCTGTGATAGGTCATTCGCGAACCTCCTTACGGACCTGGCCAAGGGAGAGCAAGTAAGCCACCAGCGCGTCTTCCTCGCTGGCGCCGGCCCATTCGCCGTTGACCTTTTCCATTTGCTCGGCCACATCCTGCTCGCTGTAAGGCACACCGAATATGTCCTTGAACACGCGCAGCTTGCGTTCCATGTGCTTCCAATCCACCGGCGTGTTTTGCAGCCAGGGATAGGCGGGCATATTGGACTCAGGGACCACCTCGCGTGGATCGCGCAGGTGTTCGCGATGCCATTGCTCGGTGATCGGGCGTAGTCCCACCCGTGCCAGATCCGGGCCGGTACGCTTGGACCCCCACAGGAACGGATGCTCCCAAACGTCCTCTCCGGCCACGCTGTAAGGTCCGAACCGTTCGGTTTCCGCGCGCAGCGGCCGCACCATCTGGGTGTGGCATACATGGCAGCCTTCACGGATGTAGATATCGCGGCCGGCCATTTCCAAGGCATCGTAGGGACGCAAAGTGGACATCGGCTCGGTGGTGGATTTCTGCCAAAACAGCGGCACGATCTCGGCCAGCCCGCCAAAACTCACCGCCACCAGAATCAGCACGATCAGCAGGCCCACGTTCTTTTCGATTACGGCGTGTCGGTTTGCCATCGTTGATCTCCTAGTAGGCAAGGGCCAGACGGTTGTCTTCACCGGCGTCATCACGAGTGCCGCGAATGGTGAGATAGACATTGAGTGCCATCAGCAACATGCCGACCAGGAACACCACGCCGCCGAGCAGGCGCACGATGTAGAAGGGCTGCCGTTCCACCAGTTCCTGAACGAAGTTGTAGGTGAGGGTGCCGTCGTCGTTGACCGCCCGCCACATCAGCCCCTGCATGATCCCGGACACCCACATGGCGGCGATGTAGAGCACCGTGCCGATGGTGGAAAGCCAGAAATGCACATTGATCCAGCTCACCGAATACATGCGTTGACGGCCAAACAGGCGCGGCGTCATGACATAAAGTGCGCCGATGGAAATCATCGCCACCCAGCCCAGGGCGCCGGCGTGCACGTGGCCGATGGTCCAGTCGGTGTTATGGCTGAGAGCATTGACCGTCTTGATCGACATCAGCGGCCCTTCGAAGGTGCTCATGCCGTAGAAGGAGAGGGCGACGATCAGGAAGCGGATGATCGGATCGTCACGCAGCTTGTGCCAGGCGCCGGACAGCGTCATGACACCATTGATCATACCGCCCCAGCTGGGCGCCAGCAGGACAATGGAGAACACCATACCCACGGACTGGGCCCAATCCGGCAGGGAGGAATAGTGCAGATGGTGCGGACCGGCCCACATGTACACCGCGATCAGCGCCCAGAAGTGAACGATGGACAAACGGTAGGAATAGACCGGACGTTCCGCCTGAATCGGCACGTAGTAGTACATCATGCCGAGGAAACCGGCGGTGAGGAAAAAGCCCACGGCGTTGTGGCCATACCACCACTGCACCATGGCATCGATGGCGCCGGCATAGGCCGAATAAGACTTGGTCAGGGAAATCGGTATGGCGGCACTATTGACGATGTGCAACAGCGCCACCGCCAGAATGAAGCCGCCATAGAACCAGTTGGCCACATAAATGTGCCCCGTACGCCGTTTCGCGATGGTGCCGAAAAAGACCACCGCGTAGGCCACCCACACCAGGGCCAGCAGAATATCGATCGGCCACTCCAGTTCCGCGTATTCCTTGGCGCTGGTGAAACCCAGCGGCAGACTCACAGCGGCGAGAACGATGACCGCCTGATACCCCCAGAACACGAAAGCCGCCAGCCCCGGCAACACCAATGGGGCCTGGCAAGTACGCTGAACCACATATAAGGACGTGCCGATCAGGGCACAACCACCAAAGGCGAAGATCACGGCATTGGTGTGCAGCGGGCGAAGGCGCCCAAAACTGAGCCAGGGTATATCAAAGTTCAAGGCAGGCCAGGCCAGTTGCGCGGCGATCCAGACCCCCACGAACATGCCCACGACCCCCCAAACCACGGTCATGACTGTAAATTGGCGAACCACACGATAGTGGTACGCCGGCGGCGCAGCGGCGTCTTGCATGATGTTGTCCTTGCAAATTGAGGCGTGTGCAAGGTATCAGCCGGCGCTAAAGCTGCCCTTGATATACATCAATACAACCGTGACGGATGCGGAAATCCCGATCTGAAAGGCCGGCAGATATCTGCCGGTGGCAGGCTCAATCAAGAAAATGAACGCTTATGAAAAGCATTATCATTATTGACCCAGGCAGATTCTCTCCGGATAATCCCTATCCCTTCGGTAGAGAAACGTAAACGCGCTGTTCAGGCTCATGGGGAGCGCCAGGCCACGTCTTCACCTTTGGGGGTTCAAATGATTGATCGCAACAGCACAGTCCGACGCCAGGCCAATAGACCACGATGCCGGCGAACCACGACCGCTCTGCTATGTGGCACGACTCTGGCTATTGCCCCGATGATTGGGAGCGCGCAGGAGTCTGACGGCGGGAATGAGGAAGAAACGGTATATCGTCTCGCTCCCATTATCGTCAATACGCACGTGGTAGCCCCTGATGATGATGCCAACTCCACTGTTGCCCGGGAGTTATGGGTGGGCGGCAAGGTCGCAACCAGCATCCTCGACACACCTGCCTCCGTGTCGGTCATTACGGAAAAGGAGATCGAGCAGCGAAACGCGAATACCACCGAGGAGGTCCTGCAATATACGCCAGGGATCATCACCGACTACTACGGCACCGACGACCGTAACGACTATTTCAAGATTCGAGGATTCCAGGCCACTACTTACCGTGACGGCATGACACTGGGATCGATGCGCGGTGTGCGTGAGGAGCCTTACGCCTATGAGCGCGTGGAAGTACTGCGTGGAGCCAACTCCACCTTGTTCGGCCCAGCGGATCCTGGGGGGTCAGTGAACTTCGTCAGCAAGCGACCGAAGTTTTATCGCTTTGGTGAGGGTTACCTGGGCTATGGTTCCTTCGACCAGAAAGAGGCCGGCATTGATGTGGGGGATGCATTGGACGCCGACCAGACACTGGCCTATCGCTTCACCGGAAAATTCAAGGATGGCGAGCGCGAATACGACCACTCGAAAGACGACAATCAGTTCTTTATGGGGTCACTGACCTGGGAGCCGACAGCGTATACCTCCGCCACGCTGATCCTGGACTATCTTGAGCGGGACAGCACGCCCAACAGTGGCGGTTATCCGCTTGATCGGGAATATGATCGCAGTGATTTCTTTGGTGAGCCTGATTTCAACTATCACGACGTTGAACGAACCAGTATGACCGGGCAGCTCACCCATGATTTCAATAATGGGCTTACCCTGCGTGGGAATCTGCGCTACAGCGATCTGACCGATGATTTTGGTTACGTCTATCTGACGGATTCCGTCGCAAGAACAGGCACGGTGGTGGATCGGGATTACTTCGGCACCGACAGTAAGGCGCATGAACTGATCGGAAACGTCATTCTGCAATACGATGCCAGCTTCGATCACACCGACAGCAGCACATTGCTGGGGATCGAATACCGTGACGCCTCAACGGATGACAGCTCCTTCTATGGGGATGCGGAATCAATTGATATCGAAGACCCGGCTTACTCCGGGGCTCCGAGCAGCCTGAATATCTATAGCACCAACAAACAGGATTACACCACCAAATCAGTTTTCCTGACACAGAACTTATCTTTTTATGATCGATTCGTTATCACGGCTGGGGTTCGCAATGACTCAATGGATCTTTCCAGCGAGGGGAGCTCCTACGGTTCGCCTTTCGATGACAGCGATGACTTTTCGGAAACTTCGGCCCGGGGCGCGCTGACCTATAAAGTCAGTGACGGACTCTCCACCTATATCAGTTATGTGGAATCGGTGGCACCGCCAGCCATCGGTGTTAAACCGGAACGCGGTGAGCAGCACGAGATAGGGGTGAAATACGCGCCTGCGGGTATGAACGCGCTGTTCTCGGCAGCGGTCTATGAGCTGAACAAAGACGACGTTACCATTGCCGTTGTGCAGGATAACGGCACCATCGAGCAGGAAACCATTGGCGAATCCCGCGTGCGAGGTCTTGATCTGGAAGCCAGAGTCGAACTGACCGATAACCTGAGCCTTATCGGGGGCTACTCCTATATAGACCCTGAAGTGATTCGCGGCACACTCGGGGATGGCACTTCACTCGAAGGGAGGGAGTTCGCTATTGCGCCGAAACACACCGCCTCGCTCTGGGGACACTATACTCTGCCAGATACAGGTATGAGCTTCGGTCTTGGTGCCCGGCATGTCGGTTCTTATTACTTTGATGCCGCCAATACCTCCAAGAGCGATTCGGAGACGCTCTTCGACGCCTCTCTCGGCTACCAGCTCATTAAAAACGTCGACGTTTCCGTCAATGTTCAGAACCTGTTCAATGAGCAGCATGTGGTCGGGTCAGGCACGGCAAACTACTACAATCCGGGGCGCGAAATTATGGCGAAAGTCGGCTATCGCTGGTAGCCATCGGCCAGTACGCCACCGCACCCACCTCCTCGGGAGGGGGCGCCTGGCAGGGCAGGGAAGGGGGTTTACTCCTCCAAGCAGAACCGCAAAGATGCTCTCGTCCTGGGGAGGAGGCGTGGGGGAGGTATTGCTAGAGTCCTGAGGAGCGAGCATGCCCATCATGAACAACAAATTACTTTAAGAAATCATTTTAACTTTATGTTTTTATTGTATTTTATAAAAATTAAAATCAACACAAAAACCAATCTGTTTGTTTATTATTTGACCTCAACCATGGTTCGCCTAGACTCAACCTCACAGGGCCGGTTTAACCAAGCCCTCCTGGGGAACAATACAACAACACGAAGAAGGGGAATTCCATGTCCATGGATTTTGAAGACCGTTTGGAACAAATGCGGTCCAAAGTAGGGCAGTTGGCTGGAGACCTGGCCACGGAAGAAGCCACGAAAAACGCTCTTGTAATGCCATTTATAAAAGACATTCTGGGTTATGACGTATTCAATCCACTGGAAGTCATTCCCGAGTTCACCGCGGATCAGGGCATCAAAAAGGGAGAAAAGGTCGACTACGCGGTTAAACAGCATGGTTCGATTCAGATCCTCATAGAATGCAAACGAGCCGGCGATGAGTTGGGCTTTAAGCATGCATCTCAACTCTATCGCTATTTTTCGGTGACAGAGGCTCGTATTGCCATTCTCACGAATGGCATTCGCTATCAATTCTTCACGGATCTTGATGCCGCCAATCGCATGGACAAAAACCCCTTTATGGAGGTCGATTTCACCAACTTCAATTGGCGATTATCTGACGAGATCCGAAAGCTATCCAAGAACGATTTTGATCTGGGTGATGTCATCACCGCCGCCGGCGAGCTGAAATATACCAATCGCATCAAGAAGCTGATTGCCGAGGAGTTCTCGCAACCCTCCGAGGAATTCGTCGCTCTTTTCGCTGGCAAGGTTTATGACGGGCGACTCACCCAGAAAGCCAAAGAGGAATTTCGGGACATTGTACAACGAGCCACCGCCCAGTTTCTAAACGACAATTTAAACGAGCGCTTGAAAGGCGCCGTGCGTGATGATTACACCCAACGTTCCAGCGCCCTGAGCCGTCAGGAAGAGACGGAACAGGAGGAAGGCCAGGGGCCACAAATCGAAACCACGGCGGAAGAACTCCAGGGTTTCTATATCGTCCGGGCGATCCTGTCTGACCAAGTGGATATCAACCGCATCGCTGAGCGGGACACCCTGAGCTATTTCGGCGTACTACTGGATGACAACAACCGCAAGCCGATATGCCGGTTACATTTCAATCGATCCCAGAAATACATCGGCCTGTTCGATAAGGACAAAAGGGAAACCCGCCATCCAATCCGATCACCAACGGACATCTTTCAATACAAGGAGCAATTGAGGGTAACCATTGGGTACTACGACGTATCGGACACGGGTCAAGACCTGGAATCCGAAATGGCTGGCTCCTAATGAAGTGCCGATCTGGTGAAGGGGCGTTGTCATTTCTGGGGTGTCTCGGCTTATCCATAATTAGGTGTAATGTATATTATGTTAAATAAGATATAACGACGGATAGGACGCATCTTGTTAAAGTTGGCCTTAACCCAGCGACAATCCGGCTACGGACATGAAAATTGGCGAACTGGCGGATATCACTGACCTTGCCCCTCACGTATCCGCTTCTACGAGAGGATTGGCCTTCTGAAAACCGTCAGCCGCAAGGCCAACGGTTACCGCACCTATCCGCCAAATGAACGGGATGTGGATCTGGTTGAGCTGTCCGGTGGCAGCTACGAGGCGCCGGCCATGCACGGGCGCGATCACGCGATGGCCGCACCCTGACCCGTGAAGCCTATTTCCTGGAGTTTGCCAAACTGGCCTACATGGCGGTGGTCATCCGGCTCCCTGGCCGTTATCGAGCATTTGATGGAGAACCAGCACACTGGCGGCGCGTACACTCCGTCGACTCTTGTCGGGGCGGAGTTGGTAGCACGGCTGCCGGGGTCCGGTGAGCTGGTGATTCAATAGCCTGATTTCATCCGTTGCCGCGCGTCGCCGCGTACAGTAAGGCATCGTCCAGCCGATCGTTGCCCCAGAACATGGCGTCACCGATCAGAAAGGTCGGGGCGCCAAACAGCCCCCGGTCCAGGGCTTCCTGGGTCTGCTCCCTCAAGCGCTGTTTGTTGTGGTCGGACTGGGCGGCCTTCAACAAGGATTCCGCCGGCAACCCCATATCCGCAAGGATGCCGCCCACTTCTTCCTCGCTGTTTATGTCCCGGTCACGTTGAAAGTTATGCAGCATCACCTGGCGGTTGAATTCCGCGATCCATGGCATATCCGCTCCCAGCAGCGCCACCCGTGACGACAGCAGTCCGTTGCGGGGAAAAGTGGATGGCCGGGTCCACGGCAGCCGGTACTTTTCACATTGGCGAAGCATGTCCCGCCACACGTAACGCAGCTTTTCCTGTTGTTCCAGGAATGGCGATCCCTGCCAGCCCAGTGCCTTGAAAACGGGACCGAGCAGGAACGGCTTCCAGACAATGGCGACGCCGTGGCGATCCGCCGCCTCCTCCACCCGCATGATGCTCAGGTAACTGTAGTTGCTGCCAAAGTCGTACCAGAGCTCCATGGCTGGAGCGGTGTGTTTCGAGACCATGAGCACATCCTCTTCGATGAGAGCCGTCAGTGATGAATCAGCAGTACGCGAAGTTCGATACTATGCCGCGGAGCCACATCAGCGGGCAGCGCCGGCGGATCGAAGGCGCCATGCGGCGTAAACCGCGCGGTACCACTCAACTGGGTGTCGTACTGCTTGAAAATCAGTACCTCGTCCGACGTCATTGCCGGGTAGTGATACCAGCGTTGGCGGGCGGTGTAGCGAGCCAGATAAATCTCGCCAGTGCGCTCCCGGTAGCGCACTTCCGCCGGGTTCAGGTCCAGCACCGAAAGGGTCGAGGCGTCACACAACGCCAGCGGCGCATCCAGAACCGGTCCTCTTAGCGGCCGCCACAGATTAACGATGGCATAGCGGCTGTGAGGTGACATGCGCTCCCCCTGGCGGGCCAGCACGGCGGCCACCCTGGCCCGCCCGGAGGCTTCGCTGTAGTCGTTATGCAGCCGGCCCACCGCCCCGGGGCGACTGCCGTCGCCATGCCGGCCGAAACCGGCGGTGACCTGCCCCGGCTCACGGCGCCGGACCTGATGATCGAACACCAGCGCACGGTCGGCGCCGGTGGCGCGCCGGGCCATTTCCGCCATCGGCGGATAGTAGCTCGCGCTGATCCAGGCATCATCGTCCACCCGATCGGGCACCGCGACTTCGGTTCGCAGTAATCGGAACCCCTGTCTGTCCAGCCCCGGTTCGAAGTCCGCGTGGCGCGCGTCCAGAATGGTCATGGCCCGGGTTTCATACTGGCCGGAGTCCTGGGGGGAGCCATCCTCGGGCTGATACATGTAGTGACAGGGACGCTCGGTGCCAGGTACATGAAAACTGAGATAGGCCCGCGTGGCCGCCTCATGACGAGCAAAAGACGATGAGAGATGATTCATACGCTGCGCCTCCGTCTGGATGAGGTTTCCATTGAAGGCTTCAAAGGCGCGCGGCTCAAACGATCATTTTGCAACCATGACATGCATTTTACTCATGGCTTAATGCCGCCTGGGACACCAGCCATTCCGCCAATGCACGCACCGAGGCGGACGGCGACGCCGATGCCTGGATCAGCCAGTGGGCGTATTTTTGGGCTGGAGGGCCGGACCACGTTCCCACGCCAAAATCGAAGACTTGCAAGCGCCCTTCCCTGATCAAATCCGCCACCAGCGCCCGTCGTCCCAGCGCCAGCCCCTGACCGTTCACCGCCGCCTGAATCAATTGGTCGTACTGGTTGAAACGTACCAACCGCGCCGGGCGCAAATGGTTCAGTCCGGTGCTGCCGAGATAGGATGACCACTGCAGCCAGGGATGGTCAGGATCATCGAACTCCAATAGCACCTGACGGGCGAACACTTCCGGCTGGTTCAGGGCGTCATTCCGCCAGTCCGGGTGCCCGACCACGATGATTTCATCGCCGAACAGCTTGATCGCGCCCTCCGGAGCCGCGGAGCGTGCACAGTAACGAATCGCCAGATCAACGCCCTCGGTGTCCAGATCCACGACTCTGTTGTTGGCGGCCACACGCACATCCACCTCCGGGTGGCGCGTGATGAAATCGCCAAGTCGCGGCAGTAGCCACAGCCCCACCACCCCCATACTGGCGGTAATGGTGACCGGCTTGCGCTGTTCACCGCCACCCAGCGTTTCCACCAACTCCTGCAGTTCCCGCATCATCGGGTCCACCGATTGGAACAGCCGCCGGCCTTCCTCGGTCAGTCTGACGCCACGGTATTCCCGGACCAGCAATTTGCAGCCCAGGCGAGCTTCCAGGGTCTGGATCTGGCGGCTGACCGCCGATTGGGTCAGGTGCAAATCCTCCGCCGCCACGGTGATGCTCATTCTGCGGGCCACGGCGACGAAACCGCGCAGCGCGTCCATTGGCGGCAGGCGATAAAGAGGGGCTGTCATTCCTTTCTCTCATGGGAAAACATCCGCCAAGACTGCGCCCATTGTTCTGCTTTTGTCGAGCCTGTGTCAGGAATGCTATGTCGGGAGTGGCGGCAGGCGACAGTGGCTCACCGCGAAATCGATGAAATGACGCAGCGCCGGCAGGGCCCGGCCGCTGGCCCGATAGAACAAGGCCACATCAATCGGTGGTTGTTCCCACTCGGACCGCAGCCGGCACAAGTGTCCGGCCTCTATTGCTTCCAGCACCATATAGTGATGCAACCAGGCCAGGCCAAGCCCCTGTTTCACGGCTTCGATCATTGCCTCGGTGTCGTTGAGCCGCAGCGCCGGCCGCATAACCACTTGGCGACTACCCCACAGCCAGACACGATCCGGCGGATGCCGCATGGCATGGGTAATGAGCCGGTGTTCCGCCAATTGCTCCGGTGTTTCAGGCATGCCGTGGCGCTCTATGTAGTCCGGCGAGGCGCAAAGCCAATAGGCGGTCTTGCCAAGACTTCGCCGTACCATGCCGTTGCTGCCCGCCATCGACATGGCGAAGATCAGATCGACGTTTTCCTGCTCCAGATCCGGGAAGCGCTCGGCCAGTTCCAATTCCAGATCAATTGCCGGGTAGCGGCGCACGAATTCGTCCAGGTGTGGTAACAAAGACGTCTTCGTCAGCCAACGGGCGGCCACCACTCTCAAGGTTCCTGAAGGTTCGCCTTTGATTCGCGAGAGGCAATTTCTTTCCGCGTCGTCGAGCAGTCGTAACGTGGCCACGGCGTGCTCCTGAAAGGTTCTGCCGGCCGGAGTCAGGACCATGCGGCGGGTGGTTCTCTCAAGCAGGACAACCTCAAGGGACTGCTCCAAAGCGGACAACTGTTTGCTGACCGCCGGCGCGGACAATCCGAGCGCACGGGCGGCCGCGGCAATACTGCCGTTGTCGCACACGCTCAGGAAGGTGCTCATGTGGTCCAGTCTGGCCTTCATTAATTCGTAACTTCTGATTAAGAAAGGATTCCATTAAAGCACATTCCATCAACACCCCGGGCCTCCTAATCTTGCCCACCAAGCTGAACGGAGGCCCCATGTCCCCTACACGATTTCCCCCACCCTCGGTGATTCTGCTCGCCGCTCTTGTGACACTGCCGCAGATCGGCGAAACCATCTACACCCCCGCGCTGGCGGATCTGGCCGCGGGACTTGCCATCACCGAAAGTCAGGCGCAGACCTCCCTAAGCGTCTTCTTTCTCGGTTTCGCACTTGGTGTTTTGGTGTGGGGTCGGTTCAGTGACCGCTGGGGACGCCGCCCCGCCCTGCTTGCTGCTCTTGCGGTCTACGCGGCGGGCAGTTGGCTGTGCGTTGGTGCAGAAGGACTGGCCATGCTGCGCGCGGGACGCGCGGTGCAAGCGTTCGGGGCTGCCGCCTGTTCGGTGGTGATCCAGGCGGTGTGCCGGGAAGCGTTCCAGGGCGAAGATCGGGTGCGGGTATTTGCCACGATCGGCATGCTGATTCCGCTGTCCACCGCAATAGGCCCTTTGCTGGGCGGCATGGTAACCACCTTGTGGGGCTGGCGGGCCGCACTGACACTGCTGCTGATGATGGGGTTGGTCCTGTGGCTGGCGGTCTGGCGCGCCTTGCCGGAGACCGGCGGCGGGCCGACGCCAGCGCTGCTGCCTGTTGTCCGGCGCATGCTGGGTGATCGCTTTATTGCCGGCATGGTGGCGGTTATCGGAATCGCCAACGGCGTGCTGTTCAGTTACCACGGGGAAGCCCCGTTTTTGTTGATTCAAAGCGGGGGGCTGACGCCCGCGGAGTACGGTCTGACTGGACTCTGGGTAGTGAGTGGCAGCGTGGTCGGCGCCATAATCCTGCGTTATTTGGGCTGGAAAGGCTGGGAAAGCGGCGCGCTCATCCGGCTGGGGCTGATCGGGATGTTGCTCGCTGCCGGCGGCCTGGCCGGTGTCGCCGGTCTGTCAACGCGGGACTTTGCCCTGGTTCCGTTCATCGCCTTCGCCGCCCTGCTATTCACCGGTTTCACCCTGACCACCACCGTCTGTCTGCACCGGGCACTGGAGCGGTACCATGATGCGCTCGGAACCGCCGGAGCCGTAATGGGGCTCGCCTATTACGCCGTGGTAGCCGCCGTTACTCAAGGCATGGCGGCTTTGCACGATGGCCAGAGCATCACCTTTCCGTTGTACAGCATGGCACTGGTGTTGTTGGCCTTGCTGGCATACGTGGCGCTGTTGCGTCCGGGCCTGAAGGGCTCCTGAGTGGCACTCACGCCGGTGCCGACGAAACGATGTCCAGCACCCGCCAGTACCCCGGTGGCGCCGGTACCACTTGCCGTTCCCGCAGCATGCGGTGCATGGCTGGCAGGCGGAACCAGGGCACCGAGGCCATGGCATGGTGCTCCAGGTGATAGTTGACCCGGAACGGCGCCACGAACAGACGTGCCAGCCAGCCGGCCCGGGTGGCGCGGGTATTGCGGAACATGTCGGCACAGCGTTCGGTACCAGCGTGTTCGGCAAGCGCGCGAATGCGGATAAACAAGGGATAGGGAATCAGGTAAGCCATGACCCAGCCGAGAAACAATTGCGGATAGCCACAGAGGTAAAGCGCGGCAAACAGCAGCAGATTGCTGATCACCGTCGGCAAACTGTTGCGCAGCCACGCCCGCAGGTGCCAGACAAAGCCGCGCTTCGGCAGCCATTCCACATTGGTGGCCACGGTCCATTTCATCCGCTCGGCGTCCATCAACGCGCGGCCGAGCAGAAACTTGAGACCGGTGAGGCCGGTCAGGTCACGCAGGAACTTGCGCATCAGAGAGCGGCGGGTGGTGGGCAAATGCTCGATCAGCGAAATGTCCGCGTCCTCATCGGTACCGGTCCTGGCGTGATGGATGAAATGGTGGGCCCGGTATTTGGCCAGATTGAGTCCCAACGGCCTGGCGCACAACCAGTCGGCGAGACCTTCATTGGCCCAACGGCGCTGAAACAGCGTCTTGTGGGTGGCTTCGTGGGTGAGAATGGACAAGGCCAGTTGCCGGCCGCCCAGCAGAGCCGTCGCCAGTATCAATACCGGTATCTGCAGCCATGGTTCCCACCTCTGAGCCCAAGCCATCACCCAGAAACAGCCGGCGATAGCGGCCCAGGTGGAGGCGATCGCCCAAGCGCCCATGGCATCGGAGCGGGCGGTGAGTGCCGCCATCTCCTCACGGGTGAAAATGTCGTGAATCTTGCGACGGGTGGCGTGGTTATGTCGATATACCGCCTGATGGTCCATGACCTTCTCCCGGTGCTCTCCGGATTTCTTGTTCGGCAATCCCGTCGTGTAATGGGATGTGTATTTGCGGGTCATGAGACGTTACACCGAAAGCCCCTCAGTGTGTATCGCCGTAATAAGGCATCGGTGTCGACGGCTGACCTTACCGTAGGGAACAGCTATGCTTAAGAACCCCATACCATCCTGCCGGAGCAAGGAAGTATCGTGATCATCCATCCTCTCAGCGATCTGCATAACGAGCTGTACCGTCGTGCCGAGCCACCGGTGGCGATTCCCGACATCCCCGAGACCGACGCCGACCTGATTGTTCTCGCCGGCGATATCGACACCGGCGACCGCGGTGTGCAGTGGGCCGTGGAGCAATCCGAAAAGCACGACAAACCGGTGCTTTATGTGCCGGGTAACCACGAATATTACCGCCACGACATCCAGGATAATCTGGCCGCCATGCGCCAGCGCGCGGAAGGGACCCGGGTCCAGGTGCTGGACCGGGATCAGACGGTGATCGGCGGCATTCGCTTCCTCGGCTGCACCCTGTGGACCGATTATCTGGCCTATGACGGCGAAAGCCGGGACGAGCCGATGGCGCTGGCCGCGCAACGTATGCCGGACCATCAGTTAATCACCATCGAGGGTGTGCCGTTTCTCCCGGAACATGCACTCGCCCTGCATCAGGCCGCCGTTGAATGGCTGGACCGGCGCATCGCCGAACCCTTTGACGGTCCCACCGTGGTGATCAGCCATCACGGCCCCGCCGGCGTCTGTTGCCATCCGGTCTTCTCACCCGGACCGCTGGACGGCGCTTTCTTCTCCCGGCTGGAAGACCGTATCGGTCTGGTGGATCTGTGGATTCATGGCCATACCCATCTGTCGCTGGACCTGCCGGTGGGCGAAGGGCGCTTGATCTCCAATCAGTCCGGCTACCGCGGTGAAACCTCCGGGTTTGACTGGAACAAGACGGTCAGCGTGCCAGCCTAGCAGCGAAGTATTTACTTTAATTTTCCATGGTAATTGATTGATTTAAAAAGAAAGCTGAGATCAAAACCATCCAGCGTGCAAAGCGCTGGTACTCGGCAACGGTTTGCGTTTACATGGATACAGGGCCGCGCCGGTCCGGCGGGCCTCGCCCTCAACGGGAGGAGAACCATGGCACGTAAGCCGTTGTTCCTGATCCTGCTTCTGGCGCTGGCCATGGCCGTGCTGATCGCCCTCCCCGTTTCCGCTCAATCGCCCTCCGCGCAACACTCCGCCGCATCTGCGTCACCACCTGATGTCCGCGTGATGGTCCTGGATGACGCCATCGGCCCGGCGGTCAGCGACTGGTTCGTGCGCGCGCTGGAAGACGCCAACGACGAGGCGGCGGCTTTGTTCGTGCTACAGCTGAACACACCTGGCGGCCTGGACCACTCCATGCGCGCCATGATTCGCACCATTCTCGACTCGCGGGTGCCGGTGGCCATCCACGTTGCCCCTTCCGGCAGCCGTGCCGCAAGCGCCGGCACCTATCTACTCTACGCCGCCCATATCGCGGCCATGGCGCCGGCCACCAATCTTGGCGCGGCAACCCCCGTGGAGTTGGGCGGCGGCGCTCCGGCCCCCAATCCCGCCGGCAGCGATGGCGAAGATCAGAACACCGCGCCGGACAGCGCCACCGCCCTGCGCAATAAACAGGTCAACGACGCCGTGGCGTATATCCGCGGGCTGGCGGAACTGCGCGGGCGCAATGCCGACTGGGCCGAGCAAGCGGTACGCCAGGGCGCCAGCCTGCCCGCCGAGGAGGCGCTGGAACAGAACGTCATCGACCTGATCGCCGATGACCTGCCCGCCTTGTTGTCGCGGTTGGAAGGCCGGGAAATCGAAATTCGCGGGCAGCGACACACCCTGACGCTGAGCGGCCATCAGGTACGGAACATCGAGCAGGACTGGCGCACCGGCTTTCTGGCGATCATCACCAACCCCAGTGTCGCCTACCTGCTGTTATTGGTGGGCATCTACGGCCTGATCCTGGAGTTTTCCAGCCCCGGCGTCGGCGTGGCGGGCGTGTTTGGAGGCATCTGTCTGTTGGTGGCCGCCTACGCCTTGCATCTGTTGCCGGTGAGCTACGTTGGCCTGGCGTTGATTGTGCTGGGTATAGGGCTAATCGCGGCGGAAGCCCTGTCGCCCTCGTTCGGGGTACTGGGTATCGGCGGCGTGGCCGCTTTCGTGATCGGCTCGGTGATGCTGATGGATACCGAATTGCCCGCGTTCCAGATCGCGCTACCGGTGATTGCCGCCGTCGGCACCGGATCCCTGCTCCTGGTCGGCGTCATGATCCGCCTGATCACTCGCACCCGACGACAGGCTCTGGTCAGCGGCGCCGATACCTTGATTGGCCAGTCGGCGGTGGCGGCTCAGGATTTCGAACTTCTCGGCATGGTACGCATCAATGGCGAGCTGTGGCGTGCCCGCGCCGCCGCCCCGGTGCGCAAGGGCCAACGATTACGGGTCATCGGCCGGAAGGGTCTGACCCTGAATGTGGAGGACGCATCATGACGATCTACTATTTCTGGATTTCACTGGCGGTCCTTTTGATCGCCTTTCTGCTCAGCGCCTTTCGGATTCTGCGCGAGTACGAACGCGGCGTGGTGTTCATGCTTGGCCGCTTCTACCGGGTCAAGGGGCCCGGGCTGATCGTGATTATCCCCATCGTGCAGCAAATGGTGAAAGTGGACCTGCGTATCCGCGTGCTCGATGTGCCCACTCAGGATGTGATTTCCCGGGACAACGTTTCGGTGAAGGTCAACGCGGTGTTGTATTTCCGCGTGATCGACGCACAAAAGGCGGTGGTCAATGTGGAGGATTTCTTCGCCGCCACCAGCCAACTGTCACAAACCACCCTGCGTTCGGTGCTGGGCAAACATGAGTTGGATGAGATGCTGGCATCGCGGGACGAGTTGAATCGCGACATCCAGGAAATCCTCGATGAGCAGACCGATTCCTGGGGCATCAAGGTCTCCAATGTGGAGATCAAACATGTGGACCTGGATGAAACCATGGTGCGGGTGATCGCACGACAGGCTGAAGCCGAACGGATTCGCCGCGCCAAGGTGATCCACGCCAACGGCGAAAAAGAGGCGGCCCAGGTGTTGCTGGAGGCGGCGCGCACGCTGTCGGAGCAGCCCCAGGCGCTGCAGCTGCGCTATCTGCAAACCCTGACGGAAGTGGCCAACGATCGCTCCAGCACCATTGTCTTTCCGCTGCCCATGGATCTGTTGAAAGGATTCTTGAAACCTGGAGAAACGGGCAGGTAATACTTTTTATTATCGGTACCAAAGGCATCCATTCTATTTGGGAATGGATGCCAATCCTGCTTTTCATTGGATATCCCAGCGGCGTGACGGGAACATGCAGTCTTTAAGAGCCTGTTTAAGATGGAGTTCCCATGATTCGTCGCGGTTTTTGGCAAGCCGGCCTGTCCTTGGTGGCGGCTGCTACTTTCGCCATGGCCTTCAAGGGTATTTTCGCCCGGCTGATCTATCAACACGGTGTCTCCGTGAACGCGCTGCTGATTTGGCGCTTTGCCCTGGCCGTGCCGCTGTTCTGGCTTGGCGGGATGTGGCTGCTGCGTCGCAATCCCGCGCCAGCTGGCGGTCTGGGACACCAACAATGGGCTCTGTGCGCCGGCACCGGATTGTTGTTCTTTATCAGCGCCTGGTGTGATTTCCATGCCATCGAAAGCCTGGGCGCCAGTCTGTCACGCATGTTGCTGTATCTGTTTCCGGCCATGGTCATGGTGTTGCAGGCGGTGGAGCGTCGACGCTGGCCCGAGGGCCGTTCCCTGCTGATCTTCACCGGCGCCTGGATTGGTATCGCTCTGGTGCTCATGCCGGGCTGGCACGGCGGCACCGTAAACCCGGCCGGTCTCGCCTACGGCTTCGGCGCGGCACTGTGCTACGCCCTGTTCTGGCGGGCCAGTCAGTCGCTGATGAAACCGCTGGGGTCGGTGCGCTTCAACCAGCTTTCCAACAGTTTCACGCTGGTGGCGATGCTGGTGTTCCTGTTGCCCGGTGTGCCGTTGCAGAGCCTGTGGTTGCCCGCACCCGCGCTCGGCTGGATGCTGGTGATGGTGGTGTTTTCCACCGTGGTCCCGTTCTTCCTCATGTTCGAGGGCATTCGCCGCACCGATACCAGCCGGGCCGGTGTGGTGTCCATGTTCGGGCCGGTGGTGACGGTACTGGCGGCAATAACGGTGTTTCCGGATGAGCACCTGGGGCCGGTGCAGTGGCTGGGCATGGCGCTGGTCCTGGCCAGCATCGCCATGCTGAAATCCGACAAGAAGCCGAAACCGGCCTGAAACCAGCCCGGCGCCTCTCTCCCGGCGGGGGAGAGGCGCCCCGGGAGGTTATTTGCTGAGGTATTTCATGGCCCGCTCCAGCCCTTCCAGGGTCAGCGGGTACATATGGTCCTCGGTGAGCTGCTTGATCCACTGGGTGGACGTGGTCATCTCCCAGGCCCTTTGCGGCTCGGGGTTCAGCCACACCACCTTCTCGTAGGTGTCCTTGATACGTTGGAACCAGACCGATCCGGGTTCTTCGTTCCAGTGCTCCACGGAACCGCCGGCGGAATTGATCTCGTACGGGCTCATGGCGGCATCACCGATGAAGATCACTTTGTAATCATTGCCGTACTTGTGCAGGACATCCCAAGTGGCGGTTTTCTCGTCCCAACGACGGCGGTTGTCCTTCCAGACATACTCATAAACGAAGTTATGGAAGTAGAAATACTCCATGTGCTTGAACTCCAGCCGGGCGGCGGAGAACAGCTCCTCGCAGAGCTTGATGTAGGGGTCCATGGAACCGCCCACGTCGAAAAACAACAACACCTTGGCACGGTTCTCCCGTTCCGGGCGCATCTTGATATCGAGCAGACCGGCGTTGCGGGCGGTGGAAGAAATGGTGTCGTCCAGATCCAGTTCTTCCTCCCGGCCGGTGCGGGCGAACTTGCGCAACCGACGCAACGCCAGCTTGATGTTGCGGATGCCCAGTTCCACCGAGTCATCCAGATTCCGGAACTCGCGTTTTTCCCAGACTTTCACCGCGCGCTTATTGCGGGAAGGGCCGGTCATGCGAATCCCTTCCGGGTTCTCGCCGTAACCACCGAACGGGCTGGTGCCACCGGTGCCAACCCATTTGTTGCCGCCCTGGTGCCGCTTCTCCTGCTCTTCCAGACGCTTGCGCAGTTCGTCGAGAATTTTCTCCAGGCTGCCCAGCCCCTTGAGCTTTTCCCGCTCTTCCGGAGACAGGGTCTTTTCCAGTTGTTTGCGCAGCCATTCGTCAGGAATCACCCGATTGAGCCATTCCGGCTCAATGTTCTCGATCCCTTCGAAATAGCTGGCGAAGGCGCGATCAAAACGATCGTAGTACTTCTCGTCCTTGACCATCACCGCCCGCGAGAGCATGTAGAAGTCCTCCACGGAGCCGAAGGCCACGTGGTGTTTGAGTGCATCGCACAGATCCAGCAGCTCCCGCAGGCTCACCGGCACCCGGTGAGTGCGCAGGTTTTCAAAGAAGCCAATCAGCATAGCAACCTCTGTGAACGGAATGAGCGTATCGGCACGGGCCGCCGATCAGCGCTCGCGCCGGTTCATGAACGCCAGGCGCTCCAGCAGTTGAACGTCCGCTTCGTTTTTCACCAGGGCGCCATACAGCGGCGGAATCGCCTTCTTGGTGTCGCGATTGCGCAGCACGTCGTCGGGGATATCGTCGGCCAGCAGCAGCTTCAGCCAGTCGATCAGCTCGCTGGTGGACGGCTTTTTCTTCAGGCCCGGTACCTTGCGCAGGTCGAAGAAAATTTCCAGCGCCTCGGAGACCAGCTCCTGTTTGATGTCCGGGAAATGCACATCCACGATTTTCATCATGGTCTGGGCATCGGGGAAATTGATGTAGTGGAAGAAACAACGGCGCAGGAAGGCGTCCGGCAGTTCCTTCTCGTTGTTGGAAGTAATGATCACGATCGGCCGCTTGGCCGCGCGCACGGTTTCGCCCGTCTCGTAGACGAAAAACTCCATGCGATCCAGTTCCTGCAACAGGTCGTTGGGGAACTCGATATCGGCCTTGTCGATCTCGTCGATCAGCAACACCACCTGCTCATCGGCGGCGAAGGCTTCCCACAGCTTGCCCTTCTTGATGTAGTTGGACACGTCCTCCACGCCTTCGGCGCCGAGCTGGGAATCCCGCAGCCGGGATACCGCATCGTACTCGTACAGGCCTTGCTGGGCCTTGGTGGTGGACTTGATGTGCCAGGCCAGCAGCGGCTTGCCCAGAGCCTCGGCCACCTGTTCGGCCAGCAAGGTTTTGCCAGTGCCGGGCTCCCCTTTGATCAACAGGGGGCGCTGCAGCGCGATCGCGGCGTTCACCGCCATTTTCAGGTCGTCGGTGGCGACGTACTGGTCGGTACCCTGGAACTGCATGCAGGAATCTCCACATCGTTTCGGAAACATGGCCGGACACTCTAGCAATCCGCGGACAGAGCGCATAGGGCCAGAACCGCCATGAAGCGGGAGGATTGTGTCATAATCCGCGACCATGAATCTGCTCCTTCTGCACCCGGAACAACATCTGGAAGGCCCGTTTTGGCGGCTCGATGCCCGCCAATGCGAGCACGTGCGCCAGGTGCTGAAATTGAGCGAAGGGGATCAGTGCCGTGCCGGCGTGCTCGACGGAGAGATAGGCTTTGCTCGTCTGGACTCCATAAAAAACAATGAGATAACAGTTTTTTTTAAAGCTGTTTCTCCCCCTCCTCCCCCGCTTGATCTGAACCTGCTGCTGGCCCTGCCCCGCCCCAAGATGCTCAAGCGGCTGCTGGTGGACGCCGCCAGCCTGGGCATCAAGCGGATTGTGTTGATCAACAGCTGGAAGGTGGACAAGAGCTACTGGCGCACCCCCAATCTGAAGGCCGGCCTGTTGCGGGAAAAGCTGCTGCTGGGACTGGAGCAGGCGATGGATACCCGATTACCCGAGTTACGCCTGGCACCGCGCTTCCGTCCTTTCGTGGAAGATGAACTGGATACCTGGGCCGGCCCCGGAGAGCGGCTGCTGGCTCACCCCGGCGATCATGCGGACCTGCCCCATCAGCAGGAGGGGCCGCTGACCCTGGCCATCGGCCCGGAAGGGGGCTGGACCCCGTTCGAGGTGGAACTGCTGGCAGGGCATGGGTTCCACTGCCACCGTTTCGGCACTCGTATTCTGCGCGTGGAGACCGCCCTGCCCGCCCTGGTGGGGAGTCTGATGCGCCTGCCCTGATATTTGTCAGGTTACCGAACGAAACGACCCCGCCGAAGCGGGGTCGTGTTTTTCAGGGCGGCCGTCAGCGGCGGTAAGGGTTGCGCCGCGGCTTACGCGGTGGCTTGTTGCCGCCGCGCTGATGACGCAACCGGGCTCGACCATACAGACCGGTGTATTTCTTGCCTTTCAGATCCACCCTGTCCAATAGCGGGCGAATTTCTTCCTCGGTGAGTTCCTGCCAACGCCCCATGCGCAAGCCGGAGGGCAACGTCAGATCGCCGAAACGAATCCGCATCAACCGCGATACATCCAGCCCCTGTGACTGGAACAGACGGCGCACTTCGCGGTATTTCCCACCGGTAAGCGATACCTTGTACCAACGGTTGGCGGCGTCCTCGTTGTGGCCAGCTTCCTCAATGCTGTCGAACTTGGAAACCCCATCCTCCAGCATCACGCCTTCCAGCAGTGCACTGCGCTGCTCGTCGGTGAGCTCGCCACGGATACGCACCGCGTACTCGCGAACAAAACCGTTGGACGGATGCATCAGGCGGTGTGCCAGCTCTCCGTCCGTGGTGAACAGCATCAGGCCGGTGGTATTGATATCCAGCCGTCCCACCTGCACCCAGCGCATACCCTGCAGACGCGGCAGGTTGTCAAACACCGTGGGCCGGCCTTCGGGATCATTTCGCGAGCACACCTCCCCGGCGGGTTTGTGATAAATGATCACGCGTCGAACTATGTCTTCTTCCGGCTTCACTCGAATGATCCTGCCATCCACTCTTAATACATCTTCTGGCTCCACCCGGTCTCCCAGGGTCGCCACCTTGCCGTTCACGGAGACTCGCCCGTCGGCGATCCAGACCTCCAGTTCCCGGCGCGAACCCAGCCCGGCACGGGCCAGCACCTTCTGTAACTTCTCACTCATTGGGCGAACGCTCTTCATCGGCCGTCATGTCGGCCGCCTCCTGCTCCGGCGGCTCCGGGTCCTGCTCATCGGGAGAAGCGCCCTCCTCTTCCGATGCACCCGAATCCGGCCGGCGGCGGAATTCCGCTTCAAAATTGGCGATCACCGAGTCCACCTTTTCCATGCTCATCAAGGTGGATTCGTCGATCTCCGGCTCATCGTGCATATTCAATGCCAGCACGTTGGCGTTGTCCGGTTCGGCCCCGTCTCCATCTTCTCCCTCCGACACAGGCTCGTTCTCGGACGGCGCGTCACTGAGCGCCAGTTCCTCGTTGAGCTTGTCGAGGTCACGGATCTCCGCCAAAGGCGGCAGCTCGTCCAGACTCTTCAAATCGAAGTAATCGAGGAACTGGCGGGTGGTGGCGAACATCGCCGGCCGGCCCGGCACATCCCGGTGTCCGACCACGCGCACCCAGCCGCGTTCCATCAGGCTCTTAATAATATGGGAACTCACCGAAACGCCGCGGATCTCTTCGATCTCGCCGCGGGTGATCGGCTGGCGGTAAGCCATCAACGCCAGCGTTTCCAATACCGCCCGGCTGTAGCGGGGCGGCTTTTCCTGCCACAGGCGGCTGACCCAGGGCCCCAGCTCGGTGCGCACCTGAAAACGGAAGCCGGTGGCAACTTCCTTCAGCTCAATACCCCGTTCGGCATAATCCTCACTCAGCGATTCCAACAACCGGCTCAGATCCGCCTTGCTGGGGCAATCCTGTTCATCGAACAAAGTCAGCATGGTATCCCGGTCCAGCGGGCCGTCGGCGGCCAGAATCGCCGCTTCCAGAATGCTCTTGATCCGCTCCGGCGACAGTTCACTCATGCCTCGCTCCCTTGTTCGGCGTCCGGGATGTCATCTTCCAATTCCAGCTGCGCGATCACATCAGACTCTTCCACCGTCACCGTTTTCGCCTTGATGTGGATCGGTGAGAACGGCGAGTTCTGAACCAGTTCCACCAGTGACACCTTGACCAGCTCCAGCACCGCCAGGAAGGTCACCACAACGCCCAGCTTGCTCTCCTCGGCGTCGAACAACTCCACGAAGGGTACGAATTCCCGCCCCTTCAGCCGGTCCAGCACATTCGCCATGCGCTCGCGGGTGGAAAGCTTTTCCCGCGATATCTGGTGGCTCTCAAACATGTCGGCTCGGTGCAGCACTTCCTTGAGCGCCAGCAGCAATTCGCGCATATCCACGTCCGGCTGCGACTTCTCACGCACATACTCCGGACGGCGGGCGGCGGCCAGGTGAATATCGCGCTCCAGCCGGGGCAGCGCCTCGATATCTTCCGCCGCCTTCTTGAACCGCTCGTATTCCTGCAACCGGCGGATCAATTCGGCGCGGGGGTCCTCGCCTTCGTCCTCTCCCTCGTTGGCCGGGCGCGGCAGCAACGAGCGGGATTTGATCTCGCCCAGCATGGCCGCCATGACCAGATACTCGGCGGCCAGCTCCAGGTTGAGCGCCTTCATCAGCTCAACGTACTCCATGTACTGGCTGGTGATTTGCGCCACCGGAATATCAAGGATGTCCAGGTTCTGCCGCTTGATCAGGTACAGCAGCAAATCCAGCGGCCCCTCGAACGCTTCCAGGAACACTTCCAGGGCATCGGGCGGAATGTACAGATCATCCGGCAGCTTGGTGATCGCCTTGCCGTAGATCAGCCCAAAGGGCATCTCCGCCTGCTGTGGAGCAGGCGGTGGCATCAGCGGATTGTCCACCGGATTCGGATCGTTCATCGCACCTTGCTCATCGGCACCTGCTTATCGACGGCTTATTCATCGATAGTGCAGTCCCATTACCGCCCGCACCTCTTCCAAAGTGGCACGAGCCTGTTCCCGGGCCTCTTCGCAGCCGTCGGACAGCACCGACCGCACCAGGTCCGGATTGCGCAAATGCTCTTCCGCCCGCTTGCGGATCGGCTCCACTTCCTCCTGCACCGCCTCGATCACCGGCTTTTTGCAGTCCAGACAGCCGATCCCCGCGCTGGTGCAGCCCTCGCGCACCCAGATGCGGGTGGCATCGTCGCTGTAGACCTTGTGGAATTCCCATACCGGGCAATTCTCCGGATCACCAGGGTCACTGCGGCGCACCCTGGCCGGGTCCGTGGGCATGCGCCGGATCTTGCTTTCCACTTCCCCCGGCTCCTCGCGCAGACTGATGAAATTGCCGTAGGACTTGGACATTTTCTGACCGTCCAGGCCCGGCATGCGCGAAGCCGGGGTCAGTAGCGCCTGGGGTTCGGGCAGAATCACCTTGCCGCCACCCTCCAGGTCGCCGTAGAGCCGCTCCTTGTCGCCCAGAGTAATGTTCTGCTGGTCCTGGACCAAGGCCCGGGCGGTTTCCAGGGCCGATTCATCACCCTGTTCCTGATACTGGCGGCGGTGATTCAAGTAGATACGGGACTGTTTCTTGCCCATCTTCTTGATCGCCGCGGCCACCGCCTCCTCAAACCCCGGCTCGCGGCCATAAAGGTGGTTGAAACGGCGCGCCACTTCCCGGGTCAGTTCCACGTGGGCCACCTGATCGGCCCCCACCGGCACCTGTCCGGCCCGGTAAATCAAAATGTCCGCCGCCTGCAGCAGCGGGTAACCGAGAAAACCATAGGTGCCCAGGTCCTTTTCCTTGAGCTTTTCCTGCTGGTCCTTGTAGGTCGGCACCCGCTCCAGCCAGGACAGCGGCGTGATCATCGACAGCAGCAGATGCAGTTCCGCGTGCTCCGGCACCTGGCTCTGCACGAATAGCGTGGCGGAACCCGGGTTGACCCCTGCGGCCAGCCAATCCACCACCAGATCCCAGGTGTGCTGCTCGATGCTGCCCGGATTTTCATATTCGGTAGTCAGACCATGCCAGTCCGCGACGAAAAAGAAACACTCGTACTCATGCTGCAGACGTGCCCAGTTCTTCAGTACCCCATGATAGTGTCCCAGGTGCAGACGGCCGGTGGCACGCATGCCGGAAACCACTCGTTGGGCGGGAACCACGGAACTCAAAACCGACTCCTGTCGTAAAGGCGTGAAAGCCAGCGATTATAAGGCGAAGAAGGTGCCCAGGGACAGGGTGCACGGATTGTGTACCCCGCCGGGTTCAGAAAATGGCGTCCAACGGCCCGGCCCCTTCGCGGATCACCTCCGGCCCGTTGCCATCGACCAGGGAGATCACCGTGGTTTCGGTGACGCCGCAGAAGCCGCCATCGATCACCATATCCACCTGGTTATTAAGAAAGTCGCGCACGTCCTGCGGATCGGTGAGTGGAAATTCATCGTCTGGCAAATGGGCGGTACTGGTCATGATCGGCTCGCCGTATTCCGCCAGCAGCGCCTGACAGATCGGATGGTCCGGCACCCGGATACCGATGGTGCGCTTTTTCGGATGCATCAGCCGCCGCGGCACCTCACTGGTGCCCTGGAGAATAAACGTATAGGCACCCGGGGTGTGCGCCTTGAGCAAACGGTAGTCCGGGTTGTCCACCTTGGCGTACAGCGCCAGCACCGACAGATCCGGACACAGCAGAGTGAACTGGTGTTTATTGTCCAGTCGGCGAATGCGAATCAGCCGATCCAATGCCGCCTTCTCGCCGATGCCACAACCCAATGCGTAGGTGGTGTCGGTGGGGTAGGCAATCAGCCCGCCCTGGCGCAACACCTTGGCGGCTTCGCTGATCAAACGCGGCTGCGGATCTTCCGGATGAATGTGTAGTACGGTGGTCATGGGCGCGGATTGTCCGCCGCTTGGCGCGCTGACGCAAGGTCTCGGGCCGCCCATACCGGGACCGCGTCCTTCGGGTAAGGCGGCAGCCCGCCCAGTCGCAGCCACTTTTGTTCCGGGGAATGGAAATCACTGCCACCGGACACCGCCAGTCCGAAGTGGCGCCAGCACTCCTCCAGCAGCGCGCCCTGCGCCGGCGTCAGCCCCGGCATCAACGCTTCCAGTGCCAGGCCACCGGCATCACGGAAGGCGCCAACCAACTGCCGCAAGCGTTTGCGGGTCATATTGTAAGCCTGTGGATGCGCCAGCACTGGCACCGCGCCGGCGGCCAGCAAATCCGCCACGCCCTGCTCCAGCGTGCACCAGGGTGTGGAAACGTAGGCGGACTGGCCTTTCTTGAGAAAGCGGTTGAACGCGTGCTGATTGTCCCGGGCCTTGCCTTCGCTGATCAGCATGCGCGCGAACCAGGGCCGGCCAGGCGCGTCACTGTCCGCCAGGGCGCAGGCCTTGTCATAGCTGCCACTCAATCCAGCGGCACGATCGAGACGGTCGCCGATACGCCGGGCGCGCTCCCGGCGTGCCTCCATCTGGCTGGCCACCCGGGCCCGAAGCACGGGGTTGGCCTCATCGAGCCACAAACCGACCACGTGGATTTCACGATTGTCCCACTGCACCGACAGCTCGATTCCCGGCACCAGTTCCAATCCCACTTCCCGCGCCCGGGCACGCGCTTCCGGCAACCCGGCCAGGGTATCGTGATCGGTCAGCGCCAGGGCGTCCACGCCATAGTCCGCCGCCCGCGACACCAGCTCCGCCGGGCTGAGCTGGCCATCGGAAGCGCGGCTGTGGGAGTGAAAATCCGGACACTGGTACATTAGCCCTCCAGACGGGCGATCATGGTGGTGGCACACTATCATAACCGCCGACCAATCCCCATCATGGACCGGGGCGGGTGATTTGTGCCGCGCTTCCCGATAACATGCGTCCTCCGGGAGGACAACGTCGCTATGAAAGTAATGTCGCCATGAAAACCCTATTTGACTACTTGCCCGTGGTGGTGTTCTTCGGCCTCTACTTCGTTAGCGGCCGGGATATCATGCTGGCCACCTGGGGGCTGCTCGGCGCCACCAGTTTTCAGGTCATCGCCGGACGCCTGATCTGGAAGCGCTGGCATCGTTTGCATCTGGTGATACTGGCGATAACCCTGGTATTCGGCGGCCTCACCCTGGCCTTGAACAATGACGTCTTCATTAAATGGCGTCCCTCCATCATCAGTTTCGTGCTGGCGGCGATTCTGGCCGTGGGCCATTTCCTGAAACACCGCAATCTGCTGCAACGTCTCTGCGAAAGCCTGATGCGTAGCGCCTTTGGCAAGGTGGTCACCCTGCAAACCAGGGACTGGCGGCGGCTGAATCTGGCGTTCGTGCTTTATTTCATCTTCATCGGCTTGCTGAATCTGTACATCGCCTTCAATTTCAGCACCGACTTCTGGGTGAATTTCAAACTGTTCGGCTTTACCGCGATCCAGATGGTGTTCTATCTGGCTGCTTTCGCCTATTTTTACAAGCGCATGCCCGAGGCGGACCGCAAGAGTCTGTTTCACGGCGACGCCAATGACAAAAAGCCCGACGACAAGGACAACGATGCTTTACGCGATCATCAGTGAGGACGTGCCCGACTCCCTGCCCCTGCGAACGCCCGCACGACCCGCGCACCTGGCGCGCCTGGAAACGCTCAGAGATCAAGGCCGGCTGGTGCTGGCCGGGCCGTTGCCGGCGGTGGACAGCGACAACCCCGGCGAAGCCGGTTTCACCGGTTCCCTGGTAGTGGCGGAATTCCCCTCGCTGGCGGAAGCCCAGGCCTGGGCCGATGCCGACCCTTATGTGGATGCCGGCGTATACCGCCAGGTTCAGGTGAAGCCCTTCAAGAAGGTTCTGCCCTGAGAGCCTTTTTAAGATCGTTTTTACAAATACTGTACGCGGCACTACGGCAAAGCGTGCTTGTTTCGGCAAGAATAGCCGCCGCGCTTCCCGTTCATTGCGCCGTATTACTCACGCCGGACGACAAGGAGACCCGTGAATGCGAAATCGATGGTTAAGCGGCTTGCTGATGCTGGCGCTGTGTTTGCCAGCCCCTGTATATGCCGCCGCGGCCTGGATCGGCGATGAAATCTATGTCCCCATGCGAGCCGGCGCCGGCACTGGCTACCGCATCGTGCACAGAGGGATCAAAAGCGGCACCCGGGTGGAGTTGCTTGGCGAAGAGGGGGACTGGATCCACATCCGCTACGGCAACCGGGAAGGCTATGTGGAAAAACAGTACATCAGCCGTACTCCCACCGCGGCGCTGCGCCTGCAAAAGCTGACCCAGGACACCGAGAAAACCACCAGCACGGCCAGTGATCTGCGCCGGCAAATGGCGGAACTGGAAGGTCAACGCGATGCTCTGCGCGGCGAAGTGGAAGAATTGCGTTCCTCCCTGACTTCCCGCAGCAATGAACTGGACCAGCTACGCAACGTGGCCGCCGACCCGATCCGTCTGGATCAGGCCAACCGCCGTCTCAACGAGGAGTTGAGCATGCTGCGTTCGGAGTTGGATCAGGTGAAAGCGGAGAATGCCCTGCTGCGCAATGACAACACCTCCCGCAAGTGGATCACCGGCGTGGGCATCCTGTTGCTTGGTGCCATCGGCGGCTTGCTGCTGAAATCCAAATCCGGCCGCCGGCGCAGCAACTGGGCCAACTGATCCTTTCCCGCACAGCGCGCGCACGCGCCGGCCACGAAGCGGCTGCAGGAGCTTGCCTCGCAAGCGAATCTTTTGGGCCGAAGCCCATTCGCCAGCAGGGCTGGCTCCGACAGCCGCTTCGTGGCGATCTCAGATTCAGTTTGCCAAGCCCATGGCGTCAACTCTCCAGCCGGCCAAACAGGGTTTCCAGACGCAGCACCACGCCATTGATCCCCTCATAATCGTGCTCCCGGGGCCATAACACGAAGGGCTCCACCTCCACGAACAGCCAGGGCCGCCAGACATTGCGCCGATAGCGCGCATACACCCGGTAATTCTCCACCACCCCAGGCTTGCTGTAGCCGTCCACGGCCATCCCCAGATCCAACGCGGAACGAGACCCGAGCCGCTTGAACAAGTTGACTCCTTGAAACAGCCCCATCCCCAGATCGCCCTCATTGAGTTCCTCGGAATAACGGACTTCGCTGGAAAAACGCACGCTGGAGGTTGGTGTCAGTGGCCGGTCCAGCTCGAACAGGGAACGGCTGCCCCAACCTTCCGGATCACGCCAGTAAAAGCGTTGGGTATAGCGCAGCCAGGCGGTTTCATTGAACAACGGGTACAGACGGCGGTAACGAAGCCGCGTGTAGGTGGTCAGGTCGGAACGCACGCCCGCGTCCAGGTCCAGATCCATGGCATCGGAGCGGTCGATGACCCAGCGCAACGCGCCACGAAAACCGTCGTCGCGCTCGCCCGCGGGGAGCTCCCGGGCCGCCCGGGCATCCCTGCCCTGCTCCTCGTCCTGGTTACGGAACAACAAAGAGAAACGGCGTTCGGCACTGGGAAGCCAGACTCTTGCGTCCACATCCACATCGCTGGCATCGTCGTTATCGTCGCGCCACACCTGCTCCGCGGTAACACGCACCCGACTGGCGGCCGGCTCGTTGCTGTCGCGCACCGGATCCTCGAAAAAGCCGTCCACCCAACGGCTCGGCCAGCACAGTGTGCGTGACAACCAGCCGTGGGTACGGTCCACCAGAGTATCGTTGGCGCCTGAGTAACAGCTGTCCGGCGACTCCGCGCGAACCGCTCCACTCAACACCAGCACGCCCAGCCATAAAACACGCCTCATGGCCTCAGCATAGCGCCGCAGCGCGGCGGCGGGAATCAGCCCAGCGCGCCGGCCTCACGTAAACGGACGATATCCTCATCGGTGAAGCCCTGCTCCCGCAACACGTCCTCGTTGTGCTGCCCAAGGCCAACGCCGGCGAAACGATAGCTCACCGGGGTGGCGGAGAACCGGAATGGCGAAGCCACCTGTGGTTGTTCACCGCCGCGCCCGTCGGGCACCGACACCACCATGTTCCGGGCCTTCAGTTGAGGATGCTCACGGGCCTCGGAAAAGCTCAACACCGGCTCCACGCAACAATCCACTTCGGCGAACACCCGCAGCCAATGTTCCAGTGGATGCGCGCCGATCGCCTCGGCGATGGCGCCCTTTACCTCATCCACCACCTGCGGCGAAAAGCTCAGCCCCTTGGCGGTGAGATCCGGCCGTTGAATGGCCTCGCAGAACCGGCTGAAGAATTGCGGCTCCAGGCCGGCCACGGAAAGATAGCGTCCGTCGCTGGTGCGATAACAATCGTAGAAGCTGCCGCCGTTGAGCTTGGTGCCTTCCAGTTCGGGATCCTCGCCGGCGACCAGGGCCCCTGGCGCGGTCAGCGCATGCAGGCTGAAGGCGGCGTCGGTCATGGAAATGTCCAGGTACTGCCCCTCGCCGGTTTGCTGACGGTGAATGACCGCCGCGAGTATCGCCATCACCGCGTGACAGGAGCCGCCCGCCACATCCGCCACCTGGCACGCCATTGGCGCCGGCCCGCTGTCACGCCGGCCGTTGTAGCCGGTCATGCCGGCGATGGACAGATAGTTGAGATCATGGCCGGCGCGGTCCCGATACGGCCCGGTCTGACCGTAGCCAGTGATCGAGCAATAAATCAGCCCCGGATTGATCGCCTTGAGCGCCTCGTAACCCAGCCCCAACTTGTCCATCACACCAGGGCGAAACTGCTCCACCACGATGTCGTAGTCGCGCACCAGCCGGTGCACGATCTCGATGCCCTCGGGCTGTTTCAGGTCCAGCGCCATGGCACGCTTGGAACGATTGAGATAGGCATGAGCGGCGGACACACCGTTCACCGACGGCGGCAGCAGCCGCACGAAGTCCGGGCGCGTGGGAGATTCGATGCGCAGCACGTCGGCACCCATGTCCGCCAGAATCAGGGTGCCGAACGGGCCCGGCAACAGCGTGGAGAAATCCAGAACTTTCAGTGAATTAAGGGGGCCGGTCATACGTTTACTCCTAGGGCCAGTTCCCACTGTTTCCATCCCGCCTGCTGGATGCCCTTTTTGCCTCCAGCGAGGCGGAGGGCGCGCGGTTTGGTCATTCCAAATAAGCAACCGACAACGACGCGGGAGGTAAAAAGGGCTCCAGCCCTTCGGGTTGCGGCTAAAACGTCACCACTCTGCGTTATTCGTCGTTTATTTGGAATGACCAAACTTCTCTCCTCATGCCTGGATTGGTGACGTTTTAGCCACAACAGGCGGGATGGAAACAGTGGGAACTGACCCTAGCGCGCCTGAGAGTACGACCTTCATCGCACTGCGCCAATGGCCAAGTCGATCGCCGAAGTGACCGAAATGGACATGGGACTTTGGCCTGCAAGTCCGTTAGCATCGCGGTTTTCCCATCCAAACGTATCCATGACCGTATACAACAAAATTCGCGGCATTCTGGCGCTGACAGGCATCGTTCTAAGCACCACGGTGATCATTGGGCCGTTTTACGTGCTGACCTTGATCAAGCTGATTCTTCCCTGGCACGCCGCCCGGGTCCGGCTTTCCCGGGCCCTGGTGGTGGTGGCGGAAACCTGGATGTCGATCAACAACGTCATCATCGGCATCAGCAGCGGTCTACGCTGGGAAGTGGAAGGCCTGGAAGGCTTGCACCGCGACGACTGGTATCTGGTCACCGCCAATCACCAGTCCTGGGCCGACATCCTGGTGCTGCAGAAGGTCACCAACCGGCGCGTACCGTCGCTGAAGTTCTTTCTCAAGCAGGAACTGATCTGGGTGCCGCTGTTGGGACTGGCCTGGTGGGGACTCGATTTTCCGTTCATGAAGCGCTACAGCAAGGAACAGATCGCCCGCAATCCGGAATTGCGCGGCAAGGACATGGAAACCACCCGCCGTGCCTGCGAAAAGTACGCCCACTACCCGGTATCGGTGATGAACTTCTTTGAAGGCACCCGCTTCACCCAGGACAAACACGACCAGCAGCAGTCACCCTATCGCCATCTGCTCAAACCCAAAGCCGGCGGCGCCGCCTTCACCCTCAGCGCCATGGGCGGCCAGTTGCACACTCTGCTCGATGTCACCATTGTCTATCCGCCCGGAACCGACCGCTCTCTGCTGGCGTTTCTCGGCGGCGCCATGGACAAAGTCCAGGTAATCGTCCGTCAGCGCCCCATTCCAGACTGGGCCAACCAGGGCGATTACGAGAACGATGAAGAGTACCGCCAGCGCTTCCAGAGCTGGATCAGCGACATTTGGGCGGAAAAAGACGCGCTGATACAATCCCACCTTTCCGCCTGACCCGGTCTTTGCCTATAGTATGGCGTCAAAAGGCGGCCACCGAATTCGGGTCGGCCGCGATAATCACGAACGGTGCCCGTTGAGCGGGCGCCGTTGATGCTGGTGACTTCTTTCCCACGGGATGCCCATGTTCGGCAAACTATTCAAACCCCGGTGGCAACACCGTGACGCCGCTGTTCGCAAGGCGGCCGTAGACACGCTCGACCCTCGGCAACAGGCCGACCTGCTCGCCAGTCTGGCGCGCGAGGATGCCAGCGAAGAGGTGCGGGCCAGCGCCACACAAAGGCTGCTGGACCTGACCGTACTCGATACCCTCACCCGTGACAGCCACAGCGCCCCGGTGCGCGAGGCGGCATCCGATCGGATGATGGCCCTGCTCGCCGGCGCGGTGCCGGACGGCCCGGACCGTGATACCCGCTTGCACTTGTTACGCCATACCGGCAACGCCAAGGTTCTCTATCATGTGGCCCAGAACGGGGTGGACGGCGAGAGCCGGCAAGTCGCGCTGAGCGCATTGAGCGATGCCGACACCCTGTGTGAGATCGCTCTGCACGGCCATGATGAAGCCTTGCGCCTGGCCGCCGCCCAGCGACTGGAAAGCGCGGAACATATGAAGCGCCTGACCAAGGAAGGGCGCGACAAGCGGGTGGTGCGGCATGCCCGTGAGTGGCTGCGTGACAGACAGCAAGCGGAACAGGACCGCCGCAAACGGGAACAGGACTGCGCGGCGGTGGCGGAAGCCCTGCGACAACACGCGCAGCGGGCCGCTGACGGCCTCTACCAGGCGCGCCTGCAACAACTGGAACAGCGTTGGACGGAACTGGCGGAGCACGCCGGCGAAGAACAGACCCGCATCGCCACACAAGCGCTGGAACAAGCCCATCAACGCCTGGCGCGACAAGCCGCCGAGGCGCGGGAACAGCAGGCCCGCGAGGCCGCCCTCGGCGAGCGCCGTGCTGCTCTGGCCACACTGCGGCAATTACTGGATGACGTGACCGAGGACACCTGGGATACGCAGCTTGGCGCCCTGCGCTCCGCCGTCGCGACCCAGGAACGCCGCTGGCAGGCGGCCGCCGAGGAACTGCCGGCGGAGGAAGGCGAATACCAGCATTTCCAGCAGTTGCTGGAGCAGTGGCACAATTTGATCGCCCTGGCCGAACAGAGCCAGAGCGAGGACCGCGAGCTGCTGGAAACCCTGTCACAACGGTGGCCGCGCAAGATTCCGGCACCCAGGGCACTGCAACAGCGTCCCGCTCCGGCTCCGGCACCGGAAGTCACCGCGCCGTCAACACGAGCGCCCTCCGCAGGCAAGGCGGGCGGCAGCGCCCATCAGGGGCTGGTGGTGGCGCTCCGGCGAGAACTTCAAAAAGGAAATTTAAAGCACGCCAACAGGTTATGGTTGAAAGCTGAAGCAGTACTCGAAGAGGAAAATGACACCTGGCTGAGTAAACAGTTGCAACGCCTGGAAGAGCGCCGCAATGAACTGCGCGATTGGCATGCCTTTGCCGCTCAGCCAAAGAAAGACCGCTTGTGCGAGCAGATGGAGGCTTTGATCGGCGGTAATCTCGACGCCGAGGAACAGGCCAGCGCGATCCAGGCACTGCACGATGAATGGCGTGAGCTGATGAGCTCCGACCAGGATCAGGATCAAGCCCAGTGGGACCGTTTCAAGGCCGCCTCCGATCAGGCCTATGAACCCTGTCGGGCCCACTTCCGTGAACTCGACGAACAACGGGCGGACAATCTGCGCCGCCGGGAACAGCTGTGCCGCCAGCTGGCGGACTTCGTCGCCGCCCAGGACTGGCAGCGGGCCAACTGGCAAGCGGTCTGGGAGATCCGCCGGCAGGCGCCGCAAGAGTGGAAATCATTACAACCGGTCCGTTTCACCGACGCCCGGGATGTACAGAAACGGTTCTCCGCCCTGCTGTCCGAAATCGATCAGCAAATGGAAGGCGCCTGGCGGGAAGCCGAGCAGCAGCGTCAGGCCATGATCGCGGAGGCTGAAGCCCTGCTCGCCCAGGAGGACCTGGACAGTGCCACCCGCGAGGCGCAGCAGTTACAAAAACGCTGGCGCCAGGCAGGCTGGCTGCCACCGGGCCGGCACCGCCCGCACCAGAAGCGTTTCCGCCGTATCATGGACGACCTGTTCGGCGCACGGCAGGCCCGTCTGGAACAGCGGCGCAACGAGCTGGAAGAAAAGCAGAACGAGGGTATCGCGGTGCTGGAACAAGTGGCGGCGGCCCTCAAGGAACCGCTCGCCAGCCAGGACGAAAGCGCCCTGCGCGACCATGCGGCGGCGCTGGATGAATTGGACGAAGCGGCCCTGGGCCGCGCTGGCCAACGCCAGTTCCGGCGTCTGCGGGAGCAGATACAGGAACGCCTGGCGGCCCTGCCGCGCTGGCGCCGCTGGCAACGGGCGGTGCTGGGTATCGAGGCGAGCCCCGACGGTGAATCCAGCGAGGACGACCAGACCCTGACCGTGGCACTGGAAGCCCTGGCCGGCATCGACAGCCCCGAGCACGCCCGCGAGCGGCGGCTGACCTGGCAACTGGAACAGCTGCCACGCGCCATGAAGGGCGCCAACACGTCACCTTTGGACGAAGCCCTGACGCTACTGGAAGCCCGCCCCGATGGCCCGCTGGACAGCGGCCTGGCCCGCCGCCTGCAGGCCGCCTTGCAGGCGATGCAGCCGTAAAAAGCAGGGAACAGTGAAGAGTGAACAGTTAATAGTGAATAGTTAACAGCGAAAAAAATGCGATTCTGCAAAGGCCATTTGCGAATTCGCCACTCCTGATCCTAGTTGACAGGCTTGTTGTTTATTTGCTTTTGAACGCGGAGGGGCTTGCCAGCTTTTGACCGCGGCCCCTATGGTTGGAGAGCAAGGTTACGTATTTCGCGCAGCTATTAACTGTTCACTCTTCACTGTTCCCTGCTTTTCACTGTCCATATCGCTTAGCATTCTCCAAAAACACCGCCTCCTCCGTCGTGCTCTCCCTGCCCAGCGCTTCGTTGCGGTGGGGGAAGCGGCCGAAGCGGGCGATGATGTCGCGGTGTTCCTCGGCGAACTTCAGGTTGTTTTCAATTTTGCTTTTCAGATGTTCCGGCACCCGCTCCAGCAAGGAGCGGAAGCAGGCGATGCCCTGATTCTGCAGCGCCAGGTCCTCTGCGTGCATCAGCGGCATGTAGAAGAACACCTGCCCGGCCCAGGGAAGACCGGTTTCCATGCTGGTGGAGATGCCTTCCAACGTCAGCGTGACCGCCTGATGGTCACCAGCGAAGGCCGCCGCCTCGCCACGATGGATGTTGCGGCTGAACTGGTCCAATAACAGAATCAGTGCCAGCCGGGAGCGGGGATGGCGCTCCCAGGCCACCAGTTCCCGGTCTAGCGCCGCCTGCAGACGAGTACTGAATTGCTCGCGAATACGTGCATCCACAGCGGCGCCGCCGGAGAACCATCGCCGCTCGCACTCGCCTGGCGGCCAATCCCCCTGATCCAGTCCATCAAACCAAAAGTCCAGGATATCGTTGTAGGGCACATCGAAATTCATCATTGCTGGCAATCCTTCGGTAATACTTCCCGCAAAACCGGCCAGGCGTTATCCAGCAGAGTGGGCTGGGCCTCGGCGGTGGGGTGAATGCCGTCGCTTTGAATCTGGCCCGCTTCCACCACGCCGTCGAGGAAAAACGGCACCCAGGGCAGCGCGTTGTTCTCCGCCACCTGCTTGAACACCGCCTCGAAACGTTCGGTATAGGCACGACCATAATTGGGAGGAATGCGCATTCCGAGCAGCACCACCCGGGCCCCGGCCTGCTGGCCAAGGGACACCATCTTTTCCAGATTGCCGGCCAGACGGCTCGGCGGCAAACCACGAAGGCCGTCGTTACCGCCCAACTCCAGCACCAGGACATCCGGCTGATGCCGCTCCAGCAAGGCCGGCAGACGACTGACACCACCATCACTGGTCTCACCGCTCACCGATGCATTGATCACCGGCATCGCGGAACATTGACTTGCCAGTCGTTGTCCGAGAAGGTGCACCCAACCCTCCGTTTCTTGCAGACCGTAGCCGGCGCTGATGCTGTCACCCAGCACCACGATGCCCTGCGCGCGGCCCAGTAAAGGCGCGAGGAACAACAGTATGACCAACAGGCACCTCGACATGGCTTCTTCCCCTGTACTCGTGGCTCAACGGTTAACCAAAACGGTGGTCGCTCCGGAAGGCGATCTGACCTTGCTGCACGGTATCGATCTGGAGATCGCCGCCGGTGACAGTTTGGCCATCACCGGGCCTTCCGGTTCCGGTAAATCCACCCTGCTCTCTCTGCTGGCCGGCCTGGATGTACCTTCCGGCGGCAACGTAACGCTGGCCGGACAGCCTTTCAGCGACCAGGACGAGGATACCCGGGCGGCCCTGCGCGGTCAGTATTGCAGCTTCGTGTTTCAGTCCTTTCATCTGGTCGCCGACCTCAGTGCGGTGGAAAACGTCATGCTGCCATTGGAAATCGCCGGCGACCGCCAGGCCCGCGACAAAGCCCGTCACTGGTTGCAACGGGTCGGCCTGGAGCACCGACAACATCATTTTCCCGCGCAGTTGTCCGGCGGCGAGCAACAACGGGTGGCTCTGGCCCGGGCCTTCGCCATGGCGCCGCGGGTGCTGTTCGCCGATGAACCCACCGGCAGTCTGGATCGCGCCAACGGGGAACAAATCGCCGGGTTACTGTTCAGTCTGAACCGCGATCACGGCACCGCCCTGGTACTGGTCACCCATGATCCGGAACTGGCCGCCCATTGCGCGCGCCACCGGCAACTGGTGGAGGGGCGTCTCGGTGACTGAACGACTGCTGCGCCCCTGGCGTTCCCCGGCGTTCCGGATCCAGGCGCTGGCGCTGATGGTGGCCACGCTCGCCATCGCCACCGTGGTGCTGTTGCGCGGCGAGCTGGAACACCGCTTCGCCACCCGCACCGCCGAGGCCATTGGCGGCGATCTGGTGCTGGAAGGCAGCGCCCCGCCCAGCGATCAGCAAAAAGCCATGGTCAGCGATCTTGCCAGTGCCAACACTCTGACCTTTAGCAGCGTACTGGTGCGCGACGACATCTTTGTGCTGGCCAGTGTCAAAGCGGTGGACCAGGGCTACCCTCTGTATGGTTCCGTGGCGGTGGCCGGGCAACGTTTCACCGACCCGCAACGGGTGGATCATGGTCCCGCCCCGGGTGAAGTGTGGTTGGCCGGTACCGCTCTCGACCGGCTGGAACAACAGGTCGGCGATACCGTCACCATCGGCGACCTGCCATTGCGGATCACCGCCGTGCTGGAACAGGAGCCGGATCAGGGCGCCGGTTTCTACAGCATGAATCCGCGCGTGCTGATGAATCTGGCCGACGTACCGGGCACCGGCATCATCGGCCCCGGCACCCGGGCCCGTTACAAGCTGCACCTGCGCGCGCCGGGCGAGATGATGGCGCCTCTGATCGAACAGCTGACTCCGACACTGGCCGCCAACCAGGAACTGGAAACCCGCGACAACGCCGGATTACGCTCCATGGGGCCGCTGCGCCAGTTAACCCTTTGGGGGCAATTGGCGGTGATGATGGTGGTGCTGTTGTGCGGCGGCGCGGTCTATCTGGCCGCCGGTGTGCGCAGTCTTGAGCAGGCCCGGCGCAGCGCGGTGATGAAGACTTTCGGCGCCTCCCGGGCCACGGTGCTGCGCTGGATTCTGTCGCGCGAGCTGACCGCGCTGTTGCCGGCCATGCTGGCCGGGCTGGCGCTGGCGGTAGCGGCGTTTCTGGCTCTGCAACAGTGGCTCGGCGATGCCCTGGCCTGGAAACCGGGCCCGGGCAGCTGGCTGCTGCTGGCGCTGGCGCCGCTGGTGATCTGGGCCGGGTTCGCCCTGCCCCGTTTGTGGCGGCTGGCGGATCTGCCGCCCCGTCAGATCCTGCAACCGGAACCGTCCGCGCCAGTGGCCCGCACCGGGCTCAACCTGGTTGGCGCGTTGGCGGCACCGGTACTGGTGGCCATGGTGCTGTCCGGCTCACTGATGGAGTTGCTCCAGTTGCTCGGGCTGATGGTGGCGGTGGCAGTGGGCCTGCCCCTGTTGCTGTGGGGGCCGCTGCGCCTTGCCGACCGCCTCGGCGACCGCTGGCCACTGGCGCCCAGGCTGGCCCTGCGGCGACTGTCCCGACGTCCGCTGACCACCCTGCCGATGCTGTCGGCGCTGGTGCTGGCGCTGGCGATCATGTCCATGTCCAGTCACGTGGGTCAGCAATTACTGAGCCAATGGCGCGCCACGCTGCCGGAAAAGGCCCCCAACTATTTCGTGCTGAATCTGTTCGAGCCGGATCTGCCGGCGTTCCGGCAATGGCTGGATCGTCATGGCGCGGAAACGCCACAGTTGTATCCGGTGGTGCGTGGCCGGCTGGTGGAAGTCAACGGACAGCCGGTACGCGAGGCGGTAACCAAGGAAAGCGATGATCGCGAACAGGGTGAGCGGGCCCTGAACCGGGACCTGTCCCTGACCGAAGGTGACACCCTGCCCGCCAGCAACCAGATCGCCTCCGGGCGCTGGCTCGACCCGGAACAGCCCGGCGAGGTCTCGGTGGAATCGGAACTGGCCGCGTCCCTGGGCCTGCAGGTGGGCGACCAACTGCGTTTCACCGGAGTCTCCGGCGAACTGAGCGCCACCATCGTTGGTCTGCGGGAAGTGGACTGGGAAAGTTTTCAACCTAATTTCTACTTCATGTTCAGCCCCGGGACGCTGGACGGCGAGGATCGCTACTGGCTGACCAGTTTCTATCTGGACGAGGCCGGCAGCGGCGCCCTGCCCGATCTGATCCGCGCTTTTCCTCAAATCACCTTGCTGGACGTGAACGCGCTGCTGGGGCAGGCCCAGGCTCTGATCACCCAAGCCAGCCGCGCGGCCTTGGCCCTGGCCGCGTTGCTGCTGGCCAGCAGCGTCCTGGTCATGGCCGCGGCCTGGCTCGCCGGCAGCGGTCAGCGGCGCAAGGACGACGCCCTGTTGCGCGTGCTCGGCGGCAGCCGCTCGCTGCTGCGGCGGGTGGCGACGATTGAACAGCTCTGGTTGATGGGCGGTGCCGCCGTGTTCGCACTGGTGCTGCACTTTCTGGCGCTGTGGCCTCTGGGCCAGCGTATGTTCGACGGTGACCTGCCGCTGTCTCCGTGGATGCTGCTGCCCTGGGCGGTGGTGCTGCCGTGGCTGGCGGTGCAGCGGGTTCTGCCCCATCGCACCGGCCCGCCACTGGCGCGGTTGAGCGGTTAAAACATCGACCGCACTACGAAGCCGCTGTGGGAGATTCTATGTTGGAGATCAAGCGATTTGGGTCTCCGATTGGTAGGTGGTTTTGTGCTTCATCAGGGCGAAGGCGATGCGAGCGAGTTTG
>NZ_OBMO01000041.1 GCF_900217905.1 Alloalcanivorax xenomutans
CGCCGCTGTAGATACCCTGTTCAACTTCAAGCGTTTTGAAGGCCTTGAGGCTGAAATAAACGCGATGAATCGAATGGGGTATCGGTCTTCAAACACGCCCATAGGCCAGTGAGGTATTTCCGCATCACCGCCACCAGAGCCTGGATCTTCTTCTTGCCCCGGGCCACCAGAGCCTCATAGAACGCTTTGGCGTTGGGATCGTAGCGTACCGCCGATAGCGCCGGCATATACAAGGCGGAGCGTAGGTAAACATTGCCCGCCTTACTGATGCGTCCAGGCCGGTTCACACTGGTTCCAGACTGGTGCTGACGCACATCCAACCCCGCATGCCGACTGACCTGACTGGACTTCAGATCCCGCGGCAGCACACACAACTCCGCCAGAACCGACAAGGCCGTCGCTTCTCCAACGCCCTTGGCCGCCAGCAGATGTTCATACTGACGTTGCAGCACGGGAGCCTCGGCCATCAGCTCCAGGGCGGCCTGGCGAAGCCGCTCAATACGCCTCTCCAGGGTGGCGATCCCCTCCTGCTCATCCTCAATCAGTAGGGCTGGCGTGGAGCGAGTGGCCTTCAAGGCGTGCAACCGATTCTTTGCCTGGGCCCGGCTGCCCACCAGCCGATTGATCTGCCGCCCCAGGCTCCTCAGCATCTGATGCTGCTGATCCGGTGGCGTCCACAGCGCCGGGGCCATACGTTGGCCATACTCGGCCAACAGATCCGCATCAATGCCGTCGGATTTACTGGTCTGCAGCTTCAACTCAGCGAAATGGCGGAAACTCTTGGGGTTGATCACCGCGACCGGCAGACCCGCGTCGGCCAGGGCCACAGCCAGATCGAAATAATAGATGCCCGTGGCTTCCATCACGATCAGGGCCGGCTTGACCTTCTTCAACTGTGAGATCAGAGCCGCGTGCCCCTCCACGGTCTGTTTGTACTGCTTGGGCTGAGAGGCCTTGTCGCCTTGCCGAATCACGGCATCCACCGTGTAAGCACTGATATCCAAACCCACGTTAACCGGCACGTCACTTCACCTCAGGTCATTGATTAGAGACAATGGGCACCGGTTCCCCGACCTCGCACTGCTTGCCACTACCGACCTTGTGGATACGAAGTCCCTTGGTGGGCTTCGGGATACCCTTCGGAGTGAGCAATGAGGCGGGGAGCCGCTCTACAGACGAAGTCAGACCATGCTGCTTCCAGGAGCGAACGGCCTCCCCGGTAACCGTGTGAAACCCTATCAATATCTTCCGGGGCAACATACAAGGAGC
>NZ_OBMO01000043.1 GCF_900217905.1 Alloalcanivorax xenomutans
TGGACTGGCCCCATTTAAGTAGACACGGACTGTAAAGTAGCCGCATAGGCGTTGGGGGTGAGCCCTCCCAGCGTCATGTGGCGTCGTACTTTGGGGTAGAAGTGGTCCGTATAGTACTGAATTTCATCGGCCATTTCGTCCCGGCCGATCCGCCCTAGGCGCTTGGTCCACTCCTTCTTCAACAAGGCGAAGAAGCTCTCCGCACAGGCGTTATCCCAGCAGTTGCCAGGGCGCGACATGCTGATCGTGACATCCCGGTCATTGAGCCAGCCCATTACCGCCTCGTTGCGATATTGAACCCCTTGATCCGAGTGGAACAACAGCTCTTTTCCTCGGGGCTGACGGCGCGCCCAGGCCTGCTCCAGGGCACGCAGCACCAGACCCGAGTCGTTGACCCGCCCCAGCGCTCGACCCACCACCTGACGGGTGCATAGGTCCAATATCACCGCCACATACAGCCAACCCTCCTGACACTGCAGTTGGGTAATATCCGATACCCATACCCGGTTGGGTTGAGCGACGTTGAACTGACGGTTCAGCAGGTTCGGTAGCACCGGCAACCCGCTGCTGGGGCGCCGATGCCCCGGCTTTGTCGCCACGCAAGACCGATACCCACAGGCCCGTAGTAGCCGTTGAACCTGATTCTTGCCGCAGGCAAAGCCCGCCACCTGTGCGTCCCGCCACAGCTTGCGGTAGCCCGGCACCCCATCCTGTTGCCTGGCCTGCTCCAGTAGGAACGTCTGCAAGGTCCGCCAACGTTGGCGCCGGGCGCTGGGCCGGCAGGCGGCGTGGCGCCACCGGTAATACCCCGCCCGGGAGACCTCGAGTACTTCACACAACACCGTAATCGGCCAGGATTGACGGTGCCCGTCAATGAAGGCGAACCTCATTTCTGGAGCTTGGCGAAGTACTCGTCCGCCTTTTTTAGGATGTCCCTCTCCATCTCAGCTCGTTTCAGCTGTTTCTTCAGGCGGGCATTTTCCCGCTCCAGCTCCTCGAGGCTCTTGGTCGGACCCGCATTACGGACCGGTTTCTTGGAGGATGACTTACCCACAATCCACTCCTGCCGCCAGCGGCTCAGTAAGGTCGGATGAACCCCTAGTTTGGCAGCGATCTGCTTTTGTGTCTGTGGGCTGGACAGCGAGGCCTCAACGGCCTCGCGTTTGAACGCGTCACTAAACCGACGCTTGCTGCGAAATTGCATACACCTTCCTCGTCAATGAAGGTGTCTACTTTTTTGGGGCCACTCCA
>NZ_OBMO01000045.1 GCF_900217905.1 Alloalcanivorax xenomutans
CAAGCTTGTATGGTTACCCGGCAAGTCTTAGAAAGAAGAGACTTGTCGGGGTGGAGGGACCAGGCAAGCTTCTGACCCTAGGGTACAGACTGTGGGAGATACGGCCCCACCCCGCACCTTCAAACGCCGATAAGGAATCCATCGGCTGAGCACACACTCAGACCGACGATACTCTGCAAGCCAGCGTTACGGTGCGCCCCGACAAGCCCATTTAACCTAGCTGAGAGGGGCACCCCATGGCAATGCCGGCAAGCTGCCTGGAGATCGGGATTGATGTGGCCAAAGACGATCTGGTCATCCATCTGCTGAACTGGAACCAAACCCTGACCATCGACAACACCCCCCAGGCCATTCGCCAATGGTTAGCCACGCTCCCCAAGGGCTGCGATATCGCCCTGGAGGCGACCGGCACCTATCACATGGACCTTACCGAGCGCGCGCACGCCAAGGGCCACCGGGTCTATATGGTGGACGGCTACCGTCTCAGCAACTACCGCAAAGGCGTGGGCACACGGGCCAAGACGGACCGGGCCGATGCCCAGTTGCTGGCCCGCTATCTGCACAAGGAGAAAGACGAGTTACGCCCGTGGAGCCCGCCCCCCAAAGTGTACCGGATGCTGCAGAGCCTGCTGCGTCGCCGGGCCGCCTTGGTTAAGGCCCGCACCGCGTTGCGTCAGAGCCTGAGCGGAGAACCGGAGCTCAAGGCCTCGCTGCAGGCCCTGATCACCGAGATGGATCGCGTCGACACGGTGATTCAGAAACGGCTCAAGAGCGCGGTGAGCACCGCCGGCTTACAGGCTCAGGTCCAGCGATGCGACGCGATCAACGGGGTCGGTGAGATCACCGCCACTGCCTTGGTCATGGCCTTCCTGAGAGGGGACTTCAAAAATAGCGATGCCTTCGTGGCCTTCCTGGGGCTGGATGTCCGGGTTCGTGACTCCGGCACGCTCAGGGGTAAACGCAAGCTGACCAAGCAAGGGGATACGGAGGTCCGGCGACTGCTGCACTGTGCTGCCATGAGTGCCTCTCGACATCCGGTCTGGCGCGCCTTCTATCAGCGCTATCGGGACCGGGGGATGCACACCACGCAAGCCTTGGTCATCCTGGCCCGGAAGATCGCCCGCACCGCCTTCGCCCTGATGAAGCAGCAACAAGAATATTGCCCCGCAAAGCTCTTTTAAGCGTTGCAGGGCACCATAGAATCTCCCACAG